>JAFKKO010000015.1 GCA_017305455.1 Hyphomicrobiales bacterium | reverse complement strand
CGACGACACGGTCAGCGACGCCGATGTCGAGGTGATCGAACGCTCCGCCTGCCCGACCTGCGGATCGTGCTCGGGCATGTTCACGGCGAATTCGATGAACTGTCTGACCGAGGCGCTCGGCCTTGCGCTGCCCGGCAACGGTTCGGTGCTCGCCACCCATGCCGACCGCAAGGGCCTGTTCGTCGAGGCCGGACATCTGATCGTGGACCTCGCCCGCCGCTATTACGAACAGGACGACGCCAGCGTGCTGCCGCGCAACATCGCGAACTTCACGGCGTTCGAGAACGCGATGACCCTCGACATCTCGATGGGCGGCTCGACCAACACCGTGCTGCATCTGCTCGCCGCCGCCTATGAAGGCGAGGTGCCGTTCACCATGAAGGACATCGACCGCCTGTCGCGCCGCGTGCCGGTGCTGTGCAAGGTCGCGCCTTCGGTCGCGGACGTGCATCTGGAGGACGTGCATCGCGCCGGCGGCATCATGGGCATTCTCGGCGAACTCGATCGCGCCGGCCTGATCGACACCAGCCTGCCCTCGGTGCACAGCGCCTCGCTGAAGGACGCGCTGGAGCGCTGGGACATCACACGCAGCAAGAGCGAGAGCGTGCGGACCTTCTATCGCGCCGCGCCGGGCGGCGTGCCGACTCAGGTCGCGTTCAGTCAGGACAGGCGCTACGACGAACTCGATGCCGACCGCGCCAAGGGCTGCATCCGCGATGCCGAACATGCCTTCTCCAAGGACGGCGGTCTCGCCGTTTTGTACGGCAACATCGCGCGCGACGGCTGCATCGTGAAGACCGCAGGCGTCGATGACAGCATTCTGAAGTTCAAGGGCACCGCGCGCATCTTCGAAAGCCAGGATGCGGCGGTCGAGGCCATTCTCGGCAACCGGATCAAGGCCGGCGACGTCGTCCTCATTCGCTACGAGGGACCGCGCGGCGGACCGGGCATGCAGGAAATGCTGTATCCGACGAGCTATCTGAAGTCGAAGGGTCTCGGCAAGCAATGCGCGCTGATCACCGACGGCCGATTTTCCGGCGGCTCCTCGGGCCTGTCGATCGGCCACGTCTCGCCCGAGGCGGCGGAAGGCGGCGCCATCGGCCTGGTTGAGGAAGGCGACATCATTGAGTTCGACATTCCGAACCGCTCGGTGCATCTCGCCGTCAGCGACGAGCAACTTACGGAACGGCGCGCGGCGATGGAGGCGCGCGGCGATGCGGCGTGGAAGCCGACAAAGCCGCGTACGCGCAAGGTGTCGATGGCGCTGAAGGCCTATGCGGCGTTCGCCACCAGCGCAGCGCAAGGCGCGGTGCGCGTGGTGCGCGACTGATCTTGCCTTTCTGAAATGACAAAGCCGCAGCGTTCACGCTGCGGCTTTTTTTTACGGCCTGTGTGCGCGGAAATAAGTTACGCGGCGGTCGCCGGCGGCATCGCCAGCACCGAATACAGCGCCTGCGCATCGCGCGAGGCGCGCAGTTTCTTGGCGACGTCCTGATCGCGCAGCAGGCGGGCGATCCGCGCCAGCGCTTTCAGATGATCGGCGCCCGCGCCTTCCGGCGCCAGCAGCAGGAACAGCAGATCGACCGGCTCGCCATCCATCGCCTCGAAATCGATCGGACGCTCCAGCCGCGCGAACATGCCGAACAGCTTGTCGAGTTTCGGCAGCTTGCCATGCGGAATCGCGATGCCGTAACCGACCGCGGTGGTGCCAAGCTTCTCGCGCTGCAGCAGCACCTCGAAGATCGCGCGCTCGTTCTGTCCGGTCAGCCCAGCCGCATGCGCCGCCAACTCCATCAGCGCCTGCTTCTTGTTGTTGACTTTCAGCGCCGGGAGAATCGCCCCCGGCGCGACAAGGTCGGTAATCGTCATGGACCGTTCCGATGAAGTTGAACCGTT
>JAFKKO010000077.1 GCA_017305455.1 Hyphomicrobiales bacterium | reverse complement strand
ACCACCGCGCCCTCGACGCAGCCGCCCGACACCGACCCCAGAAACGTGCCCTGATCGTTGATCACCAGGCTGGAGCCCGCCGGACGCGGCGCCGAGCCCCAGGTCTCGACCACCGTCGCCAGCGCAACGCCGCGCCCCGCATCAAGCCAATCCTCCGCCGCCCGCAGAATGTCCTCGTCACGCTCCAGCATCTTCGATCTCTCCCGCCAGAATGACGGTTATACGACCTCATCGGCCGTACGCTGATGACCTCATCAGCACTCTATGCCAGAGCCAAAACTATATCGAAGTGCTGCGAATGTCATATCCCGCTGAAGCGGCGCGACCAGACGTCGGCGCTATCCTTAAAGTCCTTCCTTGAATGACGCTGTTCGCCATGCCTGGATCAGACGATGCCGCTAAAATCCATGACTCCAGCTCGAATCCGGAATGCGGCGCTTCCATATCGCCCTATGACCTTGCAGAATTAGGATATCCAATTAACGCAAAGCCCGGCAGGACAGAGGCTGAAACCTAGTCGCGCGCAAAATATCCAGGTTAAGATCGAAGCAATCCCGATAAAGCGCGCCACCGAACGGGGTGTAACGGCAGCCCGATTATAGGCAGCGCGCTCATTTGCTTACTGCGCTGCGCCGCCCGACGCCGCGATTGCCGCCTCAAGCATGTCCAGCCGGTCCTGC
The DNA here is from genome assembly GCA_017305455.1 of Hyphomicrobiales bacterium. Classification (GTDB taxonomy): domain Bacteria; phylum Pseudomonadota; class Alphaproteobacteria; order Rhizobiales; family Xanthobacteraceae; genus Afipia. The sequence continues at coordinate 11,221 of JAFKKO010000077.1, read as the reverse complement.
CCCCAGAACAGTTCGCCGTTGAAAACATACGACGGAGAGCCGAACACGCCGGCTTTCACCGCGTCATCGGTGTACGTGCGATACAACTTCTCGACATCGGGCATATCCGCCGTCGCGAGGATCGCGTTCACGTCAAGACCGCAAGCGGAAAGAATACGTCGCAACTCGGCCGGATCGGAAATATCCCGCTCCTCGCACCATTCCGCCCGAAGAATAGCCTTGTAGAGCGGGACAACGGGCAGCTTCATCATGTCCGCCGCGATGACGATGCGTGAAGCGGCATCGGCATTGGGGCACATGTATTTCGGCGTCGGATTGACATGGATGCCGAGCGTGCGGCACCAGCGCCGCAGTTCGACAATCCGGTAGGCCTGCCGCTCCGGCGCGCGATCGCTGAGGAGTTGACCTCCCGTCCGTCGATAGACGTCCGGAAGGTCAACCGGCATGTACCGGATGGATACACCGTGATCGGCGGCGATCCGTTCGAGCCTGTCCGCGCCGAGATAGGCCCAATCGGAGTTCATCCAGAAATAATAGTCGATCCGCATCAGGACGCCGCGTTCGCAGTGACCGCGGAGGCCGAATTCAGAGGCTTCGAAGGTGTTGCATATTTCGATGCCCCGTGCATTCGCCAGGCGCTGAAGAAAGCAATGACGGCGAGTGCGGACAGATACCACACGACATACTGCGGATCGCCACCATTGCGCGCCAGCAGCCAGGTCGCGATGATCGGCGCAAGACCGCCGCCGAGCGCACCGGAAATCTGCACCGCGAGCGAGATGCCGGTATAGCGCACCTCCGGCGGGAACTGGCCGGAGAACAGCGAGCCCTCCGGACCGTACAGGCAGCCGTAGACAAGGCCGATGGCGATCACCATGGCCACGTTGATCCAGTAGACATCCTTGCTGCCGAGCAGGCTGAAGAAGATCGGCGCGCAAATAATGATGCCGACAGCCCCGATCATAAAGACGCGCTTGTGCCCGATCTTGTCGCCGAGAATGCCGAACAGCGGCATGCTGAACAGCACCGCCGTCGCGCCCCAGATGGTGGCGTCAAGAATGACAGTGCGCGGAATGGCGAGCGTGCCGGCGGCATAGGCGAGCGAGAAACTCGCGACCGTATAAAACCAGGTCACCTCGGCCAGGCGCGCGCCGATCACGGTCAGCACTTCGCGCGGATAGTTGCGGCACACCTCGGCGACCGGCACCTTCACTTCACCGCCCTTGCTCTTCATCTGCTCGAAATCCGGCGACTCGGCAACCTTGACGCGGATAAACCAGCCGATCACCAGCAGCACGACGCTGGCCAGAAACGGCAGACGCCAGCCCCACGACAGCATGTCCTTTTCCGGCAAGGTCGCCACCATGCTCATCGCCAGCGAGGACAGGATCAGTCCCGGCGCGACGCCGGCCTGCGGCAAGCTGCCGAACAGCCCTTTCTTGCCTTCCGGCGCATGTTCGACGGCCATCAGCACCGCGCCGCCCCATTCGCCGCCAACCGCGATGCCTTGCAGGAAACGCATCGCCACGAGCAGCACCGCCGCCCAGTAGCCGATGCTCTCATAGGACGGGATGAGGCCGATCAGCATGGTCGGCACGCCCATCAGCACCAACGTGATCAGCAGCATTGATTTGCGCCCGACCCGATCGCCAAAATGGCCGAACACGATGCCGCCGAGCGGACGAGCGAAGAAACCGACCGAATAGGTCGCGAACGCCGCCAGCGTGCCGGTCACGGGATCGAAGCTCGGGAAGAATATCTTGTTGAAGATCAGCGCCGCCGCGGTGCCATACAGAAAGAAGTCATACCACTCGATGGTGGTGCCCATCATGCTGGCAAGCCCCGCAGTGACATAATGGCGACGCCCTCGCTGAGGCCCGGAGCCCTGCGCCGAAGAATGAGTTGCACTCATGATCGTTTATTCCCCCTGTTCGATGTTTGAATATCTGTTCGGGCGACGCCCGCACGAGGCGCAGAAGACAATGGTTTTTGCCTGCTGCGCGCGCACTTCGCCTTTGATTACCGCGCCGCCGGCATCGGCACGGCCGCATCCGTCTGCCGGCACCAGTAGTCGAATGTTGCTTTGACGATGGACGGCTTGAGCAGATAATCGTGCGCCTCCTTGGCAAGCACATCATCCACGGGCGTCAGCGGTCCGAACGCCTGCGCACGGATCTGCATGCGCGCGGCCCGCTCAAGATACACCGACAGATAGGTCGCCTCCTCGATCGAGGCGCCAGCGGTGAGATAACCGTGATGCGCAAGAATGATGGCGCGCTTGTCACCGAGAGCCTCGGAAATCAGGACACCCTCCTGATCGGCGATCGGAACGCCGGGCCATTCGCCAAGGAAAGCGCAATCATTGTGCAGAGGCGTCATGTCCATCTGCGCGATCACAAGCGGCTGGCGCGCCGCAGCCAGCGCCGAAGCCCACGGCGAATGCGTATGGATCATCGACATCACATCAGGCCGGGCGTCATAAACCCATAGATGAAAGCGCGTCGCCGGATTGGCCATTCCATCGCCGCTGAGCGTATTGAGGTCGCGATCCACCTCGATGAAATCTTCAGGCGTCGCCTCATCGAAGCCCAGGCCGAAACGCAGCGTCCAATAGGCGCCGGCGCGCTCCGAGCGAAAGCTGATCTGTCCGGCAAGGCCGGCCTCCTGGCCGGTCATCGCCAGGATCCGGCAGGCATAGGCCAGCGTTTCCTTGTCAGTACGCTTCTTGCTCTTGAGGTGCTGGCTCATCTCGCGCGTGGCGCGATCGTCGAAATAATCCTTGGCCCGCAGTTCGACATTCATTCGGCTTCTCCCTGAACCTGCGTGCGGACGACATGACATCGATCGCACGTTTTAAGTTCGGATGAGTATGAGAGCCGCGTCCCAGCCGTGCCATGAAGCAAAGCTCATAACTGAAATGAGACGCCTCGCTTTATCGCACCGCAACAACAACGGTCCAACGCATGGTTGAGCAGTTCAGCGCGCGGCTCGCACCGTCACAGTTCGAGCACCAGTTTTTCCGTTGCTCTCGATACGCACACCAGCAGGGTATGAGCACGCTCCTCGACCCGCAGGGCAAGGTCGCGATGGATCGGTTCGCCGGCGATATACTTGACCCGGCATGTCCCGCACACGCCACCCTCGCAGGCGGCGTCAACCACGATGTCGTTCTCGCGCAGCACATCGAGCGCGCTCTTGTTTTCCGGCACGTCGAGCACCTGTCCGGTGGATCGGATCTCGATCTGGAACGGCTCGCCGCGCTGCCGCTGGTCGGCGGGCACTCCCTCGAAATGCTCGATATGGATCATCTCGTCGGCGAAGCCGGCGTTACGCGCGGCCGCCGTCACCGCGTCCATCAGCCGCTGCGGGCCGCAGCAATAGACATGAGCGCCGACCGGGGCCTGCGCGAGCGCCGCGGCGATATCGAGCCGGCCGCCGGGCATTCCGCTTTCGTGCAAGACGATTTCATCGGGCCCGCACAGCCGCTGCAAATCCCCGGCGAACGCCATGTCGGCCCGCTGCCGCGCGCAGTAATGCAACCGGAAGCGTGCGCCCGCGCGCTTCAGCGCATGAACCATCGCCAGCATCGGCGTGATCCCGATGCCTCCCGCGATCAGGAGATGGAATCCGGCTTGCGGCGCAAGCGGGAAATGGTTGGCCGGATGGCTGACGAACACCTTGTCGCCGGAGCGCAGCTCATGCATGGCGCGCGAGCCACCGAGCCCGTGATCCTCACGCAGCACGGCGAGGCGGTAGCGGCTGCTGTCGGCCGGATCGGAGCACAGCGAATAGGGCCGCCGCATTCCGTTGGCCAATAGCACGGTCACATGCGCGCCGGCCTCGAACGGCGGCAGTTGCGGCCGCGTCTGGTGGACCAGCGTGAAGCTCTTGATCCGGTCGGATTCCTCGCGGATGTCGGCGACCCGCATCTTGAGCAGGAGTTTCTTGGCCATGTCCCGCGCCTCAATCGATCGGCACGATGCGATCGCCACGGCGGATGGTGCCGCCCTCGATGATCCGGCAATTGAGCCCGGAGCGGTTGATGAGCGGGGCGAACACCGGCTTGTCGAGCAGTTCTTCCAGATACTTGCACGGCACGTTCAGCCGGCCGCCATAGAGCACGACGTCACCGACCCTGAAATGCCGTCCGACCAGATGATTGAGCGGCACGCCGCGTGTCGTCAGGTTGCGCCGGCTCTCGATCGGAGCAAGATCGATCTTGTGGTCGCGCCTGAGCGCGTCCAGCGTCTCGAATTCGATGAGAGTGACCTGGCGGTCGGCGTGCGGCTTATAGGAATAATACCCTTTGGCGATCGAATAGCGGTCGCCCTCGATACCGACATTGGCGATGAGGTTGGCGGTTTCCAGCTCCTCCATCTCGACACCGGCCTGCTCGGCGATACAGATATGCAGCAGCTCTCCCTGCCACAGCGAATGTGACATCGCTCCCAGCGACAGCGGTTTCATCGGCCGGCTCCCCATAACTGCGAGAACTCAAAGATGTGACAGAGCCGACTATGCGGGCCGCGACACGGAGATGCTATGAAGCAACTCTCATAACTGAGATGAGCGGCACCGATCCGGCACATCGATGGAATCGATTTCTGTTCAGCGGACCTTGGCGAGCGCAACCTTGATGAGGTCCCGCACCAGCGCAGGCAAATGCTTGTCATTGCGCGTGATTGCGACCACTCGCCGGCGTAGTTTCGGCTGAGCGATCGGCAGTTTCTTCAAATCATAGTCCACCAGCAGCTTTTCGGGGATCTGCGATGGCAACACGCAGATTCCGACCTGGGACGAGACCAGCTTGAGCATCGCGTCGACAGTTTCGGCCTCGGCCGCGACATCCGGCTGAAGGCCGCTGCTCTGGAACATCCTGCGCAATGCATAATGCCGCGGGAAACAGACCAGTCTGAGGCGCGTGGTGGTGAGATCGATTTCACCGCACAGATCGCTCTTTCTCGAAGCGATCACACACATCTCGTCCTCGAAGAGCGGCGTCGATTTCAGATCGGCCGAGTCCACCGCGGAATCATAGACAAAACCGATGTCAGCCTTTCCGCTCTCGACGAGAGTGACGACTTCCGGCGAGCTTCGCCCCATCAGCGACAGATTGACATTCTCACGCTGACTGATGAACTCGGCCACCACATCGGTCATGAAATAATAGCTGAGCGTGTGGATCACCGCGAGACGGACGTGGCCCTGCGTGACACCTTCTCTATCGCGAATGGTGTCGAGCGCCTCGTCGATGCCGGCGTAAGCGGGCTTGGCCGCCATGAGCAGCTTCTTGCCCGCATCGGTCAACTCGACACCGCGCCCGGTGCGCAGGAACAGCGGCTTGCCGACATACGCCTCAAGCGAGGACAACTGGCGACTGATACCCGACTGGGTGAGATCGAGGATTTCAGCGGCGCGCGATAACGACTTAAGCTCGGCGATCTTGACGAAATATCGAAGCTGGCGGTCAGGACTTTCCACGCCATTCCCACCGCGAGCCATTATCTATCACTCCAGGCAAGCCATATGCTCGCTGGTCTGGAAGTACTCCAGAGACCGGGTTCAAAGTCTACAGAAAAGACTAAGACGCCTCATGTCGATGGCGGCAACCCGCGGAAGTCGCAGCGCCCGGTTCGCAATCCGGGCTGCTGACCTCGCATCACCGCATGAGCATTGCCCGCCCTCGTCAAAGCCCGCGCCAGATGCCGTGTCTTGCACATTGCGCTTCGCGCCGTGCGTGAGCGTGCAATCCGGATGGCGCTTGGGCTTTGCCACGCAACCCGGCAAGGACATCGGATGCGACCGACTCGCCAAAATCCCGAAAGGGCAAGTCCCTGTCCCAAGACAGAAACGCCGGGCGAAAAGCCATGGCTGCGCACCGGTTGTGCGTCCGGTCCCAAGCAACGGCTGATAATATTGGGATTTCAGTGACTTAAAGCGTCTGGGGCGTAAGGTGTCTTGGTAGCGAGGGAGGGACTCGAACCCCCGACCCCAGGATTATGATTCCCGTGCTCTAACCAGCTGAGCTACCTCGCCGAATGTCCCGACTGGCCGTGCGGCGGTCGCGAACGGCGGCATATAAGAAGGCACCCAAATGCCTGTCAAGCAACGTCGGCGTCTTTGCAGGATCATTTCGGCCGAACGTTGGGGTCACCGCCGGGGCTGCCGGGCGGCGGGATCACCGGCATGGTGCCGGTGTTCGGCGCGGGGGCGTGCATTTCAGGATCGACACCGGCCGGCGGGCACAAAACGCCATCGGATTTCGCCAGTTTATCGCCCAAGGGCTCGCCGCTTTGCCCCTTCGTCTTGTCCGAAGGCGCAATGCTGCCTTCCGAGGGCATCGCCTGCGTCGGGGCGCAGTTTCGCTCCTGCGTGGCGCGATCCGGGTTGGGCGGCGCGGTGCGGGCCGGCGGCGTTGCCGGTGTCGGCGGCGCCTGAGCCAGCGCCATCGCCGGGATTGCCGCAACCACAACAGACATGAGGCAGAGTTTCGCTCGCATGCCGATGCAACGGCTCCGTCGCACGCAGGTTCCGCGCGGCGCGCGCCGGATCAGGCCTTGCGATAGCGGATCAGCGAGAAATGCCCCATCGGCGGCATCGGCCGCCGCTCGATCAGGGCGACCCCGCCATGGCCGTGTTCCCAGCTTTGCAAACGAGCCCACGGAAACTCCGGCCGCCAGCCCAGACGACGCGCCAGCGGCGCGAAGGCGAGCTCGAAAATCCGGCGCGGGCCGCTCTCCGCGCCGATGTGATTGACCAGAATGAGTTCGCCGCCGGGCTTCAGCACCCGCACGAAATCATCCAGCGTCGCTTCCGGATCGGGGACCGCGGTGATGACATATTGCGCCACCACCGCATCGAATGAGGCATCGGGAAACGCGAGGTTCTTCGCATCCATCACCGACAGCGATTCGACATTGGTGAGATTGAGATTGCGCACCCGCTCCTGCGCCTTGCGCAGCATCGGTTCGGAAATATCGACGCCGCACAGGCGCGTGCTGCGCGAATAGTCCGACAGCGACAATCCGGTGCCGACGCCGACATCGAGCACCCGGCCGCCGATCGCATCCGCCACCGCGATGGTGGATTTGCGGCCATGATCGAACACCGCGCCGAACACCAGATCGTAGACCGGCGCCCAGGCGGCATAGGCCTTCGCCACTCCCGCGCGATCGATATCGTTGCTCATGTCCGCTGCGCCGCTTTTCGAGCCTAGCCTGCCGCCAGCGACTGCGGCGCGTGCGTCGCGAATTTTGTCGCGGCGGCGTCGCGATGCGACGCGCTCTTGATGAAGCCGCCGCCGAGCACCCGCGCCTGCCCGTCCGGCGCGTCATAGAACACGCAGGCCTGACCGGGCGACACGCCCTCCTCGCCCGCGACCAGATCGACCTCGCATTCGCCATCGACCAGATGCAGCCAGGCCGGCTGCGGCGCGCGGGTGGAGCGCACCTTGACGAACACCTCGCGGCCATTGCCGACCGCGCGCTCCAGCGTGCCGCCGCCGATCCAGTTGACCTCGCGCAGCACGATCCGGCTGCGCTGCAAAGCCTCGCGCGGACCGACGATGACACGGCGGCGCGCGGCATCGAGTTCGAGCACGTAAAGCGGGGCGTGACTGGCGATGCCGAGACCGCGGCGCTGGCCGACCGTGAAATTCACGATGCCCTGATGATGGCCGAGCACGCGGCCGCCTTGATCGACAATATCGCCCGGCTCCATCGCGTTCGGCTTCAGCCGCTCGATCACATCGGTATAACGGCCGGTCGGCACGAAGCAGATGTCCTGGCTGTCGTGCTTGTCCGCGACCGGCAGATCGAAGCGGCGCGCCAGTTCGCGGGTCTGCGCCTTGGTCATGTCGCCGAGCGGAAAGCGCAGATGGGCAAGCTGCTCGGAAGTGGTGGCGAACAGGAAATAGCTCTGGTCGCGCTCGGGATCGGCGGCGCAGACCAGCGCGCGCGAGCCGTCCGGCTGGCGGCGCGAGGCGACGTAATGGCCGGTGGCCAGCACTTGCGCGCCGAGTTCGCGCGCGGTCGAGAGCAGATCGCGAAACTTGATCGAGCGGTTGCATTCGATGCACGGCACCGGCGTCTCGCCATGCACATAGCTTTCGGCGAAGCGATCGATCACCGATTCACGAAAGCGGCTTTCGTAGTCCAGCACGTAGTGCGGAATGCCGATCCGCGCCGCGACCTCACGCGCGTCGTGGATGTCCTGACCGGCGCAGCAGGCGCCCTTGCGATGGGTGGCCTCGCCATGATCGTAAAGCTGCAGGGTGATGCCGACGACATCGTAGCCCTCGGCCTTGAGCAACGCCGCCGTCGCCGAGGAATCGACGCCGCCGGACATGGCGACAACGACCCGCGTGTCCTGCGGGCGTCCTTCGAGATCAAGGCTGTTGAGCATGGTCTGCAAATCCGGATGCGGTGATGGAGCGGCGGCGCCGTCACCTTCCCTATATGGATCTCTTTATTATAGAGCGCACCCCCGTGAGGCAATTGGAACGCGCGCGCCGCGGCAAAACTTGCCGCCGGGCAGGAATGCGCAGGGGTCCGACGCCCTCCTCCATCAATCAAACCATTGAAAAATATATTGTTTCGTCGGCGTCGGGGCTGGCCCGATCCTTGCTCCTATGGTTCCCGGATGATTGTAAGAGGTTGCCTGTGTCCAGCGTTAATCCGGAAGCCGCCATTGCGCCGTCGTTTTATTCCGCCCGGCCGAAATCGCCGCAGGCCGGCCCCTCCGCGTCGGCGGATTTCGCCCGTCTGGTCGATCTGAACGCCGATGCCGACAGCAACCCGCCGGCGCCGTCCCGTGACGCGCCCGCGGCCCGGACCGACGATTCCCGGCCGGCTAATCCGGACAACGAGCCGCCGGTGACCGGCGTTTACGAACACGCCCACCCCACGAAAAAGGCCGACGGCCCGGACAAGACGGCCGCCAAGGACGCCGACGGCGACCAGAGCCAGAGCCAGAGCGACGCCGATCTGTCCACGATCGTCCAGACCGTTGCCGCGGACGGCAGCGCGGGAGTCCCCATTCCAGCGGCCATCGTCATTCCGGTTGTCACCGCGCCCACCGCGACGGCGGCAACGACCGCGACCGGTCAGCAGAGCGCCGCGCCTGCCGCCATCGGCACTGGCACTGGCACTGGCACTGCGCAGGCCGCAGCGATTGTCCCCGCAAAAGTTTCCACGTCGAAGACGAACAACGGGCAGACGATCGACCCGGCAACCGGCCTGCCTGCCGCGCCGGCGACCGAGTCGGCATCCGAAACCACTTCGGCCAGCACACAACCGACGCCCGAGGCCGAACTTCCGCTTCCCGTCGAGACCGTGATCGCGCCGGCCGCGACCAAGATTGCCGCGCCGAACGCAAGTGCGGTGAAGGTGAAGACCACGTCCGCCGACAAATCCGTCGCGACCGAGAGCGTGGCGACGGCTGACACGCCCACCGCCGCAGCAGCGGTGAAATCCGCCGAGACCGCCACGCCGCCCGAGACCAAGGCCGATGCGAAGGCCGAGCCGAGGGACCGGACCGAGGCTTCCGGCACTCCCGCCGCCAGGACCGAAGCGAGCGAGGCGAAAGCCGACGCGCCGGATACCAAATCCGCCTCCACGGCGGCGACCGCGCCGGCTTCGACCCATGCTCACACCCCGACTTCGACTCCGCAATCTGCGGCGGTCGATCCGGTTCAACTCGGCGGCGCCGCCCTGCCGCTGCAGCAACCCACCACGCAAGCCGCCAGCACCCAGTCGTTCGCCGCGCCGGCACCGCAGCTCAATGTCGCGGTCGCCGCGAGCAACATGGTGCCGGTGAGCGGCCTTGCGGTCGATATCGCGCTCAAGGCGGCGGCCGGCAACAGCCGGTTCGAGATCCGTCTCGATCCCGCCGAACTCGGGCGGATCGACGTGCGGCTCGACGTCGACAAGCACGGACAGGTGACCTCGCGTCTCACGGTCGAGCGCCCGGCGACGCTGGACATGCTCCGCCGCGACGCGACGCAGCTTCAGCAGGCGCTGGAGAATGCCGGTCTCAAGACCGGCGACGGCGGCCTGCAGTTCAGCCTGCGCGACCAGTCCTTCGCCGGACGCGACGACAACGACCAGTCCGGCCGCAACGCGCAGCGCCTGATCATTTCGGAAGAGACCCCCGTGCCCGCGCAGATCGCCGGCATGAGCTACGGCCGCACGCTCGGATCGAGCACCGGCGTCGATATCAGGATTTAAGGAGAGACGCATGGCCGTCGATGCCACATCGCCCATCATTCCGACTTCCGCGGCCGCATCGGGTTCGGCGAGTTCGGGTTCGTCGAGCAGCAGCACCCCGAACACCGCCGCAAGTCTTGCAAGCAATTTCCAGACCTTCCTGACGCTGCTGACAACGCAGTTGCAGAACCAGAACCCGCTCGACCCGCTGGACACCAACCAGTTCACGGCCCAGCTCGTGCAATTCGCGCAGGTCGAGCAACAGCTCAAGATGAACGATCAGATGTCCTCGCTGGTCGCGCTGCAGAAGACCGCGCAGTCCACGCAGGCGCTGACTTTCGTCGGCCAGACTGTTGCCGTGGACGGCAGCACCGCGACCTTCAACGGTTCGGCGACCTGGAATTTCAACGCGCCTTCCAACGCGACCGCCACCATCACCATCACCAACTCCGCCGGCCAGACCGCTTATTCCGGCAGCTACGCCGTGAGTTCCGGCAACGCGAGCTTCGTGTGGGACGGCAAGGGCAATGACGGCACGCAGTGGCCCGCGGGCAATTACAAGATGACGGTGACGGCCAAGGACGCATCCGGCAACGACGTCGCAATCTCCACCGAAATCCAGGGCGTGGTGGACTCCGTCGACCTCACTGCTAACCCGGCTTTGCTGTCGATGGGCGGCAACAACTACACCGTCGACCAGATCAAGCGCGTGGTGCGCGCGAGCTGACATCCGCTCTTTTCCCTCCAGTCGCGCCGCCCGGCCTCCGCAAGAGGACCGGACGGCCCGTCATGAGGCATCTCGAAGGAGAATCGTATTGGAGCCTTGAGCTTAGGCAAATTTTAAGTCCAGAGGGGTAGCGTGTTCCCACGAGTTCAGTAGTTCGAGTTTGTGAGTACGCCATGACAGAACCCCACCGCCCGAGGGTGAAGTACGTCATCGGGCCAGACGGCAGTCCGCTGACCATCGCGGATCTTCCCGCGCCCGGCACCAAACGGTGGGTCATCCGCCGTAAAGC
>JAFKKO010000076.1 GCA_017305455.1 Hyphomicrobiales bacterium | reverse complement strand
GTCAAGCGCGCGCTCGAGACGCTGAAGGGCCGTGCCCGCGTCAAGCGCACGATGTGGTCGCGCCGCGCCCAGGAATACGAAGCGAAAATCAATTCGGGCGATATCGTCGCCATCGCCGAGGTGGTGCGCGATCTGTATCGCTCCGAGTCGCAGCCCGCGCCGTCCTACAGCGAACGCCAGCTTTCTGAAGCGGCGCTCGACCGGCTGTCGCGCGAAATCGCGGTGGTGCAGCACGTCACCGAGACCGAAGCGGTCAAGGAGATCGAGGCCAATCTCGCCAAGAGCCCGCGCCGCGGCGCCAAGGCGGAAGCCAGCGCGGATGCCGATGCTGCGGCGGATGATTCCGACGACAGCGACGAGGACGGCGATGATTCCATCGCCGAGGACGAGGCGGCCTGATCGCTTTCGCTTCCGACGTTTTCAAAACCCGGCCCTCGCGGCCGGGTTTTTTATTGTGGGGTCGTCATGACAGCCGCAGTGGGGCGGATGGCCCGGTCTCAATCGACCACGATCTTGACGCGGTCGCGCGGCTTGAGCGTGGCGCGCGCCTCCAGACCGTTGAGCACGCGGAAGCGCTCCAGCGCGCGATCGACGCCCTGCATGCGATAGGACAGCGATTCGGCGGTGTCGCCCGGCTGCACGGTGATGATCTTGATGCGCAGCGGCCGCGCCGCCTGGATCTCCGCCAGCGTCAGGCGGCGGAACGAGTTGACCGCTTCGCGGAAGCTGCGCTCGGTCTCCGGGTTCTTGTGCCGGCTCGCGAAGATGAAGCGGTAGACGTCGCTGCCGAACCGCAGCGCGTAGATCCGGAACTGCCACTGCTCGCCGGAAGCGGTGGCGGTCGCCACCGGAAAGCCGTTGACGCTGAACGTTTCGCTCGAGTTGCGATCGACATTCTCCATCCACCCGGAATTGAGATAGTCGGCAAGGCTCTGTTCGGAGGGCACCCGCACCACGTCGAAGCGCAGCGCTTGCGCGCCGCCCTCGCGCACGCCGATCACCGCCTGTGCGGTGTTCTCCAGCATGAACGATTCAGGGGCCTGGAAGGTGAAGCCGAGCTTGGGATGCAGGAAGCGGCGGCCGCGCACGAAGCCTTCGCTCGGGTCCTCGCCATAGACGATGTTGTCGATCGCGCGCAGATAGGCATCGCGGTCGCGTTCGAGCGTGCGCGCGGAGGCGACCTGACGCGCGCTGGCCTGCGCGTTCTGCACCCGCTCCGGCGTCGCCGGATGCGACGACAGGAAGTCCTGCGAGCGCGGGTCGATCGCCGAGCGCGGGGCTTTCATCTCGGCGTTGCGCTCCATCGCGGTGAGGAAGCGCGCCGCGCCGTAAGGATCGAAATTGGCGCGCGCGGCGATGCCAACGCCGATGCCATCAGCCTCGAATTCCTGCGCGCGCGAGAAGCTCGCCATTGTCAGCTTGGTCTTGGCCAGCGCCAGCGCGGTCATGTCGGCGTCGTTATTGCCCATGTCGTTGACGACCCGCGTCACCAGCGCCGCCTGCCGCGCCTGCTCCTCGCGGATCGAGGCGTGCTTGGCGATGACATGCGCCATTTCATGCGACAGCACGCTCGACAATTCCGAGGTGTCGTTGGCGAGCGCGATCAGGCCGCGCGTCACGTAAAGCTGGCCGGTCGGCAGCGCGAAGGCGTTGACCGCGCCGGAATTGAGGATCGTGACCTTGTAGGCGAGGTCGGGGCGTTCGGACGCCGCCACCAGACGGTCCACCGTCTTGCCGATCAGCGCTTCAAGCCTGGGGTCGTCATAGGTGCCGCCATAGGAGGCGAGAATGCGCTCATGCTCGCGTTCGGTGGCGGCCGTCGGCAGCGCCGGCTTGCTCGGCCGCATGATCGGGGCAGGGGCCGCCGGCGCGGCCACCTGGAAGCGGCTCATGTCGCCGCAGCCGGCCAGCGTCACGGCGGCGCACAACAGCAGTGCTGCGCGCAGACGCCCGCCCTGCCTTCCGATCTGTGCCATTACCCTCACGCTATCTGTCCCCGGCGGCCGTCGCTGCCTGATTGTCGTCGATCGGTTCGATCTGACCGGGATGGACGACGTCGATCCGCGGCCCGCCGCGCTTTGTCACCCAGCCCCGGATGCGAACCCGCTGGCCTGCCAGCGATGTCAGGCTCAGCCCCCGCGCCTCAACGGTCGGCATCATGCGCCGGGAAATCGTTGCCGCAAAGCCTGCAATCCGGCGCCGGCCGAAATTGACATACCATATCGTCCCCGCCTGCCGAACCGATGCCACCTTGCCCTCGACAATGGCGAACCGCCCGACTTCCGCCAGAATATCGGCGGGTCTTTCGGCGTTTTTTATGGCGGCGGAACCGGCCCAGAGGCCGCGTTTCGCGGATCGTGCCGCACCCTCGGCCCTCATGAGTTCCGCGGCGCAGGCGTCGTCCGCGACGCCTCCGGCAAGGCGGGCCCGGCCTTCACGCAAGAGCTGATCCTGTAGCGACGTCCCCGCGCCGTAGACAAAAACAAACGCCCGCTGCCGGCCGTAACGGTCCGGGATGTCGCTTGTGCCGTGCAAAGTGACGTCGCGGCCTTGCGCGAGCGCGCGGAGCGAGGCGATCGCCGCGCTCTCGTCCAGGCCCGGACTTTCGATTCCGGCGAGGCGGATGTCGCGGCCGTCGTCGAGCCGGAGAGTCCGGGCATCGACGATGACGCCGACCCGCCCTTCGCCCTGCAATTCGAGGTCGCAGGCGGCGAGTGCGCCGCGGCTGGCACCGATGACAAGGAAGCTCGCGATCAGGATCGCGCTTGCGGGAGCGATGCAGCGGCGGCGGCGCGGGATCCGGCCCTCGCCGCTCACGCGCGGGGCCGCTTCAGCGGTTGCCGCGGTCGGAAATCACGCCGCGCGCCACCAGCCTGTTCCAGATGAACAGCACCACCAGCGCGCCAATGGTGGCGGTGATGAAGCCGGCGCCCTGACTGGGGCTGTAATGGCCGATCGATTGGCCGACGAAGGTGGCGAGGAAGGCGCCGGCGATGCCGAGCGCCGTGGTGAGGATGAAGCCCGAAGGATTGTTCGGGCCCGGCGACAGCAGCCGCGCGAGAATGCCCGCGACAAATCCGACGACAAGAATCCAGAGCATGGTCGCAACCTTTCCGTAAGTGATGTCGTCCGGCAGGCGATCGTGCCGCCTGCCTCCTCAGAGCCAGCGTGAAGCTTCCTGTTCGGTCGGCAGTCGCCCGTCCGGCGTCAGATGATTGATCACGTTGGGCAGTTCCTGGCTGAGCCCGGCCAGCAGTTCCTCGCGCGACAGCCCGGTCTGGGAGGTGAGTGCGTTGATCTGATCGGCGCCGAGCGCGCTCGCCAGATCGCTGGAGGAAATCTGGCGGTTCGGGCCGGAGCCGACCCAGGAATTGACGGTGTCGCCATGGCCGTTCTGCTGGAATTGCTTGAGCAGATCGCCAAGGCCGCCGCTCAGGATGCTGCCGGCCGCGCCGCCTGCAAGCAGGCCGCCGAGTGCGCCACCAAGACCGCCGCCTTGCAGCAAGCCGCCGAGGCCGCCCAGCGCGTCGCTCAACGATCCTCCGGTTGAGGCTGTCGTGGTGCCGGGCGCCGGCAAAGGCTGTTGTGTATTCGGATGTTGTGTATTCGGGGCGTCGGCCTGACCGCCGCCAAAGTGCTTGACCGCCTTGTAGGCGAGCAGTGCGAGGATCGCCATCGTGATCGGCGACATGCCGCCGCCCTCTTGCGCCGGCGCGCTGGTATCGGCGGGACCGCGCGGGCCGTTCTGCATGCCGTTGAGGATATCGAGCAAACCCATGGGAGCCTCCTGCATTCAAACGGATTTGAAAATAAGTCCGGCCTGCCGAGCTTACAAGGGAAGCAGGCGCGTACAATCGCTGGATTGTTTCAAGATAGAATCGTCACGGCGAGGTTGATAAGCACCTCGCTACCGGCCGCGCGAATAGCGATGGCGCCGCGCTGCCATCGCTCCAGCCGACATCGACCTCTCCACAGCATCGGCCTCCGCGCATTTTCAGCGGCGCGACCTGGTGGCCTTCTTCGCGGTGGTTTTCCTGGTTGATTTGCGGGCGGTCTTGGGGGTGGATTTTCTTGCCGCCGTTTTGCGGGCGGATGACGTTGCTTTGCGGGCGGATGACGTTTTGCGGGAGGAGGTCGTTTTGCGGGAGGATGACGTTTTGCGCGAGGATGACGTTTTGCGCGAGGATGTCGTTTTGCGCGAGGATGTCTTGGCGGCCTTTTTAGTCTTCTTGCGACCGGTCGCCTTCTTGGGGACTTTCTTGCCTTCCTCGCGCGCCTCGGACAGTCCGATCGCGATCGCCTGCTTGCGGCTCGTCACCTTCTTGCCGCTGCGGCCGCTTTTCAACGTGCCGGCCTTGCGTTTGCGCATCGCGCGGGCGACCTTCTTGCCGCTGGCTTTGGAATATTTGCGTGCCATGTCGCTTGCTCCTCAATGGACCGTGATCAATTCCGTGAACGGGACAAGGTTCCCAATTCGCAAGGACGCCTCATTGTGGCCGCGTGCGTGGTGAGCACGGGCGTCCTTACTGTCCGTCCGTCACGCGGCAGGGCGATGTCGGCGGTCCGATTCATGATCGTGATGCGGCTCGGGTGGCGGCAATTGTCTCACTCTGGTATCAGGTCTCTGATCGTCCGAGGCGCGAATCGCGAAAGTCCGAATTCGCGTGTCGGGGCGGTCCGGGACGGTGAGATATTCGAGGCTATTCCGATTTTGTCCCTTCGCATCATTTCTGCCCCGTCAGCCAGAGTTGGATCAGCATGACTGCGCCAGGTCCCCACGATATCCAAGCCGATGCTGATGCCTCCGCGAGCGGGCATTCCCGCTTCAGTATCGCGTTCGGTCTGGAGCGTATCGGGCTGGTGGCGATGCGCGCGCCCATCATCTCGCTGTGCATCCTGTTCGCGCTGTGCGTGGCGGCGTTCATCGGCCTGCAGCGCATCAAGGTCGACGATTCGCTGAGCCAGCTGTTTCGCTCCGATACGCCGGAATACAAGCAGTATGAGGAAGTCACCAAGCGCTTCCCGTCGAGCGAATACGACGTGCTGGTGGTGGTCGAGGGCAAAGGGCTGCTGGAGCGCGCGTCGCTGGAGAAGCTGCGCGACCTCGTCACCGATCTGCAGTTGATCGACGGCACGCACGGCATCATCTCGCTGTTCTCGGCGCGCCAGCCGCCCGAGAACGGCCAGTTGCCGGCCCCGCTGTTTCCCGAAGTGCTGCCCGAAGGGCAGGCCTACAAGACTTTCATCACGCGGGTGCGCGACAACGAGGTGATCCGCGGCAAGCTGCTGTCGGAGGACGGCACGCTTGCCCTGATCGTGCTTGCGCTCGATCCGTCGATTGTCAGCGGCAAGGGCCTCAACACCGTCGTCGGCGAAATCCGCAAGACGATGGCGGACGATCTGGAAGGCGCCGGCCTGAACAGCCAGCTCTCCGGCGTTCCGGTGATGCAGCTTGAAATCCGCAACGCGGTGGAGCGCGACGGCCTGATCTACAACGTCGCCGGCGTGCTCGCCGGCTGTCTGATCGCGATCATTTTCTTCCGCCGCATCTCGTTCATGGTGATCGCGGCCTTCCCGCCGCTGATCGCAATCCTGCTGTCGCTCGGCGCGCTGGGCTGGTTCGGCTTCAGCCTCAACATGTTCCTGAACGTGATGACCCCGCTGATCATGGTGATCAGTTTCTCGGACTCGATGCAGCTCACCTTCGCGGCGCGCGACCGCCTGATCGCCGGCGAGGACCGGTTCAGCGCGTTTCGCAATGCCGTGCTGGTGGTCGGCCCGGCCTGCGTGCTCACCCATGGCACCGCGGCGCTGTCCTTCATCGCGCTGCAATTTTCCGATTCCGATCTGATCCGGACCTTCGGCGAGGCCGGCCTGCTCGCGACCGTGGTCGCGCTGCTGGCGGTGCTCTCGCTGGTGCCGGTGTTCGGCGTGCTGCTGGTCCGCAAGGAGAACGTGTTCGTCGCCCGCATCAAGGGCACCGACATCGGCGTCGAGGCGCTGCGCAGCTTCTGCCGCTGGATCGCGGTGCGGATGGTCGGCCATCCCGGGTTCTTCAGTCTGATCGCACTGCTGGTGGTGGGCGGGCTTGGCGTGGTCTACGCCAATCTCGAGCCGCGCTATCGTCTGGCCGACCAGGTGCCGGACAAGCAGCAGGCGGTGGAAGCGTCGAGCCGGCTGGACGCCAAGCTGACCGGCGCCAACCCGATCGACGTGCTGATCGAATTCCCCAAGGGGCAGAGCCTGTACTCGCCGCAGACGCTGCAGACCATCGCCGAGGTTCACGGCATCGTCGAGAAGCAGGCCGGGGTCGGCAATGTCTGGTCGCTGGAGACGCTGCGGCGCTGGCTGGCGGAGAAGGCCGGCAAATCGGACGTCGCCACGCTGAAGGAATATGTCGACATGCTGCCGCCGCATCTGGTGCGGCGCTTCATCTCGAAGGATCAGGATGCGGTGGTGGTTTCCGGCCGGGTGCCCGATCTCGATTCAAGCCAGATCCTGCCGACCGTCGAAAAGCTCGACAAGGAAATGGCGGCGGTGCGGCGCGCGCATCCCGGCTATCAGGTTTCGGTGACCGGCCTGTCGGCCATCGCCGCGCGCAACAGCGCCAGCATGATCAGCAAGCTCAACCACGGCCTGACCATCGAGTTCGGGCTGGTGGCGGTCTTCATCGGTCTCGCCTTCCGCTCGGTGGTGGTGATGCTGACGAGCATCCTGCCGGGAATCTTTCCGGTGGTGCTGTCCGGCACCCTGCTGTGGGCGTTGGGGGAGGGGCTGCAATTTGCCAGCGTGGTCGCGCTGACGGTGTCGTTCGGCCTCGGTCTCAGTGCGACGATTCACTTCCTCAACCGCCTGCGGCTGGAGGAAAGACCGGGGGTGGACGAGGGGCTGGCGGTGGAGCGGGCGACCGTGCTGGTCGGCCCGGCGCTGATCCTGACCACGGTGGTGCTGGCCTGCGGACTGGTGGTCACCGTGTTCTCGGACCTGCCCTCGCTGCGGCTGTTCGGCTGGCTCAGCGCCTTCTCGATGGTGGCGGCGCTGGTCGCCGATCTCTTCATCCTGCGGCCGACGGCGATGTTCCTGATCAGCATGTCGCACCGGCTGCGCGGTACGCGCCGGACCGATCCCAAGCCGGCGGAATGAGCCAGCCTGTAAGCGCCGGCAGTTCGCGTCGCAAACAAAACCTCCGGGCTTTCGGCCCGGAGGTTTTTTGATTCTGAAAGACTTCAGCGGGTTAGCGAGATGTTGACGGCGCGCAGGTCGCCTTTCGAGGAAATGGCGATGGTCTGCTTGTTGCCGCGGGTCGAGATGTTGAAGGTCGCGGCGTATCCGGCGGTCTGCACCAGCGCGGTGACCTGTCCGCTCGACACCCGCCCTTCCACCGTGCCGTTCACGCCACGGCTCGCTTCCGTCCAGGAGCCGCTGAGCTGGCTGCCGGCCGCGCGGACTTCGCTCGCCAGATCGAAGCGGTAGCTGTCGCTGGCGCAGCGCAGGTTGATGTCGACCACGTTGTTGCCGTCGCTGACCGTATATTTGCCGCGACAACGAATTCGCTCATTGCTGACGCCGTCATTGTTGGCAATGGAAATAGTCCCGCTGCCCGACCACTGGCCGGCATAGTTGGCGAACGCGCCGGAATCGGCACGGACGGCGGTTGCAGGCAACGCCAGTGCCGCGCCGAACAGGGCGATCGCGGTGGTGCGGGTCAAAGTGTTCAAGAAAGTCAGGGTCATTTGGAAATCCTGAAAGGGAGCATTGCCTGAAGGGGTGGGCCAGTCCTTGAAAACCTCGTCAGATTACGATGGTTGCAGGAACCGGGGTACGAAACTTTTCCGCGACATGGCGCAAATCTGGGCGTTTGGCTTCCATTCGCCAAGGGGTAAGGCCCGGTTGCAAGCATAACTCAAACGTCATCAGAGTGTTGCGGCTCCGGCGCCGCGATTGCGGCATCCACGATCAGTCGCTCCGGCCATGAAACAGGTTCGAATCCTCAGGACGGACCAGGCGTCAGCTCTCCGAAAGATATGAGCGATCTCGATCAGATTGCCGTCTGGATCGCGGCAACAGACCGGCATCGGCGTACCGACCGCGCTCAGCTTTCCGCGCCGGACCGTCTTCGAGGGGGACGCCGCGCGCCGCGAGGCGATCGATCACCCGTGGCGCATCGACGCCGTTCGGCACGAGATATTTCGGCACCAGATATTACCGGCTGCGATCGTCCGGCCCTCGCGCGGTCCGAATCAGATCGGGCTGTTCTGGATGCGATCTGACGACCGATCGACGGGTTTTCGGGTGTTTGTCCCCTCCAAAGCCGACGGCATTCAACCAAAGTCTGATGAAATCCCCTCTAATGGCGCGTCTAAGAGTCGCATCTGACGGAACTTAGGTTGCCAAACCCGCTGACAACCTTTTGTCTTGCTGCGACACAAGAAAGACGCCGGATCACCAAGGGCCGGCCAAAAAGCTTTAAAATGGGGAGGACGCCATGACGTCACAGAAGAAAGATATCGCCAGCCGCCGTCAGTTCCTGAAAGTTGCCGCCGCCGGCGCCGCCACCGTGGCTGCGCCTGCCGTCGTGCAGGCCCAGGGTCCTGTCAACATGCGCTTCCAGAGCACATGGCCGTCCAAGGATATCTTCCACGAATACGCGCTCGACTACGCCAAGAAGGTCAACGATATGACCGGCGGCGATCTCAAGATCGAAGTGCTGCCGGCGGGTGCCGTCGTGCCGGCGTTCGGTCTGCTCGAAGCGGTGTCGAAGGGCACGCTCGATGGCGGCCACGGCGTGCTGGTCTATCACTACGGCAAGCAGAACGCGCTGGCGCTGTGGGGTTCGGGTCCGGGCTACGCCATGGACGCCAACATGCTGCTGGCCTGGCACAAATACGGCGGCGGCAAGGAGCTGCTCGACAAGCTTTACAAGTCGATCGGCGCCAACGTGGTGTCCTTCCCGTACGGCCCGATGCCGTCGCAGCCGCTCGGCTGGTTCAAGAAGCCGGTCACCAAGGTCGAGGACATGAAGGGCCTCAAGTTCCGCACCGTCGGCATCTCGATCGACGTGTTCTCCGGAATGGGTCTTGCCGTGAACGCGCTCCCTGGCGGCGAAATCGTCGCGGCGATGGACCGCGGCCTGCTCGACGCGGCCGAGTTCAACAACGCCTCGTCCGACCGCATCCTCGGCTTCACCGACGTGTCGAAGGTCTGCATGCTGCAGAGCTATCACCAGAACTCCGAGCAGTTCGAGGTGATGTTCAACAAGAACAAGTATGACAGCCTGCCGGAGAAGATCCGGGCGATTCTCGACAACGCCGCCGAGGCGGCCAGCGCCGATATGTCCTGGAAGGCAATCGACCGTTATTCCAAGGACTACGTCGAGATGCAGACCAAGGACAAGGTCAAGTTCTACAAGACGCCGGACTCCGTGCTGCAGAAGCAGCTCGAGGTCTACGATCAGGTCGTCGAGAAGAAGTCGGCCGAGAATCCGCTGTTCAAGGAAATCGTCGCCTCGCAGATGGCCTTCGCCAAGCGCGCGACGCAGTGGGAGCAGGATACGATCACCAACCGTCGTATGGCCTACAACCACTATTTCGGCCCCAACGCGAAGAAGAAGACCTAAGCTCGCCGGTGCCAATGAATTGGGCCTCATCCGGGATAATCCTCCCGGGTGAGGTCTTGTATTCATATCGTCATCGCAACTAGGCTTGGTCGACTGCGCCGGTTTGGCGTCATGGCAGGTGTGCCTTGACCCCGCATCGACGTCCCTTCTCGCTCACAATGGGGTTTGCATGACCTCTGATAGTATTCTTCACGGAATCGACCGTATCAGCACAGTAACAGGCAAGCTCGCGGCCTGGCTGGTGATGGGGTTGATGCTTCTCGTCTGCGCCGAAGTGTTCAAGCGCTATATCCTCAACATGCCGACGGCGTGGATCTTCGACGCCTCGAACATGCTGTACGGCACGTCCTTCATGCTGTGCGGCGCCTACACGCTCGCCCAGAACGGTCACGTCCGCGGCGACTTCCTCTACAGTTCGATGCGGCCGCGCACGCAGGCGACGCTCGACCTGGGGCTGTACATCATCTTCTTCCTGCCCGGCATCATCGCGCTCGCCTATGCCGGCTGGGGTTATGCCGCCGATTCATGGCACATCAACGAGCACTCCAACGTCACGGCCGACGGGCCTCCGGTCTATCACTTCAAGGCCATGATTCCGATCGCGGGACTGCTGCTGCTGCTGCAGGGTGCGGCGGAGATCACGCGCTGCGTGATCTGTCTGCGGACCGGCGAATGGCCGTCGCGACTCGAGGACGTCAACGAGATCGACGTAGTCGAGGGCCAGCTCTCGCAGAGCGAGTTCGTCGACGAGGAGGCGCGCAAGATCGCCATCGAGAATGCGCAGAATATTGACGAAGCGGCGCGTCAGCGCGGCATGGGGGGAGCATCCACGCTATGAGCGATCCCGCACTCGGGCTCTTGATGCTCGGCCTGATCGTCGTTGTCATCATCATGGGTTTCCCGACAGCGTTCACGCTGATGGGACTCGGCATGTTCTTCGGTTTCTTTGCCTACCACCAGTCGGGGCAGCTCTGGACCGATAACCTGATCTTCGAACTGATGGTTCAACGCACCTATGGTGCGATGACCAACGACGTTCTGATCTCGATCCCGCTTTTCGTCTTAATGGGATATGTGATGGAACGCGGCGCGCTGGTGGACAAGATGTTCCACTCGATCCAGCTCGCCTTCCGCGGCGTGCCCGCCTCGCTCGCGGTCGCCTCGATGATCGTCTGCACGTTCTGGGGCATCGCCTCCGGCCTCGTCGGCGCGGTGGTGGTGCTGATGGGTGTGATCGCGTTCAACCCGATGCTCAAAGCGGGCTATAACGTGAAGCTCGCGGCCGGCGTCATTACCGCCGGCGGCACGCTCGGCATTCTGATTCCGCCCTCGGTGATGATCATCGTCTACGCGGCGGTGGCGGGGCAATCGATCGTCAAGCTCTACGCCGCGGCGATGTTCCCGAGCTTCTTCCTCGCCTTCCTCTATCTCGTCTACATCATCGGCTGGGCGATGCTCGATCCGAAGATCGCGCCGAAGCTGCCGGAAAGCGAAACCCGCGTTCCGGTTTCCGGCTGGGTTCGCGAGTTGCAGAACTCTTACGGCCGCAAGCTGCTTCCGGCCCTGTTGGCCGCGATGCTGGCGCCGGCGCGGGCGCTCCGCATTTCAGCCGATGGCGTGCGCGTGACCTACGGCATGCTGCTCAAGAGCGTTGCTTTCGCGCTGACGCCGCTGCTGCTGGTGGCGGGAACGTTGTGGGGCGTGTGGTGGTATGTGGTGATCCATCCGCAGGCGGATGCGCCGCAGCCGACCACAACGATCTCGCAGCAACTCGGCTCCGGCGCGTCGGGCCAGCAGACGGCCGACGAGCCGCTGCAGGAGCTTGGCGGCGGCGGCGGGGGCGGCGGCGAAGAGTTCGCCGGCGGCGAACCGCTGCAGCAGATGGGCAACGCGGACCTTGCGGGTGCTGCGACGACCCAGGCAGCGACGGGACCATCGCACGACTTCTATATGTACTTCGCGTTCGCCGTCGGCGTCGGCCTTCTTCTGCTGCTTTATTATTACTGGGGTATGGAGGGAGAGCAGTTCGAGGTCCTGCGCATGCTGATCTCGTCGGTGATGCCGCTCAGCATCCTGACCTTCGTCGTGCTGGCGGTGATCCTGTTCGGCATCACGACGGCGACGGAATCGGCGGCGGTGGGCGCGGCAGGCGCGTTCCTGCTCGCGATCCATGCCGGCACGCTGACATGGAAGCGGACGCAGGAAGCCGTGTACCTGACGGCCAAGACCACCGCGATGGTGTGCTGGCTGTTCGTCGGCTCGGCGCTGTTCTCGGCGGTGTTCGCGTTGCTGGGCGGTCAGGCTCTGCTGGAAAGCTGGGTGCTGTCGCTCAACCTGACGCCGGTCCAGTTCATGATCCTGTCGCAGGTGATCATCTTCATCCTCGGCTGGCCGCTGGAGTGGACCGAGATCATCGTGATCTTCGTGCCGATCTTCCTGCCGATGCTCAAGCACTTCAACGTCGATCCGGTGCTGTGGGGCGTGCTGGTGTTCGT
>JAFKKO010000075.1 GCA_017305455.1 Hyphomicrobiales bacterium | reverse complement strand
CTTCTTCATCTTGCCGGCCGTGTAGGCCACGATTTCATGCCCGGCATCGAGCTGCACTCGATAGCGGGCATCGGGAAGAATTTCGGTCACCAGTCCTTCGAACTGGATCAGCTCTTCTTTAGCCATCTGTCTCTCCAGGACGTCTTGCGTTTAGCGTTGCGGACGCTGATTGCGCTTGGGTTGCGATACGGGGTGTGAATGGCGGCTTTCGCGATGGAGGAAGGCCACGCCGGAAATTCCGTCGGCCTTGCCCTGCGAAGTCCGGGTCTGTTCGTGCCGGCCGTGGCTGGCTTTCTGGCCGCCATTGTGGCTGGCGCCATGGCCGTTGTTGTCGTGCCGGTGGCCCTGCGCGGCGCCGCCGCCGGGACGGCGCCGGCGGCGCGGTCCCTTGGCGGAAGGAGCGCCGTCCTGTCCGCGCGCCGGATGACCGTGCGGCCCGCGCGCGCTGCGCTGCTGCGCAGGCGCCGATGCGGGCGCGGCGGCGCGGGCATGGCCCGGCGTGCGGCGGTCCTCGCGTGGCAGCGAGATGCGGATCAGCTTCTCGATGTCGCGCAGATAGGTGTTCTCCTCGCCAGCCACCAGCGAGATCGCGGTGCCGTCGGCGCCGGCGCGCGCGGTGCGGCCGATGCGATGCACGTAGGTCTCGGGGATGTTGGTGAGATCGAAGTTGATGACATGGGTGATGCCGTCGACGTCGATGCCGCGGGCGGCGATGTCGGTCGCGATCAGGGTGCGGATGTCGCCGTTGCGGAAGGCGGCGAGCACGCGCTCGCGATGGTTCTGCGACTTGTTGCCGTGGATCGCCTCGGCGGCGATGCCGGCCTTGACGAGACCCTTCACCACCTTGTCGGCGCCGTGCTTGGTGCGGGTGAACACCAGCGCGCGGTTGACCGGCTCGTTGCGCAACAGTTCGGCGAGCACCGCGGGCTTGGCGGTGTGATCGACCTGGATCACGCGCTGGGTGATGCGCTCCACCGTCGAGGACACCGGCGTGACCGCGACCCGCGCCGGATCGCGCAGCATGTGCTCGGCGAGGTCGGCGATATCCTTCGGCATGGTGGCCGAGAAAAACAGGGTCTGGCGTTTCACGGGCAGCTTGGCGACGATTTTGCGGATGTCGTTGATGAAGCCCATGTCGAGCATGCGGTCGGCTTCGTCAAGCACCAGAAACTCGACCTGGTTGAGCTTGAGGGCGTTGCCCTGCACGAGGTCGAGCAGGCGGCCCGGGGTCGCGACAAGAACTTCCACGCCCGGCATCATGGCGCGGACCTGACGGCCCATCGGCACGCCGCCGATGGCAAGGGTCGAACTCAGGCGGATGTGGCGGCCATAGGCGTTGAAGCTGTCGAGAATCTGCCCCGACAATTCGCGGGTCGGGCTCAGCACCAGCACGCGGCAGGTCTTGGACTGCGGCTTGGTGCGGTTCTCGAGCAGGCGGTGGAGAATGGGCAGCGCGAACGAGGCGGTCTTGCCGGTGCCGGTCTGGGCGATGCCGATCAGGTCGCGGCCGGTGATGACGATCGGAATCGCCTGGGCCTGGATCGGGGTGGGCGTGTGATAGTTTTCTTCCTTGAGGGCACGCGAAATGGGATCGGCGAGGCCGAAATCCTGAAAAGAGGTCAAAAGAGGATCTTCCTATGAGTCATGGCTCGCGCCCGGTGATCGGGTGCGGCCGGGTGTCGGAGACACCCGCGTGTTTGGGGCGTCGATGTCGGTTAGCTGAAAAGGCAAGCCAGAAACCGTTTCATCGGCATCAGAACACGCGGCTCGCAGGGACCTGACGATTCTCAAGGTCGCGGCGAAGCTATGAAGCAAGAAGGCGGCGCTTTCAAGATGAAATGCGCGGGCATCTGGTCCCCACCGCGGGCTTTCGCGGTCCGCCCCGCAGCATTCACCATGGGCTGGGGGAGCCGGAAATGGCGCAGGCGGCGGCGGAACGGCTGTGGCGCTGGCGCGTTGGATAGCGTCCGCCACTGGAAAACAGAGGAATTCCAGATGGTTACTGCGGCAAGCCGGGGGCGGACGGAAACGGCCCGCAAGGCGGCTGGCCATGCCGGTCGCGCGGCATGCCGGTCGCGCGGAATGGATCGCAGGCCGGATGTGGTGCCCCGACCGATACCGGGCAGCGCGGCGCGAAAGCACCCGGCCGCGGCCGCAGCGTTTACCCCGTGGAACAAATTCGGGGCCTGACGTCTTGGTCTTTCTTAATCGTTGGAGATAGGTTCGCCGATGCAGATGATATTTATCCGCCGATGACGGGTCTTGCGGCTGATCCCCTTGGTACGCCCTTTGGCGGCCCCATCCGTTTGATGAGACGCCATTTCCTTTCCTTCCTTCCTGTCATTTTCGAGTAGGCGCGTGCTTCGGGTTGGTCTTTTCATTGCCGTTCTGGGTCTCGTCGGAGCCCTTATCTCGGGTCTCGCGGCGATGCGGGTCTACGATCAGGAATCGATGCTCGATCGCAGCGCGCTGACCCGCGAAATCGACATTCATGCCAATCTCGTTCAGGAACGGCTCGGCGAGCGCGAACTGCTTGCCCGCGTCGCGGTCGGCATCTTCCGTCCCTCGACCGTGGCGTCCGCCAACGCGCTGCAGCCGCTGCGCGCCTCGATCTATGCGTTCAAGACCGACTTCGTGGTCGCAAGCTGGATCGCTCGCGTGCCGCCGCAGGATTTCAGTGCGCTGCAAACCGAACTGAAACGGGCCGGATTTCCGCGCCCGACAATCCGCAGCTTTGATGATTCCCCCGTCGATCTTGCCGCGATCCACGCGCCCGCCGACATCGTGATGGATGTCGAACCGCAGAATCAGGGGACTTTGATCTTTCCCGGCCGCATCCTCGACAACCATCCGGTGGTCGGGCCGATGCTGCGCGAGGCGCTCGAGCACGGCGCGCCGGTCTCCTCCAATCCGATCGCGCTGTTCGGTGATCCGCGCCAGATCGGAGTGGTCCTCGCCGCGCCGGTGATGAAGGAGAACAGCCAGACCGTGGCCGGCTTCATCACCATTTCCTACCGTCTGGCTCCGCTGATGCTTGGCAATGACGAGATGTCGCTGTTCAACGTGACGCTGGCCGATCCGCGTCCCGGCGGCGGCGAGCTTGCCGTCAACGGCAATGGCGAGACCGTGACGGCGACGCCGGTGTCGGGCTGGGTGCCGTTCCTGCGCAAGGTGTCGTTCGGCGGCCGCGACTGGACCTTGAAATATTACGCCAAGCCGAACTCGACTTCGCGCGCCGGCGATCTCGGTCTTGTGGTTCTGGCGATCGGCCTCGGATTGACCACGGCGCTGTGCGGCCTGTTCGGCTATGTGGCTTACAACAACGTTCGTCTCAGCCGCGAAATCCAGGCGCGGATCGGCTTCGAGCGCCGGCTCACCGCGGTGATCGACGAGCTCAATCACCGGGTGAAGAACATTCTCGCGGTGATCCAGTCGATCGTGACGCGAACGCTGCGCCACGGCTCCGATCTCGACAGCGCGCGCGATCTGTTGATCGGTCGCATCCATGCGATGTCGAACGTGGTGACGCTGCTCAGCGACAGCCAGTGGCAGGGCGTCAAGCTCAAGGGCCTGTTCGAGGCGCGCTCGATCCCGCATGCCGACCGCATCGCCGTCGACGGTCCCGACATCACGGTGAGCGCGCGCGCGGCGCAGAGCCTGTCGCTGTTGTTTTTCGAACTCGCCTCGCATTCCGACGAGGGTCTGTCGCTGGTCGGCAAGCACCCGCACATCGTCGCGCACTGGACCGTGAGCGGCGAGGGATCGGACACGATTTTCCATTTTCGCTGGGAGGAGTTCAACACCAGCACGGCGACGCGGCGGCCGGACAGCGAATTCGGCATCGTGCTGCTGGATCGCGTCGCGCCGGAGGCGCTCGGCGGCACCTCGAAGCGCTATTTCACCGATGTGAGCTATGTCTACGAACTGACGGCGCCGATGGCGACCGTGGTGGACGAGAACGAACTGACCCGCACCACCAAGATCATGCGCCGCGCCTGACATCTTGGCAGCGATTGAGGTGAATTAAACGGGTCGTCCCGGCCTGCGCCGGGGACCCATCACCACGGGCCTCGCGAGAGAAGCGCCGAACCTGTTGTTTCCAAGCTTCGACGGGATCAAGCTTCGACAGGAATCAAGTTTCCACAGAGATTATGGGTCGTCCCGGCCTGCGCCGGGACGACAAAGGTTTGCGGCCGCCGCCGGCGGCGCTCGCCGGCGCAACGGGCGTCAGTTGCCGCTGCTGCCGATTACGGCGCGGACGGTGGAGTCCGGTCCGAAATCCTCGGCGCCCTCGACATAGAGCATCGCGCTCAGTTTCGAGCGGGCGCGGTTGACGCGGCTCTTGATGGTGCCGACCGCGCAGCCGCAGATCGCCGCCGCATCCTCGTAGGAGAATCCCGAGGCGCCGACCAGGATCAGCGCTTCGCGCTGGTCCTGCGGAAGCTTGTCGAGCGCCGTGCGGAATTCCTCGAACTCCAGATGCGAGCTTTGCGCCGGCTGCGACTTGAGGGTCTTGGAATAGCTGCCCTCGGCGTCCTCGACCTCGCGCCGCCGCTTGCGATAGTCCGAGCGGAACAGGTTGCGCAGGATCGTGAACAGCCACGCCGACAGATTCGAGCCCGGCTGGAAGGAGTCGATGTTGGCGAGCGCACGCAGCAGTGTTTCCTGCACGAGATCGTCAGCACGATCGCTCTTGCCGCTCAGCGAGATCGCGAACGCGCGCAAACTCGGCACCGCCGCCAGAATGTCATCCCGAAGAGAGTCTGTGAGAGGCATCAGTCCCTCCCGCTGCTTTTCTGAGCTGTCCCCTGACTGGCTACCTCGGCGGCTGCGGCCTCCGGCGTATCGAGTCGGCGCAGCAGGTCCGCAAAACGGTCCGGAATGCCCTGTTTGACGACGTCGTCATACATGGCGCGCAACTGATGGCCGATCCTGGCCTGAATTTCTGCATTCAGACCACCCGGCTTGCCCGATCCGGGACCGGGCTTGATGGCGGGAGGTTTCGTCTCGTTCATGGTCTTATCCACTTCCCACGAAGCAAATCGTTCATATTGCTCATCTTTTTTCTCGTTACGCCCGGTCTGCTGTGGCCAGCATCCGAAACCTAATGCGCGGGAGCCCGGAAAAGTTCCAGAACTTCTGGGAACTTTTCGCGTCGTCGTGAGTAGATTATCGCGTGCTTTAGGGAAGATACTGCCGGCTCGAACATCCAGGCTCGAATCGACCAGAGCACCGAACCATCGATTGGAGGGGGAATGTCACGATCTCAGCTCGTTGCTGAACACCTGCCGCTGCTTCGCCGTTATGCCCGCGCCCTGACGGGCAACCAGACCTCGGGCGATGCCTATGTCGCCGCGATGCTGGAGGCGTTACTGCAGGACCAAACCCTGCTTGACGAGCGCTACGGCGCCCGCGTCGGATTATTCCGGCTTTTCACCAAGATCTGGAATTCGGTGTCGATCAACGATGACGGCGAACCGGCTGCGCCTGCCGCCGAGCGGCGACTGACCAACATCACGCCGCTGGCGCGGCAGGCATTCCTGCTGCTCTCGCTCGAAGGATTCTCCGAGGAGGAAGTCGCCTTCATCCTCGACACCAACGTGACCGAAGTGCGCGCGCTGACCGACGCCGCGGGCCGCGAGCTTGCCGCCGAGATCGCGACCGATGTGTTGATCATCGAGGACGAGACTTTCATCGCCATGGATATTGAAAGCTTGGTGAAGAATCTCGGCCATCATGTCATCGGCGTCGCGCGCACTCACACCGACGCGCTGGCGTTGGCCAAGACCAAGCAGCCCGGCCTGATCCTCGCCGACATCCAGCTTGCCGACGGCTCGTCCGGTCTCGACGCGGTGAACGAGCTGTTGCGCACGTTCGAGGTGCCGGTGGTGTTCATCACCGCCTATCCGGAGCGCTTTTTGACCGGCGAGCGTCCGGAGCCGGCGTTCCTGATCTCCAAACCGTTCCAGCCGGCCATGGTGTCGGCGGTGGCGAGCCAGGCGCTGTTTTTCCAGCGCAATTCGCGCAACCGCAATCAGAAGAAAGCGTCCTGATCCTGCGCCTTTCATTCAAGCAGAGCCCGGACCGCAAGGTCCGGGCTTTTGTTTTTTCAGTGGGCATATCCCCCATCCGGCTGATCCGGCAGACTCACCTTTGAGTGATGGGGCTGCGCCGGAACGAAGGGGCGGCACATCCGTTATCTGCGCGGTGCTCTTTGCGTGAGGCCGTGGACAATGATTCAGCTTGCTTCAGGACTGCTCGGCGCACTCGCCGCGACTCTGGCACTGGGTGCGGCCCATCTGGAAAACGTCGCGGGCAACGATCTGCTCGGTCCGAAACATCTCGCCTCGGCGACGCCGTCGGGGATGATTCAGGCCAGCGTCGTCAACGTCAACCGGACCGCCAAGGCCGATCGCGCCGGCGCGCCCGGACAGGCACAAGCGGATTTCGTCACGCTGTCGTTTCGTCTCACCGGTCTGCCGGATACCTCGGTGATGATGCGGATGCCGGTCGGCCAGATGTCCGCGCCGCCTTCGCCGCCCGCCGCGTCCGCCCCCGGCAGCGTCACCACGCGCCGGACCATCGCCTGCGAGCCGGCGGTCAGCATGCTGACCACGGTGGCCAAGCAGTTGCAGCCGGTGCGCTGCATCACCTGACAAGACGACGGTTGAATCGAACACGGATGAATTGAACACGGATCGCGCCGGCACATTGCCGGCGCGATTTTTCCATGTGTGCTGTTTTCTCCCTCTCCCGTCTGCTGGGAGAGGGAGAAGATGGCGCCTCTCTTAGGGTGAGGAGCGAGCGACATTCTCACATTGTCCCGGCCTGCGCCGGGACGGCCCTTTTTCAGCCAGCCTCAGAATACCGCGAGATATTTCAGCAGCGACAGGATGCCGATGATGATGACGACGATGCGGATGATCTGCTTGGCGCGGCCTTCGATCGGCAGGATGTTAACGAGATAAAGAACCAGAATGATCACGACGAACGTGATCAGAATGCTGATCAGCAAGGACATGTTCACCTCGAAATGGTCTGGCGGACGCGCGCCGCCGATGCTCAAACAACGTCGCGAAGGGCGGTGAGTTCCATTTGAGGAACGCGGGGCCTTATTCCGCTGCCATCACCGGCACGCGGCTGAAGCGCGCATGCGGTGCGCGGGCATGCACCGGAGCCGAGGAGGCGCTGCGCTGCGCGGTGCCAGCCTTGATCAGCGCGCCGCTGGAGGTGGCGACCAGATCGCCCTTGCGCAGCGTCGGATCGTTCTCGATGTCGATATGCGCAAGGCCGCCCGGATCCTTGCCGTTACAGGTGCAGCCGCTGACCAGTTCGGTGCGGTAGCGGAAGGCATTCGGCATCGACGCATAGGACTTGCCATTGTCCATCGCCGAAGCGTTGTCGATGCCGCTGCCGACAAATACGCGGGTCTCGCTCGCCGGGCAGAAGCTCTTGCAGGTGGCAGCGCGGCTCTGGCCGCCGGTGTTGGCCAGCGGGAAATAGCGGCCGTCGCAGGTACGCACGCAATAGGCCATCGCCGGGCCTGTGGCGCGGGGCGCGGGCGGGCCATCTTCATGCGGTCCCCCGAAGCCGGGCACGAAGGACGGCAGCGGCGGCGGCGCGGATGGCATCGCAAAGCCGCCGAACAATTCCGAGAGGAAGTCGCGTGCTTCGGCCTGCGGGCCGCAAATGCCGGCGAGCAGCGCCAGCGCCGCTGTTGCCGTCACAGTCCGTTTCCATGCCGAACCCATCGTGCCGTCCTCGATCCGTCGTTCTGTCACGCTCGCGCGTTCGATGCCTCAGCCTCGCAGGCTATGGCCGCAAGGCTCAAACCCGATGCGCTGCGGTGGTTGCCGCGCGCTTTCGCGGCGACAGAGAATTGTTGTCAACTTGGACCGATCCGATGCCCGGCCCGCTTTTCGGCAGCACGATCACCTTGGCGCCGACGCGGACGCGACCGAACAGATCCTTGACGTCCTCATTGGTGAGGCGGATGCAGCCGGAGGAAACGAATTTGCCGATGGTCGAGGGATCGTTGGTGCCGTGGATGCGATAGGCGCTGTGGCCGAGATACATCGCCGCCGCGCCGAGCGGATTGCCCGGCCCACCGGCGACAAAGCGCGGCAAATAAGGCTGGCGCGCGATCATCTCGGGCGGCGGGGTCCAGTCCGGCCACTCCGCCTTGCGCGCCACGGTCTGCACGCCCGACCAGGTGAAGCCCTCGCGGCCCACGCCGACGCCGTAGCGGATCGCGCGGTTGTCGCCGAGCACGTAATAAAGCTGGGTGTTGCGGGTATCGATCACGATGGTGCCCGGCGCCTCGCGGGTCGGGAATGTCACCAGGCTGCGCCGCAAGCGCGCCGGCATCATATCCGCACTGTCGCTGTCCGGCGTGGCGACGCGCGGCGCGGACAACGCCTCCTCATTCCAGTCATGCGACGCGGACGGATCGGCATAGCCGAGCACCTGACGATCAAGCATTTGCGCCGATGCGCTGGTGGCACATAGCGCCGGTGCGAGGATGACGGCGCCGGCGATCAGAATTGTTTTCAGACGGGACGCCGATGCGGCGGAGGCCGCGTTGGCGGATGTTGCACAAAAGCAGCCTGCACCTGTGGCTTTGCGGATCATTTTACGCATGACCGAATCCCGCCCTGTCGCCGCATCGGGTGATGCGCGCCGGCAAACAAACACGCCAGAGGCCGAAGCAGTTCCGCCGAAGCTTGATAAAATTGTGCGATGTCAAGAGCCGGCGGCAATGATGACGCCGCGATGGAACCGTTGTGCAAGCATGCGCATTGATCGCTGCGCCGGCCGCATCCGGCACAGCCATGGGGTGCCAGATGCGTACAACAGTGGTCGGGCAGGTCAGTGGCGGGCAGGCGGGTGACGAACGCGCGCGCAGCGATCCACGCCGCGCCGAGGCGATGGAAGGCCAGCCGCTGCTGAGCACCAGCGCCGAACAGCCGCCGCTGATCCGGCGCAGCGAAGTGGTCGCTTTCTCGCTGGTCGGCCTGCTGGTGATCGCCGTCGTCGCGGTGCTCTATGTCGCGCACGCATTCTTTCTGCCGGTGGTGACCGCGATAATCGTCGGCACCATGCTCTCGCCCGCCGCCAAATTTATGGAAAGCTACCGCATCCCGCGCCCGGTCTCGGCGGTGCTGATCGTCGCCGCCACCTTCGCCGGCGTCGCTTTCATGATCAGCCTGTTCGCCGCGCCGCTGATGGAATGGACCAACCGTCTGCCCGAGCTTGGCGCCATCCTGCGCGACAAGATGCATGTGTTCGACCGGCCGCTCGCGCTCTGGCATCAGTTGCAGGCGTTGCTCGGCGAGACGCCGGGCGCGGCATCGTCCTTCGAACTGCCGAAGATCTCCTGGGTGCAGCCGACGCTGGAATTCCTGTCGCCGACCTTCGCCGAACTGTTGCTGTTTCTCGCGGTGCTGGTGCTGTTCATCGCAAGCTGGCCGGACCTGCGCCGCGCTCTGATCATGACCTTCCCGAACCACGAGTCGCGGCTGCGCACACTGCGCATCCTCAACGCCATCGAAACCCATCTCGGCGGCTATCTGCTGACCGTGACAATGATCAATCTCGGCGTCGGCGTCGCCACCGGCCTCGTCTGCGCGGCGGCCGGCACGCCGAGTCCCGCCGGCCTCGGCGCGCTGGCGGCGGCGCTGAATTTCATTCCGATCATCGGTCCGATCTTCATGTTCGTGGTGCTGCTGGCGGTCGGCATCATCACATCCAAAACGCTGATCCTCGGTCTCGCCGCCCCGCTCGGCTTCATGGTCGTCGCCTTCCTCGAAGGCCATTTCATCACCCCCGCGATCATCGGCCGCCGGCTCGCGCTCAATGCGCTGGCGGTCTTCATCGCATTGGCGTTCTGGACCTGGCTGTGGGGGCCGATGGGCGCCTTCCTGTCCTCGCCTTTGCTGATCGTCGGCCTGATCGTGCGCGAACACCTCGCTCCGCCGGACGAACCGCAAATTCCCGACGACTAGCGCGGATGGAACTTCAGCGGCGCTGCGGCGTTGGCAGTGCACGCAATCCCGCATTTTGGAGCTCTCGATGTCGAGCAGCGATGGCGAAGACGCAATGAAACAGATGACAGACAAAGCCACCTATGAACGCCTTCAGAAGGATGTCGAAGCCGTGAAGAACGATATTTCAGCCCTGACCGAACAGATTTCCGATGCGCTTGAGGAGTTCGCCGGCACCGCGCGCAAGCGGGCGCGCAAGGGCTACCGGCAGGCGCGCGCCAATGTCGATTCTCTCGTCGAAGACGCCAGCGAACGCGGCTCCGCCGCGCTCAATGCGGCACAGGACGCCGCGGCGACCCTGGAGGATACGCTGGAGGACGCGATCCACGAGCGGCCGCTTGCCGCCATCGGGCTCGCGCTTGGCCTTGGTTTCCTGATCGGCGTCACTTGGCGGCGTTAAGGCTGGCGGGGTTAAAGGCTGGCGACGTTAAGGGTTGGCGGCTGCAGGCTTCCTGTCTTTGACTTGCGCGTTCGGTCCCCACCGATCGCGCGTCCCAGTGCCTCACGTCCGCTTTTCTACCTTCGATGTCCTACTTTCCTGATTTTTTCTCCGAGGGCTTTTCCCGATGTTGCAGAAGCTGATCGACGATCTCAGGGGCAGCGCCGATTCACTCGTGCGTCTGGCGTCTCTGGCGGTTGCGGTTGCGTTCTGTCTTTTCATCGCCGTCGCATTTCTGTGTGCGGCGGCGTTCGTCTATGTGTTGCAGCACTACGGCCTGCTGGAAGCCTGCCTTGCCGGCGCCAGCGTCTTCCTGCTCGCCGGCATTGTCGGCGTGATCGGCTATGCGGTGAAGAGAAAGCAGGCCAGGCGCGAGGAAGCGGTGCGCCGCGCACAGGCGGCGAAGTCCTCGATGCAGGCGACGCTGACCGATCCCATGGTGCTGGCGGTCGGATTGCAGGCGATCCGCACCATCGGCTTTCGCCGGCTCATTCCGCTGCTTGCGATCGGCGGCGTTGCGATCGGCCTGCTGGCGCGGCGCGGCCATCCCGATCAGACGCCGGATGCCGAATAGCGATCCGGCATTTCCCTCTTCCGGCATTGCGCGCCTTGCGCCCGCCGGGCCGGCGAACAAAAATCCCGGCTGGAGTTCTCCAGCCGGGATTTTCATGTCGGGTTGTTGCCGGCTTGTGGCTGCCGGCGGCGTTAGCGCCGGTCAGGATGCCTTGCGCTGCAATTCGTTGTCCTTCACCTCGCGTCGCCGGGCGTGGAGGATGAACTCGGTGTAGCCGTTGGGTTGCTCGCGACCCTTGAACACGAGGTCGCAGGCGGCCTGGAAGGCGATGCCGTCGAAGCCGGGAGACATCGGCCGGTACAGCGGATCGCCGGCGTTCTGGCGATCGACCACGGTGGCCATGCGCTTGAGCGACTCCATCACCTGCTCGTGGGTGACGACGCCGTGATGCAGCCAGTTGGCCAGATGCTGGCTGGAGATGCGCAGCGTGGCGCGGTCTTCCATCAGGCCGATATCGTGGATGTCCGGCACCTTCGAGCAGCCGATGCCCTGATCGAGCCAGCGCACCACATAGCCGAGGATGCCCTGGCAGTTGTTGTCGATCTCTTCCTTGACGTCGTCCGGCGACCAGTTCGAGTTCGACAGCGGAATGGTCAAAAGGTCCGACAGCTTGGCGCGGGCGCGGCTGCGCAGTTCGCGCTGGCGCTCGGCGACATCGACCTGATGATAATGCAGCGCGTGCAGCGTCGCCGCGGTCGGCGAAGGCACCCATGCGGTCGCAGCCCCGGCGCGCGGATGGCCGATCTTCTGCACCAGCATGTCGGCCATCTTGTCGGGCGCGGCCCACATGCCCTTGCCGATCTGGGCATGTCCGGGCAGGCCGCAGGCCAGACCGTTGTCGACGTTCCAGTCCTCATAGGCCTTGATCCAGGCCGTCGACTTCATGTCGCCCTTGCGGAGCAGCGGGCCGGCTTCCATCGAGGTGTGGATCTCATCGCCGGTGCGGTCGAGGAATCCGGTGTTGATGAAGAACACGCGGTCCGGCACCTGCTGGATGCCGGCCTTGAGGTTGACCGTGGTGCGGCGCTCCTCGTCCATGATGCCGATCTTCAGCGTGTTGCGCGGGATCGACAGCATCGCCTCGATGCGGCCGAACAGTTCGCC
>JAFKKO010000074.1 GCA_017305455.1 Hyphomicrobiales bacterium | reverse complement strand
CGCGCCGGGAGGGATCCCGGGGACGGTGACAGGTGCAAGCGCGGCCGTCGCCGGAACATGCGAAGCCGCAGGCGCCCCCCATGACTGCGCGTAGCGGCCGACCAGACCGTCATAAAGCTTTTCGCTCATGTTGATGGAAATCTGCGCGGTATTGGTCAGCGATTTGAAGAAGCCGCACTCCGACAGCGTGCAGCCGTCCCGCGTCGTCAGCACGTGAGCGATCAATCCGAAGCGGTCGCGTTCGATGGCGCGGCGTAACGCCTGTAAATCCGGGGTCATCACCTCGTCCGCCGCGGCGGCGCTGCCGAAGCCAGCCAGGCTCGTGATCTGGCGAGCCGCATGGGACACCGCGGCCGCAGTCGAATCGGCCGAGGCAAATACGGCCTTCTCACACGCCGTCTCGACCGTCTCTCCGGCGAGTTCATCGAGACACGACAATGCCGGCAGCAATGCCGCAGCCTGGACCGGATGACCGTCGCGGCCGAATTCGGCACGAACCATTGCAGCCGCCGCAATGCCGACGGCAAGCAGCGTGATGACGGTCAGCGCACCATTGGCGGCGGATTTTTCAGCGCGAAACAACGTGACGAGGAGGATCACAGCGAACAGCACCGCCGCGACGATCGTAAGCCACATCGGAAAATTCGGCGAATGCCAGATATCGGAAAAGGAGGCAGTCCAAGCCCGGTTCATGCGCGCTGTCCTTCAGGCCGGAACCGATAGGGCCGCGTTGCCGCAACCCGGATAGCTTTATGCGGTAACGAGCTGGCTTTCCTTGGCAACCCGCTCAAATGCTTCGGTCGAACTCTTGATCCGGTACTGGCAATCGTCCCCATCGGTCGGCAGCAAACGGATCACCTCATAGGTTCCGCTGGCCGCAGGACGCGCCACATTGCTGGCGGTGAAATAGACCGTCTCGCCGACGACGAATTTGTGCTTCAACACCCTGCTCCATTTACGCAATACAGAGAACGCCCACGCCATGTCTTCAGGGCACGGCTGCGAGCTGACGCCTTCAAATTTCTTAGCATACCAGAGCCTTTTTGGCCAGCTAAACCGCTGCATGGCAAATACTCGGATTTTGCAGGTTTTTCAGTATGATGAACCTGCTTCCGGGACCAGGAAACGACCCATTTTCGGAAAATCCGGTTGCGCTGCAACAAAGACGGTCAAAAATCTGATTTTTAAAAATATTAAATAATATCAATATCTTATTGAGGGGGGACAAGACAAATCCGCCCGCCCCTCTCAGACCACCTCGTCGGTCTCGAATCGTTCGATCACCAGCGTCTCGGCAAGCCCTTCCCGCGTCCATTCGGCCACCGCCGGATGCATCAGCATCACTTCCATGTAGTCGCGGACCACCGGACCGACCTCGATGGCATAGGTCCGGAAGCGGTGGACCACTGGCGCATACATTGCATCCGCCGCGCTGAAGCGCCCGAACAGATACGGCCCCAGCGCGCCATAGCGTTTGCGGCAGTCGGTCCAGATCTGCTGCACCCGCGCGATATCGGCCTGCGCCTCCGCCGACAGGGTCTTGGCGCGAATGGGGCGATGCAGGTTCATCCCGCATTCGCGGCGCAGCGGACCGAAACCGCCATGCATCTCTGCACTCACCGCACGGGCATGGGCACGCGCCGCGCCATCATCCGGCCACACATGCGCGTCGGGATATCGCTCGGCAAGATACTCGATGATCGCAAGCGAATCCCATACCGTGATGTCGCCGTCACGAAGCGCGGGGACTTTGCCGGACGGCGTGACATCGAGAATCCAGAGCTTGTCGGCCTCTCCGGTGTAGAGCGGGATCAGGACT
Source organism: Hyphomicrobiales bacterium (assembly GCA_017305455.1). Classification (GTDB taxonomy): domain Bacteria; phylum Pseudomonadota; class Alphaproteobacteria; order Rhizobiales; family Xanthobacteraceae; genus Afipia. Next base: position 10,501 of record JAFKKO010000074.1, on the reverse strand, counting down.
TCATCGAACGGAATGCTGTTCGCCTTCAGGACCAGCCACGGACGCATCGACCATGACGAGTAATTCTTGTTGCCGATAACCAGTGTCAAAGCCATGACACCACCTCCTCAAGATCGCGCATTCTCGCACGCCTCCATCAGACACATCAACCGTATTGCCGAGCGGACGCACCCATGACCATGTTTTCGAACGCGGACATCCTCGCGATTAGTTGCTTCCTTGGCGCCTGGGTGTTCTATGTCGTCGCGCTCGAACGCTCGCCCTATGGCCGCAAGAGCCTCAGTGCCCGCATGAACATCTATCGCGAGGTCTGGATGCGCCGGACGCTCGACCGTGACCCGCGCATGGTCGACATGCAGATCATGGCGTCGCTGCAGAACGGCACCGCGTTTTTCGCCTCGACCACCCTGCTTGCCATCGGCGGCAGCCTCACCTTGCTGCGATCGAGCGAAGAAGCCGTGAACGTCCTGTCCACGCTGCCGGTGGAGATTCGCGCCTCCTCTGCGCTCTGGGAGGTCAAGTGCATCGGCCTTGTGGTGATCTTCATCTACGCCTTCTTCAAATTCGCCTGGTCCTACCGGCTGTTCAACTACGTCGCGATCATGCTCGGCGCGATGCCGTTCTCGGAAAAAAGCGACACTCCCGAAGCGCAATCACATGTCATGCGCACCACCCGTCTGTTTCAGTCCGCCGGCCGTCACTTCAATCAGGGCCAGCGCGGCTTTCAGTTCGCGTTGGGCTATCTCGGCTGGTTCATCAGTCCATGGGTGCTGATCGTCACCACTCTCTCCGTCGTGGTCGTGATGTGGCGCCGCCAGTTCAATTCCGACGCCCGCGAAGCTCTGATCAAGTGACGGCGGCGCGCTTGCGCCTTACGATGCGTTCCGGCATGCAGGGCGCATGTCAAATTGTGATTCGCATGCGTCCGCCGCGTCCCTTCCGCTCGATGAAGCCATCCTCGCCGAACTGGTCCGTGCCGACGGCAAAACGCTGAGTGCGCCGGAAATCGCCCATGGTATCGCGCATGACTCCGATTGGCATGCGTTGCTCACGCCGATCCGGCGTACGGCGGTAACACTGGCGCAGAGCGGCCGCCTGATCATCTATCGCAAGGGCAAGCCGGTCGATCCGAACGATTTCCGCGGCGTCTATCGGCTCGGCCTGCCGCGGCACGATTGATCATCATCACAGGTCAACGAACCGGGCCCGGCAACAATTCACTGCCGCGGCCTGTCAGGCGATAGGCAATCAGGCCGACCCATTCATGCACGGCGGTGTCGGTGCGCGACAGGCCGCCGGCCAGCGTCTCGAACGGCGTGAATGCATCGGCGAAGCCGCGCGTCCGCCAGTCCACCGGATACGGCACGACATCGAAACCGGCGGCACGGAACGCCCCCACCGAGCGGGGCATGTGATAGGCCGAGGTCACCAGCAGCCAGAGTTCGCCCGGTTTCGGCTGCAGCAGATCCCGCGTGGACACGGCGTTTTCCCATGTGGTGCGCGATCGGTCTTCCTCGACGATGCGATCGGAAGGCACGCCGAGCCGCTCCAGCAGCCTCTTGCTCACCAAGGCCTCGGTGGAGACCGGATTGATCAGACTGTTGTTGCCGCCACTGAGGACGATGCGCGCATGGGGAAAGCGGCGGGCCAGTTCGGCAGCCGCGGTGATACGCTCGGCGGAGGCGTTGATCTCGGCCGCTCCCCTTGCCTCCGACAATTCCGGATTGATCGCGCCGCCCAGCACGATGATGCCATCAGGCGCGCGCCCGCTCTCTTGCCATGCCGGAAAGCGTTCCGACAGCGACAGCAGCAGCATGTTGCCGAGCGGCGAGAATCCCGTGACCAGCAGCAGGACGATGCCGCCTGCCATCAGCCGCACCGCTTCCGCGCGCCGCCGCGTCGCCAGCAGAACAACGCCGGCCAGCAACAGCAGGGCGACAAAGTTCGACGGCGTCAGGATAAAGCCGATGATCTTGGAGAGAATGAAAAACATCAGGGCTCACGAGGGCGAGGCGCTATCCTTGATCGCCTCAATGCACCGCGGACATCAAGGATTCAAGCCGCAGACCGCTCAATCCCATTTCGGCGCGAAGCCGAAATCGGTGATCCGGCCCTGCGGCGTCGCCATCGCGGAGATATCCGCCATGTCCTGCTCGCCGAGTGCGAAGTCGAAAATATCGATGTTGTCGGATAAATGCTCGATCTTGGACGAACGCGGGATTGCGGCGACACCCTGCTGCACCAGCCAGCGCAGACAGACCTGTATCGGCGACTTGCCGTACTGCGCGCCGATCCGCTGCAATGTCTGGTCTGTTTTGACGCGACCTTTCGCAACGGGATTGTAGGCGATCAACGCCATGTCGTGATTGCGGCAGACTTCGATCACCTTGGTCTGATCGAGATAGGGATGATACTCGACCTGGTTGCACACCAGCGGCTCGGTCGAGATCGCCAGCGCTTCCTCAATCAACGCCACCGTGAAATTCGATACGCCGATATGGCGGGCGAGCCCGATCTGCTTGACCCGCGCCAATCCTCCAAGCGTTTCGGCCAGCGGCACCTGCGGGTTGGGCCAGTGCAGCAACAGTAGATCGACTTCGGTCATCCGCATCCGGCCGAGACTTTCCTTCACCGAACGTTCGAGATCCATCGGCGCGAAATGCGTCGTCCATACCTTGGTGGTGATGACGACCTCGTTGCGACGCACGCCGGAGGCGCGCAGGCCATCGCCGATATCGCGCTCGTTCTCGTACATCTGCGCGGTGTCGATATGCCGGTAGCCGAGCCGCAAGGCCTGTTCGACCACGCGAGCGCAATCACGGCCGCGCAGTTCGGATGTGCCCAGCCCGATGGAGGGAATGAAAGCGCCGCCCGCTTCGACAAACTGCATGCCTGCTCCATTGATCCAGCCTGAGTCATCGGCAGAAGAAACAATCGGCAAAACGAGATTTGGTTGCGGCCGGGGCCGTATCCCCGGCGGCTTGCTCAGTCCAGCGTCGGCTGTTCGCTCGCCAGCGCCGCGAACACCGCGTCCGGGTCGTGCGCGATCACGGCGAGGAGCGCGCGCGCCGGGCCACGCGGCATGCGTTTGCCCTGCTCCCAATTGCGGATGGTCTCGATCGGCACGCAAAGCTTGTTGGCGAATTCAGCCTGGGTCAGACGGGAGCGCAACCGCAGTTCGCGAACTTCCGATGCCGAGCCCGCCTCGCGGCGCGGACGCAGCGGCGGCATCGGCGCAGCCGTGGCGGCGGCCTCCGGCGCGAGCGGAGCCTCCTGCCCGTCCAGCAATTCGACAATCCGCCCGTCTGCTTTCAGCCGCAAGCGCCGCATGTTCGATCCCGTATCAATGCGCCCCGATGGTCGGCTTTCATGGTTAAGGATCGGTAAAGGGGTATCGGCGCTCTGGCCTCCGCCTCAGCGGCGGGACCGCCGAGACACACCCCGGAAATTTTAGCGCCGCCGGATTGCGTCCGGGGCAGCGCGGCATTACGCCGGCCGCGACAGTCGTCACCCCGCCGTTCGGAACGATAAGGCCGGCACGACGCCTACGGAGATCCCATGTTCAGTTTGAGGCTGGCCGTCGCGGTCCTGGCTCTGTCGGGAACCATGGCCATGGCCGCGGAATGCCCACGGCCGGACGCGCTCGGCACCGCGCGGGTGCTGACGGTCGATCCGCGCGCCTTCCCGCAGGTCGGACTCAAGAGCTTTCCGACAACCCTGCCGCTGGCCGATCATGAGGTGGTGCTGACCTTCGACGATGGCCCCTTCCCGGCCACCACCGGCAAAGTCCTTGCCGCCCTCGCGAGTGAATGCGTGCGGGCCACCTTCTTTCTGATCGGCCAGAATGCGCAGGCCAATCCGCAGACCGTCCGGGCGATCGCCGCTGCCGGCCATGGCATCGGCCATCACACCTGGTCGCACCGGATCCTGAACACGATCGGCGAAGCCAAGGCGCTGGAGGAGATCGATCGCGGCATCGCGGCCGACGACGCCGCGCTTGGGCATGCGCCTTCGGCCAAAACGCGCTTCTTCCGCTTTCCCGGTTTTGCCTCGACGCCGCCGCTGCTCGCCAGACTGGAGGGGCGCGGCATGGTGGTGTTCGGCGCCGACCTGTGGGCCAGCGACTGGAACCCGATGACGCCCGAGCAGCAACTGGCGTTACTTACGGCGCGGCTGGAACAAGCGCGCAAGGGCATCATCCTGCTGCACGACACCAAACAGCAGACTGCCCGGATGTTGCCCGATTTCCTGCGCTATCTCAAACGCAATGGCTACAAGGTCGTCCATGTCGTGCCGGCCGGTTAAGAGGCCGTTCATGGCCATGATCCTACGGTTCACCACCCGATCCTCGATGCGGATTTTCTTTCATGCGTAATCTTCCGGCCCGCCGGCGGGGCTTTGCTTGCGGCACGGCGCTGACTGCCTTGCTCGCGCTCGCTTATGTGCTTCCCGCGGACGCAGGCGAGTGCCCTGGCAATCCGGCGGCGCTCGGCACCTCGCGCACGCTGGTGGTCGACCCCACCGAGCATCCGCGCATCGGCACCATGCAATATCCGGAAACGCTGCCGCTCGCCGATCATGAAGTCGTGCTGACCTTCGACGACGGCCCGCTGCCCAAGCACACCAAGCCGGTGCTGGATATGCTTGCCGCCGAATGCGTGAAGGCGACGTTCTTCATCATCGGGCGGATGGCGCGCGACTATCCGGCAACCTTGCGCGAGGTCCAGCAAGCCGGTCATACCATCGGAACCCACACCCAGAACCACCCGCTCGGCATGAACCGCATGCCGTTCGATCAGGCCAAGACCGAGATTGACGACGGCATTGCCTCTACCGTCGCCGCGCTTGGCGACGCAGCGCAGGTTGCGCCGTTCGTGCGGATTCCGGGCCTGCGCACCTCGGCCGCGATCGAGGAGTATCTGGCCGGCAAAGGCCTGATGGCCTGGAGCGCGGACTTTCCCGCCGACGACTGGCACAAGATTTCCGCAGCCCAGGTCGCCCGCATCGCCTTGAGCCGACTGGAAGCCAAGGGCCGCGGCATCCTGCTGCTGCACGACATTCAGGCCCGTACCGAAGGCGCGCTGCCGGTCATCCTCAAGGAATTGAAGGCGCGCGGCTATCGCATCGTCCATGTCGTGCCGGCGACACCAAGCCGGCCGAAAACGCCGACCGCGCCGTGGCAGTGGCGTCTGCATCCATCCGATCCCGCCGTGACAGCGAGCAAGCCGGAGAGCGTGCGCTTCACTCTCGAAACGCCCTCGGCGACAAGAAGAGACAGTCCGCGCAGCATTGTTGCAGTTCACGCGCGCCCGCACCGCGCTGCGCCGGCCTTGCGGGCGCACCACCCGCTCTCAAACAATGACGCGGCGCTACTGCTGCTTCGGCCAGCCCCTGCTGTCTTTAAATTCCCGGAGCACCGGCCCCGTGTGGTGGCCCGGCTCCCCCACAAGAAGGGCGGATAATCCCGCGCGATGCGCAAGCCGCGCCGGGGTTCGCGAAATGCGACAATAAAGCTGCTTGATCGGCTCAGACCTTGGGCGTTAGCTGGTATACAAGCTTGAGATGTGGTCTCAGGCGATTTGAGGCACCAAGGCTGGTACTTCTCTTCGGCGAAATGCGCTGGAAGCGTTTTTGGTGAAACTGGACCGGTCTCGTCGCCCAAAAGTGGGGACGAGCAATGGCGAGACTTCCTCGTTCATTGTCCATTGCATTGTGGGCGATCGCGGCCATCTGGGTCGTTGCGATCCTTGCCCATGTCTTCGACGCTCCCCGCGAGATCGTCTACATCACCTTCTTTTTCGGTCTGTTCACCGCAGTCGCGGAGTGGCTCTCGGTCGGGAGAACCCACCATTGACGGCGCTTGTCCTATTGGGGCGGCCCGCCGGCGACCATCCCACTGCGTCCAGTTGCGCCCAAGATCCATGATGCCACCATGACAACCCGCACCATCATCATTGTCTGCACATTCGCACTGATCGCAGTCGGCATCCTGTCCGAAAACATCGCCGCGCTGCTGATCGCCATCGTCGGATCGATCCTGATCTGGCAGGCGCACATCATCGAGCTGAAACTCAACAAGCTGCTCGATCACGCCGGGATTGTGATCACCAAGGCGGACTTCGAGGACTGAACCGCCTGCTAGCGAGGGTTCAGGTCAGCGCCGCCTACATTGTTGATGACGATGAAGAACACCGCCGGCTCGGTGTCCGAAGGATTGTCAAACCGATGAGGGACGTGGGCGCGATAGAAGATCGCGTCTCCCGCCTTGAGATCGTACTTCTCCTCCCCCAGACGCAAGCGCAGACGGCCCGATGCGACCGCAAGCGTCTCCTCCACACCGGCGCGATGCGGCGGGAAGGTGCCGGAGCTTTGCGCCGGCGGCAGAATATTCACAACGAAATCGACACCGGAGTTCTGGATTGAAAGCGGAGACAAAGATCGCCGCTCAAAGCCGGTGGTCGGAACCAGAAATACCGGCTGCTCGCCATACGGCACCCGCACCACGTCGCCGTTCGACTGCTCGCCTCCCACCAGTTGGGAGATACTGATGCCGAACCCCTCCGCAAGCTTGCCCAGCACCGTCGCCGTCGGAGATGTCAGACCGCGCTCGATTTTCGACAGCATGGACTTGCTCACGCCGGTCTTGTCCGCAGCCTCCCGCAGCGACCAGCGCCTGCCCTCCCGTAGCTCCTTGAACCTTGTCGCGAGGACCGCAGTCATTTGAAATGTCTCATGATCGCCATGCCGTAGCCGCTCTCCTTATCGGACCCTTGCCGCCGATAGGCCAGCCTTCTTCCCACAGCAATTTCGACCATCGTTGACAAAAGTGGACACTTTGTCCACTATAGAGGACAAATAGAATTAACATGGCCAGGGAGGGGCGCGCTATGACTCTATCGATCCGCAAGATCTGCGCATTTCAGGAAGAAGTTTACGCCGATCAACGGCCCCTTCCCCAGCCGTTCCGGCATGTCATCGTCGCAGCCGTCATCAAGAATCCCTGGGCCGGCCGCGGCTACGTCGAAGATCTCAGCCCGCAGATCAACGAGATCGCGCCGCAGCTCGGTGAACTGCTCGCCTCGCGCGCCGTGGCCATCATGGGCGGCGCCGACAAGGTCGAAGCCTTCGGCAAAGCCGCCGCCGCCGGCATGGGCGGCGAATACGAGCACGCCAACGCTCTCATCCATACGGTGCTGTTTGGCGATCCGTGCCGCAAGGCGATCAACGGCTCGGCGTGGATGGTCGGCAACCAGAAGGTCTCGCCGGTCGGCCTGACGCTGGAATTGCCGATGGCTCACAAGATCGACGCCAAGAACCAGAATTACTACCACACCATTTCGCTCTCCATTCCCGACGCGCCTCTGGCGGACGAACTCGTCGTGGCCGTCGGAATGGCCTCGGGCACGCGGCCGCACGCCCGACTCTAAAGCAATCACGCTGCAAGCTCGCCGCGCGGATTCTGTCTTACTTCAACAGATCACCGCGCGGCCAAGAAGAACTTCCCAATGCCCTGCGCGTGTGTCGCGCAGGCATCACAGTCGTGCGCGCTTCATGCGGCAGCCGTGACCATAGGGAAGCCGACAATCGACAGGGAGACATATCGCCAGGCACACTGAGGGAGGAAATCAGCATGGGCGACCAGAGTGCGACTACCAGCGGATATCGCAAGGCCACGTTACGCATCATTCCTTTCTTGTTCGTATGTTACTTCTTTGCGTTTCTCGACCGCGTGAATGTCGGATTTGCAAAACTTCATATGCTCTCCGACCTGCAGCTCAGCGAAGCGGTCTACGGGCTCGGCGCCGGCATCTTCTTCATCGGCTATTTCATCTTCGAGGTCCCGAGCAATCTGATCCTCCACCGTGTCGGCGCGCGGCTGTGGATCGCCCGCATCATGGTGACGTGGGGCATCATCTCGGCGGCGATGGCCTTCATCACCACTCCGGCCATGTTCTACGTGCTGCGTTTTCTGCTCGGCGTCGCGGAAGCCGGTTTCTTTCCGGGCATCATTCTCTACCTGACCTACTGGTACCCGGCAGAGCGACGCGGCCGCATCATTTCGATGTTCATGGCCGCCATTCCGGTCTCGGGCCTGATCGGCAGCCCGATCTCCGGACTGATCCTCGATTTGTCTCACGGCACGCACGGCCTGGCCGGCTGGCAATGGCTGTTCATTATCGAGGCACTGCCGTCGTGCATTCTCGGCGTGGTTCTCTACTTCTTCCTGACGGATCGGCCGTCACAGGCGCGCTGGCTGACCGCCCCTGAAATCGAGCGCATCGAGGCCGACCTGGCCGCGGAAGCCACGCAGCATGACGCCCACTCGGTGAAAGCCGCGCTGACAGACTGGCGGGTGTGGCTGCTGTCGCTGGTCTATTTCGGCATCCAGATGGGCGTCTATGGCATCGGCTTCTGGCTACCAACCATCGTCAAGAGCTCGGGCTTCAAATCCGACACCATGGTCGGGCTGGTGACGGCGATCCCCTATCTCGCCGCAACCATCTTCATGGTGATCATGGGTCGCTCCGCGGACGCGACAGGAAAGCGACGTCTCCACGTCATGCTGCCGGCGCTGCTCGGCATGATCGGCCTCATCGGCTCCGGCATCTTCGCCGGCAACGTCTACATCGCGGTGACGTGCCTCACGCTGGCGACGATGGGCTGCATCACCGCGCTGGCGCTGTTCTGGTCGCTGCCCTCCGCGTTCCTCGGCGGGTTCGCCGCGGCCGGCGGCATCGCTATGATCAACTCGGTCGGCAATCTCGCCGGCTTCCTCAGCCCCTCCATGGTCGGGTTGATCAAGGAGGCAACCCAGAGCACCAGCCTCGCGCTCTATGTGATTGCCGCCGCAGTCTGCTGTGCCGCCATTCTCGCGATGCGCGTCCCGCGTATCGTCGATCGATAGGAGCACGATCGGTATCGCCCGGCGGAGAGATTCGCCGGGCGATCGATCGCGAGTTGCTCGGAAATCTATGCCGGTCTCCCGGCAGAATCGCTCGTGTCCCGGAGGCCGTCCCTTAAACCCACCCGGCCGGCAGCCTTCGTTCCCTCGCCTCAGGACAGGGTACGGCGCCCGGCCGAAGCCGTCTGGAAAATTACCGGATTTCGGGGGTGGTGCGCTCGGAGGGACTCGAACCCCCACGATTTTACTCACTGCCACCTCAAGGCAGCGCGTCTACCAATTCCGCCACGAGCGCTTGGACTGGTCGCCGGAGCGAGCCGGCGCGCCCATGTAACAAATCGATGATGCAGGGACAAGGGTTTGTCGCCCTTTTGCGCGGACTATCCATCATCCCGATCCGATGACGAATCCCCCGCCTGAAGGGACTTTATTCCGGCCGCAATCGGCCTATTTGTGACCGGCCGCCTTGGGCAGCATCTGCTTGACTTCGACCGCGATGCGGTTGCGATTGACGACCACCGCCCCGCTGGCAATCGGCAGGTTGTTGGCCAGCACCTTGACCTCGTCCTGCTCGGTGGCGTCGAGTTCGATGATGGCGCCGCGACTGAGCCGCAGCACCTGGTGGATGGGCATGGTGGTGGTTCCGAGCACCACCATCAGGTCGACGGAAACTTTATCGAGGGTTGCCACGGCACGCCTGACTGACCAAAGAATGATATCGGCAGATCACCATGGTATGGTTAGCTAATGGTTAACGACCGCCAAGACATTGTTTTATCGTCATTTAAATCGACGGACGCCACTGCTGTGGAGTGGCGAATCTCGCCTTTTCCGATCGGCTACGAGAACGCCCTGGCCCTGATGGAGGAGCGCAGTATGGCGATTGCCGCCGGAACCGCCCCGGAGTTGGTCTGGCTGCTGGAACACCCCCCGCTCTACACCTCCGGTGCCAGCGCCAAAGCGGACGGGCTGATCGATCCGCGGTTTCCGGTGTTCGCTACCCGGCGCGGTGGACAGTTCACCTATCACGGCCCCGGCCAGCGGGTGGTCTATCTGATGCTCGATTTGAAGCGGCGGCAGCCGGACGTGCGCGCCTATGTCGCCAGCCTCGAAGAACTGATCATCCGCACCCTCGCCGCCTTCAACGTCCGCGGCGAGCGGCGGGAAGATCGCGTCGGCGTCTGGGTGGCGCGGCCTGACAAAGGCGAGGGATACGAGGACAAGATCGCGGCGATCGGCGTGCGGCTGAAACGCTGGGTGTCGATGCACGGCATCGCCATCAATGTCGAACCGGAGCTATCGCACTTCTCCGGCATCGTACCCTGCGGCATTGAGGATCCGCGCTACGGCGTCACCAGCCTGGTCGATCTCGGCCACCTGGCCACAATGGAGGACGTCGACATCGCTCTGCGCCAGGCGTTCGAGATATCGTTCGGCCTGACCACCACCCTTGTCGAGACGGTCGGATAATTACGTAATTCCAAAGAATTGAAGAATAAATCTTAAAGCGTCGGAAGAAGCGAGAAACGCTCGCCCACCGCTCGCAGGTTCAGCATCTCGTCGCTCGCGGGGCTCGCATCCACCGCCTCGACCCGCGCC
>JAFKKO010000073.1 GCA_017305455.1 Hyphomicrobiales bacterium | reverse complement strand
ACTCGTAGCAGGCGATGCGCGTCGCGCGCGGCGGCAAGGGCGCCGATCTGCTGCTGGTCGATGTCGCCGTCGATATCCGCGATCTGGTGATGCGGCTCGAGGCCGAACACATCCATGTGCCGATCGTCGCCTGCGGCATCACCACCGACGCCCGCGCCGCGGTCGCCGCCATCCATGCCGGCGCCAAGGAATACATCCCGCTGCCGCCCGATCCCGAATTGATCGCCGCGATCCTCGCCGCCGTCGCCAACGATTCGCGCGACCTGATCTACCGCGACGACGCGATGGCGCGGGTGATCAAGCTCGCCCAGCAGATCGCCGGCTCCGAGGCGTCGGTGATGATCACCGGCGAATCCGGCACCGGCAAGGAGGTGCTGGCGCGCTACGTCCACACCCGCTCCGCCCGCGCCCGCAAGCCCTTCATCTCGATCAACTGCGCAGCAATTCCGGAGCATCTTCTGGAGTCCGAACTGTTCGGCCACGAGAAAGGCGCCTTCACCGGCGCGATCGCCCGGCGCATCGGCAAGTTCGAGGAAGCGAGTGGCGGCACGCTGCTGCTCGACGAAGTCTCGGAGATGGACGTGCGGCTGCAGTCCAAGCTGCTGCGCGCCATCCAGGAGCGCGTGATCGACCGCGTCGGCGGCACCAAGCCGGTGCCGGTCGACATCCGCATCATCGCCACCTCCAACCGCAATCTGAATGATGCGGTACGCGATGGCAGCTTCCGCGAGGACCTGCTGTTCCGCCTCAACGTCGTCAACCTGAAGCTTCCGCCGCTGCGCGAGCGCCCGGCGGACATTCTCGAACTGGCGCAGCACTTCGTGCAGAAATACGCCCAGGCCAACGGCGTGCCGGTGCGGCCGCTGTCGACCGAGGCCCGGCAGGTGCTGACCGCAAACCGCTGGCAGGGCAACGTCCGCGAGCTCGAGAACACCATTCATCGCGCGGTGCTGATGGCGCAGGGCGACGAGATCGGCCCCGACGCCATCCTGTCGCCGGACGGCGACCGGCTCGATCTCACCAGAACGCCCCCGGCTGTCGCCCACGCCACCCTCGCCGCCGAACAGGTGACGCGCGCGCTGGTCGGCCGCACCGTGGCCGATGTCGAGCGCGACCTGATCCTGGAGACGCTGAAGCACTGCCTCGGCAACCGCACCCATGCCGCCAACATTCTCGGCATCTCGATCCGCACGCTGCGCAACAAGCTCAACGAGTACGCCAGCGACGGCGCGCCGATCCCGCCGCCCGGCTCCGGCGAGCTGCGCGGTGTCGCCGCCGCCTGATCACAGCTATCAACTCACACAACAACGCCGGCGTGGATTGAATCCACGCCGGCGTTGCCGTTTTCAGACATGTCTCAAACCCGCGCCGGGCGATCCGAACGCTCGAAAATGATGCCGGGCACCGGCTCGTTGGTCGCCTTGTAATTGCGATAGAGATTGATCGCGAAGGTGGCGAACACCACGAGGATGAACGCCGAGACCGCCAGCACCAGAATGCGTCTGGCCATCGTCATGATCGGGCGGTGATGATGCGCGGCATCGCTCGAACCGTCAGGCCGGCGCGAGTTGTGCAGAGCGCGCGGCCTTGTGCGCGACACGGCGCTGGCCGAGCCAGACGAGCGGCACCACGACCAATTCCATCACCAGCGCGATCAGCGTGCCGAAGCTCGGCGTCGGCCGCAGAATGAAGCCGTAGAGATGCGCCAGACCGCCGACCACGATCAGAAATGACAGCGTGGTCATCCGCTCGCCATGGATTTCGATCCGCGGCAACGTGGTGATGTACATCACGCCCATGCCGGCGGCGATAGCGGACAGGAAACGGAAGAAATTGTCGGCCGACACGGATTCGCCGCCGGTCAGGAACTTCGAGCCGAGCAGCACGCCCGACAGTCCCACGGTGAGCAGCACGAGCGCACAGAAGATGATGGCCGCCTGCAGGCATATCCGTTCCATGGGCCGCTCCCTTCGCCTGAGGAACTCGATTGGCATGGTATAGGATGAGGCGATCCCGATGGCGAATGGAAGTTTACCAAAGGGCTCTCACATTTTCGCGCAGCTTGATATGCCGTGCTGAGCGCGGCCCGAACGATTCGCACCGCTCCTGCAAAGATCTCATGACCGTTTTCACGCCGCATCAGGATCAAGCACTTGCCGCCGTCGCCGCATGGCTGGAGGCAAAGCCGGGTCGTGGCAACACGCCACCGGTGTTCCGGCTGTTCGGCTATGCCGGCACCGGAAAGACCACGCTGGCGCGCCATATCGCCGAAGGCGTCAACGGCGAGGTGAAATACGCCGCGTTCACCGGCAAGGCCGCGCTGGTGATGCGCAACAAGGGCTGCGAGGGCGCATCCACCATCCACTCGCTGATCTACCGCACGCGCGAATCCGGCGAGGAGCAGCCGAGCTTCGAACTGTGGGACAACGCGCCCGCCTCCAAGGCCAGGCTGATCATCATCGACGAATGCTCGATGGTGGATGCCGAGCTTGGCCGCGACCTGATGTCGTTCGATTGCCCGCTGCTGGTGCTGGGCGATCCCGCGCAGTTGCCGCCGATCCAGGGCGGCGGCTTCTTCACCAGCGCCGAGCCGGACGCGATGCTGACCGAAGTGCATCGCCAGGCACAGGACGATCCGATCGTGCGGATGTCGATGGCGGTACGCGAGGGACGCGCGCTGGAAATCGGCAAGTTCGGCGACAGCGAGGTGGTGCGGCGCGACGCGCTCGACCCGGACCGTGTGATGGCAGCGGACCAGATCCTGGTCGGCCGCAACGCCACCCGCCGCGCCTACAACATGCGGGTGCGCCAGAGGAACGGTATCGAAGAGACGCTGCCGGTGGCCGGCGACAAGCTGGTGTGCCTGCGCAACAACCGCAAGAAGGCGCTGTTCAATGGCGGGCTTTGGCGGGTGAAGGCGCGCGCGCAATCGAAGTCGCGCATCATCACCATGCGCCTGACGCCGGACGAGGATTTCGGCGCGCGGCTGACCAAGGTCTCGGTGCGCGCCGACTGCTTTTCCGGCGGCATCGAGGACATCCCCTGGGAGCAGCGCAGGCCGTATGACGAATTCGACTTCGGCTACGTCCTGACGGTGCACAAATCCCAAGGTTCGCAATGGGATGACGTGGTGCTGTTCGATGAGAGCTTTGCGTTTCAGGACAGCCGCGAGCGGTGGCTTTATACCGGCATTACCCGCGCGGCAAAACGCCTCACAGTGGTGGTTTGAGCGGGGCGCAAGACGGAACTTTTCGCGATGTGCTAGGTTTTCCCTTCTTAGAATCGCAACGGAAGGATCACCATGCGAACCGCACGACTTCTCGCCATTGCCCTGCTGGCCGGCGCGACCGCCCTCACCTTTTCCGGACCCGCGACATCCGCTCCGCTGACCGCCGCGGCTTATCTTGCCGGCTCAACCTCGGCCAGCAATGATGTGACGAACGTGCAGTACCGCCGTTATTACGGTCATCGCCATGGCTATCGTGGCGGCTATTACGGCCACCGTCGCGGCTATGGCGGCACCGCCGCGGGAGTCGGCATCGGTCTTGCCGCCGGCGCGCTGATCGGCGGCGCCATCGCCGCATCGCAGGCTCAGGCCCAGCAAAACGCCGCCTACTGCTCCCAGCGTTATCGGTCCTACGATCCGGCGTCGGGCACCTATCTGAACAATGACGGCAACCGCTATCCCTGCCCGTAAGATCCACTCTCACGACAGGCGACATCACCGAACGGGCCGGATGCACTCCGGCCCGTTTGTCATTTCATGCGCTCATAAGCGGATGCCGCCGCTCTAAATGACGGCGGACATCAGGCGACGATGCGCTGGTCCCGATCAGCCTCACCGCCATTCATCTGCCGTCGCAATTCATCCTCCAGAAATTCATTGGCGATGATGAGCGCGCGCAAGGTGCCACGCAGATCGCCGCCGCAGACCGCGATTGCGCTGTCCACCGCGCGCTCATAGCGATCGAGATCATTCCGGCAGACAGGCTCGAACATGACGGTCTCCGCTTTGCAATGAACCGATGAGGCGCGCCGACAGGTTATGGCGGCAGGGCTTCCGATTCTTATCGTTCCTTATTTGTTCTTATCATCGACAGGCTGTCAATCGGGGTGTCGCGACGCTCCCTCAAGATCGCCAAGCAAACCGATTTGCGGCGAGCAGCGAGGTGACGCATCGCCTTTTCCGATCGCTCTCGACGGCCTCGCATTTGCTTTCACAATTTTGTGTCGCCCCCGCCGGTAACGGCTCAGGCATGCATGGCGTATCTTCGGCGTGCTCTTTCGCAGCGGCGCTTCGCCCCGCGCCACGCGCATCGCCCGAGAGGAATCTTCATGCTCACCACCGGCATCAAACGCGCCACCCTCGTTGCCACCATGCTCGGCGCGGCGGCGCTCGCATGGTTCACCGTCGCGCCCTCGCTCGCCTCCGAGGAGCCTTTCATCATCCCGCCGCCGCAGACCGATAACGCGGCCCCCTCCACCGGTCTCAAGATCGCGGTCATCGCCGGCGGCTGCTTCTGGGGTGTGCAGGGCGTGTATCAGCACACAAGCGGCGTGGTGCAGGCGGTCTCCGGCTATGCCGGCGGCACATCATCGACGGCGAAATACGAGCTGGTCGGCAGCGGCACCACCGGCCACGCCGAAGCGGTGAAGATCACCTACGATCCGCAGAAGATCAGCTACGGCAAGATCCTGCAGATCTATTTCTCCGTGGTGCACGACCCGACCCAGTTGAATCGCCAGGGGCCGGACACCGGCACGCAATATCGCTCCGCGATTTTCACTTCATCGGCGGAGGACAGGAAGATCGCCGAGGACTACATCGCCCAGCTCAACGCCGCGAAGGTCTACAAGAAGCCGATCGTGACCACCATCGAGCCGATGAAAGGCTTCTATCCGGCGGAGGATTATCATCAGGACTACCTGACGCTGCACCCCAATCAGCCCTATATTGCCTTTAACGACATTCCGAAGATCGAAAACCTCAAGAAGATTTTTGCCGAGAGCTATCGCGACAAGCCGGTTCTGGTGCGCGATGCCAGGACGACCACCAACTGATTGGGACCACGAGGAACGATGAGCGCCAAGCCACCTTCCAGGATCGAGAAATCCGACGCCGAATGGCAGACCGAACTGTCGCCGATGCAGTACCGCGTGCTACGCGAGAAGGCGACCGAGCGGCCGTTCAGCGGCGAATACGACCACAGCTTCGAGCCGGGCACCTATGTCTGCGCCGGCTGCGGGCAGCCGCTGTTCACTTCCGATGCCAAATTCGATTCCGGCTGCGGCTGGCCGGCGTTCAGCGCGCCCGCTGCGCCGGACAGCGTCGAGGAAGAACGCGACGTCAGCCACGGCATGGTCCGCACCGAAGTGCTGTGCTCACGCTGCAGCGGTCATCTCGGCCATGTGTTCGACGACGGACCCGGCCCGACCCATCTGCGCTATTGCATCAATTCGGCGGCCCTCAAACACCAGCCGAAATAATCGGGACGACCGGCGTCCGCGCGCCGGTTCCGAGCGCCGTTGCCGCGCCGGACGGACATCCGCTTCATCGCCGCCGCAACCAATTGGATTCCGGGCAGCGGAACGCGATCCCTAGCGCGTTGAAAACCGGGAATTTTTACGCCCGACCACGCCGTCATGCGACATCGGCCGTTCATCTTGTCTCGATTCACGGGTCGCATTTCGCGAAAAAAGGCTTATATTAAGCTGTGCTGAAGTGACGCAGCATCGAGCCACACTGCTCATGCGCAGGTTTGGCTCGTGCGCAAGATTGCTTCGCCTTTTCGCAATCATCCTTGAAGAACGCAAATCCGCGCGAGGCGGGATTTGCGCCCCAACAAGAAGGCCAAGACGATGGCGGGATTCAATTACAACACCGCAGCCGAGCTGTTTCCGGCTGCGATCCGCAAGAAGAAGCGCGCCGGCTTCACCTA
Organism: Hyphomicrobiales bacterium; assembly: GCA_017305455.1. Lineage (GTDB taxonomy): Bacteria > Pseudomonadota > Alphaproteobacteria > Rhizobiales > Xanthobacteraceae > Afipia. The sequence goes on along the minus strand of JAFKKO010000073.1, from coordinate 6,403 downwards.
TCGCCGGTTCGGCACCGCCGCCGAAGCCGTGCTGTTCGCCATTGAGCAATTGCCTGCCGATTCCCTGAACGGCGCCTACCTGCAAGTGGACGAGGCGCGTTTCGACCAGAGCGGCATCCGCTCGCTGTATGAGAGCAGCGATTTTCCGCTTGAGCGCCGCCCGCGACCGGAGTCGGAAGCCGCGGAAGCCGACGGCAAGGATACTTGAACCTGCGCTTCGCGCCCGCCTGCACGGTATGCTTGCGCCCCGCTTGCGCAGGCACGCGCCGCATCAATCCATCCGTGGCTGCTTGTCCATCCAGCGCCGCAGGATTCTCATGTTGCGCATGTTGGCGCGAAACATGACGTCGAACGCATCACCCGCGAACGGCACCAGCCCGACCACCCCATCCAGCGCGACATTGCCGAGCATCCGCGCCACCACATGAGCCGGCGCGCCGAGCGCGCGGGCCTCGCGCACCATCCAGAGCGAGATCGCGGTGGTGAGCAGATCGCCCACCACCGGAATGAGCCCGATCAGCCCGTCGATGCCATAGCGCACCTTGGTGCCCGGCAGGATGAAAGCGACATCGAGCAGGCGCGCCAGGGCCTCGAGCCGGGCAAAACGCTGCTCGCGACTAAGCGGGCCGAAGGAAACGTTGCCGAAGGCGTGAGCGGTAAAACCATTCTGAAAGCCGGCCGAACCGCCGAAATCGCCAAACGGGCCGCCCGGATGCACCTCGTTGCCGTCCTGGTCGATGATCTTCGGGCCGCGCGAGTGACCTCCCCCCGGAGCCGCATGCGTATTCGCGGTATTGGCGCGGGTGAAAAACGTCTCGGTCATTCAGGGTTTCCTGACAGTCGGAGATAGACTTCCCTGAAGATAATGACGCGGCAACCCGGCACAAGCATCGAAGACTTTCGCTTGCGCGATCCGGCCGATTTGTCGCGCGATGTTCCCTTCGGCGCGGCGAAAAGCCGGCGGAAATCAGGCGCTGGCGCGGAGCGAGGGCAAGTTTGCCGCGCTGAGCGGAGTTGAGTCGTAAACCGCATAGCCGTTCTTGCCGTCCCGCTTGGCGCCGTAGAGCGCGCGATCCGCCGCGGCGATCAGCCGGTCCGGGAATTTGGCGATCTCCGGCCGCCACTGCGCGACGCCGATCGATGCCGACAGCGCGATCTGACGGCCCTGCCATTGCATGGTTACGGCCCGGCACGCTTCGAGCAAATGCCGCGCGATCATCGCGCCCTCGCGCAGGGTGGTTTGCGGCAGAACCACGCAGAATTCATCGCCGCCCATGCGCGCCAGAAGGTCCCCGGCCCGCAACCGCGACTGGGCCGCCAGCGAAAACTGCCGCAGACACTCGTCGCCCGCGGCATGGCCGTAGCCGTCATTGATCTCCTTGAAGCCGTCGAGATCGAGAAGCAACAGCGCGAACGGCTCCTGGGTCTGCTGCGCGCGGGCGCACTCCAGATGCAGACGCGCAAGCAACTGACGCCGATTGGCGACGCCGGTCAGGTCGTCGAACAGCGCAAGATCGGCGACCTCGGCCCGCAGGCGATCGATCGACAGCAGAACGAAGCCGAAATTCCAGGCCATCACCAGAAAAACCAGCGCCAGCACCAGCGCGGTCTGGAACGGGGTGAAGTGGAGCATCGACACTTCACCGCTCCGCAGGCTGATGCCCGAGCGAAGCAAATTCACCGCAATGATCAGAACGCCGACCGCGGCGGCAAGCCGCGAGCCCGGCCGCCCTCCGCCCCGCATCACCAAGAGGCGCAGCGACATCGCGATCGGAATCGACTGACAGACGGAATAGATGCACAGCCGCAGCGCAACGCCGTGACTGGTGAAAGCGGACAGGCCGATCGCGACAAAGCCGCCCACGACAATGGCTAGGCTTGCGCGCCACGAGACCGGCTGGCCGTAAAAGCGCTCGATACCCATCCCGATCACGCAGCAGGCGAGGATCACCAGCGTGGCGGAGATCCACAGCGGCAGGAACGGATCGATCGCCTCGCGCAGCAGGGAGATCAGGCAGGCACCGGCCAGAATGAGCGCGCCGGCAGCCCAGTAACGCGCAGCGTTGAAATTCGGATAGCAGCGCCCGACATAGATCCACACCACGCCGAGCGCGATGCAGTTGACGATGAAGACGATCCACAAGGTGAATACGTTCAGCATGCGCGCTTTCCATCGAACGACGATGGCTTCCAGAAGCTCGTATCCGCGCAGTCAGATCATCGCGGGTCCCGAGCGGGCATGCTCACCTTGCCAGCGGCCCGCTTAACGAACCCTGAGCGGGCTCGGAGATTCCTCGGCGTGGTTGTGGATTGATGAAGACGGCCGCGATGACGCGGAATGCCATCGCTTCGCCGCGTCCAATCGCAGCAGAATCAATGGCTCAGCGGCGATTTTCGCTGATTGTTAACCGTAAGGGTGCACAAGAGAGCCAAGCAGTTGCCCACAGTTAAACTGCGAAACATCGATTTATCCACGACAAGGCGTCGCGAATCGGTTCGGATGATTCTGAGGCTGCGAGACCGGCCCTCTGCCGAGCAAGCCTCGCATGACGTTATCGTCAATTTTAAACCTGAGAGGTTCTTATGGCGAAGAAAGCCAAGAAGGCGAAGAAGACAGTGAAGAAGGCCACCAAGGCCAAGAAGGTGACCAAGGCCAAAAAGGCTCCGAAGGCCAAAAAGGCCAAGAAGGCCAAGAAGGCCAAGAAGGCGAAGCGCTAACGAAAACGGCCCGGGTGATCCTTCACCCGGGCCGCTGAACATTCAGGCCGCATGCTGCGCTCCGCTCAGGCAGCAGTCTCGCTCCAGATCCCGATCGCAAGGCCTGATCCACGCCGCGATCGACGCAAAGCCACTTCACCCATCGCAAATGCCTCGCGAAGCGTCCTAGCGTCCGATCAGCCGGTCGGCGAAATAGGCAATGGTCTTGCGATAGATGACGGCCCTATTCCACTCCCGCATCGCCTCGAAATTCGCCGAGCCTTCGTGATAGTCGCCGCCGGCGCGCCAGCCCGCGGTCTTGAGCAGGTTGGCGGTCGATGCCAGCACGTCCGGCACGCTGTGACGCAGATCGACGTGGCCGTTGCCGTCGTAATCGACGCCGTATTTGATGTAGCTCGAAGGCAGAAACTGGGTCTGGCCGATCTCGCCTGCATAAGCCCCGATCATGTCGCGCAGACCGAGGTCGCCGCGTTGCACGATCTTGAGCGCCGCGAGCAGCTCACCCTGAAACAGTTCGGTGCGGCGGCAGTCATGCGCCATGGTGGCGAGCACGCGAAACACCGGCAGCTTGCCCATGTCGCCTTTGCCGAAATCGGTCTCGAGGCCCCAGATCGCCACGATGATCTGCGGCGGCACGCCGAACTGGCGCTCGACGCGCGAGAGCAGCGAGGCGTGACGCTGCAACATCGCCTGCCCGCCCTTGATCCGCACCGCGCCGACGCGGGTCGCGACATACTGCTCGAAGGTCTTGTTGAAGGTGCCGCGCTGGCGGCGGTCGAACGCCAGCACCGCCGGGTCCTGCGTGACGCCGCCGAGCGCCTGCGAGATCACGCCGGAGGAGACCCCGGCGGCCTGCGCCTCGCGCGAGAAGCTGGCGACGAAGCCGTTGAAATCGCCGCCGCACTGCGCAGCGAAGGCGGGAGGGACGAACGTGAGGGAGAGAAGGACGGCTGCGAGCGGGCGCGCGATCATGTGTGAACCTTTATGAGAGCCCCTGCGATCAATGATGGCACGGCACCGGGCATTGCACAACGCGCGCCGCAAACCCGGCCGCTCCGCTCCACGCGCGGCGCTCTTTAGGTTCATCATGGATGCAGCCGCCGCAGTCCCGAACGGACCCTTCGCCGGCGTCGGCACGGTGCATCTGCAATCCGCGCGGTAGCGGGCGCGACATGCCGAGCCAGTAACGTTCAAGGATGGTTCGACACGAAGAGTGGATTGCTCGGCGCTTTGCGTCCCGCAATGACTCACCGAGCATTGCTGACCGACTTCTCCAACGTGTGGTCGAAATTCATGCCGATGCCGAAGCGCATGCGCAACACGCGCTCCTCGCATGGCTTGGGCCTTTCACCACCAACAGCAGAACCTTATGCTGCGGAGCGCCGCGCACGGCCGAACAAAAATTGTTCTTGCTCAACCTCCGTAGCCGGCGAAGCCTGTAAAGAACTATCATTTAGCGACAGGACAGGTTCGTGGCTGCAAAGCGCATTCTTCTGGAAGTGGGAACGGGCAACGACTGGCATGGAGGCAGCTATACCAAGGCTGCCGTCCGCGCGGTGGAGGACGCTATCCATCATAGTTCGCTGATCCTGCTGAAAACGCTTGATCTCGATCCCGGCAAGATGCTGGTTGATGTCAAGATCGGCGTGCAACAGCCGGAAAAGGTGGATGCCGCCGCCGTAAAAGCGGTTCTGCCTCACGGACAGATCACCGTCGAGGTCGTCAAGGGCGGCCTCAACGCCGCCAACACCGGTCCGGATGACATCTCGATTATCGCGGTCGCCGCGATCACGGTTCACCTTGATCTCGCATAGGCGGTGATCCGCACAGGCGGCGCGCGATCCATGACGCGCAGCAGGACAACTCAAAGACGGGACTGGCGGCCGCGCGTGAGGTGTTATCGCGGCCCCGGCTTCCTTTGACCGTGACGGATGGATGCTTCATCCCCGGATCGCTGCTTCGCAGCGTCCGGGGACATGCTTTGCTCAGTTGTCGAGGAACGATCGCAGTTTGCGGCTGCGCGAGGGGTGCTTGAGCTTGCGTAGCGCCTTCGCCTCGATCTGACGGATGCGTTCGCGCGTCACCGAGAACTGCTGGCCGACTTCCTCCAGCGTATGGTCGGTGTTCATGCCGATGCCGAAACGCATGCGCAGCACACGCTCCTCGCGCGGGGTGAGCGAGGCGAGCACGCGCGTCGTGGTCTCGCGCAGGTTCGACTGGATCGCCGCGTCGATCGGCAGCACCGCGTTCTTGTCCTCGATGAAGTCGCCGAGGTGGCTGTCTTCCTCGTCACCCACCGGCGTCTCCAGCGACAGCGGCTCCTTGGCGATCTTGAGAACCTTGCGCACCTTCTCCAGCGGCATGCCGAGCTTTTCGGCCAGCTCTTCCGGCGTCGGCTCACGGCCAATCTCGTTGAGCATCTGGCGCGAGGTGCGCACGATCTTGTTGATGGTCTCGATCATGTGCACCGGGATGCGGATGGTTCTGGCTTGGTCCGCAATGCTGCGGGTGATCGCCTGCCGGATCCACCAGGTCGCATAGGTCGAGAACTTGTAGCCGCGGCGGTACTCGAACTTGTCGACCGCCTTCATCAGGCCGATGTTGCCTTCCTGGATCAGGTCGAGGAACTGCAGGCCGCGGTTGGTGTATTTCTTGGCGATCGAGATGACGAGGCGCAGGTTGGCCTCCACCATTTCCTTCTTCGCCTGCCGCGCCTCGCGCTCGCCCTTCTGCACCGAGTGCACGATCTTGCGGAATTCGCCGATCTCAAGCCCGGTCAGCGCCGCAAGCTGCTGGATCTCGTGGCGCAGCTCCTTGATGCGGTCCTTCTCCACCGCGACGAAGTTCTTCCAGCCCTTGGCCGCGAGCTTGGAGACGCGGTTGAGCCAGCGCGGATCGAGCTCCGAACCGGTGTAATTCTTGAGGAAGTCCTCGCGGCCGACGCCGTGGCTGTCGCCGAGGCGGAACAGACGGCCTTCATAGGACACCAGCTTCTTGTTGATGTCGTAGAGTTGCTCGACCAGGCTGTCGATACGCGCCTGGTTGAGGCGCAGCGACTTCACCTCGACGATGATCTCGTCCTTCAGCTTCTTGTACTTGCGCTCCTGCGAGGGCGAGAGCGAGGGCCCCTGCGAGGCGCTTTCAAGCTGGTTCTGGATGTCCTGCTCCTGCAAACGGCGCAGCTTCTTGTAGCTGTCGGCGATGCGGTCGAAGATCTCCACGACCTTCGGCTTGAGCTCGGCCTCGATCGCGGCGAGCGACATCTGGTTCTCGAACTCGTCGTCCTCGTCCTCCTCGGGCGCGGCGGCGCCTTCGCCCGCGGCGGGCGCGGGACGGAACGGCGTCGGCGAAGGCGGCGCGGCCGGCGGCGCGGGCGCGACGGCGGCGATCACCTGCACGGTGCCGTCGCCGTTGACGACCGCATTGGTCGGCTGACCGTCCGGCCCGGCGGGGCCCGCGATCATGTTCGGGTTCATGTTGCTCTTGGCGTCCGGCCCGGCGTAGGTCGCTTCCAGGTCGATGATGTCACGCAGGAAGATCTTTCCCTCGTTGAGCTCGTCGCGCCAGATGATGATGGCCTGGAAAGTCAGCGGGCTTTCGCACAGCCCGGCGATCATCGCCTCGCGGCCGGCCTCGATGCGCTTGGCGATGGCGATTTCGCCCTCGCGCGACAACAGCTCGACGG
>JAFKKO010000016.1 GCA_017305455.1 Hyphomicrobiales bacterium | reverse complement strand
CTTTATTATCTCTCGATCATGCGCGAAGCCCTCACCGGCGAAGGCAAAGTCTACAGCGAAATGACGCAGATCGAGAACGCGCTGTTCTCGAAGGTCATCCACCTCCACACCAAGATCAAGTATCGCTGGAGCGGGATCGACGAGGAAGGCAAGCCGATCTCCAAGCTGTACGACACCACCGCCGGCCGCGTCATGCTCGGCCAGGTGCTGCCCAAGCACGGCAAGATGCCGTTCGACGCCATCAACAAGCTGATGACCAAGCGCGAAATCTCGGGCGTGATCGATCAGGTCTACCGCCACTGCGGCCAGAAAGAGACCGTGATCTTCTGCGACCGCATCATGGCGCTCGGCTTCCACAACGCCTTCAAGGCGGGCATTTCGTTCGGCAAGGACGACATGGTCGTGCCGCACGGCAAGTGGAAGATCGTCGATGATACCCGCGTGCTCGCGAAGGACTTTGAGCAGCAGTACAATGACGGCCTGATCACGCAGGGCGAGAAGTACAACAAGGTGGTCGATGCCTGGGCGAAGGCCTCGGAGAAGATCGCCGAGCAGATGATGAAGGAAATCTCCTCGGTCAAGAAGAACTCGCAGGGCGAGGATTCCCAGATCAACTCGATCTACATGATGGCTCACTCCGGCGCGCGTGGCTCGCCGGCTCAGATGCGCCAGCTGGCCGGCATGCGCGGCCTGATGGCGAAGCCCTCGGGCGAGATCATCGAGACCCCGATCATCTCCAACTTCAAGGAAGGCCTGTCGGTTCTCGAGTACTTCAACTCGACTCACGGCGCCCGCAAGGGTCTGGCAGACACCGCGCTCAAGACCGCGAACTCGGGTTATCTGACCCGCCGTCTCGTGGACGTGGCGCAGGACTGCATCATCACCGCGGACGATTGCGGCACCAAGCTCGGCATCAAGATGCGCGCGATCGTTGACGCGGGCACCGTGGTGGCCTCGCTCGGCTCGCGCATTCTCGGCCGCACCGCCGGCGAGGACATCAAGGATTCGTCCGGCCGGGTGATCGCCAAGCGCGGCACGCTGATGGAAGAGTCGCATGTCGATGCCATCCAGCAGGCCGGCATCCAGGAGGTGAAGATCCGCTCGGCGCTGACCTGCGAACTGGTCAACGGCATCTGCGGCAAGTGCTACGGGCGCGATCTGGCCCGCGGCACGCCGGTCAACCACGGCGAGGCGGTGGGCGTCATCGCCGCGCAGTCGATCGGCGAGCCGGGCACCCAGCTCACCATGCGCACCTTCCACATCGGCGGCGCGGCGCAGATCAACGAGCAGTCGTTCATCGAATCGAACTTCGACGGCAAGATCGTGATCCGCAACCGCGCGATTGCGGCCAACAGCGAAGGCGCCACCGTGGCGATGGTTCGCAACATGGTGGTCGCGGTGGTCGATGCCGACGGCACCGAGCGCGCGACCCACCGCATCCAGTACGGCGCGCGCATGCGCGTCGACGAGGGCGACATGATCAAGCGCGGCCAGCGCATCGCGGAGTGGGACCCTTATACCCGTCCCATTCTCACCGAGGTCGAGGGCACCATCGCCTTCGAGGATCTGGTCGAAGGCCAGTCGATCTCCGAGACGCTCGACGAATCGACCGGTATCGCCAAGCGCGTGGTCATCGACTGGCGCACCACCGGCCGCGGCGCCGATCTGCGTCCGGCCATCGTGGTCAAGGGCAAGGACGGCAAGGTGCTGAAGCTGGCGCGCGGCGGCGACGCCCGCTACATGCTCTCGGTCGATGCCATTCTGTCGGTGGACGTCGGCGCGACCGTCAAGCCGGGCGACATCCTCGCCCGTATCTCGACCGAAAGCGCCAAGACCCGCGACATCACCGGCGGTCTGCCGCGCGTGGCCGAACTGTTCGAAGCCCGCAAGCCGAAGGATGCCGCGATCATCGCGGAGATCGCCGGCACCATCCGCTTCGGACGCGACTACAAGAACAAGCGCCGCATCTCGAT
>JAFKKO010000072.1 GCA_017305455.1 Hyphomicrobiales bacterium | reverse complement strand
GAGTTCGGCACCAGGGCGAAGATGACAAAGCTGAAGGGCGCGAACCGCGCGCCCCTCAGCCTGTTACGCAAACCGAACATGGATACGCTCACGCAACACTACGCTTACACACACGCGATCTCCTCGCACATTCAGTGCAATTCGATCGAGTGTGGTAATATCTAATTAAAGTTGCCGGGGCGTTAATCGCCGGTGCTTGCGGAGCACACGCAATCACAATGCGCGCGCGGTGCGATCACATCAAAAGCCTTGGTAAACGGGCTCTTCCACAGAGTGGTAAACAGCGCGTCAACAAAAAGAATGAACAACTGAATAGCCGCACCGCGCGTTCACATGCGCGCAGGCCTGTCGTTTTCACGCAAGGCGCGACCCAAAAGACAATGCCCGGGAAGAACCCGGGCATTGCAATAGTCGGCGATTGAACCAGAGCTTACGCCTGGCTCGAAATCTCCTTGCCGAGCGCGGCCTGCGCGGCGGCGAGGCGCGCGATCGGCACGCGGTAGGGTGAGCACGACACGTAGTCGAGGCCGACCTGATGGCAGAACGCCACCGACGCCGGATCGCCGCCGTGCTCGCCGCAGATGCCCATCTTCAGACCCGGACGGGTCTTGCGGCCGCGCTGCACGCCGATCCGCACCAGTTCGCCCACGCCGTCCTGATCGACCGAGACGAACGGATCGACCGCGAGAATGCCCTTGGCGATATAGGTGCCAAGAAACGAGCCGGCGTCATCACGGCTCACACCGAGCGTGGTCTGTGTCAGATCGTTGGTGCCGAACGAGAAGAACTCGGCCGTCTGCGCGATCTCGCCGGCCTTCAGGCAGGCGCGCGGCAGTTCGATCATGGTGCCGACCGTGTAGTTCAGCTTGGCGCCGGTCTCCTTCTTGACCGCACGCGCGACCGTATCAATGCGGTCGCGCACAAGATCGAACTCCTCCTTGGTGACGATCAGCGGCACCATCACCTCGATCGCCGGCGGCTTGCCGGTGCGCTTGCCGACATCGACCGCCGCCTCGAAGATGGCGCGCGCCTGCATCTCGGCGATCTCCGGATAGGCGATCGCGAGACGGCAGCCGCGGAAGCCGAGCATCGGGTTGAACTCGGCCAGTTCGCGAACGCGGTCGGAGACCTTGCGCGGATCGACATTGAGGCCGCGGGCGACCTCATCGATCTCCGCATCGGTATGCGGCAGGAACTCGTGCAGCGGCGGATCGAGCAGCCGGATGGTAACCGGCAGGCCCTTCATGATCTCGAACAGATCGGCAAAGTCGGCGCGCTGCATCGGCAGCAGCTTGGCGAGCGCCGCGCGGCGCGACTGCTCGTCGTCGGCGACGATCATCTCGCGCACGGCGCGGATGCGGCTTTCATCGAAGAACATGTGCTCGGTGCGGCACAGGCCGATGCCCTCGGTGCCGAACTTCACCGCCGTGCGCGCGTCCGTCGGAGTGTCGGCGTTGGCGCGAACCTTGAGCTTGCGCACCTGATCGGCCCAGCCCATCAAAGTGCCGAAATCGCCGGACATCTCCGGCTCGATCCTCGGCATGTTGCCGGCCATCACTTGGCCGAGCGCGCCGTCGATGGTGATGATGTCACCGGCCTTGAAAGTGCGTTCGCCGACCCGCAGCGTGCCGCTGGCATAATCCACGCGGATGGTGCCGGCGCCGGAGACGCAGGGCTTGCCCATGCCGCGCGCCACCACGGCGGCGTGCGAGGTCATGCCGCCGCGCGTGGTGAGGATACCTTCGGCCGCGTGCATGCCGTGAATGTCCTCCGGCGAGGTCTCGACGCGGACCAGAATCACCTTGTGGCCATCGGCCTGCAGCTTCGCCGCCTCGTCCGAGGAGAACACGATCTCGCCGGACGCCGCGCCGGGAGACGCCGGCAGACCGGTCGCGATCACGTCGCGCTTGGCGCTCGGATCGATGGTCGGATGCAGCAACTGATCGAGCGAAGCCGGATCGATCCGGGTGATCGCATCCTTCTTCGAGATCACGCCTTCATTGGCGAGTTCCACCGCGATGCGCAGCGCCGCCTTGGTGGTGCGCTTGCCGTTGCGGGTCTGCAGCATCCACAGCTTGCCCTGCTCGACCGTGAACTCGAGGTCCTGCATGTCGCGGTAATGCTTTTCGAGCAGCTTGTAGATGCGGGTCAGTTCCTTGAAGGCGATCGGCAGCGCCGATTCCATCGACTCCTTGTCGGAGCCGGATTCCTTGCGGGCCTCCTCGGTGATGTCCTGCGGCGTGCGGATGCCGGCGACGACGTCCTCGCCCTGCGCATTGATCAGGAATTCACCGTACAGCTTCTTCTCGCCGGTCGAGGGGTTCCGGGTGAAGGCCACGCCGGTGGCCGACGAATCGCCCATGTTGCCGAACACCATGGACTGCACATTGACCGCCGTGCCCCAGGATTCGGGAATATCGTGCAGGCGGCGATAGGTCACCGCGCGCGCCGTCATCCACGAGCCGAACACCGCGCCGATCGCACCCCAGAGCTGGGCATACGGATCCTGCGGGAACGCCTTGCCGGTCTCCTGCTCCACCGCTTCCTTGTACTTGCCGATCACCGCGACCCAATCCTCGGCGGTCAGATCGGTATCGAGCGAATAGCCCTTGCCGTCCTTGTAGCTGTCGAGGATATCCTCGAAGTGATGATGCTCAAAGCCGAGCACCACGTCCGAATACATCGTGATGAAGCGGCGGTAGCTGTCATAGGCGAAACGGCGATCACCCGACTTCTGCGCCAGCGCCTCGACCGTGCCGTCGTTAAGGCCGAGATTGAGCACGGTGTCCATCATGCCCGGCATCGAGGCGCGGGCGCCGGAGCGCACCGACACCAGCAGCGGGTTCTGCGAATCGCCGAACACCTTGCCCGTGGCCTTGCCGATGGTGACGAGCGCCTTCTCGACCTGCGCCTTCAGATCCTTCGGATAGGTTTTGTCATTATTGTAAAAATATGTGCAGACGCTTGTCGGAATAGTGAAGCCGGGAGGGACCGGCAAACCGAGATTCGCCATCTCCGCAAGGTTGGCGCCCTTGCCTCCGAGCAGGTCGCGCATTCCAGCTTTACCTTCGGACTTGCCGTCACCGAAGATATAGACCCATTTGCCGGCCTTGGCGGCGCTTGCTGCTTTCGGCGCTTTCTTGGCGGCCTTGGCGGTTTTGCGCGGCGGCGATTTAACGGCCTGGCGCGCGGGTTTTGCGGAGATTTGCTTGCGCGTCGCAGACTTGCCGGCCTTGGTTGAAGGACGGGCTTTCGACGCGGATTTCTTGGACTTGGAAAGGGCTTTTGCCATGACTTCCTGACGCTGCGTGAGGGAAAACGGCAGGCGCGTTACACCATGGTTTGAAGCCCCGACGCAAGGGCGTGAAAGCTGTAACAAGGTGTGGAGGTATGAACTTTTGGCTAGTCACTAGGTTGACAAAGCCTCGGCGCGCTGCGTCGCTATTTGATGATGCCGAGCCCGACGATACCGACAAAGATGAGATAGATCGCGACGATGAAGTTCAAAAGACGCGGCATGATCAGAATCAGAATACCGGCGATCAGCGCCACGATCGGTTGAAGGTGAGCAACGGAAATCGTCATCTACGTCTCCCAAAAATCCAAACCAAAGATAACCGCGCCGAGCGGTACACGATTCTGCGCGCTCGCGGCTGGAAAGGAGACGATTGCAGGGGACGATGGTTCCGCGCGGCACGAAAATGCCCCAATGAAGCCCCGCATGGCGCAGGAACGATGATCCGGCGTGGAGATTGTCAGGCCGATGTCCGGCCCTTCGGCCGACGCTTCATGCAGGAGACCGAACCATGCGGAAATCAATCCTTGCCCTAGCCGTGCTTGCGGGCGCGACGATTCCACTGGCGGCGCACGCGCAGCAGCGCATTCTTGTCGAGGAAGGCGTGACCACGGGACTGGCCGACGGCTATGTCGGCATCGCCGATGATTTGCAGCCGCGCTTCCGCGAATACGTCATTCAGGAAAACGTGCCGAACTACACGGTGCCCGATCGCGTCGTGGTCGGCACAGTGCTGCCCGAGACCGTCACCTATTACGACGTCCCGCAGCAGTACGGCGCCAACCGTTATCGCTACACGCGGGTGAACGACCGCTACGTGCTGGTGGAGCCGCGCACCCGGCGCATCATCCAGGTGATCGACTAGGCGACCGACCAGGCAGACAGAAGGTCATTCCGGATGATGTCGTTCGAACCGGAATTGTCCCTCCCCGCATCCGATGCGAACAAAAAGCCCCGCCCGGCACGGCCGGACGGGGTTTTCTCTGCGCCGACGGGCGTCACGAGCCTTTCAGGATCGACAGGATGTTGTTCGTGGCCTTGTAGCTCTGCAGCACATTGTCGCGGAAGGACGGCGTCCAGCCGGAGGCCTGCCGCTCCTCGTCGCTCATCGACGAATAGCTCTGCAGAATGCCGAGGCTGAGCTGGCGCGGATCGCCGCTTTCCTGGCTCTGCTTCAGCGCGCTGAGAATGGACGCGCGGGTGCGCGCGCTGAGTTCCTTCTTGGCCGCGTAGATTTCCAGATCGGAGAACTTCTGATCCTGATTGAGCGTGATGGCGGACAGCGAGCGATTGTCGATCGAGGAGAAATCCACCAGCTGGCCGCTCTTGCGCGCCGGATCGTACACCAGTTCCTTGCCGCCGGCGGCTGCGGCCGCCGCCTGGGCGTCGAGCACCGCGCGGACGCCGGTGGCGACATCCGCGAAATTCTGCGTCGCCGTCGTCGGCTCCGATCCGACCGGATATTTGGCAAAATAGCTGGCGACCGGATCTCCGGAAATACCGGACGGCGCGACGTCCGGGTTCTGCCGCGCGGCCTCGAAGCCTTTCGACACAGCCGCGCGCTGCGCCGCCCAGGTGGCGGTCGCCTTCTCCTCGCTGCTCGCGCCGTCGAGATAGTCGAGCGCGGCTTTATAGACCACGGTGTAGTTCTTGGTCATCGAGGTCGCGGCAGCGGCGGGCGCCAGCGCGGCATTGAAGCGATTGCCCAGCTCTGTCGAAGCCGCGCTTTGCTCGTCGGGCGTGAACTTGCCGCCACGGTTGGTCGAGATCGCAAACAACGAGCGGCGGTCAAGCGCGGAAAGGCTGACCGTCATTTTGCCGTCGGCGCCGATCGGCCCGGCGACGTTCGCCGCGGCGTAAAGCTTGTCCAGCGTATCGCGCGCACTGCCGGTGACGGTGGCGAAATCCGGCGTGTTCGCCTCCGCCGCCAGCCGCGCTTTGGCGGCATCCGACAGCGTGAGATTGGTCGCCGAATTGGGATCGAGCGCGTTGCCGCTTTTGCCGGCGTCCGTCGCGTTCAGCGTCTCGACGAGCGAGGGCTGCGTCGCCGCGCGAGCGTAGGCGGAGCCCATCTGCGCATACGGATTGTAGCCAGTGATCGAGGTCATGGTCGGCCCGGCATTCGCTAACGGCTGTTAACGGAAGTTACCGGAACCTTACAGAACATGGTTAACGGCAGGTAAACGGTGCGGACGCGTCAGCGCATACAGCGTCGTCCCGGCGCAGGCCGGGACGACCCGAAAATCCGGAACGCGCTGGCTCAATCCTGAATCTTCGAGAAGTCCGCCACCGCGCGGGTCGCCTCGCGAATTTCGTTCAGCAGCTTCAGCCGATTCTCGCGCACCTTGGCGTCGTCGTCGTTGACCTTGACCTTGTCGAAGAAAGCATCGACGGCGGGACGCAGCTTCGCCATCGCGCTCATCGCGCCGGCGAAATCCTCCTTCGCCACGGCGGCCCCCGCCTCGCCCTTGACCTGATCGATGGCGGCGGCGAGCGTCTTCTCTTCATCAAGTTGGTAGAGCGACGCATCCGGCGCGCCGGCATAGGTCTTGCCGTCCTTCTTCTCCTCGATGCGCAGGATGTTGGCCGCGCGCTTGGTGCCGGCAAGCAGGTTCTTGCCGTCATCGGTATCGAGGAATTTGCCGAGCGCCTCGACCCGGCGCACGACCATCAGCAAGTCATCCTGCCCTTCGAGTGCGAACACCGCGTCAACAAGATCATGCCGCGCGCCCTGCTCGCGAAGCTGAACCTTGAGGCGGTCGGCGAAGAAGGAGAGGAGGTCGTTACCAATTCCGTCATGCCCGCGCTTGTCGCGGGCATCCACGTCTTTCTTTTCTGCAACCAAGGCGTGGATGGCCGGGACGAGCCCGGCCATGACGGCTGCGTGTGAGGACGCGATTGCATGCAGCTTCAACCGCAAACCATTGTCGATCACCAACCTGATCACGCCCAGCGCCGCGCGGCGCAACGCAAACGGGTCCTTCGAGCCGGTCGGCTTCTCGTCGATCGCCCAGAAGCCGGTGAGAATGTCGATCTTGTCGGCCAGCGCCACCGCGATCGCCACCGGATCGGTCGGCACGCGGTCGTTCGGGCCCTGCGGCTTGTAGTGATCCTCGATGGCCTGCGCGACGGAGGCGTCCTCGCTTTGCGCCAGCGCGTAATACTTGCCCATCAGGCCCTGCACCTCGGGGAATTCGCCGACCACTTCGGTCAGCAGATCCGCCTTGGCGAGCCGCGCGGCGCGCTTGGTCTTCTCGACATCGGCGCCGACCAGCGGCGCGAGTTCGGCGGCCAGGCGTTCGATACGCGCGATGCGCTCGGCTTGCGTGCCCAACTTTTCATGAAACACGATGTTGTGGAATTTCGGCAGACGGTCCTCAAGTCTGGTCTTGAGATCGGTCTCGTAGAAGAACTTGGCGTCCGACAGCCGCGCGCGGATCACGCGCTCGTTGCCGGCAACGATGGCCTTGCCGCCGTCGCTCGCCTCGATATTGGCGACAAGAATGAATTTCGGCGCAAGCTTGCCGGGCGCTTGCGCCGCGTCGTCGAGCGAAGTCCGCGACGCTGCGCCAGATTTCGGGTCGCGCACCACGAAGCATTTCTGGTTGTTGCGGATGGTGGCGCGGATCACCTCGCCCGGAATCGACAGGAAACTCGCATCGAACGAGCCCATCAGCACCACCGGCCATTCGACCAAGCCCGCGACCTCGTCGAGCAGCACCTGATCCTCGACCAGTTCAAAGCCCTGCGCAAAAGCGAGGTTCTTGGCTTCGGCGAGGATGATGTCCTTGCGGCGCTGCGGATCGAGCACCACCTTGGCGTCGAACAGCTTGGCCTCATAGTCCTCGAAGCGGCGCACGCTGAATTCGCCCGGCGCCATGAAGCGATGGCCGCGCGTCACCTGCCCGGCTTTGATGCCGGACACGTCGAACGCCACCACGTCCGGGTCTTCGGTCTCCGGGCCGAAGGTCGCGATGATCGAATGCAGCGGCCGCACCCAGGTCAGCGCGCCGCGCGTGGCCGAGCCCTCGCCCCAGCGCATCTGCTTCGGCCACGGAAAGGTGCGGACGATCACCGGCAGAATCTCCGCGATCACCTCGATGGCGGGGCGGCCGGGCTTCTCCATCAGCGCGATGTAGAAGTCGCCCTTCTTCGGGTCCTTCTGGATCTTCGCCTCGTCGAGCGACTTCAGACCGGTGGCCTTGAGAAAGCCCTGCACCGCGGCGTCAGGCGCGCCGACCTTCGGCCCCTTGCGCTCTTCCTTCAGATCCGGCTGGCGCACCGGAACGCCGTGCACGGTCAGCGCAAGGCGGCGCGGCGTCACGAACGCCTTCGCGCCTTCATAGACGAGGCCTTCGGCAACCAGTCTGTCGGTCACCATGCGGCGCAGATCGTCCGCCGCCTTCGCCTGCATGCGCGCGGGAATTTCCTCGGAGAACAGTTCAAACAGAAGATCGGGCATGATTTCTACTCACCCTCCCCTTGAGGGGGAGGGTCGCCTGCCAAAAGCAGGCGGGGTGGGGTGGCATCAATCGCCTGACGTATCATTTCCAGCACAGCCGTCGTCTTGTTCATCACGTCATTGTTCCAAAATCGAAGCACGCGGTAACCTTCGTCATTCAACCAGCGCGTTCGCTCACCATCTCTTCGCAGACCTTCATCCGTTCCATGCTGCGATCCATCGACTTCGATAACCAGCTTCATGGACAGGCTGGCAAAATCCGCGATGTAAGGACCAATCGCAACCTGTCGCCTGAAATGACTCTCCTGCACATCAAAATGCCGAAGATGATGCCAAAGGATCGCTTCCGCACCCGTTACATTGGCTCGCAATCGCTTCGCAGTCCGCCGCTTGAAGTCGCTGACAGTCTTCTTGACCATTCGCCACCCCACCCCGGCTCGCTACGCTCGCCGACCCTCCCCCTCAAGGGGAGGGTGAAAATGAACCCTCACGCACGCGATCGTCACTCTACCCCGCCCGCGTCGGTATGCACCCACGCCTCGCCGCAGGCTTTCGCCAGTTCGCGCACGCGCAGGATGTAGCTCTGGCGCTCGGTGACCGAGATCACGCCGCGCGCGTCCAGCAGGTTGAAGACGTGGCTCGCCTTGATGCACTGGTCGTAGGCCGGCAGCGCCATCAGATGCCGCTGCTTCTTGCCATCCTGCCAGCCGGCTTCGAGATATTTCTTGCACGCGCCTTCGGCCATCCTGAACTGATCGAATAGCATCGCGGTGTCGGCGTGCTCGAAATTGTGCCGCGAATATTCCTGCTCGGCCTGCAGGAAGACGTCGCCATAGGTCACCTTCTGCGCGCCCTCGCGGCCGTTGAAATTGAGATCGTAGACGTTGTCGACGCCCTGCACATACATCGCGAGGCGCTCGAGCCCGTAGGTGAGCTCGCCCGCCACCGGCGCGCATTCGACGCCCGCGACCTGCTGGAAATAGGTGAACTGCGACACTTCCATGCCGTCGCACCAGCACTCCCAGCCGAGCCCCCATGCGCCGAGCGTCGGGCTCTCCCAGTCGTCCTCGACAAAACGGATGTCGTGAAGCGCGGCATCAACGCCGATCGCGGCGAGCGATTTCAGATAAAGCTCCTGAATGTCGGAGGGCGACGGCTTCAGGATGACCTGAAACTGATAATAGTGCTGCAGGCGGTTCGGGTTCTCGCCATAGCGGCCGTCCTTGGGGCGGCGCGAGGGCTGCACATAGGCCGCATTCCAGTGCTTGGGGCCGAGCGCGCGCAGCGTGGTCGCCGGATGGAAGGTGCCGGCGCCGACCTCCATGTCGTAGGGCTGCAGAATGACGCAGCCGTAATCGGCCCAGTAGCGCTGCAACGTCAGGATCAGGCCCTGAAACGAGCGTTCAGGGCGCATATGGTCTGGCAAGGAGGTCATGATCTTCAGGTCGCCGGAGGACGGAATTTGGCCGGACCGTATCGGTGGCGGGCACCGGAATCAAGGCAACTCGACGAAAACGCCGGCCAGCTTTCCAACCTCCCGTTAACCGCAACCGCCTGCAATCGCTCGAAGCTTGCGCTTCGTTAGCAATTGCCCCGCTAGCCTTCCCGCATCAATCGGGAAGACCGGCACAAGCCGGCCCCCAATGCCACCGCCAGAAGGCGGCGGCGCACAGGAAGGCTGCAAATGCTCGCTTTTGAAATCATCGGCGTGGTGATGACCGCGCTCCTGCTCGGCGCTCTGGTCGGTCAGGACATCCGAATGCTGCGCTGAGGCCCGATCGCCGCTCAGCTTGCTCACCGGTCCGCGAATGATGCCCCATTCCGGACCGGTTTTGCATTCGCCGCTCAGCGCGGCCGATAGGTGCCGGTTTCCGGATCGTGATGCAGATCGGTGGCACGATCGGGATCGAGATCGGCCAGCCGCGCCTCATCGAGTTCGCGGTTGACGCGCCGCGCTTCCCTCGTGGCGAACCGCAGCAGCGCCGCGCCGCCGACAAGTCCCGCGATCACCAGAACGAATGGGGGCATCCGAGCCTCGCTGTCTCACGCCATCGTCACAAACCGTAACGCGCCCAGATCGCGCGGGTCTCCAGCGCCGAAATCAGTTCGTCGGCAAATCCCGGCGCACCGAACGCCGCGCCCGCGCCCTGCTTGCGGCCGGCGAGATTCGACAACAATCCGGTCGGCGGGGCGATCACCGGCGTATACACCTTCTCGCCATAGCGCGCGCGCAACACGGAGCGCAGATCGCCGATCGCATCGGCAAGGCCGAGCTTCACCGAGCGCTCGCCGGCCCAGTATTCGCCGGAGAACAGATAGCCGTCCTCGTCTTTCAGACGCGAGCCGCGGCGCTGCTTCACAAGCGCGATGAAGCTGTCGTGAATCTCGCGCTGGATGGCCTTGAGCCGCGCCACATCCTCGGGGTTCTCGGGCAGGAACGGATCGAGCGTCGATTTGTGATCGCCGGAGGTATAGATGCGGCGCTCGATGCCGACCTTCTTGATCAGGTCCTGAAAGCCGAAGGTGCCACCGATCACGCCGATCGAGCCAACGATCGAGGAGACGTCGCAGAAAATCTCGTCGCCTGCACAGGCGATCATGTAACCGCCCGACGCCGCGACATCCTCGACGAACATCAGCACCGGAATCCGTTTCTCGGCGGCAAGCTGGCGGATGCGATCATGGATCTGGCGCGACTGCACCGGCGAGCCGCCCGGCGAATTGATCACCACCGCCACCGCTTTGGCATTCTTGGTCGCGAAAGCGCGTTCGAGCAGACGGCTGACGCCGGCGAGCGTCAGGCCCGGCCGCAGCGGCGTCACCGCGCCGATCGTTCCCGACAGCCGCACCACCGGCACCACCGCCAGACGCCGGAAGCGCGCCGGCACCAGACGCAGCAGCCCCGACATCAAGCCATTGTTATCGCCGCGCATGTCGTCCATGGAACGCCTTTCACATTAATCCTTTATTATCCCTGTGCTGGCATGCAGCGGCCGGCACACGTTTTGCTTTGCAAGACAATCATGGCTGCAATGGCGCAGCGAGAGGGATGAACGGCATGAAAATCTATCTCCTGATGCTGCTGATCGGCGCATTGTTCACCGCCATTCATTTCACATCGATTCCCGACACCGGTTCCAAGTCGCTGCCGCAATAACGCACTGGCAGTCGCAAGAACCCGTCACGCTTCCCTCCCCGGCAACGGCAGGCCAAGCCGCCCGCCGAGAACATCGGCAGCCTGTTTTGTCGGCGCACCTGCTGCGTCATTCAGCACTAATCCCTGATCGAGCGCCATGGGCCCACGGCTGCCCTTGGTCGCCCGGACCAGCACCCGGATCGCCGCCGAAGCCGGGTCCGGATAGACCGGAATGACGACGATGGCGCCGAATCCCCGGGCCAGAGCGGCCAGCACGTCCGCCAGACCCTCGGCGCGCCAGATCAGCGTCAGCGTGCCCCTGGGCTTGAGCAGACGCCGCGCCGCCCCGATCCACACCTCCAGCGTATCGGCGGCGGCGACATGGGCTGTCTTGCGGGCGGCGTCCGGCGAGGATTGATGCCGCCCACCCGGATTGAAGGGCGGGTTCATCAGCACGATGTCGGCATGGTCCGGCGGCAGACCGGCGGCGGCGAACGCCGTGGGCGCGGCCGCGACATCGAGTGGCACGGCGCGGGCCACGATCCCGTTCAGCGCGGCGTTGTCCTGCGCAAGGGCGGCCAGTTCTGAATCGATCTCGACCAGGGTCAGCACAATGTCGGGGACCCGACAGGCCAGCGCGAGGGCGGCGGCGCCGGCGCCGGCGCCGAACTCCACCACCTGATCGTGGGAACGCGCGGGCGTGGCGGCGGCCAGCAGCATGGCGTCATGGCCGGAACGATGACCGCGCCGGAACTGGCGCAGCCGCAACCGCCCGTCCAGAAACGCATCCTCGGTGAGGTCGGCCGCCAATGGCGGCACCGCCTGCGGGTCACTCTTCATCCCGCAGCTCATGCCCAAGCCCGGCGTCGGTCAGCAGTTGCCGCGCCGCGCCGGCATCGTCCTCATGGACCAGGATCCGGCGCGGAATGACGCCGAGCGACCCCTCGACCACGCTCATATTGGAATCGAGCAGCAGATGGTGGATGCTCGCGCCGTCGAGCAGCGCGCCAACCGCCGAAACCAGCACCATGTCATTGGTCCGGATCAACTCGCGCAATCAAAACACCTCCCCACCGGTCCCCAGATCACGGCCCCCAAATCGCGGCCACCGCGACCGGACGCCCTTGCCGCCCGTCCCGGCAGTTTCTATTGTCGGCCGCAATTCCTATCTGGAGGCCCTGCGTGGCAGTCATTGTACCTTTCGAGAGCCACTCGACATCATCGATAGACCAGCTCGTCGGGCTTGTCTCCGAGGATATGGAGCGCGTCAACGCCACCATCCTGTCGCGAACCGGGTCGGAAGTCACCATGATCCCGGAGGTGGCGAACCACCTGATCTCCTCGGGCGGCAAGCGGCTGCGCCCGATGCTGACGCTGGCGATGGCCCAGCTCGCGGGCTATTCCGGCGAAGGGCACATCAAGCTCGCCGCCGCCGTCGAGTTCATGCACACCGCGACGCTGCTGCATGACGACGTGGTGGACGAGAGCGAACTGCGCCGCGGCAAATTGTCGGCGCGGATGCTGTGGGGCAACGAGGCCAGCGTGCTGGTCGGCGACTTCCTGCTCGGCCAGGCGTTCCGCATGATGGTCGAGGTCGGCTCGCTGCGCGCGCTCGACATCCTGTCGTCGGCCGCCGCCACCATCGCCGA
>JAFKKO010000100.1 GCA_017305455.1 Hyphomicrobiales bacterium | reverse complement strand
TCCGCGTGCTGCAGCACATACATGACGTGGGTGCCACTGACGCCCGGAGGATCGTAGAGGCCGGCGTTCTTGAAGCCGCGCGACTTGAGATCCTTGATGCGCCTGTCGGCCCACTGTTTCATCTCATCCTTGGTACCGAACACGATGGCCTGTGTCGGACATGCCTTCTGGCAGGCCGGGCCCTGGCCGACCGCAACGCGGTCGACGCAAAGCGTACACTTGTAGGCCTTCGGATCGTTCTTGGTGAGACGCGGGATGTTGAACGGGCATCCCTTCACGCAGTAGCCGCAGCCGATGCACTTATCGTGAACGAAATCGACAATACCATTCGAGTACTGCACGATCGCGCCCGGAGCCGGACAGGCCTTGAGGCAGCCCGGATCCTCACAGTGCATGCAACCGTCCTTGCGGATCAGCCATTCGAGATTTCCGGTTTCCGGATTCTCGTATTCCGAGAAACGCATCAGCGTCCAGGTGTTCGGTGTCAGATCGTGGGGGTTGGTGTAACTGCCCACGTTGACGCCGACTTCCTCGGTCAGGTTGTTCCACTCAAGGCACGCCGTCTGGCATGCCTTGCAGCCGATGCATTTTGACACGTCGATCAGTTTGGCGACCTCCGTCAGCCGCTTTGCGGGCGGCGTGACGGACGACGCGGAGCGACGGATCAGATCCTGCTCGCCGAACTTCGCAGCAGTCGGCTTGGTCGTGGGGTTTGCAATTGGCGTAAACATGCTGATGCCCTCCCCTTAAACCGCCGGACCCGAAATGGGTTCGACATTGACCAGGAACGCCTTGAACTCAGGCGTCTGCGAGTTCGAATCGCCGACCGCGGAGGTCAGCGAGTTGATCGGCGAGGCCTTCTTGGTTTCACCGATGAAGCCGAAGTTCAGCGGCAATCCGACCTGGTGCACGGTTTTTCCGTCGATCTTGAACGGGACCATGCGCTTGGTCACGACAGCCTTGCCCTTCGCTTCGCCGCGGTTGGACCAGACGCGGACCATCTGTCCGTTTCTGATGCCTTTTTCCTTGGCGAGGGCTTCCGACATCTCCACGAAGAACTCCGGCTGCAAGACGGCGTTCGCATGGACGGTCTTGGTCCAGTAGTGAAAGTGCTCGGTCAACCGATAGGTGGTCGCGACGATCGGGAAATCCTTGGACGAGCCAAAGGCCTCCATATCGTTCTTGAACACGCGAGCGACCGGATTGCCCTTGAGTTTCGGGAAAACCAGGTTGCCCGTCGGCGACTCGAACGGCTCCATGTGGACCGGGAACGGACCATCGGCCATCAAGCCACGAACCCAGAGGCGCGAGACGCCCTCCGCATTCATGATGAACGGACCGGTTGCCCGCTCGGGCGGGATGGTCGGCACGTAGTCCGGCACATCCGGTCCGGTCCAGCGCTCGCCGTTCCAGTACATGTACTTCTTCGCTTCGCTCCACGGTTTGCCCGAGGGGTCGGCAGACGCGCGGTTGTACTGGATGCGGCGGTTGGCTGGCCACGAGAAGCCCCAGTTGCCATAGACGCCGAGACCCGACGGATCGGAGTTGTCGCGACGCTGGGCGAAGTTGCCTGCCGGGCCGTACACGCCGGTGTAAATCCACATACACCCGTCGGTCGAACCGTCGTCACGCATTTCGCCAAAGCTGGCGAGCCGCTGACCGGCAGCACGCACCACCTTGCCGTCCGCATCCTTGAGGTCGGCGAGAGCCTTGCCGTTGAGCTCGGCCAGGAGTTCCTCAGGGGTCGGATGGAGCGGATCCTTGTAGCTCCAGTCAACCGCAAGAAGGGCTTCCTTGCCCTTGCCGCCGTCCTTTTCATACATCTTGCGAATGCGCATGAAGAGGTCGGCCAGCAATTCGATGTCGGTCTTGGACTCGTAGTGAGGATCCGCCGCCTTCCATTTCCACTGAATACAGCGGCTGGAGTTGGTGACGCTTCCGTCTTCCTCGCACCACATCGAGACCGGCAGCATGAACACTTCGGTCTG
>JAFKKO010000071.1 GCA_017305455.1 Hyphomicrobiales bacterium | reverse complement strand
ACCCGCAGCCACACCATCAGCGTGCCGCCCGACATGCTCGGCTCCGGCGAGCACTACGCGCTGGAAGTGCGCGGCGACTCGATGGTGGAAGCCGGCATTCTCGACGGCGACATGGCGCTGATCCAGAAGAACGACAGCGCCGACACCGGCGACATCGTGGTGGCGCTGATCGACGAGGAGGAAGCCACGCTCAAGCGTTTCCGCCGCCGCGGCGCCTCCATCGCGCTGGAGCCGGCCAATGCCGCCTACGAGGTCCGCATCCTGCCGCCCAACCGCGTCCGCATCCAGGGCAAGCTGATCGGGCTGTACCGGAAGTATTGAGAAGCGGCGCCCTGTAGGCAGTAATTTCAAGTGTGATTTGTTGCGCAGCCTGGAAGCTCGATCCTCATCCTGAGGAGCATCGCACCGCAGCCGAGCTACGCTGGCCTCGCCTGCTACGGCGAGGCGTCTCGAAGGATAAGGGCACGAGCGTCAGCGATGCCATGGTCTCATGGTTCGAGACGCGAGGCTCTTGCCTCGCTTCTCACCATGAGGAGCCAGCAGTTAAGCCCGTATCTTACTCCTCCGCCTGCAGATCAGTTGCCGACGGCGTGGCATCGACCGGGGGCATGCGCCGCGTCAGCCCGGCACGCCCCGCGCCGGAAGCCGCACTCGCCTCCGCATCCGTCGTCGCCCGCGCCCATGGCCGGTCGGTGCCCGGCGGATTGACCATGGTCGCGCGGTAGCCCTCGCCTGTGCGGCTCAAGGCGGTCGCGCCCTGCCGCCGCAATGTTTCCTGATCGAACACCAGCGCCGCGCAGTCACTGGGCGGCGCGGACATCGAAACAATGACGGCGGCGCGGCTGCAATCGTCGGCCAGCGCCTCGGCTCTGTTCGCCAGCGCCACCAGCCTGCCGTCCGCCGCCGCGACCACGCAGCCGGCCTCGTCGCAGGACACGCCGTCATGGAGCAAGGGATCCGTGGCGGGTCGCGGATCGGCGTCGGCGGCAAGCCACTGCCGCACCGTGAAGGCGTCGGTCGAGGTTCGCATGAGGCGCAGCGCGCCATCCTTGCCGCGCACCGCGACGCTGCGGCCGTCCGACGCGATCAGGATATCGGGCTGCCGCGCGCTCGCCGCCCACAGCGAGCCGGCGACGATCAGCATCGCCCCGGTCCAGCGCAGCGGGGTGCGCAACAGGCCGAGCACGACAATGCCGGCGGTGATGAGGAGCAACGGCCCGGCTCCGAACGCACTGACATGGCCGACCGCGCCCGGCAGCGCCGCCACGGCCTGCGTCACCGCGATCATCCAGTCGATGCCGACGCCCATGATGCGCCAGAACACGCCATCGAAGCCGAACGGCAGCGCCGCGATGCCGAACAGTCCCGCCGGCATCACCACCGCCGAGATCACCGGCATCGCGGCGAGATTGGCCAGCACGCCATAGGGCGCGAGGCGATGGAAGTGGAAAGCGGCGTAAGGCGTGGTGGCGAGCCCCGCCACCAGCGAAGCCGCCGCCAGCATCAATATCTCGCGGCCGCCCCATAGCGCGGCGCGCGTCGCAACCGAACTGTCCGGCGTCGCGAACAGGCGCGGCGCGCTGATCCGCACCATCGCGACCAGCCCGAGCGTCGCGGCGAACGACATCTGGAAACTCGGATGCACCAGCGCTTCGGGCGCGACCAGCAGCACGATCATCGCGGCCAGCGCCAGCGTGCGGAAGGTGATCGCCTGCCGGTCGGCCATCACCGCGAGCAGCACGGCGGCCGTCATGAAGAACGAGCGCTGGGTGGCCACCTCCGCGCCGGACAGCAACAGATAGAACAACGCCGCGAGCAGCGCGGCGGCCGCCGCCCATTTCTTGATGGCGAAGCCGACCGCAAGCGCAGGCGACAGCGCCAGCAGCGCGCGCACCGCGAAGAACACCACGCCCGCCACCACCGCCATGTGATAGCCCGAGATCGACAGCACATGGCCGAGACCGGAGACGAACATCGCATCGTTGACCGGCGCGGAGATCGCATCGCGCCGCCCGGTGAGTAGCGCGGTGGCGATGGCGCGGTTGTCGCCGGTCAGCACCACGCGGATGCGGGCGTCGATGCCGTCGCGCGCCTGCTGCATCCAGCGCGCGTAGCGCAGCGCGAGATTTTCGCCATGTGGCGGCGGCGTTGTCGCGATCGAACCCAGCGCGAAACCCGAGGCGCCGATGCCCGCGAAATACATATCGCGGCCGAAATCATAGGAGCCCGGACGGGCCGGACGCGGCGGCGGGCGCAGACTGGCTTTCAGCGCGACGAAACTGCCGACCGTGGGCGCGGTGCCCTTGCGCACCGACAGCCGCACGCGCGTCAGCTTCGGCGCTGCGCCGCGCGCCACGCTCAGATCTTCGACCCGCAACACGAACCGATCAGTGCGCTCGCGCTCCTCGCGGGTCTCGACAAAGCCTTTCAGCGAGACCGCCGTGATCGGCCGCGCCAGCACCTCATGCGCCAGCCGTGCTGTCTTCAGCGTCGCGGTGGCGAAGCCCGCGAACAGTGCCGCGATCAGCACCGCGAACGCAAACCAGCGCCGCCGCCGCGCGAGAAACGCGACAAACACGAACGCCAGTGCCACAGGGACAACGACAGTGGCGACAGGCTCATGATCGGCCGCGAAATATAGCGCGATGCCGGCGCCGAACGCCACCGGCACCCAGGGCAGCAGGCGGCCCGGTCCGGCTTCGGCGCGTATCCATCTGAGGTTCGATTCCGCTAGGGAGCGCCAATAGCTGCGGTCGGAAGCGGCAGGCACCCCCGCCGTCTCGCGCGGCGGCCATGCGATGGCCCTGCCCGTGCGCGGCCGCTCCTGCTGCAAGCCCCCGTCCGCCATTGCGCCGCCCGTGTAGGCTGTCCCCGCCGCGATGCTAGCGGACCAGGTCGGGCTCTGAACACGGGAACGGATGCAGAATCCGCGCTATTGCGCCGGCAGTAGATAAGGAGGTGGACAAGCCGCCCCACACTCAATCCGTCATCACCGGGCTGGTCCCGGTGATCCACGCCTTCCTGCTGATCCTTACTCAAGACGTGGATGGCCGGGTCAAGCCCGGCCATGACGATTCTCTTCAGGCACTTGGAAACTGAGGGGACTTGAAAATCTCACCCCGCCGCGGCGACCTTGGCGTAGCTGTCGCGCAGGCCGACGGTGCGGTTGAACACCAGCCGCTCGGACGTCGAATCGCGGTCGCGGACGAAGTAGCCCTGCCGCTCGAACTGCACCGCGC
Organism: Hyphomicrobiales bacterium; assembly: GCA_017305455.1. GTDB lineage: Bacteria > Pseudomonadota > Alphaproteobacteria > Rhizobiales > Xanthobacteraceae > Afipia. The sequence goes on along the minus strand of JAFKKO010000071.1, from coordinate 9,399 downwards.
CGTCCGCCGCGTCCGTCCTGAAGGCCGGCTCGACCTTGCAGTCGGTCAGCGTCTCCAGCGAATTCGGATTGAGCTGCGCGGCGAAATTGCCCGGCTCCGGCTGCGGGGTCGCGAACAGATTGTCATAGAGCCGCACCTCGGCCGGCAGCGCATGCGCGGCGCTGACCCAATGGATGGTCGCCTTCACCTTGCGGCCGTCGGGGGCGTTGCCACCGCGCGTTGCCGGATCATAGGTACAGCGCAGCTCCACCACTTCGCCCGCCGCGTTCTTGATGACCTCGCGGCAGGTGATGAAATAGGCATAGCGCAGCCGCACCTCGCGCCCCGGCGCGAGCCGGAAGAACTTCTTCGGCGGCTCCTCCATGAAATCGTCCTGCTCGATATAAAGTTCGCGGCCGAACGCAATCTTGCGGGTGCCCTGCGCCGGATCGTCGGGATGGTTGACCGCCTCGAGCTCCTCGACCTGGCCTTCCGGATAGTTCTCGATCACGACTTTCAGCGGCCGCAGCACCGCCATGCGGCGCGGCGCGCTCTTGTTCAGCACCTCGCGGATGGTGAAGTCGAACATGCCGATGTCGACGGTCGAGTTCGCCTTGGCGACACCGATGCGCCTCACGAAATCGCGCAAGCCTTGCGCCGGCACGCCGCGCCGCTGCAGGCCGGCGAGCGTCGGCATGCGCGGATCGTCCCAGCCCGTGACGTGTCCCTCGCGCACCAGTTCGGTCAGCACGCGCTTGGACAGCAGCGTGTAGGTCATGTTGAGCCGCGCGAACTCGTACTGACGCGGATGCGAGGGCACCGGAAGATTGTCGAGGAACCAGTCGTAGAGCGGGCGGTGATCCTCGAACTCCAGCGTGCAGATCGAGTGGGTGATGTGCTCGATGGAATCGGACTGGCCGTGCGCGAAATCGTAGCTCGGATAGATATTCCATGCCGTGCCGGTGCGCGGATGGTGCGCGTGCAGGATGCGGTAAAGCACCGGATCGCGCAGGTTGATGTTGCCCGATCCCATGTCGATCTTGGCACGCAGCACCCGCGTGCCGTTCGGAAATTCGCCGGCGCGCATCCGCGCGAACAGATCGAGGTTCTCCTCCACGGAGCGGTCGCGGAACGGGCTGTTCTGCCCGGCCTCGGTCAAAGTGCCGCGGGTCAGCCGAATCTCGTCCGGCGACTGGTCGTCGACATAGGCCTTGCCGGCGCGGATCAGGTCCTGCGCCCAGGCATAAAGCTGCTCGAAATAGTCGGACGCGAAATGCAGGTGCTCGCCCCAGTCGAAGCCGAGCCAGCGGACGTCGCGCTGGATGGCGTCGATGAATTCCTGCTCCTCCTTGGCCGGGTTGGTGTCGTCGAAGCGCAGGTGGCAGCGCCCGCCGAACTCCTCGGCGATGCCGAAATTCAGGCAGATCGACTTGGCATGGCCCAGATGCAGGTAGCCGTTGGGCTCGGGCGGAAAGCGCGTCACCACGCTCTTGTGTTTCCCCGAGGCCAGATCCGCTGCCACAATCTCGCGGATGAAGTCGCGGCCCGCGTCCGGCGTCGATTCGTCAGTCATTGGTACCCTTTCAAGTTGGGTTCTATGTGCCAAATCCGCGCCGCCGCGCCAAGGGCAGGAACGCCGGAAGCGGCGTCCCGCCGCTGGCGGCAGACAAAAACGAACTTTTGACCTTCTCCCGGCATTTGCATCCGGGATGCCGGGACAGTCCCCCGGCAGTATGATAAAGGCCCGCCAACCACCCCTCTCCCAGAGCAATCGAACCATCTGAAATGACTGAACCCGTCGTTACCCGCTTTGCGCCCTCTCCAACCGGATTCCTCCATATCGGCGGCGCGCGCACCGCTCTGTTCAACTGGCTCTACGCCCGCAAGCGCGGCGGCAAGATGCTGCTGCGGATCGAGGACACCGACCGCGAGCGCTCCACCGATGCCGCGATCGAGGCGATCCTCGATGGGCTGAGCTGGCTCGGCATCGCGTGGGACGGCGAGACCATCTACCAGTTCAGCCGCGCCGCGCGGCACCGCGAGGTCGCCGAGCAGCTTCTGGCGCAGGGCAAGGCCTATCGCTGCTACGCGAGCCCGGAGGAACTGACCCAGATGCGCGAGACGGCGCGGGCCGAGGGCCGCGCCATGCGCTATGACGGCCGCTGGCGCGACCGCGACCCTGGCGAGGCGCCGGCCGGCGCAAAGCCGGTGATCCGCCTCAAGGCGCCGCAGACCGGCGAGACCGCGATCGAGGACGAAGTTCAGGGCCGCGTGGTCTGGCAGAACGAGAATCTCGACGACCTGGTGCTGCTGCGCTCGGACGGCACGCCGACCTATATGCTCGCGGTGGTGGTGGACGACCACGACATGGGCGTGACCCACGTCATCCGCGGCGACGATCACCTGATCAATGCCGCCCGCCAGAAGCACATCTACGACGCGCTGGGCTGGCGCGTGCCAACCATGGCGCACATCCCGCTGATCCACGGGCCGGACGGCTCCAAACTGTCGAAGCGCCACGGCGCGCTCGGCGTCGATGCCTACCGCGCGATGGGCTACCTGCCGGCCGCTTTGCGCAATTATCTGGTGCGGCTGGGCTGGAGCCACGGCGATCAGGAAATCTTCTCCACCGAGGAGATGATCGCGGCGTTTGATCTGCCGCAAATCGGACGCTCGGCGGCGCGGTTCGACTTCGCCAAACTGGAAAGCCTCAACGGCCATTATATCCGCACCGCCAGCGACGCCGAGCTGCTGGCCGCCATCGAGGCGCTGCTGCCGTATCTTCCGCAAAATGAAACGATCGGCAGCAAGCTGAACGACACCACCCGCGCCCAGTTGCTCCAGGCGATGCCGGGCCTGAAGGAGCGCGCCAAGACGCTGCTCGAGCTGATCGACGGCGCGAAATTCATTTTCGCCGACCGGCCGCTCGCCATGGACGCCAAGGCCGCCGCGGTGCTGACGCCGGAGACGCGGACGCTGATCGGCCGCCTGCACGAGACGCTGGCCGTGGTCTCCCCGTGGAGCGCGGCGACCACGGAGGCCGCGATGCGCGATTTCGCCGAGAAAAACAGCCTTAAACTCGGCGCGGTGGCGCAGCCCTTGCGGGTGGCCCTGACCGGACGCACCACCTCGCCCGGCATTTTCGAGGTCCTGGCGGTGCTGGGCCGTGAAGTCTGCCTCGACCGGCTGCGCGATCAAGCCGCCTGAGAGGCATGCCGCCTCCGACTTTGGCTACCTTGCAGCGCACACGGCAATACGCTAACCCCTTTTCCGCCCAACTCGGCAAGGCTGTTTCTGTTCACCTGAAGATGCCTGATACGACCGGGATAACGAAAACATCGGGGGTTATACGATGGATAATAAAGCCAACACCAAATCCGCAACGCTGACTGTCAGCGGCAAGAGCGTTGAGCTTCCGGTTCATGCCGGGACGATCGGACCAGAGGTGGTCGATATCAGCAAGCTTTATGCCCAGACCGGCATGTTCACCTATGACCCCGGCTTCACTTCGACCGCAAGCTGCGAGTCGAAGATCACTTACATCGACGGCGACAAGGGGGTGCTGTTGTATCGCGGCTATCCGATCGAACAGCTCGCGGAAAATGGCGATTTCCTCGAAACCTGCTACCTGCTGCTCCATGGCGAACTGCCGAGCGCCGTGCAGAAGAAAGATTTCGACAGCCGCATCACCCACCACACCATGCTGCACGAGCAGATGGCGCGGTTCTTCCAGGCCTTTCGCCGCGACGCCCACCCGATGGCGGTGATGGTCGCCTCGGTCGGCGCGCTCGCCGCCTTCTATCACGACTCCACCGACATCAACGATCCGCAGCAGCGCATGATCGCCTCGATGCGGATGATCGCGAAGATGCCGACGCTGGCGGCGATGGCCTACAAATACTCGATCGGCCAGCCCTTCGTTTATCCGAAGAACGATCTCGACTACGCCTCGAACTTCCTGCGCATGTGCTTCGCCGTGCCGTGCGAGGAGTATCAGGTCAATCCGGTGCTGGCGCGCGCGCTCGACAAGATCTTCATTCTGCACGCCGACCATGAGCAGAACGCTTCCACTTCGACGGTGCGCATCGCCGGCTCATCCGGCGCCAACCCGTTCGCCTGTATCGCCGCCGGCATCGCCTGCCTGTGGGGACCGGCCCATGGCGGCGCCAACGAAGCGGCGCTGGCGATGCTGGCCGAGATCGGCAGCGTCGACAAGATTCCGGAATTCATCGCCAAGGTGAAGGACAAGAACAGCCAGGTCCGTCTGATGGGCTTCGGCCACCGCGTCTACAAGAACTACGATCCGCGCGCCAAGCTGATGCAGCAGGCGGCGCATGAAGTGCTCAAGGAAACCGGCCACGGCGAGGATCCGCTGCTGCATATCGCCATGGAGCTGGAGAAGATCGCGCTGAGCGACGAATACTTCATCGAGCGCAAGCTTTATCCGAACGTCGATTTCTATTCGGGCATCACCTTGAAGGCGATGGGCTTCCCGACCTCGATGTTCACCGTGCTGTTCGCGATCGCCCGTACTGTCGGCTGGATCGGCCAGTGGCGCGAGATGATCGAGGATCCGGCGCAGAAGATCGGCCGCCCGCGCCAGCTCTACACCGGCGCCACCGAACGCAATTACGTCGAGATCGGCAAGCGCAAGTAATCTTCACGTCTTTAAAAACCATCGAATGGCCGGAGCCTTTGCTCCGGCCATTTTGTTTTGCGGCTGGTTACGCGACGCGGACGGAGCCCAGGAACTTGTTCACCTCCAGCTTGAGCCGGTTGCTGTCGCGCGACAGCGTCTTCGCGGCAGACAGCACCTGCGAGGATGCCGCGCCTGTCTCCACCGCGCCGCGCTGCAGATTGCCGACATTGGAAGACACCTGTTGAGCGCCTTGCGCGGCGTGCTGCACATTGCGGGCGACCTCCTGCGTGGTCGCGCCCTGCTCCTCGATGGCGGATGCAATCGCTGACGATATCTCGGAGAGCCGCTCGATCGAGTGGCTGATGTCGTTGATCGCCGCGACAGATTCCTGCGTGGCGCTCTGGATGCCGCCGATCTGCTGCCCGATCTCGCCGGTCGCCTTGGCCGTCTGTTCGGCGAGCGCCTTGACTTCGGAAGCCACCACGGAGAACCCGCGGCCGGCCTCGCCGGCCCGCGCCGCCTCGATCGTCGCATTCAGCGCCAGCAGATTGGTCTGACCCGCGATGTTGTTGATCATCTCGACGATATCGCCGATATGCGCCGCCGCGATCGAGAGCGTGCTGACGCGGTCGGTCGCGGAGCGGGCCTGATCGACGGCCGCATCCGTCATGCGCGCCGCATCCTGCACCCGCCGGCTAATTTCATGCACCGAAGAGGTCATCTCCTCGGTGGCGGAGGCGACCGAGCTCACGCTGGAGGAGGCATCTTCCGATCCGCCGGCGACGCGCGCCGCGAATTCCTGAGCATGATCGGCGGTGGACGCCAGCGTGGCGGCGGAGGCTTCAAGTTCGGTGGCGGACGAAGCCACCGCCTCGACAATCTCGCCGACGGCGGCTTCGAAGGCATCCGCGATCCTGGTCATGTCCGACCGGCGGCGAGCGTCAGCTCGCAGCTGGGTGGCATTGACCTCCTCGCGGCTGAAGCGAATGAGAGTCTGCACCGTCTGCAGATGGCGCAGCGCCTCGCCGATCTCGTCGTCACGCTCGATGTCGATCCGATTGTCGAACTTGTCCTGCACCAGATTCATCATGACCTCGTTCAGATGCCGCATCGGCCCCTCGATGGCCCGAACGGTCTGGCGGCCCACAATGGCGCCCGCGATCATCCCCATGCCGGCGAGGCCGGCCATCATCCATCCGGACACGCCGTGACCGATCAGGGCCCAGCCGCCGAGCGCCAGCAGGAAGATCATCTCGACCGCGATCATCGTGGTCAGGCGCGCCTTCAGCGTGCGCGTGAAGACCGAAAAGTAATCGAAGACGGATCGCTTGCGAAGAATGCCGGCATCGAGGCGATAGCCATGCGGCCGGTTCTCGCGAATGGCGGCGTAAACCTCTTCGGCGGTCGCGCGCTGATCCGCCGGCAATTTGGTGCGGATCGAGGTATAGCCGGTGACCTGCCCGTTCTCCCGAATGGCAGACGCGGTCGCCAGCACCCAATAGAACCCGCCGTTCTTGCGACGGTTCTTGATCGCGCCGAGCCACGACTTGCCGGCCTTCAGCGTGTCCCACAGATTCTCGAACGCCTCGACCGGCATGTCCGGGTGACGGACGATATTGTGCGGCTGTCCTATCAACTCGTCCGAGGTGAACTCCGCGGCGTCGATGAAATCGTCATTAACGTAAGTCAGCTTTCCCTTGAGATTGGTCTTGGAGACGATCAGCGTTTCGTCCGCGACGGGATATTCAGCATCGGTCACGGGAAGGTTTTTTCGCATCTTGAGGCCTCATCGCATTCTGCGCGTGTGTCCTGAAGGTCAAGCACACCTGCGCTCGATAACATCCCTCGCGAATCATCGACCGCGCTGCACTCTGTTGATTGCAGCGACCATGAATGCGACACGCTTAAGGTCGTCTAAATTTTCGTGATGGCGAGAATAAATACGTATTCCGACTTAGTCTGGTTCCCGACATAGGAACACAGATCGGACGCGATCTGCATCGACGATGTCAGAACGCAAACAAAGTTCCATTTACATCGAAGTTCCACGTTGTCGTCCATTCAGGACGTGACGACGCGCGCCGCTTCAGCCGAGCATCCTGATCACGATGTCCGCGGCCGCCTCGCTCGGCGAGTGCGGGCCGGTTTCCATCACCGCATCGAGCCGCGCGAAGGCTTCGAGTTCCCGGCGGCGCAGCGGCGTGTCGCCGAGCACCTCGCACAGCTTCGGCACGATAACCTCCGCCGCGCACTCCTCCTGCAAGAGTTCGGGAATGACATTCTCGCCGAGCACGAGATTGGCGAGGATGATCGAGGACACGCGCACCACGCGGCGCGCGATGAACGCCTCGACCGCGCCGCCACGATAGACCGCGACCATCGGCACGCCGGCCAGCGCAAGCTCGAGCGTCACCGTGCCGGACTTGGCCAGCGCAGCCCGCGCGACGCGGAACGCAGCGCGCTTGTCGTCTTCGCCGACCACGATGCGCGGCTTCACCGGCCAGGTCGCGACCGATGCGTTCACCGCCTCCAGCAGATGCGGCATGGTCGGCAGCACTGCATCAATCGCAAGCCCCTGCGCCGCGAGCATCGCCAGCGTCTCGCCGAACACCGGCATATGATGACGGATCTCGCCGCGGCGGCTGCCGGGCAAGAGCAGCAACACAGGAGGCGGCGCGGCGCGGCGCGCAGCCTCCTGCGCATTCGGGCGCAGCGACGACAACTGCTCGATCAGAGGATGGCCGACATAGCTGCAAGGCGGCCCGCCCAGCGCAAGATGTTCCTGCGGCTCGAACGGCAGCAGCGCCAGAACGTGATCGACATAGCGCGCCATCGCGCGGGCGCGACCGGGCCGCCATGCCCACACCGTGGGCGAGACATAATTGACGATCGGAATGGTCGGGTCGGCGGCGCGCACACGGCGCGCGACGCGATGGGTAAAATCCGGACTGTCGATGATCACCAGCACGTCCGGCCTTGCCGCGAGCACTGCCCGCGTTGCCTCGCGGATCCGCCGCAGCAGCATCGGCAATTGCTTCGCCACGCCGGCGAAGCCGACGATGGCGAGATCGTCGATCGGAAATTGCGAGACAAGACCCGCCGCCGTCATGTCGCGGCCACCGATGCCTTCGAACCCCACGCCCGCGCCGAGCCGCGCGTGCAATTCGCGCATCAAAGCTCCGCCGAGATGATCGCCCGAGGCTTCGGTCGCAATCAGGAACACCTTGCGCGGCGCGCTCACGCCGGCACTCCGACGATAAAAACGCCGGCTTTGTCGGCGGCTTCGACCATCGCCTGCGGCTCGGCCACCACGGCATGGCCGGCGGCGATCGCCGCGCCCGCGAGCCCGGCGGCCGCAAGGCCTTCGACGGTGCGCGGGCCGACCGCCGGCAGATCAAGCCGCAGGTCCTGCCCCTGCTTCGGCGCCTTCACCAGCACGCCGCGTCCGGGTTTGCCGCGTAACCGTCCCTCGGCGCGCAGACGGGCGATGCGCGCCAGCAGCGCGTCGGTACCCTCGATGTCCTCGACACTGACGACATGACCGTCGATCACCACGGCCGCCTGCCCGATGTCGAACGGGCCCGTCGCGCGCAGCAGTTCGTCGCCCCTGGCGATATCGGCCTCGGCGTCTCGATCCGGCCGCGCCCGCGTCATGCAGCCTTCCGGCATCAACAGTTCGGGCGCGAGGTCGCGAATGCCGCGCACGCGAAAACCGCGCGCCTCAAAGAATCCCGCGGTGGTGGTGAGCAGATGATCGTCGCCGCCGCGCAGTCCTGCGATGAAGGCGGGCACGAGCGCCAGCGCGCCGAAATCAAGCTTGAGGTCCGACAGCGACGGCCGCACCAGGCCGCCGATCAAAGTGACATCGCGGCAGCGCTCGGCCTTGAGCAGACTGACCAGCGCGCCGAACTTGCCGAGAGCGATCCAGTGATGACGGAAGCGCTGCACCTCGCGCGGATCGCAGAATCCCTTGAGGGCGAAGATCACCGGCTGGATGCCGCGCCTTGCGAGCGTATCCGCCACCGCGAACGGCAGCACGCCGGTCCCCGCGATCAATCCAACCGGCGATGTCATCGTGGGCTGACTGGCGGATTGATCGGTCATGGCACTCGTCGAGGTCAGGACTTGTCGGAGCCGGCCGGCAGGCACAACGCGCGGTGCTTGTCGGCGCCGATGAAGTCGAGAATTTCCGCGATCGCCGGGTCGGCGCCCCGCAAGGGCTGCACGCTCTCCAGCCGCTCTGCAAACACGCCGGGGCCGTGGAACAGCTTCTGGTAGAAGCCGCGCACCGTGGCGAGCCGCTCGCGGGTGAACTTGCGGCGCTTCATGCCGACGATGTTGAGTCCTTCGAGATGGGCGTACTGGCCGTTGACGAGGCCGAACGGAATGATGTCGCCGCGCACGCCGCAGATGCCGCCGACCATCACCTGCGAGCCGACGCGGGTGAACTGGTGCACCGCCGACAGCCCGCCCATGAAGACGAAATCGCCGATCAGGCAATGCCCGCCCAGCGTCGCGGAGGTCGCGAAGATCACGTCGTTGCCGACGATGCAGTCGTGGCCGACATGGGCGTTGTTCATGAAATAGCCGCGCTCGCCGACGCGCGTGATGCCGCCGCCGCCGACCGTGCCAGCGTTCATGGTGACGCCCTCGCGCAGCGTGCAGCCGTCGCCGATCACAAGTTTGGTCAGTTCGCCGCGATAGGCCAGCGACTGCGGCGCGGTGCCGAGCGAGACGAACGGATAGATCGTGCAGTTCGCGCCGATCGTGGTCTGCGCGGT
>JAFKKO010000099.1 GCA_017305455.1 Hyphomicrobiales bacterium | reverse complement strand
AGATCAGCGTCCTGCAGGTCGATGCGCATATCGCCTGGCGCGAGGAGGTCGAGGGCGAGCGCCTCGGGCTGTCGAGCACGATGCGGCGGGCCTCCGAGCTTTCCGGCGTCAAGGCGATCGTCCAGGTCGGTGCGCATGGCATCGGCAGCGCCCGCGAGGCCGAGGTTGCCGATGCGCGGGCCGCCGGGGCGCAATTGATCGACATGCGCACGCTCAGGGCCAGGGGCATCGCTCACGCCGTGCAATGCGTGCCTGCCGATCGTCCGGTCGTGGTCTGCTTCGATGTCGACGGCTTCGATCCCTCGGTGGTGCCGGGCGTGCTCGGCAGGGCGCCTGGCGGGCTCGGATTCGGCGATGTCGTCGACCTGCTGAACGGCGTCGCCGAGCGCGCGCCGATCATCGGCTTCAACATCGTCGAGTTCGTGCCGCAGCAGGATGTCGGCGGGCTCGGCACGCGCGCGGTCTGCCGCCTCGCCATGCTGGCGGCAGGGCTGCTCGCAAGGAGCGTCGAGCGCTGAACCCGAATCGATTCAGCTGGTTGGATGGCATCCTTCACGATCGGGTATCGGAGCCCGTAGCCGTCTCCGTCGGTCGCCGGCGGCCATGCATGCCGGCGCTTGCGCACCGCTTCGGCCATTCGGCAGATCGCTTGAAAGCCGTGTGCGTTCTGCCATCCGGCGAGCGCTTTCTCGAAATTTTCTCGTGGATCGTGCGGTTTCAGGCGCAACCGATCCCGCTTTCCGCTCCGTCTACGGCGCATGCGGCCCTTCCGGCCGTGCCGTTTTGCCGCTAGGGCGGTAGCGGTAGCGTCGCGCTACCCTGACGAGCAGTGCCGCCCGAGAGGCGTGAAAGCTCGCAAGCAAGAGGAAAGCCATGGACCGCCGCAAATTCATCAAGTCGGCTGGCGCGGGTGCCGCCGCGGCTGAAGAAAAGACCGAGTTCCAGGTCGTGCTGGCTGCGGCCGGCGACAAGAAGATCGAGGTCATCAAGGAGGTCCGCGCAATCACCGGCCTCGGCCTCAAGGAAGCCAAGGACCTCGTCGAAGGCGCGCCGAAGCCGCTCAAGGAAGGCGTTGCCAAGGACGAAGCCGAGAAGATCAAGGCCCAGCTCGAGAAGGCTGGCGCGAAGGTCGAGCTCAAGTAATCGCCCTGGCGGTTGCCTGAGCAGTCCCCGCGCCTTCGGGAGCGGGGATCGCCTCACCGGATCCGTCATGGCCGGGCTCGCCCGGCCATGACGCCCAGACGGGAACCGGTGAAGCGAAGCGGGAGTTCCGGACAGGCGGCTGTGCCGCGCGGTCCGCGGGTCCCGAAACGATTTGGGATAGCCGGGATGCCGGCTGTGCCGCGCGGAACGGGATCGCGGGATGCCGTTCGAACACGCGAATGTGTGACGGTTCGGCGAGCGCGGCATCTCGAACCGGCACGAAAGTCGCCCATATAGGGCGCAAGCACGAAAGGACGGCACGCTCTGCAGCTTTGTATCTCATCGGGATCAGTCGCAGGGCGCAGCGTCGGGAGACGAGCGATTTCGGGCTTTTCTAGGTTATAGGGTTCGTTCGACGGGCAGGGCGCGGCCAGCGCCTCGCACGTCATTTTGCGTCTGGGGGCGGAGGCCGCGCGGCGTCCGCAACCTGAGACGATCTGTGAAATTCAACCCGGAGACGGTGCGCCACCGTGCTCCGGAAGGGGCCGCCAGCCACCGGCGGCGAAATGAGAGGCCACGATGACGCAGCAAACGTTCACCGGTCGCAAGCGGGTTCGCAAGTTTTTCGGACACATCCGGGAAGTCGCCGAGATGCCGAACCTGATCGAGGTTCAGAAGGCATCCTATGACCAGTTCCTGATGGTGGACGAGCCTCCGGGCGGCCGGCTGGACGAGGGCCTGCAGGCGGTGTTCCGCTCGGTGTTTCCGATCAACGATTTCTCCGGCACCTCGCAGCTCGAATTCGTGCGCTACGAGTTCGAACAGCCGAAATACGACGTCGACGAGTGCCGCCAGCGCGGCATGACCTTCGCTGCGCCGCTCAA
>JAFKKO010000070.1 GCA_017305455.1 Hyphomicrobiales bacterium | reverse complement strand
GTGGCAGCGCGCGCGCGTAATCGAGAGGCAAACATGACCATCAATCTCAATGTTCCTGATATCCGCGAGCTGAAGCCGCGGATCACCGTGTTTGGCGTCGGTGGCGCGGGTGGCAACGCGGTCAACAACATGATCACCGCGGGGCTGCAGGGTGTCGATTTCGTCGTCGCCAACACTGACGCGCAGGCCCTGACCATGTCCAAGGCCGAACGCATCGTTCAGATGGGCACGCAGGTGACCCAGGGCCTCGGCGCCGGATCGCAGCCCGATGTCGGCGCGGCCGCGGCGCAGGAAGTGATCGACGAGATCAAGGATCACCTGTCGGGCGCCAACATGGTGTTCGTCACCGCCGGCATGGGCGGCGGCACCGGCACCGGCGCGGCGCCGGTCATCGCGGCCACTGCGCGCGAGATGGGCATCCTGACCGTCGGCGTCGTCACCAAGCCGTTCCACTTCGAAGGCCAGCGCCGCATGCGCACGGCCGAGAGCGGCATCGCCGAGCTGCACAAGGTCGTCGATACCCTGCTGATCATCCCGAACCAGAATCTGTTCCGGGTCGCCAACGAAAAGACCACCTTCGCCGACGCCTTCGCGATGGCCGACCAGGTGCTCTATTCCGGCGTTGCCTGCATCACCGACCTGATGGTCAAGGAAGGTCTGATCAATCTCGACTTCGCCGACGTCCGCGCGGTGATGAAGGAGATGGGCAAGGCCATGATGGGCACCGGCGAGGCCACCGGCGAAAAGCGCGCGCTGACCGCCGCCGAAGCCGCGATCGCCAACCCGCTGATCGACGATTCGTCGATGAAGGGCGCCAAGGGCCTGCTGATCTCGATCACCGGCGGCAAGGACCTGACGCTGTTCGAGGTGGACGAGGCCGCTACCCGCATCCGCGAGGAAGTCGATCACGACGCCAATATCATTGTCGGCGCGACCTTCGACGAAGCGCTGGATGGTGTGATCCGCGTTTCGGTGGTCGCAACCGGGATCGATCAGGTGGTTGCGGCTCGCGCCATCACGCCGACCATTCCCGCCACGTCGTCGCCGGACAGTCGTCTGGCCGAACTCACCGCCCGTCTGCGCGCCGACAACCAGCGCATGGCCGAGCGGGCGAAGGAAGCGACCCGCCAAGCCGATGTCGCTCCGGCCGCCGCCCGCGCCACCACCGACCAGATCGATCGCGTGGCTCTGGCCGCCATCGCGGAAGCCGTGTCGCCGCCCGCCGCGTCCGCGCCGCTGGCGCCGACGCAGCCGGCCGCCTATGGCGATGTCAGCATCCGTGCGATCCCGCCGAAGCCGTCCCTGTTTCCCGAACGCGAGGAGAAGGCGGATGTGAGCGAGCCGGCCCCGCCGCAGGCGTTCATTCCGCCGTCGGCCGAGCGGGTGCCGCTGCGCGCGCCGCGGATGCCGAACTTCGAGGAATTGCCGATGCCGGCCCAGAACGAGATCCGCCGGGCACGGGGAGAGACCGCCGAGGATCATCCGCAGAAGGCACGCCTCTCGCTGCTGCAGCGTCTGGCCAATGTCGGTCTTGGCCGTCGCGACGAGGAGTCCGAGCCGCCGATCGCGGCCCGTTCATCCGGCCCCGCGATGCCGCAGATGCCGCCGCTTCCCGAGCGCAAGCCGCAGCGTCCGGCGCCGGCACAGTATGGCGGTGAACCGGTGTCTGAGTACGGTCGTCGTCCCGCGCCGCAGGGGCTTGATTCGCACGGCCGTCCGGCGCCCGTCGCCCCGGCGCAGGCTGACGATCATCTCGATATCCCGGCGTTTCTGCGACGCCAGTCCAGCTAAGGATTGTAACAATCCAGCAACGGCAAAGGCCCCGGCGGATTTCGCCGGGGCCTTTGCCATCCAGCTTCGTCGGTCTCTGGACTACCCGGCGTAAGATACTGTATTTGAATAATAATATTGTTCTGCTGGAACGTGAGGATCGGCTCTTAAGGTCGGTCAGTGCACGATTCGATTGTGGCAATACGGCGCTGGATTGCGGCGGGTTTGGGGTAACAATCGGTAAACAAGCGTGAGTGGCGCTCGGCGTGGCATACGTTAAGGTCCATCCACGTTGGGGGACGACACGGATCGAAAGCAGCGGGGAGCAGCTTAGCCGACATAGCCGCCAGGGTCGTTTGGCTCGGGCAGGTTCTGGAAAAGGCCTGAGCCCTCACGCTTGCACAATGCGGTTGCGATGATCCGAAGTCGGATGAAGAACTGGGCGAAGTTGGGATGAAATTCAGCCGGCAGACAACGCTTAAGACGCGCGTCACATTGACGGGCGTCGGTGTCCATTCCGGTGCTCCCGTCACCCTGATTCTCGGCCCCGCCGGTATTGATGCCGGCTTTGTTTTCATCCGCACCGTCGATGGGATCGAGCGCGAGGTGAAGGCGGTTGCCTCCGCTGTCACCGCCACCGCTTACGCCACGGTGCTGGGCGATCACGAAGGGGCGCTGGTCTCGACCGCCGAACATGTTCTCGCCGCCTTGCGCGGCATGGGTGTCGATAACGCCACCATCGAGGTCGATGGTCCCGAAATTCCGATTATGGACGGCAGTGCCGCCCCCTTCGTCGCCGCGATCGATCGCGCCGGCATCGTCCAACAAGCCGCTCCGCGCCGCTTCCTCGAAGTTCTCAAGCCTATCCAGGTCCGTATCGGCGAGTCGCTCGGCGAGTTGCGGCCCTACGCCGCCGGTTTCCGCGCCGAGATCGAGATCGATTTCGCCCACCCGCTGATTGGCCGTCAGGCCTTCAATCTGGATCTGACGCCGGAGGCGTTCCGCCGCGACGTCTGCCGCGCCCGGACCTTTGGCTACATGAAGGATGTCGCCCGTCTTTGGTCAGCCGGTTACGCGCGCGGCGCGTCTTTCGCCAATTCGGTGGTGTTCGACGACGACCGTCTGCTCAATGCGGAAGGTCTGCGCTACGCCGACGAGTGCGCCCGCCACAAGACGCTCGACGTGATCGGCGATCTGACGCTGGCCGGCCTGCCGCTGCTCGGCCTCTACCGTTCGGTGAAGGGTGGCCACAAGCTCAACCATGCCGTACTCACCGCGCTGCTCGCCGACCGTCATGCCTGGCGGGTGGTGGAAGCCGAACCGGCGCGCCGGTCGCGGACCGCTGCCGAAGTGGTCGGCGGCATGCTGGGGGGCGGCATCGTGGCTCCGGCCTATGCCCCGGACGTGACCTGATCCCGCTGATCTCGCTGCGGATTTGACATTCACCGTTCTCGTCGCAAGCGTCTGACGCCCGCCTTATTCCCGGCGAAATGTCTGCCTATCCGGTTGGTCGGAAACTCTTTTTCAGCTACATAAGCCGCTCGGCGCGCCGCCGGGATATGGCGAAGTTCGCAACGCGCGGCTATCCGCGCCAGTTCGGTTGCTCTAGTCGGGTCTGCGAAACGAATGACGGTTGAAACGTGTAATCTTTCCGGACCGGAGACTCGGCAAGACAGGGCTGGGCATGGCGTTGCCAAGCGCTTGCTGCTGGCCGTGAGCCTGATGGCGTTTGCCGCGCCGCTGGGCGGCTGCGGCACGGGCAGCCTCTACGACAAGTTCTTCACCAAGGACGAGACGTTCGTCGATCAGCCGGCCGACAAGCTCTACAATGAGGGCTTGTACCTCATGAACGAGAAGCACGACCGCAAGGCGGCGATGAAGAAGTTCGAGGAGGTCGACCGCCAGCATCCGTATTCGGACTGGGCCCGCAAATCGCTGCTGATGTCGGCCTATGCCTCCTATGAGGCCGGCGCCTATGATGAGTGCATCTCCTCCGCCAACCGCTATATCAGCCTGCATCCGGGCAGCCCCGATGCAGCCTACGCGCAATATCTGATCGCGGCGGCGAATTACGATCAGATTCCCGACGTGACCCGCGATCAGGGGCGCACCGAGAGGGCGATCGCCGCGCTGGAAGAAGTGGTGCGCAAGTATCCGACTTCGGAATACGCCACCCAGGCCAAGAAGAAGCTCGAAGGCGCCCGCGACCAGCTCGCCGGCCGCGAGATGAATGTTGGCCGCTACTACATGGAAAAGCGCGACTACACGGCGGCCATCAACCGCTTCAAGGTGGTGGTCACGCAGTATCAGACCACACGTCATGTCGAGGAGGCGCTGGCGCGCCTGACCGAGGCCTATATGGCGATCGGCATCGTCGGTGAGGCCCAGACGGCGGCGGCCGTGCTTGGCCACAACTTTCCTGACAGCCGCTGGTACAAAGACGCCTACAATCTTGTAAAGTCGGGCGGTATGGAGCCTCAGGAGAATCGGGGTTCCTACATCAGCAAGGCATTCAGGAAGCTCGGCCTCGGTTAGGATCCCTCTTCATGCTGGCCCGTCTTTCGATCCGTGACATCGTCCTGATCGAACGGCTCGACATCGATTTCTTAAAAGGCCTCGCGGTGCTCACCGGTGAAACCGGTGCGGGCAAATCCATCCTTTTAGATGCTTTCGCACTCGCGCTGGGCGGGCGGGGCGATGCCGGTTTGGTGCGCCATGGCGCCGAGCAGGGTCAGGTCACCGCGGTCTTTGATGTCCCTAAGAAGCACCCTGCCGCAGCGATCCTGCGCGAGAACGGTCTCGAAGACACCGGAGAGATGATTCTGCGCCGGGTGCAGTTCGCCGATGGCCGCACTCGCGCTTTCCTCAACGACCAGACCATCAGCGTGCAGACCCTGAAGGCGATCGGCGCATCGTTGGTCGAAATCCATGGCCAGCATGACGAGCGGGCGCTGGTCGATACCGCGACGCATCGGCGGCTGCTCGACGCCTTTGCCGGCCTTGAGAAGAACGTTGCGGCCATCGAGGACTTATGGGAGACGCGCCGCGCTGCGCGGCAGGCGCTGGAAGCTCATCGCGAGGGCATGGCGCGGGCGGCGCGCGATGCCGATTATCTGCGTCATGCTTCCGACGAACTGATCGCGCTGGCGCCGCATGACGGCGAAGAGACCCGGCTTGCCGAGCGCCGCACCGCGATGATGCAGGGCGAGAAAATCTCCGAGGATCTGCGCGAGGCGCTGGCCGCGGTCGGCGGCCCGCAATCGCCGGTCGCGGCGCTGGCCGCTGCCGTGCGCCGGCTGGAGCGCCGCACCGTGCAAGCGCCGAAGCTGGTCGAGGAGGCGGTGAAGGCGATGGACGATGCGCTCAACTCGCTGGCCGAGGCCGAGCAGCATCTGGGCGCTGCGATTGCCGCGGCGGATTTCGATCCGCTGGAACTGGAGCGGATCGAGGAGCGCCTGTTCGCGTTGCGCGGCGCGGCGCGGAAATACAACACGCCGGTCGATGCGCTGGCGGCGCTGGCGGAAAAATTCAAGGCCGATGTCGCTTTGATCGATGCAGGCGCCGACCGGCTCAAGGAACTGGAGAAGGCGGTGCGCGCCGCCGACAAGGCCTATGATGAGGCGGCGCAGAAACTGTCCGCCGCGCGCCTGAAATCCGCCGACAAGCTCAACAAGGCGGTTAACGCCGAACTTGGCCCGCTGAAACTCGACCGCGCCAAATTCATTACCCAGATCGAGAGCGATATCGCTTCTCCGGGGCCGCAGGGTTTCGACCGTGTCGAGTTTTGGGTGCAGACCAATCCCGGCACCAGGCCGGGGCCGTTGATGAAGGTGGCCTCGGGTGGCGAGCTGTCGCGTTTCCTGCTGGCGCTGAAGGTCGTGCTGTCGGATCGCGGCTCGGCACCGACTTTGGTGTTCGATGAGATCGACACCGGCGTCGGCGGTGCGGTGGCGGACGCCATCGGCGCGCGGCTGGCGCGCCTTGCGGACAAGGTGCAGGTGATGGCGGTGACGCATGCGCCGCAGGTTGCCGCGCGCGCCGACCAGCATCTCTTGATCTCCAAGGACGCGCTCGACAAGGGCAGGCGCGTCGCCACCCGCGTCGATGCGCTGGCCGCCGATCATCGCCGCGAGGAGATCGCGCGCATGCTCGCCGGTGCGGAGATCACCGCCGAGGCACGCGCTGCGGCGGAGCGGCTGCTGCGCGCCGCGACGGCCTGATTGCGGACGATGATGGCGGCGAGAGCGAAGAAACTGCTGGTCGATGTCGACAAGCTTACCAAGGCGCAGGCCAAGGTCGAATTGAAGCGCCTTGCGCTGGAAATCGCGCTGCATGACGAGCGCTATTACCAGAAAGACGCGCCGACCATCTCGGACGCCGAATATGATGCGCTGCGCCGGCGCAGCGATGCCATCGAGGCGCGGTTTCCCGAACTGGTGAGCGGCGAATCGCCGTCGCAGAAGATCGGCGCGCAGCCCTCCCGTGCCTTTGCCAAGGTGCAGCATGCGGTGCCGATGCTTTCGCTCGGCAACGCCTTCAGCGATGAGGATGTAACCGATTTCGTCGAGCGGGTCCGGCGGTTTCTCAAACTCGATGAAGTCCCCGCCATCGTGGCCGAACCGAAGATCGACGGCCTGTCCCTGTCGCTGCGTTATGTCGAAGGCGAGCTTGTCACGGCGGCGACGCGCGGCGACGGTTATGTCGGCGAGGACGTGACCGAGAACGTGCGCACCATCCATGATGTGCCGCACAAATTAAAGGGTCGTCATGTCCCGGCGATCTGCGAGGTACGCGGCGAGGTCTATATGCTGCGCGAGGACTTCTTCAAGCTCAACAAGAAGCAGGAAGAGGCGGGCGAGACCGTGTTCGCCAATCCGCGCAATTCGGCCGCCGGCTCGCTGCGTCAGAAGAATGTCGCCATCACCGCTTCGCGGCCGCTGAAATTCTTCGCCTATGCCTGGGGCGAGATCAGCAACATGCCGGAGGATACCCAGTTCGGCATGGTGAAGTGGCTGGACAAAGCGGGGTTTGTCGTCAATCCGCTGATGACGTTGTGCACCGACGTCGATGCTCTGCTGGCTTACTATCGCAAGGTCGGCGAGCAGCGTGCGCGTTTGCCCTACGATATCGATGGCGTGGTCTACAAGGTGGACCGGCTCGACTGGCAGAACCGGCTCGGCTTCGTCTCGCGCAACCCGCGCTGGGCCATCGCGCACAAATTTGCCGCGGAACAGGCGACGACGATCCTCAACGATATCGAGATTCAAGTGGGGCGCACCGGAGCGCTGACGCCGGTGGCGAAGCTTGCGCCGGTCACGGTCGGCGGCGTGGTGGTGCAGAACGCCACGCTGCACAATGAGGACTATATCAAGGGTATCGGCAGCGATGGTGAGCCGATCCGCGACGGTGTGGACATTCGCATCGGCGACACGGTGGTGATTCAGCGCGCCGGCGATGTTATTCCGCAGATCGTCAGCGTTGTCACCGACAAGCGCCCGAAATCCACCAGGCCCTATCGTTTTCCGACCATCTGCCCGGCTTGCGGCAGCCATGCGGTGCGCGAGGCCGATCCCAAGACGGGCCGGGAAGATTCGGTGCGCCGCTGCACCAACACGCTTGCCTGCCCGGCGCAGGCGAAGGAGCGGCTCAAGCACTTCGTCGCGCGCAATGCGTTCGACATCGACGGTCTCGGCGACAAGCAGATCGAGGAGTTCTTCCAGGACGGTCTGGTGATGAAGCCGGTCGATATCTTCACATTGCAGAAGCGCGATGCGCGTGCGGTGAAGAAGCTTGCCGAGCGCGAGGGCTATGGCGAGGTCTCGGTGCGCAATCTGTTTGCGGCCATTGACGCGCGGCGAACCATCCCGCTGCATCGTTTCATCTTTGCTCTCGGCATCCGCCATATCGGAGAGGGCAACGCCAAGCTGCTGGCGCGGCACTACGGTAATGTGCAGGTGTTTCGTGCGGCGATGATCGCGGCGGGGAAGGGCGAGGACAGCGACGCCTATCGCGAACTCAATGATATCGAAGGCGTTGGCCCCATCGTCGCCAATGCGATCGTGGCGTTCTTCGCCGAGCCGCACAGCGTTAAGGCGATGGACGATCTGCTCGGTGAAATTACCGTGCAGGATGCCGAGAAGGCTCGGACGGATTCCCCGGTGGCGGGTAAGATCGTGGTGTTCACCGGATCGCTGGAGAAGTTCACCCGCGAGGAGGCCAAGGCGACGGCCGAACGGCTCGGCGCCAAGACCTCCGGTTCGGTGTCAAAGAAGACCGACTATCTCGTCGCAGGTCCGGGTGCCGGCTCAAAGCTTGCCGACGCCAGGAAACTCGGCGTCACGGTGTTGACCGAGGACGAGTGGCTGGCGCTGACCAGCGCGTAATTGCCTTACCCCGTTATCCCTGCTGCAGCGGTGCAGTTGCGCCATCCAGCCAAATCTTGGTGGCTTCATCGACTAGCGGACGGATCTCAAGACGCACCCGCGCGTGGTAGTCGTCGATCCACTTCATCTCGTCCCGGCTGAGTTGCGCGATATCGATCAAGCGGCGGTCGATCGGTGCCAGCGTCAGTGTCTCGAATCCGTTCATCGGCTTTTCCGCGCCGGTGATGGTAGTCTCCGTCACCAGCACGAGGTTCTCGATGCGAATGCCGAAGGCGCCGGCCTTGTAGTAGCCGGGCTCGTTGGACAGGATCATGCCGCGCTTCAGCGGCGTGGTGCCGAGCTTGGAGATGCGCGCCGGCCCCTCATGCACCGACAGATAGCTGCCGACGCCGTGACCGGTGCCGTGATCGAAATCGAGTCCGGCCTGCCACAGGAATTGCCGCGCCAGCGTGTCGAGCTGCGCGCCGGTTGTGCCGTCTGGAAAGACCGCGCGCGCAATCGCGATGTGGCCGCGCAGCACGCGGGTAAAGCGGTCGCGCATCTCGGCGGTCGGCTCGCCGATCGCGATGGTGCGGGTGACGTCGGTGGTGCCGTCCTGATATTGCGCACCGGAATCGATCAGCAAGAGATCACCCGGCACGATGCGGCGGTTGGTCTTGCGCGTGACGCGGTAGTGCACGATGGCGCCGTTCGGTCCGGTGCCCGCGATGGTCGGGAATGACACGTCCTTCAGCACGCCGGTCTCGCGGCGGAACGTCTCCAGGGCCTCGACCGTGTCGATCTCGGTGAGCGTGCTTGTGGGCGCTTCGCGGCTGACCCAGGCGAGGAAGCGCGCCAGCGCCGCTCCGTCGCGGCGATGCGCGGTGTGGCAGCCGGCGATTTCGGTTGTATTCTTGACGGCCTTGAGCAGCGCGACCGGGTCGGGCCCGCGCCGCGGCTTGCCGCCAGCTGCGGTGACAACGCGACTCAGCGCGTCGGCGGCGGTGGCTGCATCAAGGCCGATGACCTTGCCGCCTGTGGCGATCTCGGTGAGCGCCGGCAGCAGGGCGTCGGGCTCGGCGACGGTGGCGCTGGCTTCGAGATGGCTGCGCGTCTCGTTGGACAGCTTGCGGTGGTCGATGAAAACGGTCGGACGGCCGTCTTTCGGCAGCAGCGCGTAGGACAGCGGCAGTGGCGTGTGGGCGACATCCGCGCCGCGAATGTTGAAGGTCCAGGCGACCGCGTGCGAATCCGACAGCACCAGCGCCTCAAGGCCAAGTTTTCCGATTTCATCATGAATGCGCGCCAGCTTGTCGACTTCGCTTTCACCGGAAAATTTCAGATCGTGAACGGTCACCGCGCCGAGCGGCGGGGTGGGGCGTTCGGTCCAGATCGCATCGATGGGATTGCTGTCGACGGCGACGAGTTCGGCGCCTGCCTTCTCGCAGGCCTTGGCGAGACGCTCCGCTGCCGCCGAAGTGTGCAGCCAGGGATCAAAACCGAGGCGGCCTCCGGCCTTGAGATGGTGTGACAGCCAAGTCTCCGGCGGTGGCTCGACCAGCGACTGGATCTGCCAGGCCGAGGTATCGACCTGTTGCGAGGCCTGCAAAGTGTAGCGTCCGTCGACAAAGACGGCGGCCTCACGGGTCAGGACGATGGCCAGACCGGCGGACCCGGTGAAGCCGGTCAGCCAGGCCAGACGCTCCTCGGAGGCGGGAACATATTCGTTCTGCTGGCTGTCGGCGCGCGGGATGATAAAGCCGGTCAGTTGCCGCCGCGACATTTCCTCGCGGAGCGTCGCAAGGCGCGCGGTGAGAGCGACACCGCTCTCAGGATCTTCAAACATCTGGAACCGGGCTTCAAACATCGCGCGACCTTAAGGGGCGCCAGGCAATCCGCACTGGCATGAACCATGCTTTGTAAACCGTGACCGGGAGGAAGGCGAGCCGATCGGGAACCGGCCAAGGGAACGAACGCCACCTTCATGAGTTCCTGTGTCACCCTCGGCAGCTATGGGCGTGTCCGCCCAGGAACAGGAGAACCGATATGGCCACCTTTTCCTTTGAGAGGATCTTGCCGCCGGGCCGCAAGAGTGCCGCGATCGGCACGGCAAGGCCGCGTGGGGTGATCGTGCAATTGCTCGATCGGCTCACTGAAGCGCGCTTGCAGCGTCAGGCCAACGAGCTTCTGAAGGCCGAGCGCGAGATTCGTTTCACCAGCCTTGCTGAAACCGATGCGACGGCGGAGCGCGGCCGCCGTCGCTGAGCGGGTAGATTGCGCATTACATGCGCTGCATCAGCAGGCTGGTCCAGCCGTCGAGCTGGAGCCGGCGCACCAGCTTCAGGCCGTGCGCGCGGTAGCTGGCGACGACGCCGCCGGCCTGGGACGGCAGCAATCCCGAGAGAATGACGAATGCCTCAGGCGCCAGATGCCGGCGCATCGGATAGGCCAGCCGCCGCAGTGGCGCGGCGAGGATGTTCGCCAGCACCAGATCGAATGGCCCTTCGGCCGCGAAGGATGGCGCGGCAAAGCCGGTGGCGCTGACCGTGTGCACCAGAGGACCGACGCCGTTGAGCCTGGCGTTTTCGCGGGCCACCAGCACCGCGCGGCCGTCGATGTCGCTGGCGAAGACGCGGCGCTGCCGCGCCTTGGCGGCCGCGATCGCCAGCACACCGGTGCCTGAGCCCAGATCGAGCACGCGCTCCGGCATGCGCTGGCGCAGCACCAGATCAAGCAGCAACAGGCAACCGCGCGTCGTGCCGTGATGTCCCGTGCCGAAAGCCAGCGCGGCTTCGATCTCGATGGCGAGCTTGTTGGCCGGCACGCGCTCGCGATCATGTCGGCCATGCACCATGAAGCGCCCGGCATGGACCGGCGCCAGCCCCTCGAGGCTGCTGCGGACCCAGTCCTGCGCGGCGACGGTGTCGAAGGTGACAGTGTCGGCAATCTCCGGTCCGGCGGCCAGCAGGATCAGGTGACGGACCGCATCCTGATCCGGCGGTGCGGCGAAATACATGGTGACGTCCCAGCGGCCGTCCGGCCGCTCGAACGCCGCGACGGCCACGTCGCTGTCGTCGACGCTCTCCGACAGGATGTCGACGACGCGGCTCGCAGCGCGCTCGTCGCCGATCGCGCAGGTCACGCGGCTGGCGGCAGCGGTCATGGAGGTGCCTGAAAGGGCAGGGGAGATCATGGTGAAATCCGGATCGGGGCGACCATCAGGTGCGCAATTTTCCACTGCCTGTCCATAGGCTTGTTCACAGCCTGGTCCGCGGTCTTCGACAGGCTGTACACAGGCTTTTACTGGGCTTCTGCCAGGAGTTGTCGGCAGAGTTTTCAACAGGCTTATCCAGCGTTTGCCCACAGCTTAGGGGCAGTCTTATCAACAGGCTTCTAAAGGAAAATCGCCTGATGGTCGCGCAGGATGGTCTGCGCGGCGTTATGGCCCGGCGCACCGGTGACGCCGCCGCCGGGATGCGCGCCGGAACCGCAATGATAGAGGCCTTTCAGCGGGCCGCGATAATCGGCATGGCCAAGCATCGGGCGGGCTGAGAACAACTGGTTCAGCGTCAGCGTGCCGTGGAAGATGTCGCCGCCGAGAAGGCCGAACTCCCGCTCCAGATCGAGTGGGGTGAGAATCTGGCGACCGATCACGCTGGCGGCGAAGCCCGGGGCGTAGCGGTCCACCGTGGAGATCATCAGGTCGGCGACCCGATGGCGGTGGTCGTCCCAGGAGGTGCCGTCCGGCAGTTCGGGCGCGACATGCTGGCAGAACAGGCTGGCGACGTGCTCTCCCGAGGGGCTGAGCGTGGCGTCGAGCGTGGAGGGGATCAGCACTTCCACCACCGGCTCCCGGCTCCAGCCATGGGCGCGGGCGTCCTGATAGGCGCGGTCCATGTAGCCGAGGCTTGGCGCGAGGATGATGCCGCTGGTGAGATGGTCGCCGTCCTCCGGCAGCGCCGTGAAGGACGGCAACGCGGACAGCGCCACGTTCATGCGGAAGGTGCCGGAGCCGTTGCGGTACTTGTCGATCCGCTCCAGAAATGGTTTCGGCAGCGCGTCGGGTGGAATGAGGCGCGTATAAAGCAGTTTGGGATTGAGGTTGGAGGCGACATAGCGCGCGCGGATGGTGCGCCCGTCGTCGAGCACCACGCCGGTGCCGCGGCCGCGTTCGACAATGACCTCGCGCACGCCGGCACCGGTCTCGATCTCCGCGCCATGGTTGCGGGCGGATGCCGCCATCGCCTGGGTGATCGCGCCCATGCCGCCGATGGCATGGCCCCACAATCCTTTCTTGCCGTTCACCTCGCCGAAAGCGTGATGCAGCATCACATAGGCCGAGCCCGCGGTGTAAGGGCTGGCGTAATTGCCGACGATGGCGTCGAAGCCGAACAGCGCCTTGAGAAGGTCGCTCTCGAACCAGTCGTCCAGCATTTCGCCCGCCGACAATGTGAACAAATCGAGCAGCAGGCGCTGATGTTCGATGGACAGGTGGCGCAAGATGTTGCCGGTCTCCAGCGCGTTGAACGCCTCGCGGAACGTGTTCAGCGTCATGCCTTCGACCACGTTGGGCGGCGCGCGCAGCACGAACTGGCGCAGCACGTCGGCAATGCTCTCAAGCTGGCAGTTGAAGCCGTCGATCCGCAGCGCATCGCGCTCGCTGAGCTTCGCCACCGACTGATGGGTGCGACCCTCGCCGGTGAGCAGATAGCTGCCGCCGTCGGGCGCGGGCAGGAAATTCTGCGCGCGGCGCTCGACGATGCGCAGCCCATGGGAGGCCAGATCGAGATCGGCGATGATCTGCGGATTGAGCAGGCTGACGGTGTAGGCCGCGACGGAATTGCGGAAGCCGGGATGGAATTCCTCCGTCACCGCCGCGCCGCCGACCACCTTGCGCCGTTCCACGACCTTCACCCGCAGCCCGTTCATCGCGAGATAGGCCGCGCAGGTGAGGCCGTTATGGCCGGCGCCGATGATCAGTGCGTCGTA
>JAFKKO010000069.1 GCA_017305455.1 Hyphomicrobiales bacterium | reverse complement strand
GGCAGCCGGATCGCGCCGTTCGCCGTCATCCAGTAGAAGCGGTCGCGCGTCACCCGGGTCCTGAGCGGGCAGGCCTCGTCGGCGCGCCAGTCCGGCAGCAGGCGGTCGAGCGAAACCGGATCGATCACCGCGCCGGACAGGATATGGGCTCCGACCTCGGAGCCCTTCTCCACCACCACCACCGACAGATCGGGATGGATCTGCTTCAGGCGGATCGCCGCGCCAAGCCCCGCCGGGCCGGCGCCGACAATCACCACATCAAAGTCCATGGAATCGCGCGCGGGAAGCGCCTCGGCCGTCATGCGCTGTCTCAAAAATCCGGGTCAGAACACATCTAAAGACTTGTTCCCGATTTCCCGGATAAGAACAACCCTGCCGGAGCCGCCACGATATGACGTTACGGCATCCCCTCATTCCACGGATGCGGGACAAGAGGAGACCGCGCGAATTTTTCGCCCTCGCCGGTCCGTCTCCGATCTTTTGTTCCGGTTGCGTTTTTGTCATGCGAAGCGGTACCCACCTCGCTTGAAAACGCTGTAGATTGCGCCCCATGACACCCGAGCCGACCCCCTCCGCGCATGATCTGCTGGCCTTCTATCTGGAGGCCGGCGTCGATTGCGCGCTGTCGGAAGAGCCCGCCAACCGGCTCGCGGAACCGGCCGAGGAACTGCCCGCGCCCCGCGCCGCCGCACCGCGCGCCTTGCCCCCGCAAACGAGCATCCCCGCGCCCGCCATCATGCGCGGCGAGACCGCCCCGGCACCGGATGCGGCGATCGAATCGGCACGCGCGCTGGCACCCAAAGCACAGACGCTGGAAGACCTGCGTACGCTGCTGCAAAGCTTCGATGGCTGCGCGCTGAAGACCACCGCAACACGCATGGTGTTCGCCGACGGCAACCCGCAGGCCAAGATCATGTTCGTCGGCGAAGCGCCCGGCCGTGACGAGGATCTCGAAGGACTGCCCTTCGTCGGCCGCTCCGGCAAGCTGCTCGACCGCATGCTGGCGGCGATCGGGCTCGACCGCAGCAGCGCCTATATCGCCAACATCATTCCCTGGCGTCCGCCGGGCAATCGCGATCCCTCCCCGCACGAGACCCAGATGTGCCTGCCGTTCATCCGGCGGCAGATCGAACTGGTCGATCCCGACGTGCTGATCTGTCTCGGCAAGCCGTCGTCGCAAGCGGTGCTCGACCTCAAGGACGGCATCATGAAAACGCGCGGACGCTGGGTCGATTATCACACCGGCACGCGCAGCATCCGCGCGATGCCGACATTCCACCCCGCTTATCTGCTGCGTCAGCCGATCTACAAACGCCTGACCTGGCAGGACCTGCGCGCGATCAAAAAGACGCTGGTCTCCTGAATTCGCGGGAGTTCGACCGGCGGCGGCGCGGGCCGCTCGCCGTCAACGCATACCCCCTATTCAGCGCCAATCGGCGGGTGCGCGTAGAACAATCTTCCAAATTCGCTCATAAAGAGAGGATATCCGGCACCCGGACCGGATCTCGGGGATTTGATGACCAGCGCCACAGCCGCAGATTTTTCCGACGACACCAAAGCACGCGCCAATGTCCGGCGTCTGGCCGCCGCGCAGGCGATGACCGGCGCCAACACCGCCGTGATCTACGCGACCGGATCGATCGTCGGCGCGACGCTCGCGCCCGATGTCGCGCTCGCCACTTTGCCGATCTCGATCTACGTGCTCGGTCAGGCTGTCGGCACTCTGCCGACCGGCCTGATCTCGCGGCTCTATGGCCGGCGCGTCGCCTTCCTCATCGGCGCGGGCTGCGGCGCGCTGTGCGGCGTGCTCGCCTGCCTCGCCATCTTCTACGGCTCGTTTACGCTGTTCTGCGTCGCGACCTTCTTCGGCGGCACTTACGGCGCGGTGGCGCAGTCCTATCGCTTCGCCGCCACCGATGGCGCGAGCCCGGCCTACCGGCCGAAGGCGATCTCGCTGGTGCTGGCGGGCGGCGTTTTCGCCGGCCTGCTCGGCCCGCAGCTTGTGCAGTGGACGATGGACTTCTGGCAACCTTATCTGTTCGCCGCGAGCTTCGTGGTGCAGACCGGGGTCGCGCTGGTGGCGATGGCCGTTCTCTCCGGCGTCCATGCGCCCAAGCCCGCCGCGACCGATTTTCACGGCGGACGGCCGCTGCTCGAAATCGTACGCCAGCCGCGTTTCATCGCCGCCGTGGTGTGCGGCACCGTCTCCTACACCATGATGAATTTCATGATGACGTCGGCGCCGCTGGCGATGAAATTCTGCGGCCTGCCGATCGGCGCCTCGAATTTCGGAATCCAGTGGCACATCGTGGCGATGTACGGGCCGAGCTTCTTCACCGGAGCGCTGATCGTGCGCTTCGGCGCGCCGGCGATGGTTGCCGTCGGCCTCGGGCTGGAAGCTCTCGCCGCCGCGATCGGACTGTCGGGCATCACGCCGGTGCATTTCTGGCTGGCGCTGATCGTGATGGGGCTGGGCTGGAATTTCGGCTTCATCGGCGCCTCCGCGCTGGTGGTCGAGACCCACCGGCCGCAGGAACGCAACAAGGTGCAGGCGTTCAACGACTTCCTGGTGTTCGGGACGATGGCGCTGACCTCGTTCGCCTCGGGTCACGTACTGGCGAGCCATGGCTGGGCGGTAGTGAACCTGCTGATCTTCCCGCCGGTGGCGATCGCATTGCTGTGCGTCGCGCTGCTCATGCTCCACCGCCGCAGAACCGCCTGAACGGGGTTATAGACACCCGGCACCACGCATAGCGGCGATGCCGCAGCGCGAGCCGACATACGGAGGTTCAGGATGACAAGCGAAAACGGCAAAACGGCAAAACCGAAGATCGCGCTGGTGACCGGCGGCAGCCGTGGCCTCGGTCACAGCACCGCGCTCAGCCTCGCCCGGCACGGCGTCGATGTCGTGATCACCTACCATTCGAACCGGGCGGAAGCGGACGCCACCGTCGCCGCCATCAAACAGCTCGGCCGCAACGCCGCCGCCCTGCAGCTCGACACCGGCGCGATCGCGACATTCGATACCTTCGTCGCCGGACTGAAAGACACGCTGCGCGAGATCTGGGGCGCGGCGCGGTTCGACTATCTCGTCAACAATGCCGGCATCGGCTTTTCCCGGCCGTTCGCCGAGACCAGCGAAGCCGAATTCGACACCCTGATGAACATTCACTTCAAGGGCGTGTTCTTCCTCACCCAGAAACTGCTGCCGGTGATCAAGGACGGCGGCCGCATCATCAATCTGTCGAGCGGGCTTGCCCGCTTCAGCCTGCCCGGCATGTCGGCCTATGCCGCGATGAAAGGCGCGATCGAGGTGCTGACGCGCTATCTTGCCAAGGAGCTCGGCCCGCGCGGCATCGCCGTCAATGCGGTGGCGCCGGGCGCGATCGAGACCGATTTCGGCGGCGGGCGCGTGCGCGACGACGCGGAGGCCAATCGTCAGGTCGCATCCGGCACCGCGCTGGGGCGCGCCGGACTGCCGGACGATATCGGCCCGATGATCGCCTCGCTGCTGTCGGAGGACAATCGCTGGATCAACGGCCAGCGCATCGAGGTCTCCGGCGGCGTCTTCCTGTAAGCCGCGACACCCGCGCGGGCGGCGGCTTCACTTGCCGCCTTGCGCCATCGCCTTCGGCCGCACCACGCCCCAGCCGATCCGCAGCGCCTCCTGCCGGCCACTGACCAGCGGCGTGAACACGCGCGGCACTTCCGGCACCAGGCCCGGAAACCGCGCAGCCAGTTCAGGCGGCGGCGCACCCACGGTATCGGTGGCACGCCACACCACAAGACCACCGGTCTCGGAGAATTGCTCCGCCGTCAACCACGGCGTGCGTTCGGGCGCGGCATCGAAGAACACGCGCGGACGGGTCGGCGCGCCGATGCCGACCAGCGCGGCAAGCTGCGGATCGCCCGCCACCGCCTGCAACGGCGCGTTGGTGCGCAGGCGATAATTGTCGCTGAAGAACCGGCCCATGGTGGAGGCCGGCAGCAGCGTCCTGACCTCGGCATTGCCGATCCACGGCTGGATGAAGGTGGTCCCCAGCACCAGCAGCGCGGGCGCCAGAATCGCCAGCAGCCAGATCGTGCGCAGCACTTCCTGCCGCCGCAGATGGATCAGGTCGCCCGCCGCGACGATCACGGCAAGGCCGACCATGAGCAGCGCGACACCCTCGCCGCCGAGAACATGATCGCGGCCGAGCAGTGCCGACAACAGGGCGAGCACCAAAGCGGGCGCGAGCGCGAAGGTGTAGACGAACTGCCGCGCCAGCGGCTCCACCGGCGGGCGGAAGATCACCGGCGCATCCTCTGCCCTTGCCTTGCGATCGAAGCCCTTCCAGTTGGCGGCGACCAGAACGGCGATGCCGGCCAGCCCGAGCGCAAGATGCGCCAGCAGCGTGCCGAAGCCTTCAAGCATGACGAGCGGATCGCCCCAGGCCGGCAGCGGCGGCCATGCGCCGCTGCGCAGCAGCCAGACTGCATAAGGCAGCGCCAGCATTCCGATCACCAGCGCCTCGAACAGCGGGTTGAGCGACCGCAGCGTCCGGCGGCCCTGCGCCGTCGCCAGCGCGAAGGCAGCCAGCAGCAGCGCCAGCACAATCGCGACCGGCGTGGTCAGGAACAGCAAGCCGATCTCGATCGACAAAGCGAACCATGCGGCCTGCTGTCTCTGTCCGATCACCCGCCAGGCATGCAGCAGCACCAGCGCCCAGAGCGGACAGGCCAGCACGGCGGGACCAAATTCAACGGCGGGAAAACTGAATGCCGTGACGGTCGCGGTCAGCAAGGCGGCAAGCACGGCCTGCTGGCCGCCGACCATGGCGCGGCCCAGCGTGAACAGCGCCCACAGCGTCACCACAAAGCAGAGCTGCGACAGCAGATAGACGCCGAACATGTGCCCGCCGGCGAGACGGAAGGCGATGTCCGCCAGCCAGAACGCCAGCGGCGGCCCCAGATCGGTGCCGAGCGGATATTCACGGCCGAACGCCAGCACGGTGGCGAGATCGCCGGGCGGGCTCGCATAGAGCAGCACCGGCAGGATGAACCACAGCGCGACCTGAAACAGCACGGCGACCCAGAAGATCAACCGGGGCCGGGCGCGAACCAGTTCGACGATCAAGGAAGTGAAGCGCATATCGCGGCAAGACCGGCTGGCGCGTCTTCCGCGGAGCCGGAAACTGCGCTTGATGGAACGTCCGAGCGCTTGATAAAGCGCGCCGGCCGATCAGGCAACTTGGGCCGTAACCTCGACGATCCCGTCGGCCTGCACCATGACCTCGACCTGCTCCAGTTGCAGGGACGGCTGGGGCTCCAGACCGGTGCCGTGCTTGATATGAGCGGCGGCGACCGGCGCGAAAAACCGGCGGTGATGGACGGTCGGCCCGAGCCGGTCGAGCGCATCGAGATGGACCGGCACCGAATAGCCCATATGCGACTCGAAGCCATAGCCGGGATGCTGCTGCGCCAGACGACGCATCAGGCGGTCGCGCGTGACCTTGGCGACGATCGAGGCCGCCGCGACCGACAGCACGAGACCGTCGCCGCCGATTACCGCCTCGCAATCGCACGGCACGTCGATGCGGTCGCGGCCATCGACGAAGACGTGCTTGGGCGCCTCCGGCAGGGCGCGAACCGCACGCGCCAGCGCCCACAGCGAAGCGCGCAGAATGTTGTCGCGGTCGATCCGCGACGGCGGCGCGGCGGCGACCGACACCAGAGCGGTGGCGCAGATTTCCTCGAACAGAATTTCGCGGCGCTCGGGCGTAAGACGCTTGGAATCGTTGATGCCCTTGGGGATCCGCGCCGGATCGAGGATCACGGCGGCGGCGACCACCGGCCCCGCCAGCGGGCCCCGCCCGACCTCGTCGCACCCGGCGACCGGCCAGACGCCGCGCTTGATCAGCGCGCGCTCGCGGCGGAAGGTCGGCGCGGCGGGCGCGGCCGTTTTGGCAGCGGCAGGTTTCACCGGTTGTTTCGCGCGCGGAACCGCGGAGGGCTTCTCTCGACTCATGCGGTTATGCTTGCGTCGTTAAGCCGGAGCGCGCAACTGCTAATCCCCGTTATTCATTCCGCCCGGCTGCGGCGGATGCATTCCACTCGCAGTTCAGAACAGATCGAGCTGCTCGCCGCCCTTGTTCGGCCGGACGAAATGGGCGGTGGTCAATTTGGTCCGGCGCTTGTTGAGGCCGAGCCGCTCGCAAGCCATGTCAAACCTGCGGCCAATCATCCAGGCCAGCGGCCCGGTGCCCGACATCCGCGTGCCCCATTGCGAGTCGTAATCGCGGCCGCCGCGCATGTCGCGGATCAGCGTCATGACATGACGATAGCGGTCGGGATAATTCGCCATCAGCCATTCACGGAACAGATCGCGCACCTCCAGCGGCAGGCGCAGCACGATATAGCTCGCCTCCTTCACCCCGGCATGGGCGGCGGCATCGAGAATTCGCTCCAGCTCCGCATCGTTCAGCGCCGGAATGATCGGGGACGTCATCACCACGGCCGGAATGCCGGCCTCGGTGAGCTGACGCAGCGCCGCGAGCCGCTTCGGCGGCGTCGATGCGCGCGGCTCCATGGTGCGGGCGAGCTTCGGATCGAGCGACGTCACCGAGATCGCCACCTTGGCGAGATTGCGCCGCGCCATCCGCGCCAGAATATCGATGTCGCGCAGCACCAGCGCCGACTTGGTGACGATGCCGACCGGATGCCCGGCCTTCTCCAGCACTTCGAGAATGCCGCGCATGATCTTGTGCTCGCGCTCGATCGGCTGATACGGATCGGTATTGGTGCCGATCGCGATCACCTTCGGCTCGTAGCCGGGCGCCGCCAGTTCCTTTTCCAGCAGTTGCGGCGCATCGGGCTTGACGAACAGCCGGCTCTCGAAATCCAGCCCCGGCGACAGGCCCATATAGGCGTGGGTCGGCCGCGCGAAACAATAGACGCAGCCGTGCTCGCAGCCGCGATAGGGATTGATCGAACGGTCGAAGGCGATATCGGGCGAGTCGTTGCGCGTGATGACCTTGCGCGCGGTATCGACCGTTACCGTGGTCTTGAACGGCGGCAGTTCGTCGAGGCTCTGCCAGCCATCGTCGAACGCGACCCGCGCCTCGGCCTCGAAGCGGCCGCTGGCGTTGGACTGCGCGCCGCGTCCGCGCCGCCGCTCGCGGTCGATCGCGATGCCGATCTCGGCGAAATCCGGGGGCGCACCCGCCGGCCCTGAGAGGGGCATTACCGGCGGGTGCTTGAGAGCATGGGGTGTGCGACTCATGAAGCCAGCATAGCCGCCTTAAAGAACAAAACAAGAACAAATATTTTTGAACTTCAGGGAGCTTTCACCGCGCCGCAGCGTTGGCCTGCATTCGACAGAGGAGATCCATATGCGGAAGATTTTGATGACGGCGGCAGCTACCGGCTTTGCAGCGGCGGCCTTTATGTCGATCGGCGCGACGGTGGCCAGCGCCGGCACCATCTGCCTGACCGACAAGGAACAGGGTGGCAACTACCAGAGCTGCGAGTTCTACACCTTCCGGCAGTGCCGTGCCTCGGCGCAGGGTGTCGGCGGAACCTGCGTGCGCAATCCCTATCCCGACGAGGGCGCTTCCTGGGGCGGCCCGTTCATGGAGTTCGGCTCGAGCTACAATCGTTATGACGGGCCGGTTTATGGCGGCGGCTACTATGGGCGCCGCTACTGACCGGTGATCCGGCAGACGGCGATCCCGCCTTGTGGCGCGATCGCCGTTTTGCCTTGAGACGCATCGGACTGCTGCAAATGACAGCACGCGCAGACGTGGCCTTGCGAGCGTAACGTGCTAGGCATGCCGCGGTCGTTTGTCGGCGCGGCGTGCTCATGATCAGCATCATCATTCCCAGCGAAGGCGTCGAGCAGCCCGTGGTCGCCACGCTGGCTCCGCTGGTGTCCGGCGCGGCGGCGGGTCTGGTGCGCGACGTCGTGCTGGTGGAGCGCACGCCGAGCGAGGCGGTCGCACATGTCGCCGATGTCACCGGCTGCCGGTTCATCCGGCACCAAGGATCGCGCGCCGCAGCGCTGGACGCCGGCGCGCGTGTCGCGCGTGCGCCGTGGCTGATGTTCCTGCATCCCGGCGCGGTACTCGACGGCGGCTGGATCGAGGAGAGCGCGCAGTTCATCGAGACTGTCTCGCTCGGCGGCAAGCCGTGTGCTGCCATGTTCTGTTATGCCCGCTCGCCTTATGCCAAGGGCGGCATCGGCCAGAGCCTGCACCGGCTCTTTCGGCTGATCGGCGGCGCTTCGACCGAACAGGGATTGCTGATCGCGCGCGAACATTATGAGCGGCTCGGCGGCTATGCCGGCGACGCCCGGCATGCGGAAGCGCAATTGCTGGCAAAAATCGGCCGTGCCGGACGCATCATGCTGCGGACGCGGATTTTCGTGCCGGCCTGAACAGTGGCACGTGCACTCCTTCTTTACCTCTCCCGTGGGGAGAGGTCGGACCGCGCAAGCGATCCGGGGAGGCGTACAATACCAAAAGAAATTTCGGAGCCCCTCACCCCAACCCTCTCCCCACAGGGGAGAGGGAGTCTGGCGCTCGCAACAGGCGTCCCTATTTCGCCCGCGCCTTGCCGCGTTTCAGATGCTCGTCCAGCCGCGGCATGATCTCGACGAAATTGCAGGGCTGCGCGCGATAGTCGAGCTGATGGGCGAGAATGCCGTCCCAGCCATCCTTGCAGGCGCCCGGCGAGCCCGGCAGGCAGAAGATGTAGGTCGCGCCGGCCACGCCCGCGGTGGCGCGGCTCTGGATGGTCGAGACGCCGATCTTGGCGTGGCTGATCATGTGGAAGGCGATCGAAAATCCGTCCATGCGCTTTTCGAACAGCGGCTCGATCGCTTCGGGCGTGACATCGCGCCCGGTGAAGCCGGTGCCGCCGGTGGTGATGATGGCATCGACGCCGGGGTCGGCGATCCACGCTTTCACCTTCGCCTGGATCGCGGGCACGTCGTCGGTAACGATGTCGCGGGCGGCGAGGCGATGGCCGGCCGCGGTGATGCGATCGGCCAGCACGCTGCCGGATCTGTCCTCGGCCAGCGCGCGCGAATCCGAAATCGTCAGCACCGCGATGTTGAGCGGAATGAAGGGTTTTGATTCATCGAGAGAGGTCATGACTCTGATTCTCCGTCATGTCCGGCTTTAGGCCGGGCATCCTCGTCTTGCAAAGTGTCTCCAGAAGAAAGGCGTGGATCGCCGGGCGAGCCCAGCCACGACCGCGAGGTCCGGCTTACAAATTCCCCGCCCCGAAGGTGTTGCAGGACGCCACGGTGCCCTGCTGATAGCCGGTCATGAACCAGCGCTTGCGCTGTTCGGCCGAGCCGTGGGTGAAGGAATCCGGCACCACCCGGCCCTGCGACTTGCGTTGCAAGGTGTCGTCGCCAATCGCCGCCGCAGTTCGCAGCGCGCCTTCGATGTCGCCCCCCTCGATGAAGCCCGGCCGCTTCTTCGCCTCGCGGTTGACCCAGACGCCGGAGAGGCAGTCGGCCTGCAGTTCGACCCTGACCTGAATGGCGTTGGCTTCGGCGCGGCTGCTCGCCTGCTGCTGTGCCGCCGTCGCGCGCGACAGCACGCCGAGCAGGTTCTGGACATGATGGCCCGCCTCGTGCGCGATGATGTAGGCCGCGGTGAACTTGCAGGCGCTGCCCTGACAGCCGCCGAACTTGGTTTCGATCTCGCGGAAGAAACCGGTGTCGAGGAAAATCTGCTTGTCGGGCGGGCAATAGAACGGTCCCATCGCCGACTGCGCCATGCCGCAACGGCCGCCATTGGTGGCGTTGCGGAACAGCACGATGCGCGGTCCCTGATAGGTGCGGCCGCTCTCGCGGAAGATTTCGCTCCAGCGGTCGTCGATCTCGCCGAGCACGCCGGCAATCATGCTGCCCATCTCGTCGGTCGGCGCGCCGGTCTTGCTGGGCGCGCTGCGGCGATCGGTCTGATAGGTCGGCGCCTGACCGCCGCCGGTGAGGATTTCCGCGCCGCCGATCAGGATGCGAGGATCGATGCCGACCGCCCAGCCGATCAGGCCGAGCACGATCACGGTGCCGATGCCAAGACCGCCGCCGCCGCCCATCGGGAAACCGAAGCCGCCGCCGCCGCCACCACCCCCGTCGCGGCGATCGTCGATATTGTCGCTGCGGCGGAAATCATCATAACGCATCAGACTCTCCTCGGCCGGTGCGGCACACTCGGTCAGTGGCCTATCGATGACATCATGTGATGTCAAAGCGGCAACAATCAATTGGTTGCAAGTTATCGCGCCCGGCAAATTTTGCCTAGGCCAGACGACGACCGGACAACGGCAACGCAAATACCGCCGACTCGCGCATGCAACCGAACAAGCGCAATGGAACAAAACAGATGCAACGGAGCAAGCGATCCACGCGATGCATCGCGCGCGCCGGCACGCAACATGACGCGACATCGAACATGCACGCACGCGAACATAAAAACGCGTGTGCGGTTAAGCCGATTTTTACCTTGGACATTCATGGTGATGCCAGTCGGATTTGTTAGTCCCGCGTCGCCGACTGCGTCGCTCCCGCGTCGCCGACTGCGTCGCCTGAGTCAGGTATTGAGTCATGGTTGTGTCGCGTCGCGGGGCGTCTGCAAAGGCGCCCCGCACTCAATTCGAATCCGAGCCGTCGCACCGCATCGTGGTTGGCGATTGCGTCGCCGAGATGTCGAAGCTGCCGGCCGCATCGGTCGATCTGGTGTTCGCCGATCCGCCTTACAATCTGCAACTCAAGGGCGAATTGAAACGCCCCGACGAATCCCACGTCGATGCGGTAAACAATGATTGGGACAAGTTCTCCTCTTTCGCCGCCTATGACGATTTCACGCGCGCCTGGCTGCTCGCCTGCCGCCGCATCATGAAGCCGACCGCGACGATCTGGGTGATCGGCTCCTATCACAATATCTTCCGCGTCGGCGCGATCATGCAGGACCTCGGCTTCTGGGTTCTCAACGATATCGTCTGGCGCAAGTCGAACCCGATGCCGAATTTCCGTGGCCGTCGCTTCACCAACGCGCACGAGACCATGATCTGGGCCGCGCGCGATGAGTCGACGAAGTACACCTTCAACTACGAGGCGCTGAAGGCCGCCAACGAGGACGTGCAGGCGCGCTCCGACTGGCTGATCCCGCTGTGCACCGGCGAGGAGCGCCTCAAGGGCCGCGACGGCAAGAAAGTGCATCCGACGCAGAAGCCGGAGGGCCTGCTCGCGCGCGTGTTGCTGTCATCGTCGAAGCCCGGCGATCTCGTGATCGATCCGTTCAACGGCACCGGCACCACCGGCGCGGTCGCCAAACGCCTCGGCCGCTCCTACATCGGCTTTGAGCGCGACAAGACCTACGCCGCCGCCGCGGAAAAACGCATCGCCTCGATCCTGCCGCTGCCGGGCGCGACACTGGCACCGTTCGTCACCGCGCGCGAAGCGCCGCGCGTGCCGTTCTCCGAACTGATCGAGCGCGGCATGATCCTGCCCGGCACAAAGCTGGTCGATTCCAAGAAGAAGCACGGCGCACTGGTGCGCGCCGACGGCGCCGTCATGCTCGGCGACAAGGTCGGCTCGATCCATCGCATGGGGGCGCTGGCGCAAGGCTCCGAAGCCTGCAACGGCTGGACCTTCTGGCATGTCGAGACCAAGAAGGGCTTGCGCCTGATCGACGAGTTGCGCGCCGAGATCCGCCGCGAGATGTCAGCGGGCTAACCGATCCGGTTTTGCGGAAAAAGAAAAACGGACGCCGGCGGCGTCCGTTTTTATTTGGTCAATCCGTTTGCCGGACCTAGCCGCGCAGCAGGCGATAGCGCTTGTGCATGAGACAGGTATTGACCACCAGCGCGTAATCCGCGGTGGCCTGATCGGCTGTGATCGCGCCGCCTTCCGCCACCGCGCCGCCGGCCGCCTGGGCCGCATCGGTCGCATGTGCGAGCGTATGCGCCTGCCGGAAGGTCGAGACCGGAATGAAGGACGCCACCGCGCCGCCTACGGCCAGCGCGGTGCCCGCGGCCTGCTGCTGGCGCGCCTGACGCGCCGCCGCTTCCTGCGGCGCCGCCTGCTGCCGGCATTCGGCGAGGTCGCGGCGATACTTGTCGGGATTGACCCGATGCATATCGACCAGCGGCTCGTAGATCGGCGGCAGAGCTTCGCTGCTCGCGGCGGTGTTGGACGCGGCGACCGCCGGCCCCGTGTTCTGGGCGGTCTGGTTGCAACCGGCGACCAGCAGCCCCAATCCCATCAACAAAATCAAACGCATGAAGTACCCCCTGTAACGCGGACAAAAAGCCCGTCGAATAAACGCGGCTACCAAGCAGGGGCGCGGCGGCTAGACAAGCCGCCAACAGGGGGTGCGACATCTTGGCAGGCGCCGATGTTGCAGCGCGATTGCGGGAGCGCTGGTCCTCGAAACGGACGGCTGCGTCTTTAAAGAATCTCACGCCCGATAAAGCGTGAGCACCTTCTGCACCGAGGGGCGCTCCTTCATGCGCCGGTAATGCTCCGCGACCTTCGGAAAGTCGGCGATATCGACGCTGTCGCTTTTCGCCCAGCCCGCCACCGTGAACAGATACGGATCGCAGATGGTGTAGGTCTCGCCCATCACCCAGGGCCCGTGCAGGAGCTTGTTCTCGACGAGATCGAAACCGGCGCGAACGTTTTCCGGCACCTTGCGCCGCATGTCCTCGAACGACGATTCCTCGGTGGCCCAGCGGCGACCGCGCATCCGGTGCGCATGGGCGATGTGCATGCTCGAACAGACATAGCTGTTGAAGGCCTGCACTTCGGCGAACGCGAACGGATCGTTCAGCGGCGCGAGGCCGGCCTTCGGCGCACTCTGCGCGATGAAGGCGAGGATCGCCGGCGTCTCGGTGAGAATGCCGCGATCGGTCACCAGCGCCGGCACCCGGCCCTTGGGATTGATCGCGAGATATTCCGGGCTGTTCTGCTGGTTCGCCTTCATATCGACCGGCTCGGCCGTGTAGTCGAGGCCGGCATCCTCCAGCGCGATGTGCGAGGCCAGCGAGCAGGTGCCGAGGCCATAATAGAATTTCAGCATCTTCATGTCTCTCCCAAGCCGTGCGCGACCACCTTGCGCATCACATTCGGCAACGCTTCATCGTCGAGCGTTGCAATTGTCACCCAGCGCATTCCCACCGGCGCTTTGGTGCGCGGTGGCACGCTCGCCGTGTACACCACAAGCTCGAGCGGAAAATGCGTGAACACATGCGTCACCACGCCGGCCTTGCGATGCCAGCGCACGCCTGATCCGACCGCAGGGGCCTGCCTGCGGGCGGCGGCATCCTCCTGTCCGGCCAGCCATTCGCTGGTCGGCACCTCGGTCATGCCGCCGAGCAGGCCTTTCGCTTCGCGGGTGCGCACCAGCAATTCGTCGCCGCGCCTCGCCACGAAGGCCGCGCCACGCCGCAACGCTCCGGTCTTCTTCGGCGCCTTGCGCGGAAACGTCTCCTGATCGCCGCGCCGCAGCGCCGCGCAATTATCGTTGAGCGGGCACAGCACGCAGGCCGGCTTCTTCGGCGTGCAGATCGTTGCGCCGAGATCCATCAGCGCCTGCGCAGAATCTCCGGCACGCGCAGGCCCCAGCAGACTCGCCGCGAGCGATTGAATCGCCGGCTTGGCCTGCGGCAGCGGTTCCTCCACCGCGAACAGACGCGAGACCACACGCTCGATATTGCCATCGACCGGCATGGTGCGGCGGTCGAAGGCGATCGCGGCGATCGCCGCCGCCGTGTAGGGCCCGATGCCGGGCAAGCCGCGCAACCCCTCCTCGGTATCGGGAAAGGCGCCGCCATGCGCGCGCATCACCGTCACCGCGCAGGCATGCAGGTTGCGGGCGCGCGAATAATAGCCGAGCCCCGCCCACATCCGCAGCACATCGTCGAGCGAGGCAGCACCGAGTTCGGTGACGCTCGGCCAGCGCGCGAGAAATTTCATGAAATAAGGTCCGACCGCCTTCACGGTGGTCTGCTGCAGCATGATCTCGGACAGCCACACCCGATACGGATCGGCGCTCTCGCCCGGCAGCGCCCGCCAGGGCAGCACGCGGCGATGACGGTCGTACCATTGCAGCAGCCGCGCGGCGCGGTCTATCGCCGGTTCCGGCGCATCGTCGGCTGAGACTTTCTTTCGCCGTGCGACGGCGCCTGCTAGGGTCATGCCTTCTTGTAGGACATGGACCGCGAAATTGCCTATCGGTTTTCCGGCACATGCCTCTGGCGACATACACATCCACAAGCCATGACCAAACCCGGCCCGATCTCCGCCAAACCGCTGTCCGTGCTGCTCGGCAAGGTGTTCAGCGACGTGTTCGCGCGGCAGGGGTTCGCCTCCCGCGAACTGGTGACACGCTGGGCCGATATTGTCGGCGAGGACATCGCGGCCTTCGCCGAACCGCTCAAGATCCAGTGGACGCGCCCGGTCGAGGGGCAGCCGGAGGAGCCCGCCACGCTGATACTGCGGGTCGAGGGGCCGCGGGCGCTGGAAATCCAGCATTCCTCCACGGTAATCCTGGAACGGGTCAACCGCTTCCTCGGCTGGCACGCGATCGGCCGCCTCGCCTTGCGGCAGGCGCCGCTGTCGCGGCGCAAGCCGCGCAAGGCGCCGAAACCGCTCGATCCGCGCGAGGTCGCCAAAGCAGCCGAACAGCTCACCAGTGTGGAGGACGCGGAGTTGCGCGCGGCGCTGGCGCGGCTCGCGGTCACGATCAAGGGAAATTGACGCGGCGGGATACGGCTGCGCCGGCAGCCCGCCATTGCCACAATCGCGGTTTCAAGTTAGCCAGAGTGGCAGTCCGCGCCTGCGCGCGGCCATCCTGTCGTTCAGTCGCCGGAGCCCGCCGTGATCATCACCCGCCGCACCTTCTCGCAAGCCCTCCTGTTCACCGGCGCGGCCGCCGCGCTCGGGATTTCACCGTGGCATCTGTTCACGCAGGCTTACGCGCAGTCGCCGGAAGCGATCGCCAAGCCGAGCATGCTGGGCGACATGGCGATGGGCAACAAGGACGCGCCGGTCACCATTATCGAATATGCCTCGATGACCTGCCCGCATTGCGCGGCCTTCACCCGCGACGTGTTCCCGAAGCTGAAGGCGCAATACATCGACACCGGCAAGGTGCGGTTCATCTTCCGTGAATTTCCGCTCGATCAGGCCGCCCTCGCCGCCTCGGCGCTGGCGCGCTGCGTCGCCAAGGACGACTCGGCGAAATATTTCGCGCTGATCGACATCCTGTTCAAACAGCAGAACGAGCTTGCCAGCGATCCGTTCGCCACCATCAACCGCGTCGGCAAGCAGGCGGGGTTCACCGAACAGATGATCAAGGCCTGCGTGCAGGATGATCAGACGGTGCAGAAGGGCATTCTGGCCGACCGGCAGTATGCGTCCGACACGCTGAAGGTGAACTCGACGCCGAGCTTCTTCGTCAATGGAACATTGGTGAAGGGCGAGACCTCGCTCGAAGGCTTCGAGAAGCTGATCAAGCCGCTGCTCAAGAGCTGATCGCGCGCCAGGCGCGGACAACGGCCTGACAACACACGCGATTTCAGAGCCTGCCCGGGCGCGGCGCAGCCGTCCGCTGGCCGGTTGCGCGTGGCCCGACATAAATTATCCACACGACTCATGTCTGAAACGCGCGGCGCGCGGGTTCAGGTTCCCGGTTTATCCGCATTGAATTCCTTTCGGAATTCCCCGGAATTCCCTTGGGAAAAGCCCTGCGGAGGCGTTGCCCTCGCCTGCCGGCCTCGCCATTGTCCGGGCTCAGCGGGGCGCGTTCCGCGACTCAACCTCCGCTGGTAGGATCAGCCATGGCGTCGCCAGTGTCCTTGTTTTGAACGCTTGACCGCCAACCGAGTACCCATCGCATGAAACTGACGCGTCTTCGCCTTCATGGATTCAAATCGTTCGTCGAGCCGACCGACTTTCTGATCGAGCCCGGCCTGACCGGCGTGGTCGGCCCGAACGGTTGCGGCAAATCCAATCTGGTCGAGGCTTTGCGCTGGGCGATGGGCGAGACCTCGTACAAGTCGCTGCGCGCCGCCGACATGGATGCGGTGATCTTCGCCGGCTCCGGCAACCGCCCCGCGCGCAACCACGCCGAAGTGGTGATGACGATCGACAACACCGACCGCTCGGCGCCGTCGGCGGTGAACGATCAGGAAATTCTCGAAGTCTCGCGCCGCATCGAGCGCGAGGCGGGTTCGGTCTATCGCATCAACGGCAAGGATGTCCGCGCGCGCGACGTGCAGATCCTGTTCGCCGACGCCGCCACCGGCGCGCGCTCACCCGCGCTGGTCCACCAGGGCAAGATCGGCGAGATCATCCAGGCGCGTCCCGACCAGCGCCGCCGCGTGCTGGAAGATGCCGCCGGCGTCGCCGGCCTGCATGCCCGCCGCCACGAGGCGGAGCTGCGGCTGAAAGCGGCGGAGACCAACC
This sequence comes from Hyphomicrobiales bacterium, assembly GCA_017305455.1. Taxonomy (GTDB): domain Bacteria; phylum Pseudomonadota; class Alphaproteobacteria; order Rhizobiales; family Xanthobacteraceae; genus Afipia. Next base: position 7,240 of record JAFKKO010000069.1, on the reverse strand, counting down.
TCACCCGCGTCGAGGACGTGATCGGCCAACTGTCGAGCCAGATGGACGGCCTCAAGCGGCAGGCGCGGCAGGCGATCCGCTATCGCGAAGTCGCCGCCAAGGTGCGCAAGGCCGAAGCGCTGCTCTATCACCTGCGCTGGCTGCAGGCCCATGCCGATGTCGGCGAGGCCGGCAAGACCCACGATCTGACCGTGCGCGATCTCGCGGAACGCACCCGCGAGCAGGCGGAAGCCGCGCGCATTCAGGCGATCCGCGCCTCCGAACTGCCGGGCCTGCGCGAGAACGAGGCCCGCGCCGCCGCGGGATTGCAACGCCTGACCAACGCGCGCGAGGCACTGGAAGGCGAGGAGCAGCGGGCCAAGGAGCGCGTCGCCGAACTCGACCGCCGGCTTACCCAGTTTTCCGCCGACATCGAGCGCGAGCAGCGCCAGATGTCGGACGCCGACGTCGCCTTGCAGCGGCTCGATGCCGAGGATGCGAGCCTCAAGGAAGAGATCAAGTCGCGCGTCGAAAAGCGCAGCGGCACCGAGGAGCGCGTCACTGAAGCGGAAGCCACGCTGGCCGCCGCCGAGCGCACCTTCTCCGAACTCACCACCGCGCTCGCCCGCCTCACCGCGCAGCGCACCCAGTTCGAAGCCAACGTGCGCACCCATCACAACCGTCTTGCGCGCATCGATCAGGACATCGCCAATGTCCAGCGCGACGTCGAGCGGCTCAATGCCGAGACCGGCAGCCTCGGCGATCTCGAGGCGCTGGCGCAGGCGATGGAGGCCGCGCAGCACAAGCTCGCGCAGTCCGGCACCGCCGTGCAGGAGGCCGAGGCCGCCCACGCCGCCGCGCGCGGCAAGCTCGACGCCTCGCGCGCGCCGGTGGTCGAAGCCGACAAGCGCGTGCAGCGGCTGGAGACCGAGGCTAAGACCATCGCCAAGCTGGTCAATGGCGAGACCAAGAATCTGTGGCCGCCGATCATCGACGGCGTCAGCGTCACCAAGGGCTACGAGAAGGCGATCGGCGCGGTGCTCGGCGACGATCTCGATGCGCCGGTCGATCCGTCGGCGCCGATGCGCTGGTCGCATCTCGGCGTGGTCGAGGGCGATCCGGCTTTGCCGGATGGCGTCGAGCCGCTCGCCGCCCATGTGCAGGCGCCGCCGGAACTGGCGCGTCGCCTCGCCCAGATCGGCGTCGTCGCCAAGGAACGCGGCGCTGACCTGATCGCGCAGCTCAAGACCGGCCAGCGGCTGGTGTCGCTGGAAGGCGACGTCTGGCGTTGGGACGGGTTCGTCGCCGCGGCGCATGCGCCGACCGGCGCGGCCCGCCGCCTCGCCGAGCGCGCCCGCCTCAAAGACATCGAGGCCGAACTCGATCAGGCCCGCATCGATGCCGGCACCAAACGTCAGACACTTGAGACCGCCGACGCCGAGCAGAAAGCCGCTTCCGCTGCGGAATCGGCTTCGCGCGAAGCCGCCCGCACCGCCCAGCGCGAAGCCGACAGCGCACGCGAGCGCCATGCCGCGACCGAGCGCGAGATCAACCGCCACGCCTCGCGGCGCTCGGCGCTGACCGAAGCGCAGGCGCGTCTCACCACCGATCGCGAGGAAGCGAACGCCGCGCATGAGAGCGCGCTGCTGGCCGTCTCCGAACTTCCGGCCAGTCAGGAGACCGAGGCGCAACTCGCCAGCGCCCGCACCGACATGGACGAGCGGCGCAAGCTCGCCGCGCAGGTCCGCGCCGAAGCGCAGGCGCTGGCGCGCGAAGCCGAACTCGCCGACCGCCGCCTGCAGGCGATTCTCGCCGAACGCGGCGAATGGCAGGCCCGCAAGGAAAACGGCGCCTCGCAGATTGCCACCATCGAAGGCCGCATCAACGACGTGAAGACCGAGCGCGCCACGCTCGACGACGCGCCGGCGATGTTCGCCGAAAGACGCCGCGCGCTGATCAGCGAGATCGAGGCGGCGGAAGCTGCCCGCCGCACCGCCGCCGACGCGCTCGCCGCTGCCGAAACCGCGATGGCGGAAACCGACCGCGCCGCCCGCGCTTCGCTCGAAGCCCTCTCCGCCGCGCGCGAGGCCACTGCCCGCGCCGAGGAACGGATGGAAGGCGCCCGGCGCCGGCTCGAGGATGTCGAGCGCGAAATCCGCGAGATGCTCGAGGTCGAGCCGCAGGGCGTCGCCGCGATGGCCGAGATTACGCCGGAGAGCGAGCCGCCACCGGTCGCCGAGGTCGAAGCCGATCTGGAGAAGTTGCGGCGCGACCGCGAGCGGCTCGGCGCCGTCAACCTGCGCGCCGAGGAAGAGCTGCGCGAGGTCGAGACCCAGCATGGCAGCCTCACCACCGAGCGCGACGATCTCGTCGAGGCGATCAAGAAGCTGCGCACCGGCATCCAGAGTCTGAACCGGGAAGCGCGCGAGCGCCTGACCTCCTCGTTCGAGACGGTCAACGCGCACTTCAAGCGGCTGTTCACCGAACTGTTCGGCGGCGGTCAGGCCGAACTGCAACTCATCGAGAGCGACGATCCGCTCGAAGCCGGCCTCGAGATCGTCGCCAAGCCGCCGGGCAAGAAGCCGCAGACCCTGTCGCTGCTCTCCGGCGGCGAGCAGGCGCTGACGGCACTCGCGCTGATCTTCGCGGTGTTCCTCACAAACCCTTCGCCGATCTGCGTGCTGGACGAAGTCGACGCGCCGCTCGACGACCACAACGTGGAGCGGTTCTGCAACCTGCTGCACGAAATGACCAGCTCGACCGAGACCCGCTTCATCATCATCACGCACAATCCGATCACGATGGCGCGGATGAACCGGCTGTTCGGCGTCACCATGGCCGAGCGCGGCGTCTCGCAACTCGTCTCGGTCGATCTCGACGGCGCGATGAAGGTGCTCGACCAGAACGTGGCGTGATCTCGACTGCAAAGTCAGCAGCGACTTGTTCGATGTCGTCCCCGCCTGCGCAGGGATGACGTGATATGTGTCCGCAATGGCGCTCTCCGACCTGCCCCCCGAACTAAAAGCCGCGCTCGATCGCAAGATCGAAGGCCTGTCACGCAACGACGCGGCGCGGCGGGCGAGCGCCATCTCGCAAAGCTATCGCAGCGGCGGCAGCTCGCAGCTGATCCGCACGGAAGTCGATGCCCTCGCCTACGCGCTGGCGCGGATGCCGGCCACCTTCGCCGCCACCGCCGCCAGCCTCGATGCCCTGCGGGCGCAATGTCCGGATTTCACGCCGCGCAGCCTGCTCGATGTCGGCGCCGGCCCCGGCACCGCAAGCTGGGCTGCCGCGAGTGCATTTCCAACCCTTGACAGCCTGACATTGCTTGACGCCAACGCCGCGTTACGCGCGCTGGCAGTCGATCTTGCCGCCGGCGATGCGCGGCTGGCGTCATTGAACTATCGGCATGGCGAAGCGCTGCGGATCATCGACTACGCGGCGGAAGCGGATCTGGTGGTCGCAAGCTATGTCATCAACGAGCTGAGCGATAATGACCGCGCCGTGCTGGCCGAAAAACTGTGGCACAAGACCCGCGGCGCGCTACTGGTGGTCGAACCCGGCACGCCGGCCGGCCATGCCCGCATCATCGCGCTGCGCGATGCACTGATTGCCAAAGGCGCGCATGTGATCGCGCCCTGTCCGCATGATCGTGCGTGCCCGCTCACGCCACCCGACTGGTGCCATTTCTCGCAGCGCCTGGCCCGATCGCGGGCGCATAAACACCTCAAGAGCGCGGACCTTCCCTTCGAGGACGAAAGATTTTCCTATGTCGGTTTATCGCGCACGCCGGCCGCGCGGCATCCCTCCCGCGTTCTGTCGCAGCCTGCGATGACAAAAATCGCGGTGACGGCGAAACTTTGCACGCCGGACGGCATTAGGACAGCGGTCGTCCCCCGCCGGGACAAGAACGGCTACGCCGCCGCCCGCAAATGGGACTGGGGCGATGCGGTGACGGAGACTCCGCCCGACTAGGCCGGAATAATTTCGCCGCGGCGGAGTTCTCCTGTGAGACGCGCCTTCGCGTCCCGGTTTTCATCAGGAGTAAAGCTGCATGTCCAAGTCCAAGACGTTCGCCGCAGTCGCGGCGCTGACCCTCTTCACCGCAGCCGCCGCGCTCGCGCAGGCCGCGGCGCCCGCCAAGGTCGCCGACACTGCCAAGGGCAAGGCCTATGTCGATGCCAAGGGCATGACCCTCTACACCTTCGACAAGGATTCCGCCGGCAAGTCCGCCTGTAACGGCCCGTGCGCCGTGAACTGGCCGCCGCTGGCGGCCACCGCCGATGCCAAGGCGTCCGGCGACTGGACCGTGGTCGCCCGCGACGACGGCAGCAAGATGTGGGCCCATAAGGGCAAACCGCTTTATACGTTCAAGAACGACACCAAGGCCGGCGACACCAATGGCGACGGCTTCCTGAACGGCGCCTGGCACATCGCCAAGCCCTGACGCCACCGGCCCATCTGCGAGCACAGCGCAGTCCCGTGACCCGCCTCCGCGAGGAGGCGGGTTTTTTCGCGGCGGGATTGAACCTGTTTGCCCCGTGGACAGACCGAATAGCGTCACCCCGCGCACCCTGCAGAGACCGTCTCGATCTGCTAGGATGCCGCTTTCGTCCTCAGGGAGTTTGCCTTCATGTCGACCGGCTGGATCGTTCTTGGCATCATTGTCGTTCTCGCGCTGTTCGCCTTCGGCGCCTACAACCGCCTCGTGGCGCTGTCCCAACGGGTCAATCAGGCGTTCGCGGACATCGACGTTCAGCTCAAGCAGCGCCACGATCTCATTCCCAATCTGGTCGAAACGGTGAAGGGCTACGCCACCCACGAGCGCGGCACGCTCGACGACGTGGTGAAGGCGCGCAACGCCGCGCTGTCGGCGCAGGGCCCGGCGCAGGTTTCCGCCGCCGAAGCCCAGCTTTCCGGCGCGCTCGGCCGCCTGATCGCGCTGTCGGAGGCCTATCCCGACCTCAAGGCCAACGCCAACTTCCAGCAATTGCAGAGCGAGCTGTCCGACATCGAGAACAAGATCGCCGCCAGCCGCCGGTTCTTCAACAACGCGGTGCAGGAATACAACACGGGCATCCAGCAGATGCCGGCGGCGCTGTTCGCGGGCATGTTCGGCTTCACCCGCAAGGATTTCTTCGATCTCGGCGAGAGCCGTGGCCAACTCGAGCAGGCGCCCTCGGTCAAGTTCTGATCGTTCGTCCGCCGATCCGCTGACATCGCAATCCGGCAAGGCCGCGCACCATGGCTGCATACGGTCTCTACACGCACATCGCATCGAACAAGACGCGTTCGATCCTGCTGCTCGCCGGATTGTTCTTCCTGATCTATGTGATGGTGTTTGCCGGCGCGCTGCTGGCCGAGGTGATGAGCGACAGCCGCCTGTCGTTCGACACTTACGTTGCGCTGGCCTTGCGCGATCTCGTCCAGGCGCTGCCCTACGCCACCATCGGCACGGCGATCTGGATCGCGATCGCCTATTTCTTTCACCAAAAGATCATCGACGCGGTGACCGGCGGCCACGACGTGACGCGGCAGGAGCAGCCGCGGCTCTACAATCTGCTGGAGAATCTGTGCATCTCGCGCGGCATTGCGATGCCGAAACTCAAGATCATCGACAGCGACGCGCTCAACGCCTTCGCCTCCGGTCTCAACCGGCGGCAATACGCCATCACGGTGACCACCGGGCTGCTCGCCGCGCTCGACGATCACGAGGTCGAGGCGGTGCTCGGCCACGAGCTGACCCACATCCGCAACGGCGACGTTCAGTTGATGGTGGTCGCGGTGATCATCGCCGGCGTGATCGGCTTTTTCGCCGAGTTGTTCTTCCGCCTGTTCTTCAATTCGGGCTGGAATTTCAGCGGCGTCTCGCCGACGCGCTCGAGCCGTGACGGCGACCGCAAGGGCGGCGGGGGCGGCGGCGCGGCGATGGCCGTGTTCCTGCTGGCGGTGCTGCTGATCGCGGCGGCATGGATGCTGTCGCTGGTGGTGCGGCTGGCGCTGTCGCGCTCGCGCGAATTCCTTGCCGATGCCGGCTCGGTCGAACTCACCAAGAATCCCGACGCCATGATCTCCGCCTTGCGCAAGATAGAGGGACGCGGCGAACTGCCGGGCGCGACCTCGGCGGTGATGGAGATGTGCCTCGACAATCCGCGCGAGGGATTCGCCGATCTGTTCGCGACCCATCCTTCCGTCGATGCGCGGGTCGCGGCACTGGTGCGCTATGCCGGCGGCCACGATCCAGGACCGCTGCCACTGCCCACGCCGGAGGCGCCCCGCGATGATAGCGATGCATCACAAATCCCGCCGTCCGGCCCCTGGAGCGACGCACAGACTTCGCAACCGCCGGCCGCCGCGCCTCCGATCGGTCCCTGGGGGCCGCGCCGCTGGCCCTGGGGCCGCTGACAAACCCACATATTTCAGGACGTGAGCGGTGCGTATCGGCGGTTAAAGAATTGAATTATCCGCTGTTTCTGCCATGTTCCGGGCGAGCGGACCACGGCATGATCCCGGAGGGGCGGGAACCCGTTTTCGGACTGATCTTGCCCGGACAGGAAGCTATACGAAGACCTCGGACAGCACCCGGTCCGGGGCACAGCGGGCGTTAAGGAAATATCATGGCGAAACCGGCGGTTATCGTGGTTGGCGCGGACAAGGGCGGTGTCGGCAAGACCACCGTGTCACGCACCGTTCTGGACTATTTCAACGCAAACAACATTCCGGCGCGCGCTTTCGACACCGAATCGCCGCGCGGTACCCTGAAGCGATTCCATCCCGACATCACCGAGATCGTCGATGTCACCTCGACCGCCGATCAGATGAGGATCTTCGACACGCTGAATGTCGATCAATCGACCGTCACCGTGATCGACGTCCGCGCGGGCCTGCTCTCGCCCACCCTCGCCTCGCTGCGCGACATCGGCTTCCTCGACGCCGCCCGCTCGGGCCAGATCACCTTCGCGGTGTTTCACATCCTCGGCCCGTCGATCGCCTCGCTCGACGAGATCGCCGAGACCGCGAAGTTCATGGACGGCGCCCGTTACTTCCTGGTGAAGAACTTCATCAACAACACCAGCTTCTTCGAGTGGGACCAGGCGACCTACGATTCCTATTTCCACCGCATCAAGAACGCGACCGAGATTACGATCCCCAAGCTCAACGAGATGGCCTATGAGCAGGTCGAGGTCTCCTCGGTGCCGTTCCTGAAATTCGTCGCCAACAAGGGCCAGCGCGACGAGACCGCGAACTACTCGTTCGTGCT
>JAFKKO010000001.1 GCA_017305455.1 Hyphomicrobiales bacterium | reverse complement strand
GCGGCGCTCGCCAAGCGCAACGGCATCGAGATCCGCTATTACAACATCATCTACGACCTCGTGGATGACGTGAAGAAGGCGATGTCCGGCCTGCTCGCGCCGACGCTGCGCGAGACCATGCTCGGCAACGCCGAGATTCTCGAGGTGTTCAACATCTCCAAGGTCGGCAAGATCGCCGGCTGCCGCGTCACCGACGGCACCGTGGAACGCGGCGCCAATGTGCGCCTGATCCGCGACAACGTCGTCATTCACGAAGGCAAGCTGGCCCAGCTCAAGCGCTTCAAGGACGACGCCAAGGAAGTGGTCGCCGGCCAGGAGTGCGGCATGTCGTTCGAGAGCTATCAGGACATGCGTCCTGGCGACGTGATCGAATGCTATCGCGTGGAGACCATCCAGCGCTCGCTGTAAGTCCAAGTCTTACACGGGACGTTGATTTGAGAGACGTCATGGCCGGACCAAAGCGCGAAGCGCGTCTTCGTGAATAAGGTCCGGCCATCCACGTCTCGTCAGCAATATCAGGAAAGACGTGAGTGCCCACGACATAGCCGTTTGAAGAACGGCGTTTTTCTAAACGCCTATGTCGCGGGCATGACGATTTGAAGGAACGAAACATGCCCCGTCATCAACGCGGCAAACCATCATCATCGGCACCGGGCGGCTCGCAGCGCCAGTTGCGCGTCGGCGAACTGGTGCGCCATGCCGTCTCCGACATTCTTTCGCAAGGCGACGTGCATGACGACACTCTCGCCGGCCACATCATCACCGTGCCCGAGGTGCGGATGTCGCCGGACCTCAAGCTCGCGACGGTCTATGTGATGCCGCTCGGCGGACAGGACACCGACATCGTTATTGCCGCACTCGACCGCAACAAAAAGTTTTTGCGCGGCGAGGTCGCGCATCGCGTTAACCTGAAATTTGCACCTGATCTTCGTTTCCGCGCTGACGAGCGATTCGACGAAGCGGAACGGATCGAGAAATTATTGCGAACACCTGCGGTTCAGCGCGATCTCAATCACGATTCGGATGACAACGCATGACCGCGACGGGCCACGACCACGTCAACGCGCCGCAAACCGGCGAGCCGATGGACACTGTTGAAAATAAATTCTCGGACGTAAAGCGGGATCCCGCTCGGCCTCATGCTGAGGAGCCGTCACAGGCGGCGTCTCGAAGCACGAGGCCGCCATCATCCCTCCAGACGCCCGCTTCGCGGGCTCCTCAGGATGAGGGCGGATCGCGGACCAGACGGGACAAAAACAAACAGCAGAAGCGCGAGCGCCGCGACGTCCATGGCTGGGTCATTCTCGACAAGCCGGTCGGCATGACCTCGACCCAGGCGGTGGCGGTGCTCAAGCGCCTGTTCAACGCCAAGCGTGTCGGCCATGCCGGCACCCTCGACCCGCTCGCTTCCGGCGGGCTGCCCATTGCTCTTGGTGAAGCGACCAAGACCGTGCCTTTCGTGATGGACGGCCGCAAGCGCTACCGCTTCACCGTGCGCTGGGGCGAGGAGCGCGACACCGACGACACCGAGGGCCGCGTCACCCAAACCAGCGACGTCCGTCCCACTCCCGAGGCGATCCGGGCGCTGCTGCCGCAGTTCAGCGGAACCATCCTGCAGACCCCGCCGCAATATTCAGCCATCAAGATCGCCGGCGAGCGGGCCTATGACCTCGCGCGCGACGGCGAGACCGTCGCGCTGCAGCCTCGCCCGGTCGAAATTCACGAATTAATCCTTACGGAACAGTCGGATAGCGACCATTCGGTGTTCGAGGCCGAGTGCGGCAAGGGCACCTATGTGCGGGCGCTGGCGCGCGACATGGGCCGGCTGCTCGGCTGCTACGGCCATATCAGCGCCCTGCGCCGGACCCAGTGCGGCCCGTTCGACGAGACGGACATGATTCCGCTGGCGGAATTGGAGGCTTTGTGCGATAGAGCCGCGTCTGGCGAGGGCAGCCTCGCCGACGCGCTTTTGCCCGTTGAGACCGCGCTGGACGACATCCCGGCACTGGCCGTCACACGGGCTGATGCCGCAAGGCTCCACAGGGGCCAGGCGGTTTTGTTG
>JAFKKO010000068.1 GCA_017305455.1 Hyphomicrobiales bacterium | reverse complement strand
GATATTCCGCAATCCGAGGTGGACCGGCTCAACAGTAACATGCCTCAAATACTGGATGCTTATACAAGCCTCATAAACAAACATTCCGGGGAAATTGTCGATTCATCTTGGCTTCCAGTGAGCAAAGCGCAGATGATTGAGATATTCAAATTCATGTGGGTTAACGCAGAGACGGATGAGCACCGTGACGGAGTTGAGTGTCTCTGGTCGGCTCTTTCGTTCTTTCAGGATAACGTCGGACCAACGCCAATTAAGCCGCCTATTGAGAACGTCGAAAATATGCCGATTGAGGAAATGGGAGAAGCTCTCGGCAAATACTTACCTTGGTCGAACCGTGTTACCGCCGATATGCAGGCCATCCGGCGCGAAAGGGAAGCATTCAAAAATGAAATCACACATTCGCATTGAGTGAGAAGCGGACCGCTCAGGTTGCTCGCTAGTGGGAAGCATGAGGCCGATGGACTTCAACTCACCGCATAGCGTGGAAATTTCGTAAGCGCCAAAGCCTGAGCCTCGATAGGAACCGTGCCGTAATCCTCGCCTTCCGTGCGAGGGACGTGACCCTGAATGTAATCTCTCGTCTCGGGATCAATGCCAACGCGGCGGCAGGTTGTCTTGAAGCGATGCCTCCAGCCGTGGTTCGGAGCAACATTGGTGTCCTTTACCACTGAACGGGCAAGCTCACGAATCCGGTTCTTCACGGTGCGCCAAGGACCGCGCCATTCTGCGAGAGAGGCTGGCCGCATGAACAGATAGCCCTCCGGCGCACTCTCTACAAAATCTACAAATCCCATCTCGACAAGATGAGGATGCAGGTACACGTCACGGACTTGCTGGGTCTTTACGGTGCCAGCTTCAGGGGTGACCGTAATGTACCAATGCCCTTTCTCACGATGCAGGTCTTGCTTACGAAGCTGCGCCATCTCTCCGACACGAGAACCATTGTAGGCCATCAGCCACGGCACCCACCGCTTGGCAGCTAACAACTCAGGGCGCTCATCCTCCTGCTCCACCTGCAAGGCCGCCTTGAGAATCGCGTTCGCCTCCTTGTCGGTAAATCCTTTGTCGCGAACCTTCCGTTGACGCGGCAACTTCACAACAACGCCCGCCGCTGGATTGCTAGGCAGCTTACGATTCGCCACCGCCCACCCAAACACGGACTTGAGTGCGGCCAAGTCGCTATCCTTGACGGTCCGCGCGGAGATCGTCTGGCCCTCCTTGTGAGGATGAGGCATCGCCAATCGATGATCCTTGAAGCGGATCACATCTTCTTCCGTAGTGCGGCCTGCATCGTCATGCCCGAGAAATGCAATCAAGTTCTTAATGGTAGCCTCGTAGCTGTCATGTGTGCTCTGGCTGAGACCACGCGCCTTCGCTTCTTTCCACCATCCATCGAAAATACCCGCCAGCATGATCCCCTTAGTGGCTGACGCATCGTGCTCCTTTAACGGGGATCGCCATGCCGGGAATCTCTCTGCCTTCGGGTCCGGTGAATAGTCACCTTGCGACCGCCGCAACAGCAACTCCAGTGCATCCCGCAGCGCCCGCCAGAACTCCACCAAGAGCAACCCGCGCGAAGCCGCATCCACTTTGCCGATGCCTTCAGCCCTCAACAGGCGATCGACGAGCGGACCAAGATGAACCTCCAGCCGGGACCGCTCGGGGACTTCATCCGCTGAAGGAGGATCATCCAGATCGACCGGCTTCCGTTGCTCTATCGGCTTGTCCATCTCATGCTGGCCGATGGTATCCGCCCGAAGCCACCGCTGAAGGGCCGCCTTCAGGTGCGCCTCGTCATGCTCAGGATCATGAGCCACGGGGTGCATCTTGCCGTCCTCTCCCTGCTCCACCGCCAGAGTGCGGAAACGGCTCTCACTATCGGCCCATGCCCGATAAAGACGCCCCGAAAGCGCAACTGCCTGTTCGCGTGTGAGGGTGATCGGCGCGTCCTGACGAAGCGCCTGCCAGATACGCTCAAGGTGAGACGTGACGGATGCCTGACGGACCTTCACCTCGGTAGGATCATCAGTCCCAAGCGAGAACCGGATGGACTGCGCCGCCTTGGTGATCGTGACGTGCCTGAAGCTGTCACCGACCGGAATCGAAATGGTCCGGCCAACAAGCCGTTCCTTCAGGTCTGCCGGAATGCGTTGAACAAAAAGTTGGTTCTTAGACCCCATCCGCCTCACCGGACGCACTAAGCGATAAAGCATCGTTGCCCACCGTTGTTACACAGTCGAGCAAAGCACAACACCTTGATAGGGCTTATCTTATTGAAACGGAAGAATTTCCGTTGAATGTGGTGCCCAGGGGCGGGCTCAAAAAGAAGCGTAACGACAAGTAGTTGTCGAAGGTGGGAAGGCATCTCCTTCCCATGATTTCATTACGTTTTTTAACTTCGCTTTCCCACCGGATTAGACGGCGGTGGTTCGATTCCGCTTTTGGGAATCGAACTGGCTCTGAAACTCGGCCTTTATTTTTGGGGTCGCGCTTTACGGATTCGCGCTTCAGACCCTACTTCATTCTAGTTTCAACAATAGCGGGGGCGCACGATCGGCCCTTTAGCCGAGTGCAATCTTCCACCTCCATAGGAACAGTTCATTGCGAATACTTTCAATCCGCCCGGCGGCGCCGGGTACGGCGACGCTTGCGCGTTTCGATTTGGAATTAAACGACCATCTGCGGCTGTTCAACCTCGCCTTGCGTCAGCGTGGCGATGAGCCGGCGCATGTTTGCGCGCCAAATGCCTTCCAAGAACGTGTCGCCGGTTTTTCCGCGTCCTTTAACAAGGCGCTTGCCGAACTTGCCCTCAAATCTCTGCTGGAGCTTCAGACCAACAATGAACTCGCTTCGTAATATTGCCGACACCCTTGGCGGCGACGTAATCAGCAACCGGTACGTGCTGTGTCCCGGTCCCGGTCATAGCCGGAAGGACCGCAGCCTCAAGGTCAAGTTCAAATCCGATGGCACATTCAGCGTCACGTCCTTCGCGAATGACGACTGGCGCACCTGCAAAGACCATGTCCGCGACCGTCTTGGCCTGCCGAATGATTGGCGAGTTCACGATAACGACGACGCTCCCGTCATCCACTTGCGTGAGCGCGATGACGATGAACCTGCGCGCATTCGCACCGCCTTGCAGCGGTGGCGCCACGCCATCCCGATCGCCGGAACTCTTGCTGAGCGATATCTGGCCTCGCGCGGCCTGACATATAGCGGCGACGCAATCCGCTATCGCGCGAACGATCGGACGATGGTCTCGTTAATAACCGACATCTTCACCGCAGAGCCGTGCGGAGTCCATTGTACGTATCTAGACGGCGACGGCCGCAAGGCCGAGCGCAAGATGCATGGCCGTGCGCGCGGGGCGGTGGTCCGCCTATCTGCCGACGAAGACGTTGAGTACGGACTCGCAATAGGCGAGGGTATCGAGACCGCATTGGCCACCGGATTCGCACCGAGATGGGCCTGCCTGTCTGCCGGCACAATGGCTGCATTCCCGGTGCTGGCAGGCATCGAGTGTCTAAGCATCTTCGCGGATAACGATGCATCAGGCACTGGCCTTGCCGCCGCGAAGATCTGCGCCGAACGGTGGCATTCATCCCGCCGCGAAGTCTTTATCCATATTCCGAACCAAACCGGCGTTGATTTCGCCACCATGAAGGAGGTGGCGTGATGGTTGCGTTGCCCAAGAAAATTGACGTCCAAACCTACAGCTTCCAGCCTGGGAAGCCTCCGCCTGAGATTCCCGCCGCAGCGAATGATAATGCGGCACCATTGAAGGCTTCGATTGTTGCGACAGAATGGAAATGGGTCGATCCCAAGATGATTCCGCCGCGGTCATGGCTCTATGGCTATCACTATATTCGCAAGTACATCTCCACGACCGTCAGTCCAGGCGGTTTGGGCAAGACCTCGAACAGCATCGTCGAAGCGCTTTCCATGGCTACCGATCGCCCGCTGGTAGGCGAGAAGGTACATGAGCGGTGTCGCGTCTGGTTGTTCAATGAAGATCCGCGAGACGAACTTGACCGACGCATCGCTGCGTCTTGCATTCATTATGGCATCAAGCCGAGCGAAATAGTGGGGCACCTGTTTGTCGACAGCTTCCGCGAACAGAACTTCGTGGCCGCCGTCCAGGCAAAGAACGGAATCAAGATTGCTGTTCCGCTTGCTGAGGCGTTGGAGACCGAGATCAAGCGAAGGAAGATTGACGTCTTGATTATGGACCCGTTTGTCTCGACGCATCAGGTTAGCGAAAACGACAACATGATGATCGATGCCGTGATCAAACAGTTCTGGCAACCTATCTTGGAGCGTACGAACTGTGCGGTCGAGTTCGTTCACCACACCAAGAAATTGGGCGGAGCAGAGGTGACCGCCGAATCCGCGCGCGGTGCTGGAGCATTGATCGGCGCTGCGCGATCAGCGCGCACCCTCAACGGGATGACGCAGGATGAAGCTGATAAGGCACACGTTGACAATCGGCGCCTCTATTTCCGCATTACCGACGCCAAGGCGAACATGGCGCCGCCTTCAGCAAAATCCACATGGCGCAAGCTGGAGAGTGTCCAGCTGGGAAACGACACGACCGAACGACCAACGGACCTTGTCGGTGTCGCGACAGAATGGAAGTGGCCCGACACAATGGCCGGGGTTACGGTCGCCAACCTGCGTGCCGTACAATCCGAGATCGCATCCGGTGAGTGGATGGACGCTATCCAGGCGGGCGACAGGTGGGCGGGTTACGCCATCGCCAAGGTGATGGGGTTGGATATGGATAACAAGGCAGACAGGGCGCTGGTCCGCGAATGCTTGAAGGTCTGGAAGGCAAGCGGGATGTTTCGGGTTGAAACCAGAAACAACGAGAAGCGTGAGCCGCGCAACTATCTGGTCGTCGGAGAGTGGGCCAGTGATCTCGACCCCGGCAAAGATGCATCCTGAACATGGGACCGCCGCCGCCGTTGCCGTAGTGGTTCCCCCCAAAGGGGGAACACTACCACGGCAGAACTCGGCGCGGCTTTTGCCGTGGTTGAAAAATCAACTACGGCAGATACCGGCACTACGGCACGGGGCACCCGCAAAAGTCGCCGCTTGCTGCGCTCGTGACCGGCCATTCCAGGGAAATTCTTCCGCACCCAAAATGGAAAGAAAAAAGTGGTCGTTATAGATCAACTAGTTAGTCGATTAGAGGGGCGCCAAAAAACTCTGAAACCCTCGGAAGCGCATACCGGTCACACAATCAGACGCGCAATCCCGCAGGTTTTCGAATTGTGTCACCGGGTCCATCACCGGGGCGCGCGAAAAGTCGGCGTGGCAGCAATCGCAGCGACCAGTGGCCCAGCCACGCGTAATTTTTTTGATTTTGTTTGATAAATCGGTCCGCGCAGACGGCCGGATTAGAGCCCGAATGGGCCAGCACAACGCACATCACGAGGCACATCTATGAACGACAATCGAACTCCAGCGGAACACCGCGCCGCCGTAGCAGCGCTGAGCGCCAAACAGGATACCGACCGCGAACCGCGGAATCGCAACCGCGAGTGGCCGACATTCGGCCGGCTGAAGCGCGCAAACGCTTTTCTGCATATCCAGGCACTGGAACGTTATGGCGCCGATGAAGGTCTGGATATCGCGGGCGGATTCCATGCCGCAAACGATAATGCGCCACAAGGTGAATTCGAGCGGCCTGAAATTTGCCGCGTAGATGGCCGGATGGATGCGGAAATGCCGGACGGAGATGATATTTGCGCGGCTGCAAAGGCCGATGAGGGGGACCGCGAAGCTGGGCGGCCTGAGAAGGCGAATCGAATTCTGTATAATGACAAGAAGCACATTGTCGCCGTGATGGTGCGCGGCCGCTACCGCAGCCTGGCCGAAACCTTCAGCACACCGCGCGGTCCCGCAAAGGACAGTGAAACGTTCCGCGTGTCGATGAACACCGGATATTCGATGCCAGACGAGCTTCCTGACGCCGACGACGAGGCCGCGCGCCGCATGGATCATGCCGCGATGAAACGCAGACTGGGCCGAGAGGTATGTCGCGTGTTGGACTTGGCGCTGGGAACGCTGACCAGCGAGGAGATCGGCCAAGAACTCGGCCTGTCGGATAAAACTGCGGAGCGAAAGGGCGTCGCCGTTGTGGACGCATGCATCGCCAAGCTGATGGCCGAGTATGCTCGGCGCGATGCTGCAGATCTGGCTGCATAGTTCGGTCAGTCCTTAATTTGACACGGAGTCCGCTAAAGCGTTAGCGGCCAATTTGGCCCGACGTGACGTGCGACTCTAGCGAGGTTGCTGACCGCAACCTCGCGCCTTTTCCGATGACCGCGGACGTACCGGCATCGGAATCAGCATTTGTCCGGAAAATAGTGAAATCTAGAAACTATGGAGCGTCGCCATGATGAAGGGCGAGGCGGCGCGGATTATTTCGCGCCGGTTGAATTTATCGCATGGGCGCGTGAGTGCGCTGTTAGTTGCTGCATCCGACGCGGGGATATTGCCGAAGGGGTCTGGCAAATCCAACCCTACCCTCTCACCGTTAGAACTGGCCCACCTCATCCTCGCCGCCACCTGCGACCGCGGCATCGGTGTTGCTGGTCAATCAGTGCTGGAATTCGCGGCGCTGCAATCCGCGGAAGGTCTGGTTCTGGTCGACTTGATCGAAGCCATGATCGCAGGCCGCGCCAATGTCTCCGGCCTGCAATCGGTCGTGGTGCAACTCGAACCTGCCGGCGTTTCCGTCACCACTGCCGGAACGCATTTCAGGTTTGGCGCAGATCATGCCGGTGGTGCGGCGAAGCAAGTCGTGATCCGTGGATCTGACTTGGCCGCGGCAATTTTGGAATTGCAGGGCACGCCTCCACAAAAAGCAGACGAACAGATCGCCGTTGGCCGATTGGCTGCGGCATTGAATTGAAGGGAGACCTTGGAATGACGACCGCCGCACGTTTCGGTGCGTTTAATAGCATCGGCGCCCTGTTGGGATCGTATCCAGATGAAAATCTAGAGCGCCTTGAAGCCATCTACGCGGAGAATCGCTGGATCCAGAAGCAGGTGGTTAAGGCGACAGCGCCGCCGAAACAGAATCCGCGTAATTTCTCCGACTTGGTTTCAGCGATAGATGCGCTGCATGACGCAGTGGCGTCACATCTCGCCACCACAAGCGAAGATGAACTAGAGCTGCCCAACACCGGCAGCAATCTCACGAAGAAAGCTTTCGCTGCTGGCTTTACTGATCAGCACGAATACGAACGCTCGGTATCCCTTGGTTACAAGAACCGAGCGGAATACGCGCCGGCACTGCTCGGCGCCCAAATGGCGGCACGCAAAAAAGCGCGTGAAGCGATCAACAACGGAACGGCTCGTTTCTGAGCCAAGAGGACTATATTTTAAATGACTGAACTCGCTACGAAGATCGGTGAAATTGCCGACACTATCAATGATTTCAAAGACACTTATGGCGCTCGCCTCAGCGAGGTGGAGCGTCATCTCGCGCGCATGCGAATTCCGGCGAACGACAACTGTAATTCTGACGAATTCTCGCCCGGTCACGCACTTGCCGCCACGGAAGCTTTCAAGCAGCTTGATGGCGGGCGCATGCGCGGTCGCGCGAGCGTCGAGATGGCCGCGATTACTTCTGGGGTAGGCACCGTTGGCGCCGGTACATCGGCTGGAACGTCGTTAGTTCCCGGTCATCGAGTTCCTGGCATCGTCACGCCTGCGGAGCGCGCCTTCACTGTTCGCGACTTGATCGCACCGGGCAAGACCGGGCTGGCGAGCATCGAGTATGTTAAGGAAACTGGATACACCAATAACGCGCGGCCTGTCACTGAAGGGCAAACGAAGCCCACCTCCGACCTCACCTTCAACATGGTGACGGCTCCAGTTAGGACCATTGCGCATCTCTTCGATGCGTCGTTGCAGATCTTGGCGGACGCGCCGACACTCGCTTCGTATATTGACGTCCGCGCGACGTATGGCTTGAAACTGAAAGAGGAGGACCAACTTCTCTGGGGTAGCGGTGCCGGCCAGAACCTGCACGGAATCCTGCCGCAGGCGACCACCTTTAACACCGGTCTGCGCAAGGTGGGCGACACGAAGATCGACCTCCTGCGTCGTGCAATTCTTCAGGTCCGCCAAGCAGAATACCGCGCATCTGGTATTGTTCTCCACCCTGACGATGTGGCGGATATTGAAACCACCAAGGACGATCACGGACGATACATTTACATCAACGTGGTTGAGGGTGGAAACAATCGGATTTGGAAATTACCGATTGTTGAAACAACCGCGATGCCGACTGGCGAGTTCGCAGTCGGAGCGTGGAATATCGCAGCACAGGTCTTCGACCGTCAGCAGGCCGTGCTTGAAGTTAGCACTGAGCATGCTGATAACTTTGCCAAGAATATGTGTACTTTCCGCGCCGAGGAAAGGCTGGCCTTGGCCGTGTATCGCCCTGAGAGTTTCGTTCACGGCGAGTTTGATCTGAGCACCTAACACGAGACAGCCGGCTGCAACCTTCACGGTCAGCTCGATCGTAGGCGATGCGCGTGCAGCCGGCACGCTCAGACAGCGCGCATCGCCACGAGCACTCCACCCAGCGAGTCCCCGCGCTTCGGCGCGCGCTGGGTGGTTTTATTCCATCTCATTTATTTAGAGACACAATGTATTTCGGAAAACTAATTCGTTACCTTGAACAGCGCGGCTTCGGATTTCTTGCGTTGGATAATGCCTCCGATGCCGACGAACCAACGTTCGTTCATATCTCGGAATTTCAAAGGGCTGGTGTCGACTTCCCGCGTGTCGGCGACATGTTCGAGTTTGAGATTGCCGAGCGCGCCGACGGAAAGCTTCGGGCGGTGAATTTGCGGGTGGTTGATGATACCGATCAAGACAGCGAATGGGAAGGGCGTTCAGATACATGGTGTAGCGGTGAGTTGGCATTAGAATCTGCCTAATGCCCAACGATCTTCAGTCATTATCTGGAAGCGGCGATTACCAAGAAATTGTCTTGTTCCTATAACAACTCGTACTATCCATTTCTGCCGATACGAGCCGTCTGTAAAATGCCAAACGACGTCAATTCTTTCAATAAAGAAATCGCTACGCTGTCGGTCAGGCTAAAGCGCCAGCTGGCTACGGCCGTCAAAGCTGAAGCCGACCGCCTGGCCGACGCCATCAAAGCCGCTGCTCCCGTCGATACAGGTACACTCCGCGACTCTGTGAAGGTTCGCCGAACCAAGCGCGGCCTCACCCTGGAGGTGACCGCAGGCGGCGATTCTACCACACACGGCGAACGTGGCCCGCACGGCACAGCGGATTATGCGTTGTTTGTCGAATACGGCACCCGCAAGAAACCCGCGCAGCCATTCTTTTATAATACAGCCCGGCAGATGCAGCCGGAAATCACCGACAACATCACCAAAGCAGTTGAAGAGGTTTTGAAATGACCGATATCACTACCAATGAATGCGCCCGCACCATTATGTTCGCCGGCGAACTGCGCACCTTCAATTTGAACAACCGCGACATTCTTTCCACGATCGCTGGTAGCCACGACCTGCGAAATCTGTCGCTCTTGATGAAATTCCAGGGTCGCGCTCCGCTCGACGGGCAATATGGACCGACGCCCGCGGCGGCTTTGAAGCGGTTCATCCAGGGCGAGTATTCCGTCAGCGACATCGAAAATGTCATCGCACTCGGCCTTATTGGCGGCGGCACGTCGGTGGATGAGGCGTTTCGCCTTGTTGCAGAAAATGTCACTGGCAAACCATTGGCCGCGAATGCGCTGATCGCGAGCGAAGTTATCTCCGCGCTCTTTGTCGGCGAACAGGAGGCTGCGTAAGGATGGCTGCGCCCGCACTTCGAATCCCGGTATCGGCTGACATTTCAAAATTCCAAGCCGATATGCAAAAAACCAGCGACATCGCACGCTCGGCGGCCATAGCCGTTACGAAGCAAACCATCCAGATGTCGGCGGGTTTTCTCGCATCGCAGGGCGCGGCGGGAGCTGCAACGCTTGCCTTTGGGCGCGTGCTTGGCGTGCTGGGGCCTATCGCGCTGGGCATAACGGCAGTGCGCGACGCCTTTCGCCTCATGGCGTATGCCACCGAGCTGGCCAAGGCTCGCATCGAGGAATTCAATAAAGTTGCCAACGATGCGAACGCGTCCGGCTTTTCGACCGAGTTTTTCCAGCGCGCCACCAAGGGTGCTGCCACCACCACGGTGCAGGTTAATGACCTCACTGAAGCGCTGAAGCGATTTAATGCCGAGTCGACGCCAAAGCTGGGCGGTTCGACCCTGCAGCGTCGCATCAACGAGCTGACAGAGGTTGGTAATTTTAAGGGCAATACCGGCATTGCCGCGCTGGCCGGATCTAACGACTCCGAGGGTCGTCTGCGCGCGACCGTTTCGCTGATCAACCAGGCTGTGCAGTCTGGCGAGCGACTGGCCGCGATCGATCTTGCCAGCGCCTTTGGCCCGAAGGTGCAGGAGGCGCTGCGCACCGATTCCGGCTATCTCGATCAAATGCTGAAGCGCGCGGATGCGATGAAACAGACGCAGTTGATCTCCGATGCCGAGCTTGGTCGTGCGATCGAATTGAAACAGCGGATGGAAGCCGCTCAGAAGGTCCTCGCCGAAAAATGGAAGCCGATCCAAGACGATCTAGCTGCGGCAGGCGAGAACTACCACGAGAATTGGGTTGCTATTAATGAACGCCTCGCGCAAGCCGTTGGCCTCGCGACGTCTCTTTATTCCGCGCTCAAGGAAGCACCCGACTGGCTTGAGGCAGGCGGCAACGCTTCGATCTGGAAGAAGCTGTCCGATATAACCGAGAGCATGGGCCTCAATTCTCGCCCGGACGATTTGATCACCGATAAAGGAGAGATGGCCGCCGCTGCACGCTTCGATAAACTTCGCGTGGCGATGGAGAACTATCAGAACGTTGTTCGCTCTATGAAAGAAACGACGGAAATCGTTGAGGCAGTGCGCGGCGATAAATCGAAAGCGCCAGGTGCAAAGAGCACGACCGCGCCAACCAATGCCTTCGACACTGCTACCGATGCGCTTGAGCGGCACACGGCGCGCACCCAGGCTGATACCAAAGCGGTGGGCCTCGGCGCGAATGCACTTGCGGAGTTTCGAGCAGAGGCAGCCTTGATGGTGGCCGCCGAGCAAGCCGGCATTCCGGTAACGGAAGCGTTGCGTACTCGAATTAATGGGCTGGCAAAAGAGGCCGGCGCGGCAGCCGAAGGTCTCGCGCGTGCCAAGGTTGCAAGCGAGATCAGTTTCGGTAAGCAGACTGCATTTCTAACGCCCGAGGACGTGCAGATCGCGCGCCAGTTGGCGGGAATTTATGGCAACGACGTGCCGGCTGCACTGGCGTCGTCTGAGGCTGCTGCGTTGCGTATGAACAATGCACTGACGGATATCAGCCACACGCTGCAGGACACAAACCGCGGCCTGTTCGTAGACTTCGCCCAGCAAATCCGCAACAGCGCGACAGCAATGGATGCTCTCCGCACAGCTGGCGCGAATGCACTCGGAAAGATCGCTGACAAGCTGATGTCAATGGCGGCAGATAATCTGTGGTCGGCGGCGTTCGGTGGCTCATCTGGTTTGGGCGGGTTGCTTGGTGGCCTGCTAGGTAGTTCCGGACCAAAGACAGTGTTTGGAGCGGCCGGTGATCTGGGTGTGCCTACCTTTGCCACGGGAACGAATAGCGCGCCTGGTGGGCTGTCCCTGATCGGCGAAAAAGGCCCAGAGCTTCTCAATATTCCTCGTGGCGCGCAGGTTATCCCGAATGACGTGCTGCGCCGCATGACGTCACTTCCCTCGGTATCCGCACAGGCCGCGAGCGCGCAATCGTCGGTGTCGGTTTCCGTGCCGATCTCTATCGACGCGCGCGGCGCCGATCGCGAGGGGCTTGCTCTCGTATCTAGTCAGCTTGCGGCGCTTAAAGCGGAGTTGCCGTCTAGAGTTGTCAGCGCGGTTCGGGATGCGAGGAAGAGGCGAGCGTTGGCGTGAAGCGTTAGAGGTAGGAGACGTGAAGTCGCGCCTCACTTCTTCGATTCCAGTTTTGCTAAGCGCGCGCTGAGATAATCGAAAAGCTTTTTAGCATTATCCCCGACTTGTGGTGGAAGATCGGATGCCTTTCTCCATGTCGAAAATTTCTTAAACATTGACGACATTACTCGACCTTTGTCCAAACCGGAAAGACCACGATTTTTTAGTTCGTCACCCACGCGGCTAACCAACGTCCGCGACGCGTCGTTAGCGATTTCTCCCTTGTCAATCCTCAGTCTATAGGCCTCTCCGACCATTTCTAGATAGAAATCTTCGCCGAAAATATCTTCTATGGTCCTAGGAGTGTCTTTATCGTCGAAGGCATCGGAAAGATGTGCAACAAAAAACTGGTCTTCTTTGAACGTGTAAAGTTTCTTGACCTTTTCCTTCGCCTTTCTGCCTTCTTCGTCGCCATCGAAGAGCGCTCCACCCTTCCATTCATGGCCAAGAATAAATCCCGCATACATAGGAGCCTTTGCCGCACCCTGAGCTGGCCAAAGAAATACATTCTCTGGAATGTGTGGTTTGCCCTCGGCTTCGAATAAACTCGATAGTTTGCGCAACACCGTGGAATCGTCTTGGCCTTCCACAATTAATGTCCGTCGATTTCCCAGCAGTCCGCTCATTTCCGGAGAAAGGCCTAGAGAGGCCTCCACCACCATCATGGGAGAGCGCGAGCGGGTGACCAATCCCTTTATGACGCGGGTGTGATGATTCTCGAGTTCTACAATACGAATTCTCTCGGGAAATCCCGGATCAACAAGAGAAGGAAGGTGTGTCGTATAGATTACCTGGTTAGTGACGCTTAGGTCCTCGAACAGGCGCAAAAGGTCGGCCTGCGCGGACGGATGTAGGTGTATACCCGGCTCCTCCAACAACAAAACGGTACCCCTGAAATCGCCTTGAGTTGCATGTGTGAATCGCCAAGCGAAGGCCACGTACCAACGAAAGCCGGTTGACCGGCGTTTGAGCGGCACCGGCATATGCAGGCCTTCGTCGCGAACAAGAATATTCAGCGTCGTGTTATCTATCTCGATGTCGAAATCGACCTTTTTCTGTTTCCAGAGATCGGAAAATTTTCGG
Organism: Hyphomicrobiales bacterium; assembly: GCA_017305455.1. Taxonomy (GTDB): domain Bacteria; phylum Pseudomonadota; class Alphaproteobacteria; order Rhizobiales; family Xanthobacteraceae; genus Afipia. The sequence continues at coordinate 577 of JAFKKO010000068.1, read as the reverse complement.
CTAAGATAGGCAGACGCGTTTTTCTTATCAAAGGTGCGAAGGGTGCGGCCTTCCGCGGTTTGACCCTTCTCTAGAAAGTCCGAGATATTGATTTTGGCAAGATCGAGTATGATTTTGATCGTTTGCTCTTCATCGCTGAGGGAATTCCATCCCTTCTCTTCGATCTTTTTCGCAAGTTGATCTAGTTCGATCTGAGTGCCGCCAGCTCCATAGTCGTCGACGTACACAAAACGCGGCAGATTTTCACGAACCCATTTCCATGCAGCCTTATGGTCATATGATCCAGAAAGAAAATAGTTAGCTGTAAATTGGCCATCGTATTTTCTACCAACCTCAATGAGGTTGTTTTCGCCGGTAAATTTCGGTTTGTTAGGCTTCTTGCCGTCCTCGCCTGCAGCGCTTCTAGCAGCCTCGAGAAAGCTCTCCATGTCCTCTTCAGACAATTGGAAGCTAGCATTTATCGCCTGTTGTTCTTTCGATTTCTTTTCCCAAAGATCAACAGGCCAATCAAAGTTTAAATCGAACTCAGTTTGGTCGTCGTAGGGATTTAGTCGAAATAGAGCTTCGCAAAGATTAC
>JAFKKO010000067.1 GCA_017305455.1 Hyphomicrobiales bacterium | reverse complement strand
TCGGCTACACCGGCAACTTCACCATGGCGGTGTGGTACGGCAACGACGACTACTCGCCGACCAACCGCATGACCGGCGGCTCGCTGCCGGCCAAGACCTGGCACGATGTGATGGTCGCCGCGCATCAGGGCGTCGAGATCAGGGATCTGCCCGGCGTCGGTCCCGGCAAGGCGCGGCCGCAAGGCCCGATGGCGGCGGCTGGCGCGGCGCAGGGCGGCGAGATCGCAGCCGGCCCGCCGCCGATCCTGACGCGGCGCGGCGCCGGCATTCTGGTGCGTATCGAGAAGATGATGGACGACGCGGCGAAGACCGCCGAGGGCGGCAACACCACCTTCAATGACAAGGCCTCCGACAAGCCGGCGACGGGTCAGCGCGCCTCCTCCGCCGCGGTCCCGGACAGCTTCGCGGCGGCGTCGGATGATGCCGAGCCGACCGCGAGCACGAACACCGCGCCCGCTGCGGTAGCCGCGCCGCGCAAGAAAACCCGCGTGCAATAATGATGGCGAAGCTGCCGTGCGCCTGATCGCCGTATCCATTCTCGCGATGCTGATCGCCACCGTCGTCGGCCTCGGCACGACATGGACCACCGCGCGGCGGGGGGTCGAGGTCGGCACGCTGACCATCGGCGCCTGGACGGCGCGGCCGAAGACCGGCACCAGCGACATCGATCCTTATTCGCGCGCCTCGATCGCCCGCTCCGGCGAACTGCCGGTCGGCAGCGGCGACGGCGTCACCTTCCTCGCCACCCGCGACGACAACGGCCGCGCGCTGAACGGCAATTGCGACGTCACCGTGAGCGGCGTGACGCCGGCAGCGCGGTTCTGGACTCTGACGGTCTACGACATGAAAGGCGGCCTCGTCGCCAACACGCTGCAACGCTACGGCTTCACCAGCCAGGAGGTGGTGCGCGCCTCCAACGGCAGCTTCGTGCTGCACGTCTCGCCGCGCGCGCGCGCCGGCAACTGGCTGCCGACCGGCGGCATCGACCGCTACACGCTGGCGCTGCGGCTCTACGACACGCCGGTCGGCGTCGCCACGCGCTCGCAGAAGGACGCGCCGATGCCCTCCGTCGCCACGGTGGGCTGCCCATGATCCGCTGGCTGCTCGCAATCCTCGGCGGCGTGCTGCTCGGCGGCGTGGTGCATCTCGTCAGCGTGCTGGCGCTGCCGCACATCGCGACGCAAGATGCCTATTCGCGGCTCGACCGCATCGCCAAGCTCAACGCCGTGACGCCGCTCCCGCCGGCCGAACCCGGCACCGCGCTGATGCCGTTCATGGACCCGGCCTTCGCCGCTGCGGCGTGCAAATACGATCTGTCGGGCGGGCCGATCAAGCTGACGGTGCCGGTCAGCCAGGCCTACACCTCGGTGTCGTTCTACACCCGCGGTGACGTCGCCTATTACGCGATCAACGACCGCTCCGCCGGCCGCAAGGTGATCGAACTCGATCTGATGACCACCGCGCAGAAGAACGCACTGCCGGAAGACGAGGACGTCACCGCCGCCGACCGCCTGATCATCGAGTCGCCGACCCCGACCGGCGTGATCGTGATGCGCGCGCTCGCCGCCGAGCCGAGCCTGATGACGCAGGCGCGGGCCTCGCTCGCCGCGGCGACCTGCAAGGTGCAGCTTGAGCCGGCCCCGCTGGCGAAGCGGTAGACCTGTTCCCGGCCGCGGGGAGAGGTGAAGAAGAGCGCCCGCCGATCCCACAATCGTCATGACCGGCTTGTCCCGGTGATCCACGTCTGTGCAACGTTCAAGAAAGTCGTGGATGGCCGGGTCAAGCCCGGCCATGACGAATCGAGAGCCATTGCTCGCTCCTCATCCTGAGGAGCATCGCGATCCTGAGGAGCATCGCGTCGTAGCCAAGTTCACGCAGGCTACGCCTGCTATGGCGATGCGTCTCGAAGGATGCGGCTCTGGCAAGACGCCGCGCACGTGAACCTCATGGTTCGAGACGGCGCTACGCGCCTCCTCACCATGAGGGACGTCACTGGCCGCGTCACATCACGACGCCCCTCCTCCCTCGCCGAGCCACAGCGTCACCTGCGGATACACTTCAAGAAGACCGCGATAGATCATGTCGCCGGCGACGTAGAGGATCACCACGAGACCGACATAGGCGATCCAGCGATGCTTCTGCAGCAGCCGCGCGATGAACGAGGCCGCCGCGCCCATCATCGCGATCGACAGCAAGAGGCCGAACACCAGCACCCACGGGTGCTCGCGCGCCGCGCCCGCCACCGCCAGCACATTGTCGAGCGACATCGACACGTCGGCGATGATGATCTGCCACGCCGCCTGCCGCAGCGTCTTGCGCGGCGCGGTCTCGTCATTCGCCAGCGCTTCGACATCATCCGCGCCGTGATGCGGCGCACGCAATTCGCGCCACATCTTCCAGCACACCCACAGCAGCAGGATGCCGCCGGCGAGCAGCAGGCCGACGATCTGCAGAAGCTGAGTGGTGAGACCTGCGAAGATCATGCGCAGCAGCGTCGCCGCGCCGATGCCGATCAGGATCGCTTTGGCGCGCTGCTCTTTGGGCAGGCCGGCGGCGGCAAGGCCGATGACAATGGCATTGTCGCCGGCCAGCACAAGGTCGATCAGGATGACCTGAAAGAGAGCGGTGAGAACGTCAGTCGTAAGGAAATCAAACATAAGCCGGGCTCCTTGGTTACGAAGGAGCGGCTCTTGTCGCAGGCAGGTCCATCATCGCATCGCGGCCGAAACGACCGCTGACACGACAACCGGACGAGGCGGTGGGCATCGTGCAGGCCGACAGACCATCGCCCTTACGGCGATCGTCAGTCCATGCGCAGACACGTTCCCACGGCAGAAAACAGGGCCACTCCAACTATGTCCAGTCCGACATCACAGCTTGTCGCTGCCAGAGGGGCCCGGGCTGGTCTCTGCTTCGTGAGGTAGGTAAAGGTCTCCTGCTATTGCGAGGTTGAGCGACGTTCGAACAGATGCTCGAACAACTGAGCGGCCTGGTCGGGTTCGGCCAGCACCGAGGCGGCGCAACCGGTGATGACGAGACCGCCCGCGATATCCCAAAGCGACAGATTTTGCGAGTGACGCTTGTTCCTGATCAGCCATGCCGCGCCGGCCGCGAGCAGCGCGCCGACAAAGAACATCAGGCTGAACGCGATCATCGCCAGTTCCGGATCGAGCGTTTGCGCGATCAGCAGAACCGGGACGATCACCGCAAGAGTAAGCGATGACAGAATGGCCACCGACTGCGTCTCCCGAACAAACCTGTCTCTCCAACTGTCACGCCCTGCGAGGCGCTTGATGGAGCCTGCAGGGCCCTTGATGGAAGCGTTCATTCCATCCTCTTTTCTTCCGGGCTGCTGCGCGCCGCTGCGGCGCGGCGTCTCACCCGTTTTCCAAAGAGGGCGGAGACGCCTCCCGAACCGGAATCAAAATCAACTCCGACCTCGTCATCCAACAGAGGAACAAATACGCCCGCAACGTGACCATCGGACGCGTGTCAACCGGACGCGCGCTATCGCGACGCAGACAAACTCGCGCACATGTGATCGCGCGCGTGAACCGTCGTGGAACCGATGACGTGAATGCGAAGCGTCAGCCGCCGACGCGCAGCACGCGGCCTGCGACCGGCGGCGAGCTGGTCCATGCGCTCGCGGCGCGGCGCGCCAGTTCCGCGATCAGGCGATCGGCATCCGCCGCCATCGCGTCGGGCGCCTGAATGGCAAGGCGCTGAAGCGCCCAGCGATAGGAGGCCACGCGCTGTTCGAGCGCCTGTTGCGCCCACTGCACCACCAGCACGTTCTCGCGCATCCGCGCCTGCGCGTCGGTGTATTCGCGCGGCGAGATATCGCCGATATGGGCGAGCGCCTTGTTGCGCTTGATGTCGAGATCGTTGATCTTGATCGCCAGCGGAATGAACTGGTCGAGCATGGTGAAATCATTGCGCACGTCCTCGATCAGCCCGGCATAGGCCGAGATGTGCGAGCGGTGCGGCTCGTCGATCATCTTGCGGCCGTAGGCGGTGGGATCGAACACCACCTTGACGCGCCAGGGCGCGGGAATGCGCTCGTAGTCGCCGAACACGCCCTTCCAGTGCGGGCGCGAGTGTGGCGGCTGGATGAAATAGAATGCCTTGTCGCGCAGCTCGCGTTCGTAATCGGGCAACGCGAATTGCGAGGGAATACCGTCGAGACTCTGGGTCGCTTCCTCGCCGACCCAGCGATGCATGTCCTGATGATAGAACATCTGCCGGGTGCGGCCGAAATCCCCGCCATTGCAACCGACGCCGAAGACCAGGGGAATGATGAAAAGCGGATTGCACATCGCTAGTCTGCCCAGACGTCCGGCGCCGCGCACCGGCCGCTCGGCGCGAAGATTAAGTGATGTCAGGAGCGCGCCCGGCGACGACGGCGGCGGCCCGGCGCCGTGCCCTCTTCCGGTCCGCTCCCGCCGCTGGTCTCGTCGGCGTAACGCTCGATCCGGATTGCGGGAAGGATCACCACGGTCGCGCTATGCTCCGGCCGGGCCTGCTCCTTGCCCAACCCTGCGCGCCGCGCTGCGGCGTCTGCCGGGAATGCAATGACGGTCCCCATGAGATTGCCCCTTTATCCTGTCGCGCGGCGCTCGATCATGCCTGCGACGCAGTGTCATTAAGACCAGCGCATGGTTAATGCGGTGTTAATGGAGCCGCGCCGATTTCGTTGATCCGGCGCATCGTGCGCGATCGCTGCGCGCCTGCTGATTTCCGGGTGCGTGTCGATGGAGTGCAGTTAGCCGGACCGGCCTGGCAGCCCCCAGTGCGCGGCGTTCCCTCCCTGCAAAACCGTTCCACGAAATCGTGCAGAACGACGCAATAAATAGCGGCAATGGCGGGAACCCGACAGACCACGCGAAAGGAGGACTTTTATATACCTCTTACCTGCTGGGAACTTTGGAACGCTCTGTTCGATAGTTAATGGAGTGGATGATGTGCCGACGGGTCGAGGTCAGAGTCGTGGACAAGCCCCTTCGTCAACTTTCGGAGAATCAGTTCCTCAACGTGCTTCCGCGCGAGGATTTTGCGCTGCTTGAGCCGCACCTGAAGATCGTCAGCCTCGATCGCGGCATGACGCTCTATGAGGACAGCGATCCGATCACGGCCGTTCATTTTCCGCTCAAGGGCATGATTTCGCTGGTCACCGTCACCAGCGAGGGCGATTCCATCGAAGCCGGCACTATCGGCGTCGATGGCATCGTCGGCGGCATGACCGCTTTCGGCCTGCAAATCGCCGCGGCCAAGGCCATCGTTCAGATCCCCGCGGTGCTCGCCGAGATCCCGACAAGCCGGTTCCGCGCCGCCGCCGCGAAAAGCGAGGCGATCCGCGATCTGTGCGTGCTCTATAACGAAGTGCAGCTGATCCAGGCCCGCGTCACCGTGGCCTGCAACGCGCTGCATTCGATCGAGCAGCGCTTCTGCAAATGGCTGCTGCAATCGCGCGAGGTGACGGACGACGGCGCGGTGTCGCTGACCCAGGAGTTCATGGCGCAGATGCTGGGCGTGCAGCGTTCCTCGGTCTCGCAGGTCGCGACCAAGATGCAGCGGCTCGGCTATATCAGCTATGTGCGCGGACAGATCCGCATTCTCAACCGCACCGGCCTTGAAGAGACCGCCTGCGACTGCATCGAATCGATCGCGCACAAGACCGATGCGGTCTGGCCGAAGACCGCGCGGAAATAAGCCGGCTCATCGCTCACGATGCCGCTTGGCGCAAGCGTCAGCCGCGTGATCCTCAGCCTTCAATGCGTTGTCAGCGCGAAAACCGCTCCGCGCCGGTGAGCCGCCGCGGCTGATGGAATTTCAGTCCCATGCGCTGCCCCTTGGAAATCACCGCGGAGCGCGAGCGTTTCGATTTGGCGGCGGCGCGGGCAGCGGAAATACCGGCTTCAGCCCATTCGCGAAGCTGGGCTTCCTGTTCCCGCGTCCAGATATGATTGCTGTTTCTCGGCATGTGAAAATCAGGACCAAGGTTGGAGGTGATCAACAACCGGCGCGTCCCGCCGCGGATGCTTCCACGCTCTACGGGAAAACCACCGACGCAACGCGCCCTCAGGACGGCCCATCCAGCCATTCGGGAATCTTCGCACCGGCAATGATCCGTTTCGGCGTATGGGGATTGAGCGTGCCCGCGCTGGCGGACCAGCCTTTGTCAACGATCTCGCGGGCAAATCGTTTCGCCTCGCTCTCATCGATAAACGTACGTGTCGCGCGCGCAAATTTGCCGTCGTCGCCGTCAAACTTCGGCTCACCATTCGATTCGTAAGAGACGTACCAGGTATGCATGCCGTTCATCTGAGGAACGGACTGTCGAACGGATCGCAGGGCGACAGCCCCTTCACCTGCCCGCACTCCACCAGAGCTTGAGTCCGCAACCGAATCGGATCGCGCTCGCCGGTCGCGGCCAGGGTCAGGATGTTGTGCGCAAGCACCGCGCACGTCGCCGAGGTTCGCAACTGAACCGGCAACGCGGCGACCGCATCGTCGAGCACGCCTTTCAGAAAACGGATTTCTTCGGGATCGAACGCAGCGCTTCTCATGAGGACTTACTCCCGCAACGCAACTGAACCAGGCTTTGCCGCTTTGAACTCTTGCCTTTAGACTATCGCCTCATGCACGGGAGCTGTCTGTCTACTCTCCGACAAATGTCCCGGCACCCCTGCCACGATCGCTCGCCAAACGCGCAAGTCGGCGGCGCGTTCCACGAAATGAAGATATTTATGACTGATACGAAGATGTGGAATCGATGCGGCGGCACGTTCGATTTCCTCGATAGATCGGCCTCCCGACGCGGCAGCCTGAACTTGTCTTGGCCGGACTTAAGCCGTCGAAGACGGGCATGAACGCGCTTTTGACCCGGCCATCCAGGTTGCAAATCAGCATCGCCAAAAGACGTGGATGGCCGGAATAGATCCGGCCATGACGGCGTGATGCTCAATCCTCATTCGAAGAGTCTGACCGGACATGCAGGCCGCGTTTTCGGGATGCTTTCCGTCATCGACGGAAATTTTTCGTCGCGGTCGTCCCGGCCGACGGATCGGCGCGAAGCGCCGTCCGACGACAGGCCCCGGCTCAGCGGAGCGACATTTCAAGTCGCTCCGCGTCCGGGGCACACGGCGTCATGCCCTCGCCGGTCGGGCGTCGTCTTATCTCCCTCTCCCGCGCGCGGGTACGCGGGTAGAGGTTAAGGCGTTGCCGCCAATTGACCGCATTCCCTTAACGGAGTGCTAATCTTAATGGCTTGTTAAAGTGAGGGTTCTAGATTCGGGACAGATTTCACTCGTTCGCATGACAGCATGAGCGCTCCCCCGATGTTTCAAGGCTTCGACGGTCTGTTGTCGCTGTCCCGTCGCGAGGGCGTCGACATCCGCCCGACCTTGCTGCGCGTGCTGACCGACCTCTACGTCCAGAACGCCTCTCACAGCTATGACGAGGAGCTGCAATTCGTCGAACTGGCGAGCCGGCTGCTCGATCAGGTGGACGACGCCACCCGCGCGGTCGTGCGCGCCCGCCTCTCGCTCTATCCGCGCACCCCGCATGCCCTGCTGCGCAAGCTGGCCTTGTCGCAGCCGCGCTATCAGCGCATGCCGCTGGCCCCGCCGCTGCAGCCGCTCGAGACCCAGGACGTGGTGTTCGACGACGACAGCGACCTCGAATTCGTCGATGCGCCGCAGATCGCGGACACCGAGCCCGCCGAACCCGCCCCCGACGACCTGCCCGCCGCCGCGCTCACGCCGGCTGCAGCCAACCCGGCCGCGCCGGCCGCCTCGCCCACTCTGGCGATGAAGCCGGAGGATGCCTCCTCGCTCAACGAGATGTTCCTCGCCGCGCCCTCGAAAGAGCGCGCCAGGATCCTGATGGGCCTCGAATCCGCGCCGCTCAAACCCTCGGTCCGGGTCGATCCCAGACGCGCGGCGCGGGCGCTGGCGAGCCTTGAACAGGCGGCGCTGGCCGCCGACATGCCCGCTTTCATCGCCGAGCTCGGCGACGCGCTGATCCTGCCCGCCCATGTCGCCAGCGCGATCGTGCACGATCCGCTGGGCGAGCCGCTGGCCTGCGCCGCCAAGACGCTCGGCATGTCGGGCGATGCCTTCCAGCGCGTGCTGCTGTTTCTCAACCCGGCGATCGGCTCCTCGGTGATGGACGTCTATCGGCTGGCGCGGATGTACGATCATCTCGGCGAGCGCGCGGCGCTGATCATGCTTGCGACCTGGCGCGGCGCCTCGATTGCCACCACGCGCGCCAAATATCGTCCGGCGCTCTATGACGACGATCGCCAGCGCGCCCGTCCGGCGGCCTCGCACCATCCCGCCGCCGCGCCGGCCGCTGTGGACACCGCGCGCTTCGGTCCGCGCGCGCGGCAGGGCTGAGGCTTCCCTGCGCCCATTCTCATGATGTGACAAGGGTGCACCATGCCGTCATGCCCGGGCATGGCCTGTCGAAGACGGGCGGGAACGCCCTTATGTCCGGGGCATCCACGCCTTCCCCCTGGCACGACAAGACGTGGATGGCCGGACTAAATCCGGCCATGACGGAATGATGATTTTGCGACAAACGAAAGAATTCTAGAGTGCCGTCGGCCGGACCGACCGGCGGAGACGGATCATGAGGATTTTGGTGATCGCGGCGGCGCTGCTGGCGCTGGCCATGCCGGCGATGGCGCAGATGGGCGGCGGCCGGCAGCGCGGCATGCACCGGGACGCGCCCGCCGCGCCGGACAACGCCGCGCTGAAGAAAAAGCGCGACGCCGAGGCCCGCGCCGCCAAGGCGGCGATGGACAAGATTCCGGAGCCCAAGGAAAAATACGATCCCTGGAAGATCGAGCGCTAGGCTTCATCAGACATTCACAGGGTTGCGGCCCATCAATTACGTCGTCTTGGCCGGATTTAGTCCGGCCATTCACGTTTCTGCTACTGATGGCCTCCAGACGTGGTGCCCGGGACATAAGGGCGTTCACGCCCGTCTTCGAGAGGCTATGCCCCGACATTACGATTCGAGATAAAAACTACCCGCCCGCCTCATCCTTCGAGACGCGCGCAACAGCGCGCTCCTCAGGATGAGGGTCATCCCTCATGGTGAGGAGCGAGGCAAGGCCTCGCATCTCGAACCATGAGGCCGGATTTTCTCTCAAAAACCACCCTACCCGCCCGCCAGATCGAGAAAATGCCGCCCGGCTTTGTCCTCGATCTCGACGATCCAGACATCGGGATCGAACCCGATCTCCTTTTGCAGACGCTCCTCGATTTTCTGCTCGGCCACCGGCTCCGGCGGCGAGGCGACGAACGCTCGCTCGGCCGGCCGGCTCTCGCCGTAACTGGTCTGGGGCGCGGGCGCGAACAGCATGGCATTGCCGTCGAGCAGCGCCAGCTTGACGAACACCGCCCCTGCCTCCTCGGCGCCGCGCCGTCGCACCGCGCCGAACATGCCCTCGGTCTGGCAACGGCGCAGATAGGCCGCCACCCAGATACTTGTTTTCAGTCTGGACAAGGCATCACCGATCTTTTCACAATCGAGCTCATTGTGACGTATTTTATTTTATGCATGGAAGGCAAAGCACATCATGAGTATCTCAGAAAACATTCGTCAGCTTGCGAAGGCTGGCTTGAGTACAGGGGAGATCGCAAGACAACTCGGGATACGCTATCAGCATGCTTATAATGTTCTAAGATCTGCGAGTAATTCAGCCAACATACGACCTCTTAGAATAGCTGCTCAGCCTGAGGAAAAGCCGGAACTCACGACGGAGAACTTGCATCGATGCGGCTTCCGTCTTTCGGGACGGTGGATACTAAATTCCACCGGAGAACTCACGCTCGACCAGCCGGCATCTCGTAATGTTGGAGTATACGCATTTGCAATAGATGGGATTGTCCTCTACGTGGGCGTAGCCACAATGGGGCTATCAAGAAGATTGTATTTTTACGGTCGGCCTGGCCCTACACAAAGAACAAGCGTTCGTCTGAACGACATAATTAGAAAGACCGTTCTCTCTGCTTCTATCGTAGAAATTTACACAGCAGAGCCACCAGATTTGGAATGGAATGGCTTGCCAGTTCACGGAAGCGCCGGGCTGGAACTTGGGTTGATAAAAAAGTACAAGTTGCCTTGGAATAAGCGTAGCGCCGGCTGATCCATTCATCTGCTAGGCAGTTGAATATACTTGCCGGCACCAATCAAATTGGGCGAGCTCTTGCTCACTCGATCGGACGGCCCGTTAGCTTGACCAACTCGTGCACCAGCCAGTCCGAGACCTTGCCGGTCTGCGGCTTCTTGCGATCGGCCTCGAACTTGCGGATCGCGGCCTGGGTTTCGGGGCCGACATTGCCGGTCGGCTTGAACTGGCCGTAGCCGTATTCGGTCAGCGCCCGCTGCACCTGGGAAACACGGCGGGTCGAATTGATCAGGTCACCGACCGGATCGTGATGCACCGGGATGGCGGCCGGCGGCCGCGCGACGCCGGCGGTTTTGGTCGCGGCCACCGCCTTCGGCGTCTCGACCGCCTTGGTCTCGACCGGCTTCACTTCGACCGGCTTGACGCTCTCGGCTTCCGCCGGACGCGCGCGCGGCAGCAGCGGTTGCGCCGGCACCTCGGCGACCGGCGTCGGCGCGGTCAGCAGCACCTTCTCGGCCGACCCGAACATCGGCGAAGGATGCCGGCCCGCCTGCAGGAAGGTCGCGTTGATGATGATCGCCATGACGCCGCCGAACGCCACCACGCCCGCGAACGTATCCTTGGGGCTGCGCAGCAGCATGCGCATCAAGAGGTTCGGCTCCTGCTCGATCGCCACCGCCTGCGCGGCCTTGCCGCGGCGCGGGCGGCGGGGCATGTCGTCGTCGATCTCGATCCGTCTAGGCAATTTTCTTCACCAGAGTTTCCTTCACCTCCGCGCGCGGCGCGGGAGCAAGCGTTGCAATCGTGCCGGACTTCTCCGGCGTAAAGGTCAGAGGCAGCGCGACGCACACCGTGGTGCCCTCGTCGATCCGGCTCTGCACCGTCATCTCGCCGCCATGCAGCGCGACCAGGCTCTTGACGATCGACAGGCCAAGGCCGGTGCCCTCGTGGCGGCGCTGATAGGTCTTGCCGCCCTGGAAGAACGGATCGCCCAGCCGCTTGAGATCGTCGGCGCTGATGCCGACGCCGGTATCGGTGACGCGCACCGCAAGACGCGAGCCCTCGATCGCCGCCGAAACGGTGACCGAGCCGCCGCGCTCGGTGAACTTGATCGCGTTGGACAGAAGGTTGATCAGGATCTGCTTGAACGCCTGCGGATCGCCGGTCATCTGCGGCAGATCGTGCGGCACGCGGGTGGCGAGATCGATGCCGTTGTCGCGCGCCTTGAGCACCATCAGGTTGCAGCAGCTCAGAAGCTTGTCGCGTGGCGAAAACTTCTCCGGCAGCAATTCGAAATTGCCGCTCTCCATCTTCGACATGTCGAGAATGCCGTTGACGACCGATAAAAGATGCAGTCCGGATTCGTTGATCAGCGTGGCGTATTCCTTGCGCCGCGCCGCGTCGAGCTTCATCTCGTCCTCGCGCCCGAGCATTTCCGAGAATCCGATGATGGCGTTCAGCGGCGTGCGCAGCTCGTGACTCATGGTGGCGAGGAACTGCGACTTCGCCGCCCCCGCCCGCTCCGCCTCGATCCGCGCGACTTCCAGCGCCTGCTCCTGCGCCTTGCGCTCGGTGACGTCGCGCATCACCGAGACCACGCCATCACCCTCGCCCGCGCCGATTGCTCCATCGAGCGGGCGGCAGCGCATCTCGACCCAGATGAATTCGGCCGATCCGCCGCGCGCCTCGCGCCGCACCCGGAATTCGACGCTGCGCGCTTCGCCGCCGCGCGCCGCATCCGATAGCGCCGTGAGATACGCCGGACGGTCGGCGACGTGAACGCGGTCGAACAGCCCGTGGCCGAGCAAACGCGCCACCGGCGCCCCAAGCAGCGCCTCCGCCGCCGGCGAAACGAAGCTGACATCGCCGTTGCGGCCGTGCCGCGCGATCACGTCGCTGATGTTGCGCGCGAGCAGGCGGTAACGGTCTTCCTCTTTGTCGAGCAGCAGGCGGCTGGTGCGCGCCAGCGATTCGGTGCCGAAAGCCAGACCTGCGGTGTAGATCGTCGCCGACACGATGCCGAGCGCGGCGAACAGCGGCCCGGTGGTCTCGGCGATCTGCGAGGCCGGCAGTGCATTGCCCACGCTCAGCAGCATGAGGACCAGCACGCAGCCCAGACTCAGCGCGACCGCGGCCGCCACCACGCGGCGCGAGGCCGACAGGGCCGCTTCCAGCGGCACCGCGATCAGCCAGATCGCCGCGAAGGAGGAAACCCCGCCGGTGGCGGCCGCGATCGCGAAGATCACGGCGGCGAGCGCCAGCGAGGAGAGCATGTGCGCGCTCTCGAACGCACCGGTGCGCGACAGATAATAGGAAATCAGGATCGGCGAGACCAGCCAGACCAGCACCATCACTTCGATTGCCGAGGGCGCGCCGCGTAGCGCCAGATAGAGCGGCAGCGAGGCGAACGCAATCAGGCTGCCCATCAGGCGCGGGGCGATGAAGGCGCGGTGTTGCGCGCTCTTCATCGCATCGGCACGGACAGAAGCGTGCAGAAGCGAATCCAGACGGTCGCGCAGGGTTTCGATCAGTGTCACTTTGTTTCGTCCGCGGTTTTGCCCGTCATATCTAACGCGCCGGACCGCCCCCTTTTATCGTTGGGGGATCGTGTCAGAGCGAGCTTAAGCGAACACTAAGGTTGCGCTTTCAAGTTGCCGCGCCGCGCGTTCCACGTCGTTTTCGGGCGCTTTGCATCCGCCAAACAACCGCGATGGTGAACGCAAGGTTTCCAACGCGCGAAAACATGGTTTCGAAAGTGTGGACACGCACGCTCATCAGCGCCACGCGAGCCGAGCGCGGCGTCAATCGAAAATTTACGCCAAACACATTCATTGCAATTTGATGCGAATTGGCGGGACCGCAAACACTGCGGATTTATCGCCGTCTGCTAGATCACATCACGGGATGGGTGCGGCTTGGCCGCGAGGGATGATCGAGTACGACGGGGCTTGCGATGTTCTTTTTGTTGCGCATGGCATTCTGGCTCGGGCTTGTGCTCGTGCTGCTGCCGACCGACAAGACACCGGATGCCGACAAGCAGCCGCAGGTGGACACCGTCGAGGCGGTGACCGCCGCGAGCGCAGCCGTGTCCGACATGGCCCAGTTCTGCAATCGCCAGCCCGCCGCCTGCGCGGTCGGCGGCCAGGCCGCCAGCGTGATCGGCGCGCGGGCGCAGGCCGGCGCCAAGAAGGTCTATCATTTCTTCACCGACAAGGCCGATCGACCCGAGAACTCCGACAGCGAGACGTCCGAGAAGGCCGACCGCGCCGACAAGACCGCGCCCGACTCAGCATCGGCCAAGAAGGCGGCGCGCGAGAAGCGCGTGCTCGACCGCAAGAATCCGGATCACACCGGATCGATTCCCGATGGCACGGACGCAGATGCCGATGCCGTGGCCGATGGCGGCGACATGCAGACCGCGCAGGCGCACGACACCCTGACGCCGGACGACCTGCAGATCGAATGGCAGTTGCCCTCGCCGTAGGCTTTGCGGCGTTCGATTCACAAACCCGTTTCACAATCACTGGCCTCATCCTTCGAGACGCGGCCAAGGCCGCTCCTCAGGATAAGGAGCGCAGCCAGCAAATATCGAACCTCGTCGCGTATCCAATCCTCATGGTGAGGAGGCGCGCAGCGCCGTCTCGAACCATGAGGTACGAAGC
>JAFKKO010000066.1 GCA_017305455.1 Hyphomicrobiales bacterium | reverse complement strand
ATCGGCTTGTTGCCGTTCGGCCTGCGGTCGATCACCGGGCGCACCGACTGGGTGTCGATCGGCGGCCGCTAGACGCAGAAGCCTTCGCCGAACGCCCGCATCCACAGATGATCCTGATAGAGCTGCTGACGGCCGGTCAGCGTGCGCCACGGGATCAGCTCGTGCACGTTGGTGTAGCAGGCGTTGTAGCAGACGCTCTCCGATTCAAGCCCCGACCAGATCGGCGAGGAGATGATCTTGCGCGGCTGCGCGACGACGTCGCGGAAGCGGATCTTCTCGTCCTCCTTCGGGATGGCGAGATGGGTATGGTCGCGGCCGGTGAAGGTGCCGAGCGAGGTCCACGCCTTCACCGCGACCTCGCCGTTGGTCTCCGGCGCGAGCGAGAGCAGAACCTCGCAGGCATCGATATCGGTCTCGATCTTCGGCAGGCCCTGCGTCGGCCCCTCTTCCGTCACCACACCGTTGAGGCGCTTGAGCAGTTCGACCTCGTGCTCGGTGTTCCAGCTCATGCCCTTGCCGTTGTTGCCGAGCTTGCTCATCAACGGGCCTAGCGAGGTATAGCGCTTGTAGAGGTTGGGATAGTCGCGCTCGACCACGGTAACCGTGGGCATGGTCTTGCCGGGGATCGGCTCGATCTCGCCCTTCTTCCAGTCCTTGACGTCGAGCGGCTGCGCGATCTCGCCCGCCGAGTCGTGCATGATCGGCGTCAGCACCACGTCCTTCTCGACGCCGAGCACTTCCGGCGCGATCTTCGAGAACGACCGCGCGATGCCCTTGTAAATCTCCCAGTCGGAGCGCGACTCCCACACCGGATCGACCGCGGCGGTCAGCGGGTGGATGAAGGGATGCATGTCCGAGGTGTTGAGATCGTTCTTCTCGTACCAGGTCGCGGTCGGCAGCACGATGTCCGAATACATGCAGGTGGTGGACATGCGGAAGTCGAGCGTGACCAGGAGGTCGAGTTTTCCTTCCGGCGCTTCCTCGTGCCAGACCACGTCGGACGGCTTGCGACCGCCGATATGGCCGAGATCCTTGCCGAGCACGCCGTGGCTGGTGCCGAGCAGGTGCTTGAGGAAATACTCGTGCCCCTTGCCCGACGCGCCGAGCAGGTTGGAGCGCCACACGAACAGATTGCGCGGCCAGTTCTTCGGATTGTCCGGGTCTTCGCAGGACATTTTCAGTTCGCCGGACTTCAGCGCCTTGGCGACATAGTCCTTGGCTTCCAGCCCCGACGCCGCCGCCTGCTTGGCGACTTCGAGCGGGTTGGTCTGAAGCTGCGGTGCCGACGGCAGCCAGCCCATGCGTTCGGCGCGCGCGTTGTAATCGATCAGCGCGCCGTCCCACGGCCCCATCGGGGCGGTCGGCGACAGCACGTCCTTGACGTCGAGCGTCTCGTAGCGCCACTGGTCGGTGTGGGCGTAGAACGCCGAGGTCGAGTTCATCTGCCGCGGCGGCCGGCCCCAGTCGAGAGCGAATGTCAGCGGCAGCCAGCCGGACTGCGGCCGCAGCTTTTCCTGACCGACATAATGCGACCAGCCGCCACCGGACTGGCCAACACAACCGCACATCACCAGCATGTTGATGATGCCACGGTAGTTCATGTCCATGTGGTACCAGTGATTGAGGCCGGCGCCGACGATCACCATCGAGCGACCCTTGGTCTTCTCGGCGTTGCGCGCGAACTCGCGCGCCACCGTGATGATCTGCTCGCGCGGCACGCCGGTGATCTGCTCCGCCCAGGCCGGCGTGTAGGGCTCGATGTCATCGTAGCTCTTGGCGATGTTCTCGCCGCCAAGCCCGCGATCGACGCCGTAATTGGCCAGAAACAGGTCATACACCGACGCTACCAGCGTCTCGCCATCGGCGAGCTGCAGCGTCTTCACCGGGATGTTGCGCGTCAGCACGCTCGGATGATCGGTGCCGCGGAACTGGTCGTGCTCGCGGTTGCCGAAATACGGGAAGCCGACCTTGGCGACATCGTCCTGAATGTCCATCAGCGACATGCGCAGCTTGGTCTCGCGCGTGCCCGAGGCCTTCTCCTCGAGATTCCACTTGCCCTTCTCGCCCCAGCGGAAGCCGATCGAGCCGTTCGGCGCGACGATCTCGCCACTCGCCTCGTCATAGGCGACGGTCTTCCACTCCGGATTGTTGGCTTCGTTGAGGCCGCCGACGAAATCGGAGGCGCGCACGAAGCGGTCCGGCACGTAGTGATCGCCCTGCTTCACCAGACGCACCAGCATCGGCATGTCGGTGTAGCGGCGCACGTAGTCGTCGAAGTATTCGGTTGTCTTGTCGATGTGGAATTCGCGCAGGATGACATGGCCCATCGCCATCGCCACCGCCGCGTCGGTGCCCTGCTTCGGCGACATCCACATGTCGGCGAATTTCGACGCCTCGGAATAGTCCGGGCAGATCACCACGCTCTTGGCGCCCTTGTAGCGCGCCTCGGTATAGAAGTGCGCGTCCGGCGTGCGCGTCTGCGGCACGTTGGAGCCCCACAGGATCAGAAAGCCCGCATTGTACCAGTCGGCGCTTTCCGGCACGTCGGTCTGCTCGCCCCAGGTCTGCGGCGAGGCCGGCGGCAGGTCGCAATACCAGTCGTAGAACGACATGCAGACGCCGCCGAGCAGCGACAGATAGCGCGCGCCCGAGGCGTAGCTGACCATCGACATCGCCGGGATCGGCGAGAAGCCGAACACGCGGTCGGGGCCGTGGGCCTTCACCGTGTAGGCGTTCGCCGCGCCGATGATCTCGTTGACCTCGTCCCAGCTCGCGCGCACGAAGCCGCCGAGACCGCGGCGCCTGGTGTAGGCGGCGCGCTTCTCGGGATTCTCGACGATCGACTTCCACGCCGCGACCGGGGTCAGGGTCGCCCGCGCCGCGCGCCACAGCTTGAGCAGCCGTGAGCGCACCAGTGGATATTTCACGCGGTTGCCGGAATAAAGATACCAGCTGTAGCTCGCGCCGCGCGGACAGCCGCGTGGCTCGTGATTGGGCAGATCGGGCCGCGTGCGCGGATAGTCGGTCTGCTGGGTTTCCCAGGTGACGATGCCACCCTTGACATAAACCTTCCACGAGCACGAGCCCGTGCAGTTCACGCCGTGCGTGGAGCGCACGATCTTGTCGTGCTGCCAGCGCTTGCGGTAGCCGTCCTCCCACGTCCTGTCTTCGGTTGTGGTGATGCCGTGACCGCCGGCGAATTCGGTTCTGGTTTTCGTAAAGAACGAAAGCCTGTCAAGAAAATGGCTCATCAGCCTCTCCTTACTGGGCCGGTTGGGCAAACGGTGCCGTCGCACCCCGCCGCTCGACGTCATGAAGCAGGCCGCCCTTGCGGGTATAAACGGCCCAGGTGATTATTACGCAGGTAACGTAGAAGACAAAGAAACCCCACAGCGCACCCTCGACGCCGCCGCTCAGATCGATCGACGTGCCGAAGGATTTCGGGATGAAGAAGGCGCCGAACGCCGCGATCGCGGAGGTGAAGCCGGTGATCGCCGCCGATTCCTTCTCCGCCTGACGCACGCGCGTGGCGGCATCGGCCTGCGGCATCAGACGATCCATCTCCTTGCGCATGATGTTGGGGATCATCTGGAAGGTCGATGCGTTGCCGACGCCGGTGGCGAAGAACATCAGGATGAACATCGCGAAGAATCCCCAGAACGCGCCGGGCTGCTCCCTGATGCCGGTGAAGTAGAGAATGCCGAGCACGCCGAGCATCATCACCACGAACACCCACAGCGTGACGCGGCCACCGCCCCATTTGTCCGCGATCCAGCCGGTCGCCGAGCGCGACAACGCGCCGACCAACGGCCCGAGGAAGACGAACGGCAGCACGTTGACGTTCGGGAACAGGATCTTCGCCAGCAGCGGGAAGCCCGCCGAATAGCCGATGAAGGAGCCGAACGTTCCGGTGTAGAGCCAGCACATCACCCAGTTGTGCTTGCGCTGGAAGATCACCGCCTGATCGGCGAACGAAGCCTTCGCCGAGGCGATGTCGTTCATGCCGAACCACGCGGCGAAGGCGCTCACGGCGATGAACGGCACCCAGACGAAGCCGGCGTTCTGCAGCCACACCGGCACCTGGCGGCCTCCCTCGGTCACCATCACCGGATCGCCGCCAAACCAGCCGAGCACGCCGGCGGTGATGACGAGCGGCACCACGAACTGCACCGTGCTGACACCGAGATTGCCGAGACCGGCATTGAGCGCCAGCGCGTTGCCCTTCTCCGCCCGCGGGAAGAAGAAGGAGATGTTGGCCATCGAGGAGGCGAAGTTGCCACCGCCGAAGCCGCACAGCAGCGCCAGCACCAGGAACACCACATAAGGCGTCGAGGGCGTCTGCACCGCATAGCCGATGCCGACCGCCGGGATCATCAGCGACCAGGTCGCGAGCGTGGTCCACAGCCGGCCACCGAAGATCGGCACCATGAAGGAGTAGAACACCCGCAGCACGGCGCCGGAGATGCCCGGCAACGCCGCCAGCCAGAACAGTTCGGACGTGGTGAACTTGAAGCCGACTGACGGCAGCTTTGCCACCACCACCGACCAGACCTGCCAGATGGCGAATGACAGGAGCAGCGCCGGAATCGATATCCACAGGTTGCGCCGCGCGACGGCGCGCCCCTTGGTCTCCCAGAACTCCTTGTCCTCCGGCCGCCAGTCCGTGAGCACGACGCCCGACAGCGCGCCGATGTGCTCGGGCTTGTGAATTTCCTCCATTTCGGGGAACTGCGGCAGCTTCTTCAGCGCCTCGCCGGCGACGCCGCGCTCCATCTGCCGCACCGTCAGATGCATCCAGAGCAGCGAGACTGTCACGATCAGGAACAGCAGCATGAAGCAGCTGGTCCACAGCCCGGTGAGATCGTTCAGCGCGCCGAAGGCGATCGGCAGCACGAAACCGCCGAGACCACCGATCATGCCGACCAGGCCGCCGACCGCGCCGACATGCTTGGGATAGTAGACCGGGATGTGCCGGAACACCGCCGCCTTGCCCAGCGCCATGAAGAAGCCGAGCACGAACACCGTGACCGTGAACGGCACCACGCCCATCTCAAGATGGAAGCTGACCGAGCCGGTCACCGTGCGCACGACATAGTCGGTCGGCGGATAGGACAGGATGAAGGTGCAGGCGACGGCGACCAGGAAGGTCCAGTACATCACCCGCCGCGCGCCGTAGCGGTCGGACAGATGTCCGCCATAGGCGCGGAACACCGACGCCGGGAAAGAGAACATCGCCGCGACCATGCCGGCGGTCTTCAGATCGACGCCGTAGACGTTGATCAGGTACTGCGGCAGCCACAGCGCCAGCGCCACAAACGCGCCGAACACGAAGAAATAATAAAGCGAGAAGCGCCAGACCTGGAGATTCTTCAGCGGCGCGAATTCGAGCCACGCGCTCTTGGGCTTCTCGCCACGCTCGCGCCGTGCCTTCACCACCGGATCTTCATCGGAGAAGATCCAGAAGATCACCGCCATGATCGCCAGCGCCGCCGCCCAGATCTGGGCCACCGCCTGCCAGCCGAACGCCACCATGACGAACGGGGCGAGGAACTTGGTCACCGCCGAGCCGACATTGCCCGCGCCGAAAATACCGAGCGCAGTGCCCTGCTTGCCCATCGGGTAGAACCGCGAGACGTAGGCGACGCCGACCGCGAACGAGCCGCCGGCGATGCCGACGAAGAGCGCGGCGATCAGGAATTGCGGATAGGTCTGCGCCCAGGTGAGGAAATAGGTCGCGATCGCGCCCGCGATCATCACGACGGTATAGACGCGGCGCCCGCCATACTGATCGGTCCAGACGCCGAGGACCAGACGAATGAGCGAGCCGCTCAGGATAGGTGTGCCGACCAGAAGACCGAACTCGGTCTCGTTCAATCCGAGCTTCTGCTTGATGCCGATGCCGATGATGGAGAAAATTGTCCAGACAGCAAAGCAGACCGTGAACGAGATCGTCGAGAGCCACAGAGCCCTGCTCGGCTCGGAGCTAGGCAAATCTGAGGGATGCATGGTCATCTCCAAATGAGAGCCCGCATGATCGGGCATGACGACATCACAGCATCAAGAAAAATAGGAATTGTTCTGCATCAATATCATGCAGATAAAATAGATGCATCGCACCAAAATTATTGCAGCATATCGCAAGACGATACAAAACTGAGGTAACGCAAGCTGCGCTTTGATGTAAATCAATGAACGGTAAAAAGACCGGCATCGCGCCCGGAAGCCAAATGCCGCCGCCGCGATTCGCGGACACCGGCGCTGGCCGGACCCGCGGGAGACGACGTCCCGTCCGGGCCCGACAACCGCGCGCTGTTATTTCACGACGATGGTGCCCACCATGCCCGCTTCGCGATGACCGGGAATGAGGCAGGCATATTCGAACACGCCGGCCTTGGTGAATTTCCAGATCAGCTCGCCGGTTTTGCCGGGCTCAACGTGCCTGGCGTTTGGTTCATCGCCATGCGGCATGTCCGGATGTTTCTTCATCTCCTCGGCATGGGCGAGGTTTTCCTGCGCCGTGCCCAGCACGATTTCATGCAGCAACTCGCCGCGATTGCGCAGCACGAACTTGACCTGCTCGCCCTTCTTGATCTCGAGCCGCGCCGGCTCGTACATCATCTTGCCGTCGCCCTCCGCCATCACGATCTCGATCAGCCGCGCCGGCTTGCGCGCCTGTCCCGGCTCGCCGGCGGCGAAGCTTTCGTCATGATGATGGTGGTGATCGTCATTTGCGGCGGCGGCGGCGCCGATCCCCGCACATGCCAGCGCCGCGATGGCAAGACCCGCGATCAGGCGGCGGCGTCCGTTCGTCCCGTTCGTCATAACGTATCTCCTTCAGAATCTTCGATGTGAAATCTAGAACGCTTCCGCCGCGGCGGAAGGATCGGATGATGCGGTCTCCTGCCGCAGCCGCTGCAGCGGCTTCTCTCCAAAGCGCAGGAACAGGATCGGGGTCAGCACGGCGTCGAGCAGCGTCGCGCTGATCAGGCCGCCAAAGATCGTCACCGCCACCGGATGCAAGATTTCCTTGCCTGGCGTTGCCGCGTCGATCAGCAGCGGCACCAGCGCCACGCCCGCCGACAGCGCGGTCATCAACACCGGCGTGACGCGCTCCAGGCTGCCGCGCAGCACCAGCTCGCGGCCGAACGGCATGCCCTCGCGCACCGCGAGGTTGATGTAATGGCTGATCTTGAGAATGCCGTTGCGCGCGGCGATGCCGGTCAGCGTGATGAAGCCGATCATCGATGCGACCGACAGCGGCTGATCCGCCAGCCACAGCGCGATCACCGAGCCGACCAGCGCCAGCGGCACGTTGCCCATCACGATCAGCGCCAGCGCCGCCGAGCGGTAGCGGCTGTAGAGAATGGCGAAGATCAGCGCCAGCGACAACAACGACAGCATGCCGATGGTGCGGCTGGCCTCCTCCTGCGCCTGGAAGGTGCCTTCGAGGCGGGCATGGAAACCCTCCGGCAGTTTCGTCGCCTCGATCACGCCGCGGATTGCGGCCACGACCTTGGCGGTGTCGGCGCCACTCGCGGTATTGGCCAGCACCACGGCGCGGCGGCGGCCGTTCTCGCGCAGGATCTGGTTGGGGCCTTCGGTTTCCTTGATGTCGGCGAGTTGCCGCGCCGGCACCCAGCCCGCCGGCGTCTCGATCAACAGATCGCCGAGCCGCTGCGTGGTGCGCAAGCTGTCGGGCAGGCGCATCACCACGTCGAAACGACGATAGCCGTCGACCACGCGCGAGACGATGCGGCCGTTGGAGAGCCGGCTCAGTTGCTCGACCACCGCGCCGGGCTGCACGCCATAAAGCGCGGCGCGGCCATAATCGACCCGGATTTCAAGCTGCGGAATCAGCACCTGCTTTTCCACCTGCAGATCGGCGAGACCCGATATGGCCGCAAGCTTCTCGCGCATCGCCTCGGCGGCGGCGCGCAGGGCGTCGAGATCGTCGCCGAAAATCTTCAGCGCCAGTTCGGCGCGCACCCCGGACAGGATGTGGTCGAGCCGGTGCGAGATCGGCTGGCCGACATTGATCGCCGCCGGCAGCACGCCAAGACGCGCGCGCAGATCTGCCACCACTTCGGCTTTGGTGCGCGACGACGGCTTCAGATCGATTTCAAGATCGGAGGAATGCACGCCCTCGGCGTGCTCGTCGAGTTCGGCGCGGCCGGTGCGGCGGCCGACGCTTGTCACCTCCGGCACCTCCAGCACCAGCCGCTCGGCGATCAGGCCAACGCGGTTGGATTCGGCGAGCGACATGCCGGGATTGAAGGCAAGGTTGATGGTGAAGGTGCCCTCGTTGAACGCGGGCAGGAAGGCGCGCGGCAGCAGCCACGCCGCGGCGCCCGCCGCCATCACCGCCGCCACGGCGGCGGCGACGACGATGCGCTGATGCGTGAACGCATGATGCAGCAGCGCTGCGTTGCCGCGCTTGAGCATGCGCACCAGCGCGCTGTCGCCGTGCTCCAGCCGCTTCGCGCTCGGCAGCATGTAGTAGGCCATCACCGGCGTCAGCGTCACCGAGACCGCGAGGCTGGCGAGAATCGAGACGATGTAGGCCTGTCCGAGCGGCGCGAACAGCCGCCCCTCGATGCCCGACAGCGCGAACAGCGGCACGAACACCAGCACGATGATCATGGTGGCGTAGACGATGCCCGAGCGCACCTCCTGCGAGGCGGCGACGATGACGTCGAACACCGGCCGCGGCTCAGACAGCGCGCGGTTCTCGCGCAGGCGGCGGAAGATGTTCTCGACATCGACCACCGCGTCGTCCACCAGTTCGCCGATGGCAATCGCAATGCCGCCCAGCGTCATGGTGTTGATCGACAGCCCGGCGAAATAGAAGATCACCGCCGTGGTCAGGATCGACACCGGAATCGCAGCCAGCGAGATCGCCGTGGTGCGCCAGTTGAGCAGGAACGCGAACAGCACCACCGCGACCACGAGACCCGCTTCCAGCAGCACGCGCTCGACATTGCCGATCGAGGTCTCGATGAAATTGGCCTGCCGGAACACGATCTGGTCGGCGCGCATGCCCTTCGGCAGCGCGGCGGTAATTTCGCCGAGCGCCTGTTCGATCTCGCGCGTCAGCGTCACGGTATCGATATTGGGCTGCTTCTCGACCGAGACGATCACCGCCGGTTTGCCCATATAGCCGGCCTCGCCGCGCTTGACCTTCGGCGCGAAATCGATGGTCGCGACCTGCCGCAGATAGACCGGCGCGCCGCCGACCTGCGCCACCACCACCGAGCGCAGATCGTCGAGGCTGGTGGTGCGGCCGATGTTACGGATCAGGTACTCGCGCGAATGCTGGTCGGTGAAGCCGCCGCCGGTGTTGACGCCGAACTGGCCGAGCGCCTGCTCGACCTGCTCATAAGTGACGCCGAGGCTGCGCAGCGCCGGCGGATTGGGCGCGACGCGATATTGCCGAACCTCGCCGCCGATCGGAATCACCTGCGCGACGCCGGGAATCGACAACAGCCGCGGCCGCACCGTGAAGTCGGCGGCCTCGCGCACCTCCATCGGCGTCGCGGTGTCGCTGGTCATCGCCACCAGCAGGATCTGGCCCATCAGCGAATTGATCGGCCCCATCTGCGGAGTGGAGCCGAGCGGCAACTGGCTGCGGATCATCGCAAGGCGCTCGGCGATCTGCTGGCGGTTGCGATAGATGTCGGTGCCCCAGTCGAACTCGACATAGACGATCGACAGGCCGATGCCGGAGATCGAGCGCACGCGGGTGACGCCGGGCACGCCGTTCATCTGGGTTTCGATCGGGAAGCTGACGAGCTGTTCGACCTCCGGCGGCGCAAAGCCTTCCGCCTCGGTCAAAATGGTGACGGTCGGCTTGTTGAGATCGGGAAACACATCGACCGGCAGGCGGCTCGCGCTGAAGATGCCGAGCAGCACCAGCACCAATGATGCAGCCAGCACCAGGAGGCGATTGCGCAGCGCGCTGGTTACGAGAAAGCGGAACATCGGACTTTCTCCCTACCGCACCTGGCCGAGCAGTTCGGCGCCCTGCACCACGATGCGGTGGCCCTCATCCAGACCGCCGGCGACAAACACCCGCTCGCCGTCGAGCGGCTCGATCCGCACCACGCGCGGCACGAACTGCTCGGCGGAGACGTGTTCGTAGACCACATCCTGACCGCTGCCGCTCCGCACGATGGCGGCGCGCGGCACCGCAATGCCGGTGCGCTCGTCGGTCGTCGTCACCAGCACGGTGACGAACTGCCCGGCATGCAGGCCGGCATTGTCGCCCTCCACCGCGAACTGCACCGGGATCGACTGGTTGCGGCCGGCGAAACCCGAACCGCGGAAGGACAGCGGATAGCTCTTCTCCTGGGCGCTGCGCGCAAAGGCGCTGTGAATCTGCGGCACCGCGTCGATGGTCAGCGCCTCGACCCACAGCCGCGCCGGATCGACGATGTTGAAGATCACCGCATTCGACGGCGCGATCTGGCCCGCCACCGGCACGCCTTCGGCGATCACGCCATCGACCGGCGCGATCAGGGCCTCCGGCTCGCGGCGCGACTTGTCGAGCGCCGCGCGGCGGTCCTTCAGGCCCTGCAGTTCGGTCCGCGTGTCCTCGAGTTGCGAGCGCGGCACCGCGCCGCCCGGCACCAGCATCTCGTAGCGCGCCAACCGCCGCTCCACGATCGACATCTGCTGATCGAGTTCACCCTGGCGCTGACGCATGTCGGAGAGGTCGATCGCCTGAATCGGCGGCTCGACATAAGCGAGAATATCGCCCTTCTTCACCGCCGAGCCGAGACGCGGAAAACCACCCGGCGGCGGCGACAGCCGCCCGCCCACCGAAGCCTGCACATAACCGCTGGCGTTGGGATCGGGCATCACCCGGCCCGGCAGCTCGATGGCGCGGCGCTGCACCGCCGATTGCGTCACGGTGCTGCGAATGGCCAGAATCCGCTGCGTGCTTTTCGGCATGAACACCGCGCCGTCGGCGAGCCGCCTGGCGGCGTCGCGCGCGATCTCGTTCGGCGCGGCATCGCTGGCGCCATCCTGCCCGTCATGCGCCGACAATGGCGAAGGCGCAAAGCCCGCCAGCATCGCCGCCAGCAGCAATGTCAGCGCAACACCCGCCGGCCGGCGCGGCCGCCGCGCGGCGAGATAACCGATCGCCGCGCCAATCAGCCCGGCGACCAGAACGAGCAGCGCATTATGGCGCAGCCAGTCTGCGATGCCACCGCCCGCAACCGCCGCCGCCTCGTGGCCGTCCGCAGGCGGAATGACCAGCGTCAGCGGCAACAGATCGCTGCGGCCGCTCCGCGTCACCGTGACGTCGAGATCGTAGCTGCCCGGCGTTGCCGTCCATGGCGCGTGGATGTGATACGGCGCGCCCGCTTTGCCGCTGGCGGCGTGCGTGCCGGACGGCGTCTTCACTTCGACGCCGGCGTCCTCGATCGGCGCGTTGCTGGCGAAAGCGTCGAGATAGAGCACGATCTCGCCATTCTGCGCGACGACGACAAGCTCGTAGAGATCGGAGGCGACCTCGGCGCGGGGCGCAGCATTGGCGGCCGGCGGCGGGGCGGCCGCCGCGTCGTCATGGCCCTCATGGGCCGACAGCGGCGCGATCAGCGCCAGGCCGAGCAAAATGGCAAACACGATGGCCGCGCCACGCGCAGCACGAATTCCGGATAACATTGAAAAGTCCTCGTCTGATCGAAAGCAGCCGGACGCGGCCCGCGAAGGCCGCCGGCATGACAGGTTCAGACCAGGGATCGAGGAGGTTTGCGCAGGGCTTCGGGATCAACGCCCGCGCCGGTTGCCGCCTGCTCGAAGCCGGGCAGCAGCCCGCGCAGCGGCGGCGGCATCTCGGCCGACGCCACCAGGACGAGCGCCGAGCCGCCGCAGCTTACGCCGGGGCCGCAACAGCCGACGGCGCAGCCGCCGGTGTCGATCGGGTCGGCCGGCGATTCGCTGCTCGCGATGCGCAATTCATGAAGCGCATTGCGTTCGGCGGCCGGAGCGGAAGCCTCGGCGAGAGCGGCGGCGGCATGGCTGGGCGTAATATGGAGGTGCCCGACATGGACATGGCCGGCCATGGCGTTATGGGCCTGCGCAGCCGGCACGAGCCATGGCGCGGCGATCAGCGCGACCGCCACGGCCAAAACCCGCAAGGCAAACCGGAACAAACCCATGGCGGCAGGCTATCACACCGCTTTGCGGCCTGAACAGGGCGGCGGTGGCGGCTTAATTCATGATTGCCTACCGCGCGCGCGCGGCCGCGATCACTTGGGGCGCAAGCCATGCAGCAAAGGCGGCGTGGCCCTGTGCGTTGAAATGCTGGCCGTCGGGGTCCCGGGTCTCCTTCGGCGCGATCTGGCCGAGATGGCCGAGCATGATGACCTTGATATTGCGGGCCGACAGCCGCCGCTTGATCTCCGCGATGTTGCTCTCACGCGAGGCGCCGTCTCCCCGCCGCGCGTCATTGCCGCCCGGCTGGAGAATCACGATCGTGGTCCCTTTCGGCACCGCCGAATCGAGCCGTGCCAGCATTCCGCCGGTGGTATCGCCGGGAACTCCCGCATTCGCGACACGCGCGGCCAGACCTTGGGCCGCGAGCAGCTTCTGAAGCTGCGCCGGATAGGCCTGCGACCGCGGCACGCCGCCGTTGGTGCGCCCCCGTCCGGCACCGGAGGTATTGCTCGCGCCAAGCGCGACAATGTTCACTTCCGCCGCAGCCTGCGCGCAGCACGCAAACAGCGCCGCTGCCGCGACAATTCCCACGACCCAGCTTTTCATGACAGGCCCCCGTTTCAGCCACGCCAAACGCTATAGGTCGGGAGAAAAACGGTAAAGACACCCGCACAAAGGGCGGCGTCGCCAGCAAGCCCGGAGCCACGGCTATTGGGAGGAGGCCCAGCGCTTCACGCTGCGGCGGGCCAACCCCACACCGATTGATCGCGACCTAAAATATCTGATCTTCATCATCAAATTGGTGGGCGCACCAGGGCTCGAACCTGGGACCCGCTGATTAAGAGTCAGCTGCTCTACCAACTGAGCTATGCGCCCAATTTGATGGAAAGTCCGCGCGGCAAAACCGCGTCGAGAGCCGGTCGTTTAGCAAAGCGTTCCGGCGATGTCCAGCAATGCCGCAGCAGTTTTTATGCCCGTCAAAGCGGGATATCCGATTGGACTGTGGATGATTTTGAACAAGGTGGGACGCCCGCCGGCAGGGTGTTCCCGACAGGCGAAAGCCGCCGGATCCGGCGGCTTTCTTGAGGTGACAGGACTCTCAGGCCTGCTTACAGCCGCTCCGAGCGGTCGCGGCGCGGGCCGCGATCTTCACGGTCGAAATGGTGGCGGGAGCCATGCTCGCCGCCGCGGCGGAAGCCGGGTCCGCTCCAGAAACCGCCAAGCCGCTCCATCCGGGTCAGCATGGCGAGCCGGCGCTTCTGGCCCTCGTCGAGGCTCTTGTAGAGCGGCTCGGCGGCATCGGCGATCTTCTTCAGGCTTGCCGCCTCGGCCGCCATGGTATCGGCCCGCTCGCGCAACCGCGCGATCTGATCGACCGGCGCGCGTTCCGCCGGCTTGGCGTCCTTGTTCTGCTCGCGCTCGGCGCGGCGCGCCTGCCACTCCTTGGCCCGCGTGGCGGCGAAATCCATCCGCTGCTTGGCAAAATCGCGCACCGCGGTCTCGACCGCCGGCCAGTTCTTCTCCTGATCGGGGGTCAGTTTCAGCCCGGCCTTCACCGCCGCGATTCGCGCATCGATGAACGCGGCCCTGTCTTCGACACTCATGCGCTGATGCATGCGCTCCTGCGGACCGCGATGCTGGGCATAGACCGCGCCCGTGGTCAGCAAGGTGGCTGCGGCGACGCCGGCAAGAAAGATCTTTTTCATGGCACTCTCCAGTTTTGATGCCATGAAGATGGCAGCGCGCGCGCCGCATTCAACTTAAGCTTTCGACACGTTGCTGAACGTGCGTTCATCGTCGCGATCAGGCGCGAACAAAAAACGACGCCGTGCTGCATGTTTCCTCCCTCTCCCCGTTCACGGGGAGAGGTGAAAAAGAGCGCACTCCACGCAAACAAAAACGACGCCGTACGAGACGGCGCCGTCGTTGCGGAAGGTTGCTCCTCAGAATGAGGCCGCGACACTCAACCCGCGATCAATGCCCCGCCGCCGCCGCAGCGGCCGGGAGGTCGCGCTGGCGCTTCATCACGATCTTGTTCAGCGCGCTGAGATAGGCCTTGGCGGAGGCCACCAGCGTGTCCGGGTCGGAGGCGCGGGCGGTCATCGAGCGGCCGTCCTGCGACAGCCGCACCGACACCTCGGCCTGCGCGTCGGTGCCCTCGGTGACGGCGTGGACCTGATACAGTTCCAGCCTGGCCTCGTGCGGCACCAGCGACTTGATGGCGTTGAACACCGCATCCACCGGACCGTTGCCTTCGGCCTCGTCGATCCTGGCCTTGCCGTCCACTTCCACCTTCATGGTGGCGCGCTGCGGACCATGGGTGCCGGCGATCACCGTCAGCGACACCAGACGGATGTGATCGTGCGAGGTCGCCAGTTCCTGATCGACCAGCGCCTCGATGTCCTCGTCGTAGATGTCCTTC
>JAFKKO010000065.1 GCA_017305455.1 Hyphomicrobiales bacterium | reverse complement strand
AAATCCCAGCTCACGCGCTCGAAGCTGTTCGAGCCCGGCTTGCGATACATCGGGTATTTCACGCGGGATTTCGACTTGATGTAGTCGATCGCGCCTGCACCCTTCGGGCAGAGGGTACCGCGATTGACCGGATGGTCCACGTCACCCTCGATCTGGGTGACTTCCATCTTGCCTTTTTCTTCCTTGCTCTCGGCTGCGAAAATCATCATTCCGCAACACACAGCACAGTACGGGCACTGGCTGCGAACTTCCTTGGTCTGCGCGAGTTTGAAAGGCCGGATCGAGAGAGCGTGGGCGGCTTCGATTTCACCAAATCCAAGAGCCCCGAGCGTCGTTCCTGCCAAACCCGCGCCGGCCCCGAGCATAAACGAGCGCCGCGAGAGTTCCATGTTCATGGAACATTTCCTCCAAATAAGGCCCCCGACGGGGGACGCCCAAACTTTAGAGTTTGTCAAAAGAAAAAGTAGGGCGATATCAATCGACTGTCAAAGCCACAAAATCGTCACATGTTTTTCCGCAACCATTTTGGTGGCTGTTCCCAGACCTGTCATCTCGTTGCATCCGTTGTTTAATTCATTTCCGATGCATATTTCGAGCAGCAAGGCTGCGACAGCCTGCGACATCACAACCAATTGGTTGTCCCGAGTGATGTTGACGATGATCAATGCGCATCTCAATATACCAGCGTGGCGACACACATCGCTCCCGCGTTGCGGGGCTCTCGAATCAAGCACGACAACGGTCCGTCTGACCGATCATTCTTGTCGTGTTTTTTTCATGCAGCGTCGTCGGCGATTACAAATCGGAATCGTCAAACACATGTATCTATTTTTAGCATACATAGTGTCAGCCTTGGTCGGCTCGCCCGCCATCAAATTCGACATTTATACTTTTGTCTAAAAGCCGGCCTTGCGGCGGCGCTTCTGTTCGCACTTGCGTCAAACGCAACCGCGGAAAACGCCGCAACGGCACCGGCCGGTTTACAAGGCTGGAAGTCCAGCGCCCCTGCCTCTTTCAGGCTGGACGATCTGCACGGCCAACCACGTGACCTTCAGGCCTTCAAAGGCAAAGTCGTTCTGCTGCATTTCTTCGCCACTTGGTGCGAACCCTGCGTGGCCGAGATCGCCTCGTTGCAACGGCTGACCTCGATCATGCGCGGCCAACCGCTCGCCGTGGTCGCGATCGACGTTGCGGAGATCGATCTGAAGGTCCGCGCATTCTTTGAGAAGAATCCCGCCGACTTCGCGGTGCTGCTCGATCGCGATCGCGCCATCGCAAGAAGCTGGAAAATCAGCGCGCTGCCATCGACCGTCGTCCTCGATCCGGAACTGTCGCCACGGCTGTTCGTCGAAGGCGATCTCGACTGGTCGCGCCCCGACATCGTCACCACGCTCAAAGCGCTTTATCCGGCCGGCGCGAGCGCGGGCGGCAAATAAACCCCAACCCATATCCACGGAGAAACAAAATGGATCGGCGCACATTCATCCAGGGCACGGCGGCACTCACGGTGTCCGCCGGCCTTCCCTACAAGGCTTTCGCACAGGCACCTGCCTTTGCGCCGAAACCCGGCGCATGGCGCACGGTCGATCTCGTCACCCGGATCGAAATCGACGATCCCAAGGGAAAGATGCAGGCCTGGATCCCGGTGCCGTCTGTCAACGAGGCGGACTGGTTCAGGTCCGGCGAAACCAGATGGACCGGCAACGCAGCGACCGTGACCCGCGTCCGCGATCCGAAATACGGCGCCGAGATGCTGCATGTGATCTGGCAGGACGATGACATCTCGCCGGTGATCGAAGTTACCAGCCGCATCCAGACCCGCGATCGCGCGATCGATCTGACCAAGCCCGGCACCGTCGCCGCGCTCAGCGATGCCGAGCGCAAGCTCAATCTCTCCGGCACCGATCTCATTCCGGTCGATGGCATCGTCAAACAGACCGCCGACAAGATCGTCGCCGACGCCAAGGCAGGCACCGACATCGAGAAGGCGCGCGCGATCTACGAATGGGTGGTCGAGAATACGGCCCGCACCGCTTCGACCCGCGGCTGCGGCGTCGGCGATGTCGCGGCGATGCTCAAGAGCGGCAATCTCGGCGGCAAGTGCGCCGATCTCAACGCGCTTTATGTCGGCCTTGCCCGCGCCGCCGGCCTGCCGGCGCGCGATGTTTACGGCCTGCGGGTGCTGCCGTCGCAGTTCGGCTACAAGAGCCTTGGCGCAGGCTCGAGCAACGTCACCAAAGCTCAGCATTGCCGCGCGGAAGTCTATCTCACCGGCTTCGGCTGGGTGCCGGTCGATCCCGCCGACGTGCGCAAGGTGATGCTGGAGGAGCCGCCGGCCAATCTGCCGATCACCGATCCGAAAGTCGTCGCCGCGCGCAAGACCCTGTTCGGCGCATGGGAGGGCAACTGGGTGGCCTACAACACCGCTCATGATGTGGCGCTGCCCGGCAGCAAGCATCCGGCGCTCGGTTTCCTGATGTATCCGCAGGCCGAGCGGGCCTCGCTGCTGCTCGACTGCCTCGATCCGGACCGCTTCCGCTACACCATCACCGCAAAGGAAGCGACTGCCACCTGACGCCTGTTTCAGCTATTGCTACGGACGCCGCCAGCGCGGCGTCCGTCCTCTTTTATCCAGCGATGATCCGATGACCATCTATCTCGACCACAATGCCACGACGCCGATCGCTTCCGGTGTGCTCGACGCCATGCTGCCGTTCCTGCGCGAGGAATTCGGCAATCCGTCCTCCAGCCACGCCTTGGGGCGGCGCGCCAAGGATGCGATCGAGAATGCGCGGGCGCAGGTTGCCGCGCTGATCGGCGCGCGTTCGGACGAGATCGTCTTCACTAGCGGCGGCACCGAGGCCAGCAACATGGCGATCCGCGGCACGATGCTGGCAAATGCCGACAAACGCACGCTCGTCACCAGCACGATCGAGCATCCTGCGACGGACGAGCCCTGCAACTGGCTCGCGCGCCGAGGCTACACGGTTCACCGCATCGGCGCGCGGCCCGATGGGTGCATTGAGCTCGCCGAGGGGCGGCGCCTGATCGGGACAGATACGGGTCTTGTCACCTTGATCCACGCCCAAAACGAGACCGGCGTGCTGCAGCCTGTTTCCGACGTCGCTGCAATGGCACACGATCATGGCGCGCCCCTGCATATCGACGCCGCGCAGTCAGTCGGCAAGATCGCGATCGATGTCGAAGCACTGGGCGTTGATCTGCTGTCGATCGCCGGGCACAAGCTTTACGCACCGAAAGGCGTCGGCGCGCTCTATGTCCGGCGCGGCCGGACACTGGAGCCCGTGCTGCGCGGCGCTGGACAGGAATCCGGCCGCCGGCCCGGCACCGAGAACGTGCCTTATATCGTCGGCCTGGGCGAAGCCTGTCGCCTTGCCGCGCTTCGGCTGCGCGAACGAGGCACACAGACCATCGCGGCTCTGGCCAGCGATCTGTATGCACGCTTGCAGGCGGAAATTCCCGGAATCGAGCTGGTCGGCAATGGCTCAGAGCGCTTGCCCAACACATTGAACGTGCTGTTTCCCCGTGCATCGGGACGCAAGGTGCTGGAAGCCTGTCCGGATGTGATCGCTTCGACGGGATCGGCGTGTCACGCCGATCATGAATCGGCATCCGCCGTCCTGCGCGCGTGCGGCATTGCCGAGGACAAGGCGCTCGGCGCGGTGCGGCTGTCGCTCGGGTTTCACACCACCGCCGATGATGTGAAACTCGCGGCAACGGCGCTGGCGAATGCCTGGCGGCGCGTGACTGCCTAGCCGATCCGTCCAACGACGAACTACTGCGTCACAGACTTGGACGCCTTTTGGTTTTCCGCGTGCGCGGTCTCAACGTCATCTTCGCCGGCGCGTGAAAACAGCCGCTGAATGAAGACAAAGAACACCGGCACCATCAGCAGTGCCAGGATGACCACCGCGATCATGCCGCCCATCACGCCCGTGCCGAGCGCTTGCTGACTCTGGCC
This sequence comes from Hyphomicrobiales bacterium, assembly GCA_017305455.1. Lineage (GTDB taxonomy): Bacteria > Pseudomonadota > Alphaproteobacteria > Rhizobiales > Xanthobacteraceae > Afipia. Next base: position 10,968 of record JAFKKO010000065.1, on the reverse strand, counting down.
ACCGGCGCCGGTCGCCACCACCATTGGCAACACACCGCAGACGAAGGCGAGACCGGTCATCAGGATCGGCCTGAAGCGCAGATGACAGGCCTCCAGCGTCGCCGCCACCAGCGACTTGCCCTGCTCGCGCAGATCCTTGGCGAATTCGATGATGAGAATCGCGTCTTTGGCCGCAAGTCCGATAATGGTGATGAGACCGACCGTGAAATAAACGCCATTCGGCAGGCCGCGCAGCGTCGAGGCCAGCACCGCGCCGAAAATGCCCAGTGGAATCGTCAGCAGCACCGCCAGCGGAATGGTCCAGCTTTCATAGAGCGCCGCGAGACACAGAAACACCACCAGCGCCGACAGCGCCAGCAGGAACGGCGCCTGCGAGCCGGACAGCTTCTCCTGCAGCGACTGACCGGTCCATTCGTAGCCAAACCCGCGCGGCAGCAGCGTTGTCAGCTGCTCCATCTCGGCGATGGCGTCACCGCTGGTGTAGCCAACCTGCGCCTCGCCGCTGATGCGCACCGTGGGATAATAGTTGAACCCGACGATCTGGGTCGGCCCCTTGATCCATTCCACGCTCGCAAATGACGAGAACGGCACCAGTCCGCCGCGGGTATTCCTGACATTGTAGTTGAGAATGTCTTCGGCGTTCATGCGGTCATGGGAATCCGCCTGCACGATCACGCGCTGCATGCGGCCCCGGTTCGGAAAATCATTGACGTAGTTCGAACCCAGATTGGTCGAGATCGTGTTGTTGATCTCCTCGAAGGTGATGCCGAACGCGCTCGCCTTCTCGCGATCGATCACGAGATTGACCTGCGGCGCTTCGGGCAGGCCTTCGATAAAGACCTTCTTCAGCACCGGGCTGGCATTGGCGTCGGTCACCAGACGTTGCGCCGCCTGCATCAAGGCGTGATAGCCTTTCTGACCGCGGTCCTGCAGACGGAAGGAGAAGCCGCTGGAATTGCCGAGATTGTCGATCGGCGGCGGCTGTTGCGCCGTGATCCGGGCGTCGCGGACATTCGACAGGCTCTTGTTGATGTCGTCCACGATGGCCGCGGCGCTATCGCCCTTGCCGCGCTCGGACCAGTCCTTCAGCGTAATGAACGCCTGCGCCGTATTGGTGCCCTGGCCGAGGAAACTGAACCCGGTGAGGAAGGTGACGTCGCCCACGCCGGAACGCTCGGACAGATACTTCTCGACACTCTTCACCACGGCTTCGGTGCGGGAAAAGGACGAATCCGATGGCGTCTGCACGTCCGTGGTGACGAAGCCCTGATCGTCGATCGGCAGGAAGCCCGCCGGCATCCGCACGAATGCCCAGCCAAGACCGGCAACCAGCGCGACATAGATCAGCATCAAGCGGCCGGCGCGCTTGAGCGACCAGCCCACCGTGGTGGTATAGCGGTCTCGGGTGCGATCGAGTGTGCGATTGAACCAGCCGAACACGCCTCTCTTCGCTTCATGATGCGCCGGATCGATCGGCTTGAGCAGCGTGGCGCACAGCGCCGGCGTGAGCGACAGCGCCATCAGCGCCGAACAGGCGATGGCAGCTACCATAGTCACCGAGAACTGCCGGTAGATGATGCCGACCGAACCGGGGAAAAACGCCATCGGCACGAACACCGCCACCAGCACCAGAGTGATGCCGACGATCGCGCTGGTGATCTGCGACATCGCCTTGCGCGTCGCCTCCTTCGGCGGCAGGCCCTCCTCCGCCATGATGCGTTCGACATTCTCCACCACGACGATGGCGTCATCGACCAGAATACCGATCGCCAGCACCATGGCGAACAACGTCAGCATATTGATCGAGTAGCCAAACAGCAGCAGAGCAGAGCACGCGCCCAGCAACGCGACCGGGACAACAATCGTCGGGATGATGGTGTAGCGGATGTTCTGCAAGAACAGGAACATGACGACGAACACCAGGATCACCGCCTCAGCCAGGGTCATCAACACCTTTTGGATCGAAGCTTCGACCACCGGCGTGATGTTGTAGGGGATATCGTAGGCGATGTTGGCCGGGAAGAACTTCGACAGTTCCTTCATCTTGGCTTCGACCGCGCTTGCGGTGGCGAGCGCATTTCCGGTCGGCGCCAGCAGCACGGACAGGCCGGCAGTCGGCTTGCCGTTCAGCCGTGTGGTGAACTGATAGCCCATGCCGCCGATCTCGATGCGCGCGACATCGCGCAGCCGCACCGTCGAGCCATCGGCATTGGCGCGCAGCACGATGGCGCCGAATTCCTCGGGCGAGCCGAGTTGCCCCTTCACCAGCACCAGCGCGGAAACCTTCTGGCCGCTGGCGCTTGGTTCGGCGCCCACGCTGCCGGAGGCAACCTGGGCGTTCTGCGCGTTGATCGCCTTGGTGACATCGTCAGCGGTCAGCTTGAAACCGACAAGCTTTTCAGGATCGATCCAGATGCGCAGCGACTGCTCGGTCGAATACAGCGTCGCGCGGCCCACGCCGGGGATGCGTCGAATCTCGCCGACGATATTGCGCACCATGAAATCGCCGAGGCCGACCTCATCGAGGCTGCCGTCGGTCGAGCGCAGGGTGATGATCTGCAGCACCGCGCTGGAGGCTTCCTCAACCAGAATGCCCTGCTGAATCACCGCGCGCGGCAAGCGCGCCTCGACGCGCTTGATGCGGTTCTGCACCTCGACCGACGCCATGCTAGTGTCGGTGCCGGGAACAAAATTCGCGGTGATTTCGACCTGTCCGAGTGAATCGCTGGTGGATTCGAAGTTCAGGATACCGGAGGCGCCGTTGAGCTCCTCCTCGATCAGCCGCGTCACGCTGTTGTAGAGATTTTCCGGCGAGGCGCCAGGATAGCTCGTGCTGACCGAGATCGAGGGCGGCGCGATGATCGGATACTGCGCCACCGCCAGAAGCGGGATGGAAATCGCGCCGATCAAGCAGATGAAAAGCGCCACCACCCACGCGAAGATGGGACGATCGATAAAGAAACTCGGCATCGCGCGGCTCAGTTGCGCGAAGCGTGTGTGTCAGGCTCGACCGATCCCGTCTTGATTTCATCGATCGGCTGCGGCGAGACCAGATCGCCGGCCACGAACTTCTGGAAACCCTCGACCACGACACGGTCGCCAGCCTTCAGGCCTTCGTTGATCAGCCACTTGCCGCTCTGCACCGCGCCGGTGCGAACCGGCTGCGCCACGATGCGATTGTCCGGCCGCACCACAAACACCTCGCTGCCGCCGTCGGCGGTGCGCTGCACCGCCTGCTGCGGCACCGCGATGGCGTCGGTATCGATGCCCTGCTCGATCAGCACTCGCACATACATGCCGGGCAACAATTCACCCTTCGGGTTCGGGAATTCGCCGCGCAGCGTGACCTGCCCGGTATCCACGTTCACCTTGGCTTCCGAGAACAGCAGCTTGCCGGTGAGCGGATAGTTGCCGTCATCGACGATCAAGCGGACTTTCGCCGCGCCGCGATCGATCTCCTCCATATCGCCACGCTCGAGAGCCCGGCGCATCTTGTTCAGATCGCTGACCGACTGGGTGAAGTCGGCATAAATCGGATCGAGCTGCTGAATCGATGCAAGGCTCGTGGTGTCGTTGGGAACGACCAGCGCGCCTTCGCTGACCAGCGCCGCGCCGATGCGGCCCTTGATCGGCGCGCGGATGGTCGCGTAGTCGAGATTGAGACGCGCGCGCGCCACATCGGCCCTGCGCGCAGCAAGGTCCGCCTCGGCCTGGCGACGTGCCGCAATCGCCTTCTCGTTTTCCGCATCGGACACAACATGCTGGCGCGCGAGCGTCGCGATGCGCTCGGCGTGACGCACGGCCTGGTCGAGCACTGCCTGCGCTTTTGCGTAAGACGCCTCCTGGGCCATCAGGTCGACTTCAAACGGCTTCGAGTCAATGTTGTAGAGGGGATCGCCGGCCTGGACGTCGCTGCCCTGATGAAACAGACGCTCGACAATGATGCCGGAGACCTGCGGCCGCACATCCGCGACGCGGGTCGGCGCGATGCGACCGGGCAACTCGCGCACGATGGCGAAAGGCGCGGGCTTCACCGTCATAATGCTGACTTCAGGTGTAGTGGTGGGCTTGCCTGCGACGGCCGACGCCGGATCGTCGCACCCTGTCAGAACAGCGCCCGTAGTAAGAAGCAGCGCCGATAGCATGACAAGTCGCAATCCCGATCGCATCGTCGGTTCCATATTCAATCAATCTCCACACAAGCAACAACGCTGCGCGAGCATTTCGGCGCAGACTAGCAAATACGAATCTCAGCTTTTGATCTCTAGAAACTTAAGACAGCGAGATTGCATTGCAACAAAAACCGGCGGCGGCGCAATGCCACAGCGTTCCAAGTCTTTGAAATAACTTTGGTCTTGTGGATTCACGGGATCGTGAGTCCAGAGGCGAGGAACTAAAAAACCTTGGCCGCAGGCGGACGTCGCCACCGTTCAATACAGAACCGGAACAATTTCGGATTCAATGCCGAACAGGGCGTGGCGAAATATTGGCCGGCATCGAATCCGAACTTCACTTTATCGGATCAAAAAGAACGGGCCGACTTGCGCCGGCCCGTTTTGTCTCGTTTCGAATGTCGGTCTGAAAGAGCAGACCGGCTAGGCCGCACTCTCAGATGCTTCGCCACCGAGATAAGCTGCTTCAAGCGACGGATCCTCGGCGATGATGTTCGCCGCGCCGCTCTTCACAATCGATCCGGTTTCGAGCAGATAGGCCCGGTCCGCCAACGCCAGCGCCTGTCCGGCCATCTGGTCGACGACCATCAGGGTCATGCCTTCCTGGCGCAACTCCTCGAACGAAGCGAACAACTCGTCGACCACCAGCGGCGCAAGTCCAAGCGAGGGCTCGTCCAGCATCAGGACTTTCGGTCCGGTCAACAGACCACGCGCCACTGCGAGCATCTGCTGTTCGCCACCGGACAGGAGGCCGGCGCGATGATCAACGCGCTCACGCAGACGCGGGAAGCGGTTGAACATGGTCTGGATCGCCGCATCGAGATCGATGCCGGGACGGGCATAGGCGCCGATCTCCAGGTTCTGGCGCACCGTGAGCTCCGGGAACACCTGGCGGCCTTCCGGCACCAGCACAATGCCGATCCGCGCGCGCTGATGCGCCGGCAAGGTGTCGATGCGGTTGCCTTGCAGGGTGATCTCGCCCTGCGCCCGCGGCGGGGTGAGCCCCGCAATCGAACGCATCAACGTGGTCTTGCCGGCACCGTTGGCGCCCAGCACCGCGATGGCTTCGCCATCGCCGACCAGCACATCGATATTGGCGAGCGCCTGCGATTGTCCATAGAACGCATCGAGCTTCTTGATCTCGAGCATCTTGTCCTGCCTGGCCGGGCGCGGGGTACGAGTCTTCTCGCCCGCCGGCGCATCGCCGAGATAGGCCTTGCGCACCAGAGGATCGTTGCGCACCGTCGCAGGATCGCCGATAGCGATCCGCCTGCCGCCGTCCAGCACCACGATGTGATCGCTCAGCGACATGATCATCGGCATGTCGTGCTCGACGATAATCACCGCGATACCGAGATCGGCGATCCGGCGCAGCAGCGTCGTCAGACGTTGCTTGTCGCCCTTCGACAGACCTGCGGCCGGCTCGTCGAGCAGCAGCACCTTGGGCCGCAGCGCCAGCGAGCGGGCGATTTCCACCAGCCGCTTCTCGCCATGCGGCAATGAATCCGCAAGCCGATCAAGGTCGCCTTCAACACCGGCGAACCGCAGCAGCGACCGCGCGAATTGCTCGCTCTCGGCATTCCGCAGCGGCGAGACGATGCCGCCGAGCCTGCCGGCCGTCTCCGCCAGCATCGTGTTCTCGACAATCGTCAGCGTGCCGAACAATTGCGTGGTCTGAAAGGTACGGGCGACGCCGACCCGTGCCAGCGCATGCGAGGGCATGCCGGTCAGGTCCTGCGCACCGAGCTTCACCGTGCCGGCATTCGGCTTGTAGAAGCCGCAGAGCAGGTTGAGGGCGCTGGTCTTGCCGGCGCCGTTCGGCCCGATCACGCTGGTGACATGGCCGGGCTGCGCGGTGAACGTGACCTGCTGCACCGCCTTGACGCCGCCGAACGCGATCGACAGACCCTCGACATCGAGCGGGCTGCTGCCGGTGACGCGCAGCTTGGCGTCCGGATCCGGCACCGCGGCGAGCGCAGCTCGCGGGCTCGCCACCAGGCGCGGCAGGAAACGACCGAGAAACTGGCCGATCAGACCCGCAACGCCGTTCGGCGCCAGACGCAGCACCGCGAACAGCAGCAATCCGAAGGCGAGCAAACGATACTCGGCGAGATCGGACAGAAGCTCGGGCAGCAGCACGACCAGCAGCGCGCCGATGATCGGGCCGACGGCCGAACCGGCGCCGCCGATCATCACTGCGAACAGCAACAGGATCGACTGCAGGAACGGGAAAGAGCTCGGGCTGATATAACCCTGCAGCGGCGCGAACAGGGCACCCGCCAGCGCCATCATCGCCGCCGAAATCACGAACGCCATGGTGCGCACGATCACAAGGTCGATGCCGACCGAGCGCGTCGCGACTTCGGAATCGCGGGCGGCCCGCATCGCGTAGCCCCAGCCGCTGTTCTTGAGTCGGACGAACAGAACGATGGCGACGAAAACCAGCACCACGCTGATCATCGCAAGACTACGCTCGGACAGCGCCATGCCGGCGATCGAAGGCTGGGCGGTGATCACAAGACCGTTGCCGCCGCCAGTAAGATCCTTCCACTCCACCGTGCCATGCTCGACGATGAAGCCGAAAGCGATGGTGACCATGGCGAGATACGGACCACGCACCCGCAACGCCGGCATCGCCAGCAGACCGCCGATGATGCTGACCAGGACGATCCCTGCGGCGGTCGCGGCGAGATAAGGCCAGCCGGCCTTTTCCATCAACAGCACGGTGGTATAGGCGCCGATCGCCATGAACCCGACATGGCCGAGCGAGATCTGTCCGGCAAGACCGAGCAGGACGTTGAGGCCGATACAGGCAAGCGTGGTCAGCGCGATCGTCGCGACCAGGAAGACAGCATAGCTGTCCGCGACCATGGTGTAGCCGAGAGCAGCAGCGAGTGCGACAACCCCGGCAAAAAGTGCTGTACGGGTCATACCTTTTTCACTCCGGCGCGGCCGAGCAAGCCATGGGGCATCACAACGAGGATTACGATGACGGAAGCGAAAGTGATGATCTGGGTGTAGACCGATCCGAGATAGGTGGTCGCGAACACCTCGATCAGGCCAAGACACAGGCCCGCCAGCATCACGCCCCACGCGCTTCCCAGACCGCCGATAATGGCGGCCGCGAAAGCCTTGATGCCGAACAGCGTGCCCATGTCGGATGCGACGTTGAACAGCGGGGCAATCAGAAGGGCCGCGATTCCGGCAAGCACGGCCGAAGCCGCATAGCTGATCGCGATGGTGCGGCCGACGTCGATACCCATGAGCTTCGCCGCGCCCGGATTCTGCACCACGGCCAGCATCGCAACACCATGACGGGTGCGGCGGGTGAAGATATGCAGCGCAGTGGCGAGCAGCAGGCCGACCACCGGGATCACGAGTTGCAGCGGATAGACGCCGGCACCCTCGACGATCTGGATCGGCTTCACCGCCAGCGCCGACGGAAAACCACGCGGCTCCTTGCCGAACACGAACAGCATCAGGTTGTCGATGATGATGCCGACCGCAACGGTCGCCATCAGCCAGTTCTCCGATCCCCGCGCCACGAACGGCCGCACGGCGTAGCGCTCGATGATCAGACCGTACAACGCGCAGACCAGCAGCACCGCCGGAATCCCGAGGGCAGACGGCCAGCCCCACAACACGAGGAAATAGTAGCCGGCGACGGCGCCCAGGGTCATGGAGCTGCCCTGGGAGAAGTTCACCGTGCCGGATACCGCGTAAGTGACGTGAAAACCAAGCGCAAGCAGCCCATACATGCTGCCGAGCGCCAGTCCTGTCAGGATCGCAGGAAGTAAAGACATGAGTTGCTTGCCTTGGTTATCGACCAGTCCGTCGCGTTACTTCTTGTTGGCCACCGGAAGGATGTGGTCGCCGTCAAAGTGCGTCCAGATATAGTCCTCGTGGGACAGCGCATCGTGGTTCGTCTTGGTGAACGGCTTGTTGTAGGTCTTGATCAAGCCTTCGACGTTCTCAACGTTGTAGAAGGCATCGCGCAATGCGGTGCCATCGGTCTTGCCTGCCTTGGTGAGCGCCGCCGCGATCACCATCACGGTGTCATAGGCGTTGGCGACACCGACCGCCGGGGTGATGTCGGCAGGACCCTTGATGTCGGGATACTTCTTCTCCAGCGCGGAGAGCACCTTCTTACCGACCGGAGGAAGATCGCCGAAGAAGCTATAGGTCTGCACGAAGATCACGTTCTTGGCGCTTGGGCCCGCCAGCTCGGTGAAACGACCACCCGCAACACCCCAGTGCGAGACGATCGGCGGCATCCAGCTCATGCGATCGAGCGACTTCACCACCTGCGAGCCGGGACCGACGTTGCCGACCAGGAACAGCGTATCCGCGCCGGCCGCCTTCAGGCGGGTGAGCTGAGGCACAACGTCGACATCGTTGCCCTCGAACTTCTCGATGCCGGCCGGCTCGATCCCGGCGTCCTTCAAGGCCGCCTTGAAGCCATGCTCGTTGGACTCGCCCCATGGATTGTTGACGAGGATGAGACCGGGCTTCTTGGTGTCGAAATTCTTGCGCGCATATTGCACGATCGCCTTGTCGACTTCGTCGTCCATCGCCGAGACGCGGAACACATAATTTTCAGGCGCGCCGTTCTGGGTAATCTTGGTGCCGGCCGCCCACGGCACGACATACGGCACCTTGGCGCCGTTGACGAACGGCACGATCGCGAGCGCGACCGGCGTATCGAGACCGCCGATCAGGGCTGCGACCTTTTCACGCTGGATCAGTTCGCGCGCGGCGATCAGGCCCTTGGCCGGATTGCTTTCGTCATCGCGACGAACGAGTTCGAGCTTGCGGCCGAGAACACCGCCCTTGGCGTTGATCTCTTCGATGGCGATGGTGGCGCCGCGCGTGAGCGCTTCGCCGGAGCGCGCCGACTGACCGGACAGCGCGGCGACGAGGCCAAGCTTGATCGGATCGGCGGCCTGCGCCCCGCTGGCAACCATTAGCAGCGCAGCACTGGCCACGCCCGTGAGCGCCTTCAGAAACGTACGGCGCTGAAAAAGATGATGCGACGAACTCAAAGCATTTTTCATTTGCGTCCTCCCTGAAAGGCAATGTCCGGAACTGCTCCGGGACATTCGCCGATTATATCGCCTGTCCGTCATTGACGCGGACCGACCGAAGTAAAAAGTTTCTGAATTGACCAGGATTGTCAAGCGTCTGATAGCGGATCATGCGCAAAAGCCCGGCGTTATCCGGGAGAATGGGCGTCTACAGTACAGACTCTTTCGCAGCCGCCCAAAAGGCGGCATCCCCGTCTCATCAGACGGCAGGCATAGGCTCCTTGTATATCGTACAACACGTTCCGCGCTCGCCCTCGGCGGCACAACGAACCCTTGATGTTCTTCCGTCCACGGATCAGCCCGGACGGAACAGTTTCGGCAACTCTCGTTCAAAGGTCAGACGGCCGCCTTTGAAACCAAACAGCGGCTGGGCGATTTCGGCGACTGCGCCTGAGGGAGTCTCCGCGTCCAGCACAACAAGGTCAGCGGCCTTGCCAATCCCGATGCCGTAGGCCGCGTTATTGAGCAGCCGTGCCGAATGAAGCGTGATCATGTCGAAACACGCGTTCATGTCATCGGCTTTTCCGGCTTGTGCGATATTGGCATAGAGATTGGCCATGCGCAGCAGCGAACAATCGCCGAACGGGGTGAAGGGATTGAGCACGTTGTTGGTGGAAATGCTGCAGGTCACGCCTTGATGCAGCAGCTTGTGCGCCGGCGCGACACCGCGCGGCACGTTGTGAGTGTGCCCCTGCCCCATCAGGAACAGGTCGGTTGACGGCAGCACGGTCAGCGCCACGCCGGTATCCTTCATCCGCGCCGCGACGCGGTGGAGCTCATCCGGCGGCAGTGCCGAGATTTTCGAGACGTGACCAATTGCCACGCGGCCGCCGTAGCGCGTTGCTTCCGCCTGCCGACAGACCTCCAGCAGGCTCATGCTGGTGGGATCGAGGTCGAAATCGATGTGGAAATCGATATCGACATCATAGCGCTGGGCGAGTTCGAAAATGCGCGCGATCTGGCCGTTCGGATTGGTGTCGGTGTAGGGACAACCGCCGACTACGTCCGCTCCGCGCTCCAGCGTCTCCACCAGCAGTTCGTCCGCGCCCGGATCGTTCAGCAGACCTTCCTGGGGAAACACGCAGATTTCCAGGTCGATCGCCCAGGCATAATCCTTTTTGAGCTGAAGGATGGCCTCGAAGCTGCGCAGGCCGATGCGCGCATCGATTTCGACATGGGTGCGCATCCGCGTGGTGCCCTGGACGATGGCCTTTTCCAGAACCTTGCGGCCGCGCTCATAGACATCCTGCGTGGTGAAATCACGCTTGAGTTGCGCCACCTTCGCGATCGCCTGCGAGAGCGTTTCGGAATGACCGCACCGGTCGAGAATGCAGGCTTTGTCGAGATGGATGTGGGTCTCGATGAAGCCGCCGCAAACCAGCCGGCCCTTCAGATCGATGGCGCGCGCATCCGACGCGATGCGCGGGGCGATCTCCGCGATCTGTCCGGCCCTGATCCCGATGTCGAGCATACGCTCATCGCCAATGCCATGCACCCGGCCATTACGCAGAACAACATCGAGAGCATCACCCATAATCGACACCTCAGCATCAGATGCGGCCTGGACGCCGCGCAGTTTATTTTGCGACGATATGCGTTCCGGTTTCGCCGCGCAAAGCGGGCATGGCGTGATCGAGGTGGCTGATGATGGCGCGCTTGCCGCCGCCCTCGAGGAAGCGGATCGCGGCATCGACCTTCGGCCCCATGCTGCC
>JAFKKO010000064.1 GCA_017305455.1 Hyphomicrobiales bacterium | reverse complement strand
CTTCATTCCGGAAGACAACGCCAAGGACCTCACCGAGATTTCCGACGCCATCAAGGGCGGGCTGGAAATCATCCCGGTCTCGCGGATGGGCGAGGTGCTGGACAAGGCGCTGGTGCGCAAGCCGGTGCCGATCGTCTGGGAAGAGGATACCTCGGCGCTGCCGCCTCCGGATGGCTCTGACGAAGGTTCCGGCCTGACCGCGCATTGAAGGTCGGGTCGATAAAATAAAGAAACGGCGCCCGCGCGGGCGCCGTTTCTGTTTGGGAGCGGAGAATTTTGAAACGGAGCAGGTGGGCTTGCCCATGAGGGCACCGTGCAGCTACAAGGTGCCTGTCTCGTCCCCGCAGTTACGGACGAAGGGCGGCTAGCTCAGCTGGTTAGAGCATCTCGTTTACACCGAGAGGGTCGGGAGTTCGAATCTCTCGCCGCCCACCAGTCTTCTTCCTCAAAGCTGCAGTTTGCGAATTCCGGTCGTGTCATAGGGTCGCACGCGCGAGGCTGGTGACCTCGTATCCTTTTGCTCAAGCTCTGCACGGAATGATTCTTCCGGGCCGGGGGCGGGGCATGATTTTCAGAACGACGGTGGCTGGTTTCGCACTCTCTGCGCTGGCGAGCGTGTCCGCGCATGCGCAAGATTCACACGCGTCCCAGCGTGGCAATAGCTCGACACTCTGGAACTGGAGCGGTTTTTATTTTGGCGCGCATGTCGGCGCGGGATTCGGCAACTTGGAAGTGGCAAATCCCTATGGTGCGTCGATCTATGGCGATACGATCCGTTTGCCCAACGCATTCGCAGGCTTGCAGGGCGGCTACAACTGGCAGGCGGCGGGTTCGTCGTGGGTGCTGGGTGTCGAAGTCGAAGCGTCGGCGGTGGATGCCGACGGCACCAACACCTGTCTGGCCTATTCCGGTAATTTCGTCTCCGCGAACTGCCGCACGCGCCAGCATGCGATGGGCAGTATCACCGGGCGGGTCGGCCACGTCTTCGGGCCGCAAGGGCGCTCGCTGGCCTACATCAAGGGCGGCGCGGCTGTCATGGCGGGTGATCAATCGATCACCACCAATGCCGAGGATTATCTCAATCAGGCGACGAACGAGAGCAGCGGCACGCGATGGGGATGGACGATCGGCGCCGGCATCGAGCATGCGCTGGCGCCGGCATGGTCGGTCAAGGCGGAATATGCCTATGCCGATTTCGGCCGTCATGGCATCGTCGCGCCGGGCGGAGGCATGCTGACGACGCCATTCGATCCCAACACTTTGGTCGACACCGCCGGTGCGCCGACCCAGGTGCGCCAGCAAGCTCATCTCGTCAAGCTCGGTCTCAATTATCATCTGGGGCGGGCGAGCGCCGCGTCGGGCGAAGGCTGGACCCTGCCGGCCAGGGTGGAGAAGCCCTGGCCTGGATGGCAGGTCGATGCCGGTGTGCGCTACTGGTACAGCCACGGTCGCTATCAGAACGATCTCGCGCTCTCGCTGGACATGGCGCAGCAGAACCATCTGGTGTCGCGCCTGACCTATGTCAGCGAGGGCCATTCCGGCGAGGTGTTCTGGCGGCTGAACAGTCCGCGCGCGTTTTTCCTGAAGGGTTTTGCCGGTGGCGGCGGCCTGACGTCCGGCCACATGAACGACGAGGACTGGTTTCCGACCGATGCGGACAGTCCGATGTCCTATTCGAACACGTATCACGGCAAGGTCACGGGCATGATCGCCTATGCGACGCTGGATGCCGGCGTCGATCTGTTCAGCGATGGCGTCAACAAGATCGGCGTGTTTGCGGGTTACAATTTCTATCGGGACCGGAAGGATTCGTTCGGCTGCATGCAGATCGGTCTTCCCGATCCGCGTTCGATTTGCGGTATTGCAGACCCGACCACCAAGATCGCGATCTCGCAGCATGAGGACTGGCACTCGCTGCGCCTCGGCGTGAATGGCACGCTCGCGATTGCGCCCGGCGTCAAGCTTGGTCTCGACGCCGCCTATCTGCCTTATGCGCGTGTCTCGGCGCTCGACATTCATCATCAGCGCACCGAGATGCCCTCGCCACGCTCTCCGGCATGGGGGACGGGGCGGGGCGTCCAGCTCGAGGCGATTCTGACTTACGATGTCAGCCCGCAATTCAGCGTCGGTGTCGGCGGCCGTTACTGGGCGATGTGGGCCACGGACGTTGTGACGGCAAGCTTCGGCAATCCGACGCCCGATCAGGCGTTGCCGATCCGCGCGGAGCGCTACGGCAGCTTCCTGCAGGCGTCCTACAAGCTCGCTCCGTTCTGAACCTCAGCGACACCGCAACCGCTGCGGGATAGCTTGTTTCGCCGTGAGACCTTGGGGCAGCGGGCGTGATTGCCCGCTTTTGCTTCAGCTCTGCTCTTCCCACACGGCGGCGAGATGCACGATGGTGCGCACGGCGGCTTCCATATCCTGGATGCTGACCCACTCCAGCCGCGAGTGGAACGCATGCTCACCGGCGAAGATGTTCGGGCAGGGCAGGCCCATGAACGACAGGCGCGAGCCGTCGGTGCCGCCGCGGATGCTGCTGCGGACCGGCGTCAGGCCGGCGCGGCGGATCGCCTCCAGCGCGTGGGCGACAATCTGCGGATGCCGGTCCAGCACCTCCTTCATGTTGCGGTACTGCGGCTTGATCTCCATGCGCCAGGTCGAGCGCGGGAACTCCTGCATTACCTCGCCGACGATCCGCTCCAGCAGGTTTTCCTTCTCCACCAATCCGATTTCGCTGAAATCGCGCACGATGAACTGCACTGTGGCGGCTTCGAGCGCGCCTTCGATGTCGGTCGGATGCAGGAAGCCCTCGCGGTCTTCGGTGGTCTCCGGCGAGCAGGTGTCCTGCGGCAGCCGCTCGATGATCCGCGCGGCGATCTTGATGGCGTGCTCCATGCGGCCCTTGGCGAAGCCGGGATGGGCGCTGACACCCTCGATGTAAAGCGTAACGGCGTCGGCCGAAAAGGTTTCATCCTCCAGGTGCCCCGCGCTTTCGCCGTCGATGGTGTAGGCGAAGTCCGCGCCGAGCTTGTTGAGATCGACCTTGTCGACGCCGCGCCCGATCTCCTCGTCCGGCGTGAACAGGATTTTGATGACGCCGTGCCTGATCTGCGGATTGTCGAGCAGGATCTTCGCCGCATCCATGATCTCGGCGATACCGGCCTTGTTGTCGGCGCCGAGCAGCGTCGTGCCGTCGGCCGTGACGATGTCGTTGCCGATCTGGCCGGCAAGGGCGGGGTGCTCGCTTGCGCGGACCACCTGCGAGGGATCGGCCGGCAGCACGATGTCGCCGCCCGGATAGTTGCGCACGACCTGCGGTTTCACGTTCTTGCCGCTGCAATCGGGCGAGGTGTCCATGTGCGAGCAGAAACAGATCACCGGGACTTTCTTGTCGGTGGTCGCCGGAATCGTTCCGTAGACGTAGCCGTGTTCGTCAAGATGCGCGTCCGCAACGCCGAGTTCGCGCAACTCCCGCGCGAGCAGCCGGCCGAGGTCTTTCTGTTTCTCCGTGGAGGGGCAGGTCGGGGATGCGGGATCGGACTGGGTGTCGATCGTCACGTAGCGCAGGAACCGTTCGGCGACGGTGTGATGGAATGTAATCGGGTCCACGATGTTGCTCCGCGTGCGATGTTGCCGCTGCCGTGCTTACAAAAACCCCGATCAAAACAAAACGCCATCCCGGCGGCCCTGCGGCATGCCGGGATGGCGTCCCGAAGAGGTGTCGGTCAAGAGAAAGCCGGCGGGGGTGGCTCAGATCGCTTCCTTGAGCTCCTTGGCGGCGCGGAAGGCGACCTTCTTGCTGGCCTTGATCTGGATTTCCTCGCCGGTAGCCGGGTTGCGGCCGGTCCGGGCGGCACGCTTGCGGACCTGAAGGATGCCGAGGCCGACAATGCGGATACGCTCGCCCTTCTTGAGGTGCTTGGTGATCTTGGTGACGAGGTCGCCGAGGATGGCTTCGGCTGCCTTCTTGGACAGGTCGTGTTCCTCGGCGAGCGCCGCGGCAAGGTGCTTGAGCGTAATCGTGGCCGGGGTAGCTGCTGCTTTCTTCGCCATATGACCCTCCTCGGTAATGCTGGCTTGTGCAAAACGGACGATATGACAGGGCTTAGTTGATTCGCGAGCGTCACACCCCGGATGTTTTGCCGGTAAAACGGCGGTTATCGGGATCGCTGGTGGAAAAAAGGCCCGCCTTCCAGCGCGATTTGCAATCGCCTTGACTTGGCCGGCATCCCCCTTTAAGTCCCACCAACTCGCGGATTACCGCATCCGCGCGGGAGTAGCTCAGTTGGTTAGAGTGCCGGCCTGTCACGCCGGAGGTCGCGGGTTCGAGCCCCGTCTCTCGCGCCATTATTTCAATGGCTTAGCGGTTTCCCCTTTTTCAGAAGTCTCACAAGGGCCGGAACCGCGGCCTCTTCGATTTTCTTGCGTTTCACTGCGGTTGCCTCCATCCGCCTCGGCCGCGACTAAGTTGGCGGAGGGGCGTGACGTTTTGCCCAAAATCTGGCTTTGATGCGCCGTTGCAGTCGCCCCGCAGGCGTCTGCCATTGGTCCAGCCCCTCGCGACAAGGAACTTAGCGCATGTCCCCATTATCCTCCGGCAGCAATCGCAGATACCGGCTCGCGGTCATTCCGGGCGACGGGATCGGCAAGGAAGTGGTGCCGGAAGGCGTGCGGGTGCTGGAGGCCGCGGCGAAGAAGTTCAAGTTCGAGCTGCAGCTGGACGATTTCGACTTCGCCTCCTGCGACTATCATCTCAAGCACGGCCGGATGATGCCGGAAGACTGGAAGACCCAGGTCGGCAGCCATGACGCGATCTTCTTCGGCGCGGTGGGCATGCCGAACGTGCTGCCCGATCACGTCTCATTGTGGGGCTCGCTGATCCAGTTTCGTCGCGAGTTCGACCAGTACGTCAACCTGCGCCCGGTGCGCCTGATGCCGGGCGTGCAGTCGCCGCTGGCCGGCCGCAAACCCGGAGACATCGATTTCTACGTGGTGCGCGAGAACACCGAGGGCGAATATTCCTCGATCGGCGGGCGCATGTTCCCCGACACCGACCGCGAGATCGTGATGCAGCAGACCCTGATGTCGCGCACCGGCGTCGACCGCATTCTGAAATTCGCGTTTGATCTCGCGCAAAGCCGGCCGAAAAAGCATCTGACATCAGCGACCAAGTCGAACGGCATCTCCATCACCATGCCGTATTGGGACGAGCGCGTGGAGGCGATGGCGAAAGCCTATCCGGGCGTGCGCTGGGACAAGTATCACATCGATATTCTGGTCGCTCACTTCGTGCTCAATCCGGATCGCTTCGACGTGGTGGTCGGCTCCAATCTGTTCGGCGACATCCTGTCCGACCTTGGACCCGCCTGCACCGGCACCATCGGCATCGCGCCGTCCGGCAGCCTCAATCCGGAGCGGAAATTTCCGTCCTTGTTCGAGCCGGTGCATGGTTCCGCGCCGGATATCGCGGGGCAGGGAATCGCCAACCCGGTCGGGCAGATCTGGTCGGCCGCGATGATGCTGGATCATCTGGGTGAACCTGAAGCCGCCAAGGCCGTTGTCACCGCGATCGAACGTGTTCTGTCCGAGGAAAAGCTGCGAACGCGCGATCTGGGCGGGAAGGCCGATACCGTGACCTGCGGCAAGGCCGTGGCGCAGGCGTTGACCTGAGTTCATTTAGTTTCGTTTAACGAATACGAACGGCCCGATGGCGATGTGCAATTGATGCATGGGGCGGGCTCGCCCCTGCGTGCCGCCTTGCTGTCTCGTCCAGAGATTTGTTCGCTGACGGGCGCGGCCGAAGTGCCGCGGTCATGGAGCAGCCGGCAGACCGACAAATGTGCGGGTCTTGATCCCTTGGCTTGCCCTTGTGTGTGCGCTGCGCTATTCCCCCGTCAGAATTATTCCAAAAATCCGCGAGTCCGCGGATAAAGCGTGCCAGGACGGGGTCGCCGATGAATGGAATCCTACAGGACTATCTGCCGCTCGTGGTCTTTATCGGCGTTGCGTCAGTCATTGGCCTTGCACTTCTGGTCGCGCCGTTCCTGGTGGCCTATCAGCAGCCTGATCCGGAAAAACTCTCGGCCTATGAATGCGGCTTCAACGCCTTCGACGACGCTCGCATGAAGTTTGATGTCCGGTTTTATCTGGTCGCCATTCTTTTCATTATCTTTGATTTGGAAGTCGCCTTCCTGTTTCCGTGGGCGGTCGCCTTCGGCAAACTCGGGCTTGCCGGATTCTGGTCGATGATGGTGTTCCTCGGTGTCCTGACGATCGGCTTCGCCTATGAGTGGAAGAAAGGGGCTCTCGAATGGGATTGAGCCAGACGCCCATGACCACATCCGCCGCCCAGCCTGTTATCGCTCCGGCCGCGACCGGCGTGCTTGATCCGCGTACCGGCCAGCCCGTCGGCGCCGATGACCGCTATTTCGTCGAGATCAATCATGAGCTGTCCGACAAGGGCTTCTTCGTTGCCGCCGCCGACGATCTCATTACCTGGGCGCGCACCGGCTCGTTGATGTGGATGACCTTCGGCCTTGCCTGCTGCGCCGTCGAGATGATGCAGGTGTCGATGCCGCGCTATGACGTCGAGCGATTCGGCTTCGCGCCGCGCGCTTCGCCGCGCCAGTCCGACGTGATGATCGTCGCCGGCACGCTCACCAACAAAATGGCGCCCGCTTTGCGCAAGGTCTACGACCAGATGCCGGAGCCGCGCTATGTGATCTCGATGGGGTCGTGCGCCAATGGCGGCGGCTACTATCATTATTCATATTCCGTGGTGCGCGGCTGCGACCGTATCGTGCCGGTCGACATCTATGTGCCCGGATGCCCGCCCACCGCGGAAGCGCTGCTCTACGGCGTGTTGCTGCTGCAGAAGAAGATCCGCCGCACCGGCACGATTGAACGCTAAGGCTGATACCCATGGACGAAGCCAGGCTCGACGCTCTTGGTCAAATGATTGTTGCCGCGCTGCCGGGGGCTGCGCTGGGTCATACGGTCGCCTTCGACCAGTTGACCGTTTCGGTCGATCTGGCTCGGATCGTTGAGATAGCCCGCTTCCTGAAGACCGATCCGCGCTGCCGCTTCGTCAACATCGTCGATGTGACCGCGGTGGACTATCCGGGCCGGGAGCGACGCTTCAACGTCGTCTATCACTTCCTGTCGCCGGTGCTGAACGCGCGGCTGCGGCTGAGCGGCGAGGCTTCGGAGGATACCCAGGTGCCCTCGATCATCGGGGTGTTTCCGGGCGCCGACTGGTTCGAGCGCGAGACCTACGATCTCTATGGCGTGGTCTTCACCGGCCATCCGGACATGCGCCGGCTGCTCACCGACTACGGCTTCGACGGCCACCCGCTGCGCAAGGATTTCCCGACCACCGGGTTTGTCGAGGTTCGTTACGACGATCAGGAAAAGCGCGTCGTCTACGACGCCGTCCGGCTCAATCAGGAATTCCGCAAGTTCGACTTTCTCTCGCCCTGGGAAGGGGCGGATTACACGCTGCCCGGCGACGAGAAGAAGACCACCGACGGAGCCAAGCCGTCATGAGGTCCACGCTCAAGATCGGAATGAAGCATCGCTTCACGTATCAGGTGCCGGACGACAAGACGGTGCCGCATCTTTATCCGGAAGCGGCGGACTTCCAGACCATGCCGCGCGTGTTTGCGACCGGCTATCTGGTCGGGCTGATGGAATGGGCCTGCATCGATATGATGCGGCCGCATCTCGATGCCGGCGAGGGCAGCCTCGGCACGCACATTGATGTCAGTCATTGCGCCGCGACGCCGCCGGGCCTCACTGTTTCCGTGGAAGCGGAGTGCACCGGCATCGACGGCAAGCGGTTGAGTTTTCATGTCAAGGCACATGACGGAGTCGACGTGATCGGCGAGGGCGATCACGAGCGTCATGTCGTGTCATGGGACAAGTTCAATGCACTGGTCGCCCACAAGGCGGCGAAAGCAGGGGTAGCCGCGTGACCGCAACCGAAACCCCAGGAATGCGCAATTTCACCATCAATTTCGGACCTCAGCACCCGGCGGCGCACGGCGTGCTGCGTCTGGTGCTCGAGCTCGACGGCGAAGTGGTCGAGCGCGTCGATCCGCATATCGGCCTGCTCCATCGCGGCACCGAGAAGCTGATCGAGCAGAAGACCTATCTGCAGGCAATTCCGTATTTCGACCGGCTCGACTACGTCGCGCCGATGAATCAGGAGCATGCGTTCTGCCTCGCGGCCGAGAAGCTGCTCGGCATCGAGGTGCCGCGCCGCGGCCAACTGATCCGCGTGCTGTATTGCGAGATCGGCCGCATCCTGTCGCATCTTCTCAACGTCACCACGCAGGCGATGGACGTCGGCGCCCTGACCCCGCCGCTGTGGGGTTTCGAGGAGCGCGAGAAGCTGATGGTGTTCTACGAGCGCGCATCTGGCTCGCGCATGCATGCCGCATTCTTCCGTGTCGGCGGCGTGCATCAGGACCTGCCGCCCAAGCTGATCGACGACATCGAGGCCTGGTGCGATCCGTTCCTGCAGACCGTGGAAGATCTCGAAATCCTGCTCACCGACAACCGCATCTTCAAGCAGCGCAACGTCGATATCGGCGTGGTGACGCTGGATCAGGCGTGGGAGTGGGGCTTCTCCGGCGTGATGGTGCGCGGCTCCGGCGCGGCATGGGATCTGCGCAAGGCGCAGCCTTACGAGTGCTACGCCGAGATGGATTTCGACATTCCGATCGGCAAGAACGGCGACTGCTACGATCGCTACTGCATCCGTATGGAGGAGATGCGCCAGTCGGTGCGCATCATGAGGCAGTGCATCAAGAAGCTCCGCGAGCCCGAGGGGCAGGGCCCAGTGGTGATCGCCGACAACAAGATTTCTCCGCCGCGCCGCGGCGAGATGAAGCGGTCGATGGAATCGCTGATCCATCACTTCAAACTCTACACCGAAGGCTTCCGCGTTCCGGCCGGCGAGGTCTATGCCGCCGTTGAAGCGCCGAAGGGCGAGTTCGGGGTCTATCTGGTCGCCGATGGCACCAACAAGCCTTACAAGTGCAAGATCCGCGCGCCGGGCTTTGCTCATCTGCAGGCGATGGACTTCATCTGCCGCGGTCATCTGCTGGCCGACGTCTCCGCGATCCTGGGCTCCCTCGATATCGTGTTCGGCGAGGTGGACCGGTGAGCGACGCGCCCATCCAGTTCGACCGCAACACGGGTGTGATGTCGGGTGCCTCCCCATGGGAGCGCAGCATCGGCTTCGCCTTGCTTGCGGGATCGAAGGTGGGCGCGCTGATTTCGCATCGCGGCTACAACATCTGCGCCAACACGCTCAAGACGCTGCTGCCCGAGCGCGACATCGACATCATGCTCAATCCGGGCGCGATCTTCTCGTTTCCGTATGGCGACGGTTACTGGAGCAAGTTGCTCAACCGGACCTTCAAATACGAGTACGAGCTCGAACTGCTGCTGCTCGATTCGAAAGACGTCGATTACACGCTGCTCGATTGCGGCGCGAATTACGGCTATTGGTCGGTTTTGGTGTCGAGTCCGCGGTTCGGCTCGCACAAGGCGATTGCGATCGAGCCGTCGGCGAAGAATTTCGCCCGCCTCGCGCACAACGCCAGGATCAACGGCAACCGCTTCTATCCCATTCATGCCGCGATCGGCGCCGCGCGCGGTGTCGCGCGGCTCTCCGGCACCAAGCACGAGGCGTTCAGCATCGCCGGCGGTGCGGCGGCCGGCGGCGAGGAGGTCTCCGTGATCTCGCTCGACAGCCTGATCGAGGACGGCCGCATTCCGGCCGAGGGCAAGTATCTCGTCAAGCTTGATGTCGAAGGCGTCGAGATCGAGGCGATCAAGGGCGGCTCGCGGCTGTTGCAGGCCGAGACGATGGTGATCTGCGAGGAGCATGGCGGCGACCGCAATCACACCGTCACGCGCTACATTCTCGATCACACGCCGATGCAGGTGGTGGTTCATGATCCGGTCACCGGCCGCTTCGAGCAGTTCACCGATCTGAAGGTGCTCGACCGCATCAAGGTGGCTTCCCATATCGGCTACAACGTGTTCGCGACCGCAAGCGCGTTCTGGCTGCAACGTCTCTACGGTATGAACTCAGGTCAAACTCGCAGCACCATGGCCCGCTAGCCGTGGTGCGATGAAAGATTGAAAGTATAACCGATGGCCGTTCGTCGCTTGGCCCCGAAAGAGCAGCAGCCCGCTAGCTTCGCCTTCAGCGAGGAGAATCTGGCGTGGGCGAAGACGCAGATCGCGAAGTTTCCGCCCGGCCGGCAGCAGTCGGCGGTGATCCCGATCCTGTGGCGCGTGCAGGAGCAGCATGACGGTTGGGTGTCGGAGGCGGCGATCCGCGCGGTCGCCGATCTGCTCGGCATGGCCTATATCCGCGTGCTCGAGATCGCGACCTTCTACACGATGTTCCAGCTCGCGCCGGTCGGCAAGAAGGCGCATGTGCAGGTGTGCGGCACCACGCCGTGCCGCCTGCGCGGCGCGCAGGAACTGATCGACGTCTGCAAGCATCGCATTCACCACGATCCGCTTCACGTCTCGGCTGATGGCGATTTCAGCTGGGAAGAGGTGGAGTGTCTCGGCGCCTGCGTGAACGCGCCGATGGCGATGATCTGGAAGGACACCTACGAGGATCTGACGCCGGAGAGCCTCGAGAAGATTCTCGACGGATTTGCCTCGGGCCAGCCGCCCAAGCCGGGTCCGCAGAACGGCCGCCAGTTCGCCGCACCGATCACCGGGCAGGCCACGCTGATCGACGTCGGCGGCAAGCCGGAGAAAAATCAGGGCGGCACGCCGAAGGAGCCGGTGCTGTCCGATGCGGAGCCGAAGAAGGCCAGCGAAGTCGCGAACGTGCAGGAGCGGCCTTCACCGAAGCCGCCGGCGGACGATGCGACGCGAAAGGGCAGATGATGGACGCGACAAAGCTGCGCCACATCCTGTTCCACACGCTGTGCGCGGCGGTTTTCATCTTCGTGCTGAACTTCTATGTGCTCGGCACGGGCATCGAATCGAGTTTGAGCTGGGCAGTCGCGTTCGGTGCGATGGCTGCCGTGCTCGCCTACCAGCAAACCAGGCGCTGACGGGTCAGGAAGCGACACATGCTTGACGACAAGGACCGCATCTTCCGCAATCTCTACGGCCTCGACGATTGGGGTCTCGAGGGCGCGCGCCGTCGCGGCGCATGGGATGGCACCAAGGCCATTCTGGACAAGGGCCGCGACTGGCTGGTGACCGAGATGAAGGCGTCCGGCCTGCGCGGGCGCGGCGGCGCGGGATTCCCCACCGGCATGAAATGGTCGTTCATGCCCAAGGACAATGCGGACGGCCGCCCGAGCTATCTGGTGGTCAACGCCGACGAGTCCGAGCCCGGCACCTGCAAGGACCGCGAGATCATGCGGCACGATCCGCATCTGCTGGTCGAGGGTTGCCTGATCGCCGGCTGCGCCATGGGCGCGCACGCTGGTTACATTTATGTGCGCGGCGAGTTCATCCGCGAGCGCGAGCATCTGCAGGCCGCGATCGATCAGGCTTATGAAGCCAAGCTGATCGGCAAGGACAACATCCACGGCTGGCCGTTCGACCTTTATGTGTCGCACGGCGCCGGCGCTTACATCTGCGGTGAAGAGACCGCGCTGCTGGAAAGCCTTGAAGGCAAGAAGGGCCAGCCGCGTCTCAAGCCGCCGTTCCCGGCCAATGTCGGCCTGTACGGTTGCCCGACCACGGTGAACAACGTGGAGTCGATCGCGGTGGCGCCGGACATCATGCGGCGCGGCGCGGCGTGGTTCTCCTCGATCGGCCGGCCGAACAATGTCGGCACCAAGCTGTACGGCATCTCCGGTCACGTCAACACGCCGTGCGTCGTCGAAGAGGCGATGGGCATTCCGTTCCGCGAACTGATGGACAAGCACGCCGGCGGCATCCGCGGCGGCTGGGACAATCTGCTGGCGATCATTCCCGGCGGCGCGTCGTGCCCGCTGATCCCGGCGGCGGATTGCCAGGACCTGATCATGGATTTCGACGGCACCCGCGCCGTGAAGTCGAGCTTCGGCACCGCCGGCGTCATCGTGATGGACAAGTCCACCGACGTCATCGCGGCGATCGCGCGCATTTCCTATTTCTTCAAGCACGAAAGCTGCGGCCAGTGCACGCCGTGCCGCGAGGGCACCGGCTGGATGTGGCGCGTGCTCACCCGCATGGTCGAGGGCCGCGCCCACAAGCGCGAGATCGACATGCTGCTCGAAGTCACCAAGCAGGTCGAAGGCCACACCATCTGCGCGCTGGGCGACGCGGCGGCTTGGCCGGTGCAGGGCCTGATCCGCGCCTTCCGTCCGGAGATCGAGCGGCGCATCGACGATTTCACCCGCAAGGCGACTCTTGACGATCAGGGCATCCTCGATCCCGCCCACATGATCGCGGCGGAGTAAGACGATGACCAAGATCCTGATCGACGGCAAAGAGATCGACGTTCCGGCGGAATACACGCTGCTGCAGGCGTGCGAGGCGGCGGGCGCGGAAATCCCGCGCTTCTGCTACCACGAGCGGCTTTCGATCGCCGGCAACTGCCGCATGTGCCTGGTCGAAGTCGCGGGCTCGCCGAAGCCGGTCGCAAGCTGCGCGTGGGGCGTGCGCGACTGCCGTCCGGGCCCGAACGGCGAATTGCCGTCGGTGAAGACTAAGTCGCCGATGGTGAAGAAGGCGCGCGAAGGCGTGATGGAATTCCTGCTCATCAACCATCCGCTCGATTGCCCGATCTGCGATCAGGGCGGCGAGTGCGACCTGCAAGACCAGGCGATGGGCTACGGCGTCGATACCAGCCGCTTTGCCGAGAACAAGCGCGCGGTCGAAGACAAGTATATGGGCGTTCTCATCAAGACCGTGATGACCCGCTGCATCCAGTGCACACGCTGCGTCCGCTTCTCCACCGAAGTGTGCGGCGTGCCGGAGATGGGCTTGATCGGCCGTGGCGAGGATGTCGAGATCACCACCTATCTCGAAAGCGCGTTGACCTCCGAGCTGCAGGGCAACCTCGTCGATATCTGCCCGGTCGGCGCGCTGACCTCGAAGCCTTATGCCTTCGCGGCGCGTCCGTGGGAGCTCGGCAAGACCCAGTCCATCGATGTGATGGATGCGGTCGGCTCGGCGATCCGCGTCGACACCCGCGGCCGCGAGGTGATGCGCATCCTGCCGCGCGTCAACGAGGCGGTGAACGAGGAATGGATTTCCGACAAGACTCGCCACGTCGTTGACGGTCTGCGCACCCAGCGGCTCGATCGGCCTTATGTGCGCGAGAACGGCAGGCTGCGCGCGGCGTCGTGGAATGAGGCGTTCGCCGCCATCGCGGCGAAGCTCGGCCGCGTTGACGGCAAGCGGATCGGCGCGA
This sequence comes from Hyphomicrobiales bacterium, assembly GCA_017305455.1. GTDB lineage: Bacteria > Pseudomonadota > Alphaproteobacteria > Rhizobiales > Xanthobacteraceae > Afipia. The sequence continues at coordinate 1,565 of JAFKKO010000064.1, read as the reverse complement.
TCGCCGGCGATCTTGCCGCCGTCGAGGACATGTTCGCGTTAAAGCAGCTTCTGGCGCAGTTCGGCTCGGCCAATGTTGCCACCCAGCACGGCGATGCCTTCGACATCGCGGCGGGCCGCGCCTCCTACGTCTTCAATCCGACCATCGCCGGCATCGAGCAGGCCGACGCGCTGCTGATCATCGGCGCCAATCCGCGCCGCGAGGCGGCGATCCTCAATGCGCGCATCCGCAAGCGCTGGCGCACCGGCCAGCTCAAGGTCGGCGTGATCGGCGAGAAAGCCGCGCTGACCTATGACTACGAGCATCTCGGCGCCGGCACCGATACGCTGTCCGAACTCGCGGGCGGCAAGCACTCTTTCGTCGAGACACTGAAAAACGCCAAGAACCCGATCGTGCTGATCGGGGCGGGGGCCGTCGCCCGCAAGGACGGCGCGGCCGTGCTGGCGCTCGCCGCCAGGCTCGCCAGCGACATCGGCGCGGTGAAGGACGGCTGGAACGGCTTCGCGGTTCTGCACAACTCCGCCTCGCAGGTCGGCGCGCTCGACATCGGCTTCACCTCGGGCGAAGGCACGCTGACGGCGGCGCAGATGCTGGCGCCGGGCGCGCTCGACGCCTTGTTCCTGCTTGGTGCGGACGAGGTGAGCGTGCCGGACGGCGCCTTCGTCGTCTACATCGGCACTCATGGCGATCGCGGCGCGCACCGCGCCGACGTGATCCTGCCGGGCGCGACCTATACCGAGAAGACCGGCATCTACGTCAACACCGAAGGCCGGGTGCAGATGGCGAACCGCGCATCCTTCCCGCCCGGCGAGGCGCGCGAGGACTGGGCGATCATCCGCGCGCTGTCCGAGGCGGTGGGCAAGAAGCTGCCTTACGACTCGCTGGCGCAACTGCGTCAGGCGATGTTCCGGATCGTGCCGCATCTGATGCGCATCGACCGGATCGAGGCCGGCGACGCGGCGGGCCTCAAGCGGCTTGCCTCGCGCGGCGGTGCGCTCGACAAGAGCGCGTTCAAGAGCCCGGTCGCGGACTTCTATCTGACCAACCCCATCGCGCGGGCCTCCGCGGTGATGGCCGAATGCTCGCGTTTGGCCGCCGGCCAGATGCTGAACGCGGCGGAGTAAGCACACGATGTCCGAATTCTTCGCAAGCTCGGCCTGGACCGACATCATCTGGCCGCTGATCGTGATGCTGGCGCAGAGCGTGCTGCTGCTGGTCGTGCTGCTGGTGGCGATCGCCTACATCCTGCTCGCCGACCGCAAGATCTGGGCGGCAGTGCAGATCCGGCGCGGCCCGAACGTGGTCGGTCCCTGGGGGCTGTTCCAGTCCTTCGCCGATCTTTTGAAGTTCGTGCTGAAAGAGCCGATCATTCCGGCCGGCTCCAACAAGGGCGTGTTCCTGCTGGCGCCGCTGGTGAGCTGCGTGCTGGCGCTCGCCGCCTGGGCGGTGATCCCGGTCAATCTCAACTGGGTGATCGCCGACATCAACGTCGGCATCCTTTATATTTTCGCGATCTCCTCGCTGTCGATCTACGGCATCATCATGGCCGGCTGGTCGTCGAACTC
>JAFKKO010000102.1 GCA_017305455.1 Hyphomicrobiales bacterium | reverse complement strand
CAACGAGAACGCGTGGGCGATGGACTTCCTTAGAAGTCCATGCCGCCACCTGAACCGGGCTTGCCCGGCTCAGGCAACGAGAACGCGTGGGCGATGGACTTCCTTAGAAGTCCATGCCGCCCATGCCGCCGCCCGGAGGCATCGCGGGGCCGGCCGCCTGCTTCTTCGGCAGCTCGGCGACCATCGCCTCGGTGGTGATCAGCAGGCCGGCGACCGAAGCCGCATCCTGCAGCGCGGTGCGCACGACCTTGGTCGGGTCAATGATGCCCTTCTGCACCATATTGCCGTATTCGCCGTTCTGCGCGTCGAAGCCGTAGGCGTACTGATCCTTCTCGAGCACCTTGCCGACGATGACGGAACCGTCCTCGCCCGCATTGATCGCGATCTGGCGCGCCGGATAGCTAAGCGCCTTGCGCACGATCTCGACGCCGTGGCGCTGGTCCTCGTTCTCCGGCTTCACCTTGGCGATCGCCTTGGTGGCACGCAGCAGCGCGATGCCGCCGCCCGGCAGAATGCCTTCCTCGACCGCGGCGCGGGTCGCGTGCATCGCGTCGTCAACGCGATCCTTGCGCTCCTTCACCTCGACCTCGGTGGCGCCGCCGACGCGGATAACCGCGACGCCGCCCGCGAGCTTGGCGAGACGCTCCTGCAGCTTCTCGCGGTCGTAGTCCGAGGTGGTCTCCTCGATCTGCGCCTTGATCTGCTGCACGCGGGCCTCGATGTCGGCCTTCTTGCCGGCGCCGTTGACGATCGTGGTGTTTTCCTTGTCGATCATCACCTTCTTGGCGCGGCCCAGCATCTGCAGGGTCACGTTCTCAAGCTTGATGCCGAGATCTTCCGAGATCGCTTGGCCGCCGGTCAGGATCGCGATGTCCTGCAGCATGGCCTTGCGGCGATCGCCGAAGCCCGGCGCCTTGACGGCGGCAACCTTGAGGCCGCCGCGCAGACGGTTGACGACGAGAGTGGCGAGAGCTTCGCCTTCGACGTCTTCCGCGACGATCACCAGCGGCTTGCCGGTCTGCACCACGGCCTCGAGCAGCGGCAGCAGCTCGTTCAGCGAGGAGAGCTTCTTCTCGTTGATCAGGACGTAGGCGTCGTCGAATTCAACGCGCATCTTGTCGGCGTTGGTGACGAAGTAGGGGGAGATGTAGCCGCGGTCGAACTGCATGCCTTCGACCACATCGAGCTCGGTGTCGAGGGACTTCGCTTCCTCGACCGTGATGACGCCTTCGTTGCCGACTTTCGCCATGGCTTTTGCGAGGAAGTCGCCGATTTCGGTGTCGCCGTTGGCCGAGATGGTGCCGACCTGGGCGATCTCCTCGTTCGAGGTGACCTTCTTGGAGTTCTTCTGCAGGTCCGCGACGACCGCTTCAACCGCGAGGTCGATGCCGCGCTTCAGATCCATCGGGTTCATGCCGGCGGCGACCGACTTGGCGCCTTCCTTGACGATGGCCTGGGCGAGCACGGTGGCGGTGGTGGTGCCGTCGCCGGCGAGATCGGCCGACTTGGACGCCACTTCGCGCACCATCTGGGCGCCCATGTTCTCGAACTTGTCGTCAAGCTCGATGTCCTTGGCGACGGTGACGCCGTCCTTGGTGATGCGCGGCGCGCCGAACGACTTGTCGAGCACGACGTTGCGGCCCTTGGGGCCGAGGGTAACCTTCACCGCGTTGGCGAGGATGTCGACACCGCGCAGCATCTTGTCGCGCGCATCGACGCCAAATTTCACTTCTTTAGCTGACATGAGATTCTCCGTTTACACGAACCTCATCCTGAGGAGTCCGCCCTCTGGCGGGCGTCTCGACGGATAAGGAGTTGACGTCTGGGACCTCATCCTTCGAGACGCCGGCTGCGCCGGCCCCTCAGGATGAGGAGGGATGGCGGCTCAGGCGGCCTTCTTCTTGGCGCCGGCGTCGGTAATGACGCCGAGAATGTCGCTTTCCTTCATGATCAGGACTTCCTGACCATCGATCTTGACCTCGGTGCCGGACCACTTGCCGAACAGCACGATGTCGCCGACCTTGAGGTCGATCGGGATCAGCTTGCCGGTCTCGTCACGGCCGCCGGGGCCGACCGAGAGGATTTCGCCCTGCGAAGGCTTTTCCTTCGCACTGTCGGGAATGATGATGCCGCCAGCGGTCTTCTCTTCGGCGTCGATGCGCTTGACCACGACGCGGTCGTGAAGCGGACGGAATTTCATGCAGTC
>JAFKKO010000112.1 GCA_017305455.1 Hyphomicrobiales bacterium | reverse complement strand
GCTCGGCCGGGCGCGATCTCAACTTCAACGCCTATGCGGATAACCGCTCCATCTTTCGCTACGACATGGAGGCGTTGCCCAACGAGGTCACCGGGGCGATCGGCACTTCAACGGCCTTTGCAGCCTGGAATGCGGCGGTGTATGTCGCTCAGATCGAGGATGACCGCCTGGCGGATGTCGCCCAGAACGGCCGTTATCTCGACGCCACCGGGGACGTGCTGCGCAAGCATAACGGATTGTGGTTCTACGATGAGTCCTACGTCATATCGCGGCGGCGCGATTGACGGTTTTCACAAAACTGACGAACGGGCCGCTGGCGGTCCAGCGGGAAGGGAAGAGCTTAGATGCGCGCGTCTTATTTGTTCACCTCTGAATCGGTGTCCGAAGGTCATCCGGACAAGGTCTGCGACCGGATCTCGGACGAGATCGTCGATCTGTTTTTCCGCGAGGGTCCGAAAGCCGGGATCGATCCCTGGCAGATCCGCGCGGCGTGCGAGACGCTCGCCACCACCAACAAGGTGGTGATCGCGGGCGAGACCCGCGGGCCTGCGAGCGTCACCAACGAGCAGATCGATCAGGTGATCCGAGACGCCATCAAGGACATCGGCTACGAACAGGAAGGCTTCCACTGGAAGACCGTCGATATCGAGATCCTGCTGCATCCGCAGTCCGCCGACATCGCGCAGGGCGTCGATGCCCAGCAGCCGACCAACCGTGAGGAAGGCGCGGGCGATCAGGGCATCATGTTCGGCTACGCCACCAACGAGACGCCCGACCTGATGCCGGCGCCGCTGCATTACGCGCACAAGATCCTGCGCCTGATCTCCGAAGCGCGCCATGCCGGCATCGAGAAGGTGCTCGGCCCGGACTCCAAGAGCCAGGTCACCGTGCAGTACGAGAACGGCAAGCCGGTGGGCGTACGCGAGATCGTGGTCTCGCACCAGCATCTGGTCGAGGACATGACGTCGAGCCAGGTGCGCGAGCGGGTCGAGCCGTATGTGCGCAAGGCGCTGCCGGACGGCTGGATCACCGACAAGACCATCTGGCACATCAATCCGACCGGCAAGTTCTACATCGGCGGTCCGGACGGCGACACCGGCCTCACCGGCCGCAAGATCATTGTCGATACTTACGGCGGCGCGGCTCCGCATGGCGGCGGCGCGTTCTCCGGCAAGGACTCGACCAAGGTGGACCGCTCGGCGGCTTACGCTGCGCGCTATCTCGCCAAGAACATCGTCGCCGCCGGTCTTGCCGACAAGGCGACGCTGCAACTCGCTTATGCCATCGGCGTGGCGCGGCCGCTGTCGATCTACATCGACACCCACGGCACCGGAAAGGTCTCCGAGGACAGGCTGGAGAAGGCGGTGGCGAACGCGATGGATCTCACGCCGCGCGGCATCCGCAAGCACCTCGACCTCAACAAACCGATCTACGCCCGCACCGCGGCCTACGGTCATTTCGGCCGTACGCCCGACGCCGATGGCGGCTTCTCGTGGGAGAAGACCGACCTCGCCGACGCGCTGAAGAAGGCGGTGTAAGCCGCGGAATATTGGGCGTCATGCCCGGCCATAGCCCGTCGAAGACGGGCGTGAACACCCTTATGTGCCGGGCATCCACGTCTCTTGTTTCTTACGTTGTCAAAGACGTGGATGGCCGGGACGAGCCCGGCCATGACGAAATCGAAACAGCGGATTGCGCTCTTGCGCTGATCGCTCCGAACAAGGATAGCCAAATGACCACCGCCACCAACGGCAAGGACTACATCGTCGCCGACATCGGCCTTGCGGATTTCGGCCGCAAGGAACTCTCGCTGGCCGAAACCGAAATGCCCGGCCTGATGGCGACGCGCGAGGAATACGGCCCGAAACAGCCGCTCAAGGGCGCGCGCATCGCCGGCTCGCTGCACATGACGATCCAGACCGGCGTGCTGATCGAAACGCTGAAGGCTCTCGGCGCCGACATCCGCTGGGTGTCCTGCAACATCTACTCGACGCAGGACCACGCCGCCGCCGCCATCGCCGCCGCCGGCATTCCGGTGTTCGCGGTGAAGGGCGAGACGCTGAAGGATTACTGGGACTACACCGCCAAACTGTTCGACTGGCACGGCGCAAAAAACGGTGAAAGCCTGCATCCGAACATGATCCTCGACGACGGCGGCGACGCCACGATGTATGTCCATCTCGGCCTGCGCGCGGAGAAGGGCGACACTGCGTTCCTCGACAAGCCGGGTTCGGAAGAAGAGGAAGTGTTCTTCGCGCTGCTCAAGAAGCAGCTCAAGGAAAAGCCGAAGGGCTACTTCCAGGCGATCGCCGACAGCATCAAGGGTGTCTCCGAAGAGACCACCACGGGCGTGCATCGCCTCTACGACATGCAGAAGGCCGGCACGCTGCTGTGGCCGGCGATCAACGTCAATGACAGCGTCACCAAGTCGAAGTTCGACAATCTCTATGGCTGCCGCGAGTCGCTGGTGGACGGCATCCGCCGCGGCACCGACGTGATGATGAGCGGCAAGACCGCGATGGTTGCGGGCTTCGGCGATGTCGGCAAGGGCTCGGCCGCCTCGCTGCGCCAGGCTGGCTGCCGCGTCATGGTCTCCGAGATCGATCCGATCTGCGCGCTGCAGGCGGCGATGGAGGGCTACGAAGTCGTGACGATGGAAGATGCTGCGCCGCGCGCCGACATCTTCGTCACCGCGACCGGCAACAAGGATATCATTACCCTTGAGCATATGCGCGCGATGAAGGACCGCGCCATCGTCTGCAATATCGGCCACTTCGACAACGAGATTCAGGTTGCGACCCTGAAGAATCTGAAGTGGGACAACATCAAGCCGCAGGTCGACGAGATCACTTTCCCGGACGGCAAGCGCATCATCCTTCTGTCCGAAGGTCGTCTCGTGAACCTTGGCAACGCGATGGGCCATCCGTCCTTCGTGATGTCGGCCTCGTTCACCAACCAGACGCTGGCGCAGATCGAACTCTACGCCAACAACAAGGACGGCAAGTACAAGAAGGAAGTCTACGTGCTGCCGAAGTCGCTCGACGAGAAGGTCGCGCGTCTGCATCTGTCGAAGATCGGCGTCAAGCTCACCGAACTGCGCAAGGACCAGGCCGACTATATCGGCGTGAAGCAGGAAGGCCCTTTCAAGGCCGCGCATTATCGGTATTGAGACTCGTCATGGCGAGCGAGGCGAAGCAATCCAGCGCGACTCGAGAGGACTGGATTGCTTCGTCGCTTTGCTTCTCGCAATGACGATCATGCGAAACACAAAAAGCCCCGGAGCGATCCGGGGCTTTCGTTTTCTCAATGTAGGCTCACTGCAGCTTCGTTGCGGTCATGCGGTCACGCCGTTTTAAGCCGGCGCTGCGATGGTCTTCTTTGCCGTGCGCTTCCTTCGTGCCGGCGTCTCCGCTGCGGCCGGTTCGCTGGCTTCTTTTTCCAGTCGCAAGGCGCGCAGCCGCTCCATGTTCTTGCGCACCGCGATATCCCGCGCGCGCACTTCGGCAAGAGCGATGGCGCCATTCTCTGCGGCAAGACGCATGCGCTCGTTGCGCGCGATCGCCGCAGGCGAAATCGTTTTGGTCATAACAACTCCTTAGCTGTTGCTCGACAGGGGAGGTGGCAGGTCGCCGAAGGCAAGACCGCCTTTTATTCAACGCAATTGATCCCTTTGAGTTCCATCGTTCCTGTGCTATGTATGACTTTATTCGATTGCTGGCCCTTCTTTTGTTAACGCGCCGCCAGGCTCCTTTCCCAAAGACGATGCTGAAAATTGGATACCTCGCGCATGGTGCGTGAGCGCGCATTCGCGCGTCTGCTGGAAAGAAGAGACACATGGCTATCGGTACAGTGAAGTGGTTTAACGGCCAGAAGGGTTTTGGATTCATCGCCCCGGATGATGGCGGCAACGATGTGTTCGTTCACATCAGCGCGGTCGAGCGCGCGGGCCTCAGCGGCTTGGCCGAGGGCCAGAAAGTGGAATTCGAAGCCAAGACCGACAAGATGCGCGGCAAGACCAGCGCGGAAAACCTGTCGCTCGTCTAAATCGATCTATTGTCGCGTTGTTGTCATCCTGTCGTGATGATTGCTGCGCATAATTCAGAAATTCGAAAGCGCTGTCACCGCGGATGTACCGGGACGCGCGACGGATTTCACGCCATGTTTCACGGATGTACTGAAACAGGCGTCCCAGAGCCTCGCCAGGAATGGCGGGGCTTTTTGCTGTGCGGTTCACAGCCGAGGCGAGCCACATCTGTAAGCCGTCTTGAGGAACCCTCATTCCGTGACGATGTTTTTCCGAAAGCAGCCAAGTGCATTCGGAGACAGCGATGGAACACCTGCAATTCCCCAATGAAAGCGTGGAATATCGCGCCGCGCGCAACGCTCTGCTCGACGAAGAGATCCGGCTGCGTGCGCAGATCGAGGCCGTGGCCGCGCAGCGCCGCGCGCTGCCGCCGGGCGGCGAGGTGCTGCAAGACTATATGTTCGAGCGCATCGGCGAAACCGCCATGCCCGAGCAGGTGAAGATGTCCGAACTGTTCGGTCCGCACGATACGCTGATCCTCTACAGCTTCATGTACGGGCCGGAGCGCATATCGCCATGTCCGGGCTGCACGCATCTGCTGGACGGCATCGACGGTGCCGCGCGACATATTTCCCAGCGCGCGGCGTTTCACGTCGTGGCAAAATCGCCGATCGCGCGTCTTGCCGCGTGGGCGCACCGACGCGGCTGGGAGCACATGTCGCTGATCTCGACGGCCGGCAACAGCTACGACGCCGATTATTTCGGCGACACCTCGAAATTCTCCAGCGGCATGCGCGCGCAGCACAAGGTGCCGGACGACGAGGACTGGGACGAGACCATCTTCAACGTGTTCAAGAAGGATGGCGGGACCATCCGCCACTTCTGGGGATCGGAAATGGCCTTCGCTCCGTCCGCGCCGGGACAGCATCACCGCGCCGGCGACATGGCCGATCCGTTATGGAATCTGCTCGACATGACGCCGGAGGGCCGGGGCAAAGAGTGGTTTCCGAAGGTGAGGTATTGAAGGCCGGGTCTTGAATGGCCGTTCAAAGAAACCGGGCGTCATCGCCAATCAGAACATCGCATGTGTGTTGCGGCACTGGCACGGCCGGGACAGCGCCGGTGGCGGGCGATGCGCTGAGTTTCGAAATCCGGGAGGAGGCGAGATCATGATACATCTCGTCAATGATTGTATGGCTCAGTGGCAATTCTGAATACCACCTGGATCGTCTATCGCTCATCCCGCAGCAAGGTCTCTCATGCCCACAACCATCATCCTCTCCCTCCTTGCCGCCGCTGCTGGCGTCGGGGTCATTACCCAGCAGATCTTCAACGCCAATCTGCGCGGCGTGCTGCAGTCGGCGGCGTGGGCGGGCGTCGCCAGCTATGTGGTCGGCCTGTTGTGCATGATCGCGTTCGTTCTGGCGATGCGTGATCCGGTGCCGTCGCTTGCGGCGATGCGGAGCGCGCCTTGGTGGCTGTGGAGCGGCGGCATGCTCGGTGCGCTGTTCATCGCGCTCGCGATTTTTCTGGTGCCGAAGCTCGGCGCGGCCTCGTTCGTCGCGCTGCTGATTGCCGGGCAGATGCTGGCCTCGCTCGCCTATGATCATTTCGGCGCGTTCGGGCTGGAGAAGCATGCCGTCAGTCCGGTCCGGCTGCTCGGCGCGGTGCTTCTGGTCGTCGGTGTTGTCCTGATCCGCCGCTAGGCGAGGCCTCGGGCTTTCTATATTGGTGCGGATGGAGGAAATCCGATGAAACGCATGCCTCTGTTCGCTGTCTTGTCCGCCGCCGTGCTTGCGTTCGCTTCGCCATGCCATGCCGATAGCCATGGCGCGGGCCCGGATGTCGCGGCCGGCACGAAAGCGCCTGTCACCGTACGCCCCGTGCTCTCCACCACGACCACGGCGAGCGGCCAGCCGATCGTGCTGCCGCAGAAGGATGCGCAGGTCGTCGTCTCCACTTACGAGATCGCGCCGGGCGCGGTGCTGCCGGTGCACAAGCATCCGTTTCAGCGCTACGCGCTGGTGCAGGCCGGTTCGCTCCGCGTCACCAACGCCGACACCGGCAAGAGCGACGATTACAAGCCCGGCGATTTCATCGTCGAGGTGGTCGATCAGTGGCACTACGGCACCAACACCGGCGCGGACACGGTGAAGCTGCTGGTGATCGACATGGTCGAAAAAGGCCAGCCGAACACCATCCTGAAGAAATAAGGGCGTCGCCTACGCGCAGCCTGTCCTGCGGGTGGTTTGCTCCATGTGCGGCCAAGGCGCTTCAGGCGGGGGACCGATGCTGGGTGGAGCCGGGCGATCGCTGCCGGCGGCTGACGCTTTCCTTCCATGCATTTTGCTGCGGACGCAAACGGAACGCGGGGTGTATCATGAACATTGATATTGTGGCTCCAGCAGCCGAGGAGTGTGATCCTTGGGCGAGACTGACAGGACGCCGCGCCACGCGGGCCATTCTCACGCAGGCGACAGATCTCGCCGCGGCTTGAGGCATCTCGAGCCGCCCCCCGGCGGGGATGCGGAGAAAGGTTGGGTCAGGCCGGCTCCGCCCGGCCATGCGCCCGGCGGTTCTCGCGGCGGCGCCGGTCATGGCTGGCGCAACCAGCGGCTGATCGACATGGTCACGGTGCTTGCGGTGCTCGGCCTGCTGCTCGCGGGCTATCGTTATTTCGAGCCGGCCCATCAGCCGACCCAGACCTCCTTCATCGTGCCGAGCCAGCACGTGCATTGGTGAGGGGCGCGGCTGTGCGACAAGGGGCTGGCGACAGAGATGGCGGCCTGATCAATGTGCCATGTGGCGTCGATAGAGCTCGACGATCGCCTTGCCCACCACCTCCGCCGACAGATGTTGGACCACGAAGGCGCGCGCCGCGCTGCCGTAGCGCAGCCGCAGATCGCGTGAGGCGGCGAGCGTTGCGATGGCATCGGCAAGAGCCGCCGGATTTTCGACCGGCACCAGCAGGCCGGTGCGATCTTCAATCGCGATTTCCCGGCAGCCAGGCGCATCGGTAGCGACCAGCGGACGGCCGCAGGCCGCAGCCTCCATCAGGCTCACCGGCAGGCCCTCGCGATGCGAGGGCAGAGTAGCGATATGTGATCTCGCCCACAGCTCCTTGATATCGTCGATCTGTCCGAGCCATGTGATGCCGGGCTCATGGTTCCATGATGCGGCCTCTTCCTCGGAGACCGACGCCGGGTTGGATGGATCGACAGCCCCTGCGATCAAGAGGCGAGTGTCGAGGCCGCGCTTGGCCAGCAGCCGGTGCGCGGCCACCAGCGCCCGGATGCCCTTGTCGGTGAGCAGTCGTCCCGCAAATCCTACGGTGACCGGTCCTTCCGGCTCGGGAAGAGGCTGGAAGCGGTTAGTATCCACGCCAGCGCCGAGGATCATCGCGATGCGCTCCGGGGCAATCCCGAGCTTTTCGATCTGGGCCCGGTCGTCGGGATTTTCGACCAGTGTGATGCTTTCTTCCCTGTTGAGGAAGAAGCGGAGCAGCGGCGTGAAGAGGCGCTTGAGCAGACGCGCGTCGAGATTCTGCGAGGTGTAGGCGTAACCCAGTCCGGTCAGTGCATTGATCTGTCGCTGCCCGCTGCCGCTGGCCGCAAGCGAGCCATAGATGCTGGCTTGCAGGCTGGAATGATGAACAATGGCGGGACCAAGCGAGCGCTCCAGCCGGCGAAGGGCGCGGATGGTGCCGAGCACCGAGAAGATCGAGCGTGTGCCGCGCTGGTAGGGGATGGGATGGAGCGTAAACCCGGCGCGCCGGATCGCCTCCGCCTTATCGGTGACCCGTGTCGCCACATGGACGTCGAACCCGGCATCGCGGGCGGCGTACGCGATCGGCAGGCGGTGCCCCAGGAAAACCCAGTCTTCCGAGACGACATAAAGAATGATCGGACGGCTCTGGTCCAAGGCAGATGCGCTCAATGGCTGGGACGGTTGGCGATGTCCGGTCTCTTAACGGAATCCGTGGAAAATCGCCATTTGAAATACGGCGCGCCGGTGTGGTGTTATAGGTCCGGCGATGCCGCGGGAGGCTGCCCGCGTTGCGCGAATTGTATTTATGGAATGCAATGATACAGATTCACAGGAGCGCATAAGAGGTGGTGACCCCGGACGTCCTAAGTGCGGGATTTTCTCCGGGTATCTAGGGCTGGATTTCAAATCATGACCATCCTCGTCACGGGCGGTGCCGGCTATATCGGCAGCCATATGGTGTTCGGGCTGCTCGACCGCGGGGTGCCGGTGGTCGTGCTCGACAATCTCGCGACCGGATTCCGCATTGCTGTTCCGGCAGCGGTGCCTTTTGTCGAAGGTGATGTCGGTGACGCCGATCTGGTGTCCCGCCTGATCGAAACCCACGAGGTGGATGAGATCATTCATTTTGCCGCCTCCTCGGTGGTGCCGGAATCGATGGAGCAACCGGCGGCCTATTACACCAACAATACCGCTAAATCGCTTGCGCTGATCGACGTCGCATCGCGCTCGGGTGTTCGCCGTTTTGTATTTTCCTCCACGGCGGCGGTTTATGGCAATCCGGCGCAGAGCCCGGTGGCGGAGACGGCCTTGCCGCAGCCGATGTCGCCCTACGGCACATCGAAATGGATGACCGAGATAGTGCTGCGTGATGTCGCAGCGGTGCGAAGTATGCGCTATGTCGCGCTCCGCTATTTCAATGTCGCCGGCGCTGATCCCGCTCTGCGGTGCGGTCAGTCGACCCGCGCCGCGACGCACCTGATCAAAGTCGCGGTGCAGGCGGCGCTCGGCATCCGCGACGGCCTCGACGTTTATGGCACGGATTACCCGACGACCGACGGCACCTGCGTCCGCGACTACATTCATGTCACCGATCTTGTCGGCGCGCATTTCAGCGCGCTGGAATATCTGCGCGGTGGCGGCGACAGCGCGACGCTCAATTGCGGCTATGGCAAGGGATATTCGGTGCGCGAGGTGGTCGATGCGGTGAAGCGGATATCAGCCACCGATTTCCCGGTGCGCCTGGCGGCCCGCCGGCCCGGCGATCCCGCGACCATCGTCGCGGATACGGCAAGGCTGCGCCGCGAACTCAATTGGACTCCCGCCTATGCCGATCTCGACACCATCGTCGCCCACGCGCTGGCGTGGGAGCGGCGGTTGCTTGACGTGCGGTGAGAAGCTGGCCGGCATGGGCAGGGGCCGCAAGGGGCCGCCAAAATGTCCTTCGCCCATTGACACCGCTGCATGCTCCATGTTGCAAGAGCGACCATATGCAATCCTTGCGAGGGAGCGCTCCATGCCGGGTTCCGGCGACTGTCGACAGGCGGGTTCGTTCCGCCTGCGCTGTGCGGCGCGGGGGCCTATCTGAAGTCGAAGGAGATTGTCGGCGTGCCGATGCGGCGATCCGCTGACAAACGTCATATCATGAGCGAGACCGCTGAACCTGTCGTGTCCGTGATCACCTGCGTGCGCAATGGCGCGCAGTTTGTCGAGGATACTATCGTCAGCGTGCTAGCCCAGCGGGACGTGACGTTGGATTATCAGATCATCGACGGCGCATCGACCGATGGGACCGTCGATATCGTCCGCCGCTACGCGGATCGTCTGTCCGGCTGGATCAGCGAACCTGACCGGGGAATCGCCGACGCCTTCAACAAGGGAATTGATCGCGCGCGCGGCGATTACCTGATGTTCCTGAACTCCGACGATGCGCTGGCGCACCCGCGGGCGCTGGCGGACCTGCTCGAATTCGCGCATAGCAAGAATTGGCCGGATGTAGTCTATGGCGACTGCGATCTGTATGACCGGGGTACTGGCGCGCTGCTGTATCGGACAATCATCGACTATGATCGGGCCAGATTTCTCCGAGCCGAAACCGTGCCGCATCCCAGTATGCTGATGCACCGGCGCTATTTCGAGACCTATGGGCGGTTCGATCTCTCTTTTGAGGTCGCGATGGATTATGAGCTCTTTGTGCGCGGCATACCCAGTGTTGGAGCAGCACACGCTGATCTGCTTACGACCAACGTGCGCGCTGGAGGGATTAGCGCTCGGAGTCGAGGTTTGGCGGTTCGTGAAATCGTTCGAGCACTTCAAAAGCATGGCCATCTCGGGCCCATGGCCGAACTGCGCATGCGCGCAATGTTCTTCGCTCGCGGAATGGCTCGCCGGGGTCTAGAGAATTTGGGCTTATATGCGGCTTTTGATTCGCTTCGCCGTCGGCAAAAGACAGTTTCCGGCGCACAGAGCTAAACGCACCATCAATCGCATGAGGACAATGTGAAACTTCTCCGGCGTATTGTGCTAGCGTTTATTACGCCGATCCCGCTTCTCGGCTTCCTTTACCTGCCGCGCTATTGGCGTGACTGGTGGAAGTATCGAGCTTTTGCGCCGTCGAAGGCGCGACCGAAACTCCGCGACATGTATCCCTGCCTCACCGACTGGACGTCATCGACGCCGTTCGATCCACACTATTTCTATCAAGGGGCATGGCTGGCACGCCGATTGCGGGATGCCCGGCCTGCCGTTCACGTCGATGTCGGATCGAGCGTCAGCGTGCTGAGTGTTCTCAGCGCCAACGTGTCGACGGTTTTCGTCGACTACCGTCCGCTCCACGCTTCGTTGCCCGGTCTATTTTGCGTGGGGGGAAGCATTCTCAGCCTGCCGTTTCAGGATAGCTCGATCGATTCCCTGTCTTGCCTGCATGTGCTGGAGCATATCGGGCTGGGACGTTATGGCGATCCGATCGACCCGGCGGGCAGCGAGCGTGCCGCCGCCGAGCTGGCAAGAGTTCTGGCTCCGGGAGGAAAATTATATTTCTCCACACCGGTCGGGCGCGAGCAGGTTTCCTTCAACGCCCATCGGGTGTTCGCGCCGGCCGGCGTTGTAGGAATGTTCGGAACCCTGCGGCAGGTTGCCTTCGCGCTGGTGGATGACCGCGGACAGTTTCATCCGGTTGCGCAGCTTGAGGCTGGCGCAAGCCAGGAGTATGGCTGCGGGATGTATATCTTCACCAAGGATTGAGGCAGGACCGCCTCAAGTGGGCTATGCATTCATTCGGATTCCGAGGCGGTGTTCTGGGGTTTGGACTCTCGCATGAAGATACTTTGTGTCTTGAGCCGTTATGCCTACGGCAATCCGGATCGCGGCGAGAACTACGACTACGTGCATTTTGTGCCGGCATTCAAACGGCTGGGGCACGAGGTTGATTTCCTCGATTCAGGCGATCGCTCCCTGCATTCGGATTTTGCCGATCTCAACATCTCCCTGCTGCGCCGGGTGGCGGAGTTTCAGCCAGACATCATCTTTCTTGTACCCATGCACTTCGAGATCTGGCTCGAGACGCTTGATCTTATTCGCGCGCGCAGTCCTGCACGCATTGTCAGTTGGGGTACCGACGATTCCTGGAAATTCAGGCAGGTCTCGCGGTTCTTCGTCCCGCATGTCGATCTGCACGTCACCACCGATCCGGCTGCGGAGGAGGCTGCACGGCGGTCTGGGATGCAGAACGTCTTCCTGTCGCAATGGGCGGCCTCGGATGATGCTCTCGCCGAACCGCGCCCGGCACGGGAGTGTCGATACGACATCAGTTTCGTTGGCACTATGTACGGCTATCGCGCCGAATGGATCGCAATGCTGCGCAAGGCGGGGATCGACGTGCAGTGTTTTGGCCACGGCACCGAACATGGCGTTGTTGATGCTAGGGACGTTCCGAGAATTTTTCGCGATTCCCGGATAGTTCTCAATTTTTCGGGCAGCGGGCAGGCTGCGCAGGGGCCGAATTTCATGTCCGGGCGGCAGATCAAAGCGCGTAATTTCGAAGTTTCGGGAGCCGGCGGATTTCTGTTGACTGAAACGGCCGCGGGGCTCGACCGTTATTACAGGCTTGGGGACGAGATCGCGACCTTTAGTACGCCGGCTGAAATGATCGCGCGGGCTCGCCATTTTCTCGATCACCCGGAGGAGCGCGATGCGATCACGCGGGCTGGATATCTGCGTACGCGCACGGAGCATACCTATGCGCGCCGCTTTACGGCAATTCTCGATCGCCTTGAGCCAGCGAAAGAAGGGCGAGCCTGGACGCTCTCCGAAGGCGCGCTGGATCTGCTCGCCAAGCGTCATCGTGATCTGCGATGGATCAGTTGGGTCAGAAGCTTGCTCGTTGCTGCCCTTGTGCCTGTTTTCGGCGGCAGGCGAGGCCCCCGCGCTGCGCGGCGACTGCTCTATGAGGTGTTCTGGCGGATCAAGGGTGCGGCGACGTTCAGTGCGGGGGGCTGGCCCGGTCGACTGTTTTACTCGGAAAGCTGATCCGGATCTGCCGATAGATCCGACGCCATCGTCACCCACGCGCTGACGCGGAAGCAGCGATTGCTCGCATAAAGAACGGATGAAGAGACGCGCTGGTAAGATGGGTGGCTGTCGCGCGGGGCGGTGAAATATTCTGTCGCCTCGTGGCTCGCTTTTGTGCCATAGAGCCTGTCACATCCAGGCTCTCGACCTTGCATCACAGGACCTCGTGGCTTCGTGAATCCTCCGCTGGTTTCCATCATCATGCCGATGCGCAACAGCGCGGCGACGGTCGAGGCGACCATTCGCTCGATCCAGCGCCAGACGCTGGAGGCGTGGGAACTGATCGTGATCGATGACGGCTCGACCGATCGCAGCGCCGATATCGTGGCGGGGATCGGTGATCCTCGCATTCGCCTTGTGCGCGAGCCGGTCGGGCGGGGGCTCGCGGCGCGGCTCAACCAGGCCATCGCGCTCTGCACCGGCGCGTATATCGCTCGGATGGATTCCGACGATCTGTGTTTTCCCGAGCGCCTTGCCCGGCAAGTCGAGCGCCTGCGCAGCGAGCCGTCCATCGACGTGCTCGGCTGCGGTGCAGTGGTGTTCGACGCGGAGGGCGCGCCGGTCGGGCTGCTGCCATGCGCGGCGGAGCACGCCGACATCGTGCGGCGGCCTTATGTCGGTTTTCCGCTGCCGCATCCAAGCTGGTGTGGCCAAGCCTCATGGTTCCGGAAGCATCTCTACAATCCTCTCCTGACCAAGGCTGAGGATCACGATCTGATGCTTCGCAGCTATCGCAACAGCCGTTTCGCGGCGCTGGACGACGTGCTGCTGGGCTATCGTCAGCCGCAACTCGATCTTGGCAAGATGCTGCCCGGCCGCCGCGCCTCGATGGGTGCGATCTGGCGCGATGGCGTCCGCTCCGGCGAAACGCCCGCCGCGGCGTGGGGAATCCTCATGCAATGCGTCAAAGGCGCGGTCGATATCGCAACCATCAAGCTCGGTCTCAATCGTATCATGCAGCGGCAACGTCTGAGCCGGGTGCCCGAAGCCGTCGCGCGGCAATGGGCAATGCTGCAGCCGCTTTATTTTTCTGCCGAGAGAAATGATCGCGCCGGCGCGAACGGGGCGTGACGACGCCCTTTTGTTGAAGGCGGCGTTTGCCGTAGCATTGCGCCAGACCTTTCCTTTTCGAAAGACGAGGCGGGCCGGGCGATGGTGCTGAAGGTTGTCGCTCTGAAAAAGACCTATCGCGCGGCGGGCGAGACGATCGGCGTGCTGCGCGGTGTCGATCTTGCCGTCGCGCCGCGCGAGAGCGTTGCGCTGGTCGGCGAATCCGGCAGCGGCAAGAGCACGCTGCTGCATCTGATCGCGGGTCTCGACCGGGCCGACAGTGGCGAGATTGTCCTTGAAGGCGAGAACATCGCGGCGCTGCCCGACAGCCGCCTTGCCGAGATCCGGCGCAGCGAGATCGGCCTCGTATTCCAGCAGTTCAATTTGATCCCCAGCCTCAACGTTGCCGATAATCTGGCCTTTCAGGCCCGGATCGCCGGGCTTTATGATGACGCTTGGCAGGGCGAACTGATCGCGCGGCTCGGCCTTGGCGATCTGTTGCGGCGCTATCCGGAGCAATTGTCCGGCGGCCAGCAACAGCGGGTGGCGATCGGCCGCGCGCTGGCGGGCCGGCCGAAGCTGGTGCTGGCGGACGAGCCGACCGGCAATCTCGACGAGACGACCGCGGACGCGGTGCTCGATCTGACCCGTGATCTGGTTCGCCGCAGCGGTTGCAGCCTGTTGATGGCGACGCACAGCACGCGCCTTGCCGCGATGCTGGACCGCCAGGTGCATCTTGCCAACGGATTGCTGACATGAGCAGCGGGTTTGCGCGGTGCGGCTGGGTGTTGAAGACGCTGCTCAGTCACTGGCGCGGACACCCGATGCAGCTTGCGACCTTGCTGATCGGCCTCGTTCTCGCCACAGCATTGTGGAGCGGGGTGCAGGCGCTCAACCAGCAGGCACGGCAGAGCTATGCGCGGGCGGCGGCGATGTTTGGCGGCGCGCGCACCGCAACGCTGGTTGCGAAGGATGGCGCGACGTTTTCGCAAAGCCTGTTCGTCGCGCTGCGCCGTGCCGGCTGGGCGGTCTCGCCGCTGCTTGAAGAGCGCGTCCAGATCAATGGCCGCTCGGTGCGGCTGGTCGGCATCGAGCCGCTGACCATGCCGAAGGAAGCCGGCGCGATGGCGCAAATGGATGGTGACGCGCTACGCGCCTTCCTGCTGCCGCCCTATCAGACCCGCGTTGCGCGCGAGACTCTCACATTGCTCGGTCTGCACGAGAGCGAGCGGCCGCAATTGCGGAACGGACAAGCGCTGCCGCCGCTTGCGGTCGGTCCGGCACTGGCGCCCGGCGTTCTGGTGGTCGATATCGGTCTTGCGCAACGCGCGCTGGAGAAGCCGGGTCAGGTGTCGCGCCTGCTGGTGTCGCGACAGCCGCTCGGTCCCGCTTCTCCGCTGGCTGAAGTGGTGGGTGATCAACTACGCCTCGTCGCGCCGCAGAGCGAGACTGGCCTCGAACAGCTCACCGACAGTTTCCATCTCAATCTCACGGCGTTCGGTTTCCTGTCCTTCGCCGTCGGCCTGTTCATCGTCAATTCCGCGATCGGTCTGACCTTCGAGCAGCGCCGGCCGATGTTCTGCACCATGCGCGCCTGCGGCGTGTCGGCACAGACGCTGAACGCAATGCTGCTTGTCGAGCTTGCGGCGCTGGCGCTGGTCGGGAGCGTCCTCGGCATGCTGGCGGGCTATGGCATGGCCGCGCTGCTGCTGCCCGATGTCGCCGCGACCTTGCGCGGGCTCTACAGCGCGGAGATTCCCGGCGAACTGACGCTGCAACCGGCGTGGTGGATCGCCGGCCTTGCCATGACCATGGCGGGCGCAATCGCCGCCGCCGCGACCAGCTTCATCAAGTTGCAGCGTCTGTCCATTCTCGCCGCGGCGCAGCCCGACGCATGGAAAGAGTTGCAGCAGCGCTGGCTGAAGCGGCAGGGCGCGCTCGCTATCGCAGTGGCGGCCATTGCCATCGGGTGTCTGTTGTTTGGAGATTCACTTGGCGCCGGGTTCAGCCTGCTTGGCACGTTGCTGCTGGCGGCCGCGCTCGCGCTGCCGGTGATGCTCGGTCTGCTGCTGCGGATGAGCGAGCGCTGGGCATCGCGCTATCGGCGACAACCGCTGCTGCAATGGTCGTTCGCCGACAGTCGCCAGCAACTGCCCG
Source organism: Hyphomicrobiales bacterium (assembly GCA_017305455.1). Taxonomy (GTDB): domain Bacteria; phylum Pseudomonadota; class Alphaproteobacteria; order Rhizobiales; family Xanthobacteraceae; genus Afipia. The sequence goes on along the minus strand of JAFKKO010000112.1, from coordinate 119,175 downwards.
GCCTGTCGCTCGCCTTGATGGCGCTGTTGCTGGTGATCGCGGTCAATGTCGGCGTCTCCACCATGGTCGGCAGCTTCCGCGCCACTTTCGTGGCGTGGCTGGATGATCGCCTGATGGCCGATGTCTATCTCGATGCCGCCAGCAACGAGCAGGCCGCCAGCATTGCGCAATGGCTGAAGCAGCGGTCTGAACAGATCGCCATCCTGCCCGGCGGACGCGCCGAGACCCGCGTGGCAGAGCAGACCATCGAACTGATGGGCCTTGCCGACAATGCGGAGTATCGCAGCCGCTGGCCGCTGCTTGCGGCAGCGCCCGATGCGTGGCGCAGGATCGCGCAAGGCGATGCCGCCTTCGTCAGCGAGCAGTTGTCGCGGCGCGCCGGTTTGCAGCCGGGCGATACCATCCGCGTCCCGACCGACACCGGCGACTGGCCGCTGACCATCGCCGGCATCTATGCCGATTACGGCAATCCACGCGGCCAGCTTGCGGTGGATGGTGATGCGCTGGTCCAGCACTTTCCGAACATCCCGCGCACGCGTCTTGCGCTGCGGATCGCATCGCCGGACATTCCGCGCGTCGTTGCCGATCTTCAGAGCACGTTCCAGCTCGGCGACCGGCAGATCGCAGATCAGTCCGAAGTGAAGGCGGAATCGAAACGGATTTTCGACAAGACCTTCGCGGTCACCGCCGCGCTCAATGCTTTTACACTTGGTGTTGCCGCCATCGCGCTGCTCACCAGCCTGTTGACGCTGGCGGGGGCGCGTCTGCCGCAGCTTGCGCCGCTGTGGGCGATGGGCATTACGCTGCCGCGACTATCCGCCGTCGAACTCACCAAGACCATGGCGCTGGCGCTGCTCACGGCACTGCTGGCGGTGCCGCTCGGCCTTGCGGTAGGCTGGTGCCTCGTTGCGGTGGTCAATGTGCGGGCGTTCGGCTGGCGGATTCCGCTGCATGTGTTCCCCTGGCAGCTTGTCGAACTGCTGGCGATTGCGATGGCGGCGGCGCTGCTCGCCGCCGCGGTGCCGATGGCCAAGCTGTTCCGCATGCCGCCCGCGCGGCTGATCCGGATTTTCGCCAGTGAGCGTTGACATGAATTTGCACCGCCGCGCGTTCGTTCAGGGACTGGCATTGCTCGCCGCAGCAGGGCCGGCGCGGGCGCAGGGCTTTGCCGGTCTTGGCGGCGAGGCGGACGGCTACGCGCCGGTGGTGCGCGGCAGGGCGCTGACGTTTCCGGCCGATCACGGCGCGCATCCGCAATTTCGCATCGAATGGTGGTACGTCACCGCCAATCTGCGCGGCGAGGATGGCGAGGCCTATGGCGCGCAGTGGACGCTGTTCCGTCAGGCGATGGCGCCCGGCGATGAAGGCCAGGGTTGGGACAGCCGCCAGCTCTGGATGGGCCATGCGGCGGTGACCAGCGCGGGGCAGCATCTGTTTGCCGAGCGTCTGGCGCGCGGCGGCGTGGGGCAGGCCGGCGCCACGGCTGCGCCGTTCTATGCCTTCATCGATGTGTGGGAATTGCGCGCGCTCGACGGCGCGTCCGGCCAGACGCTCGCACCGCTGGCGCTGGTGGCATCGAGCACCGATTTCCGTATCGATCTGCGGCTCGATGCGACACGGCCCGTGGTGTTGCAGGGCGAGGGCGGCTACAGCGAGAAATCGACCCGCGGGCAGGCGTCGTATTATTACAGCCAGCCGTTTTTCACCGCTCAAGGCGAGATCGCGCTCGCCGGCCGTCGCGTTGTGGTGACAGGGCAGGCGTGGCTCGACCGCGAATGGAGCAGCCAGCCGCTCGCGCCGGACCAGAAGGGCTGGGACTGGATGTCGCTGCATCTTGGCTCGGGCGACAAGGTGATGCTGTTCCGGCTGCGTCAGGATGACGGCGCGGATTATCGCTCCGGCAACTGGATCGACCCGGATGGGACGACGCATGTGCTGGCCGCATCTGACATTGCGATGACGCCGACGGCATGGACCACGATCGGCGCGCATGTGGTGCCGACATCATGGACGGTGGCGATCGCAAGTCGCGGGCTGAACATCACGCTAACGCCGCTCAACGCGCAGAGCTGGATGGGCACCAGCATTCCCTATTGGGAAGGGCCGGTGCGGATCGAGGGTGGCCTCGGCGGCGTCGGCTATCTCGAGGCGACGGGGTATTAAGCGCGGCCGCTTGCTCTGCGACGCCGCAGCATATTGCCCTCTCGTCATGCCCGCGCTTGTCGCGGGCATCCACGCCTTATCGTGCGGTGGTAAGAAAGACGTGGATGGCCGGATCAAGTCCGGGCATGACGAATGTTGATTTGATGGAGACTAGGAGCGTGCCGCCGCTCACGCCTTGGCAAACGTCACCTTCAAGGGCTCGAGGCCCTCGACCCCGCATTCGATCACATCGCCCGGCACCAGCGCGGCGACGCCGGCCGGCGTGCCGGTCATGATCAGGTCGCCCGCGCCGAGCGTCACCTGTTGCGAGAGTTGCGCGATGATCTCCGGCACGTTCCAGATCATCTCCGACAGGTCGCCCTTCTGCCGCTCCGTGCCGTTCACCGACAGCCAGATCCTGCCTTTCGATGGATGGCCGATCTCGGAGGCCGCGCGCAGCGCGCCGCACGGCGCCGAATTGTCGAACGACTTGCCGATCTCCCAGGGCCGTTCCTTCTTGCGCGATGCGGTTTGCAAATCGCGCCGCGTCAGGTCGATCGCTACGCCGTAGCCGTAAACATGATCGAGCGCCTTGTCGGGAGTGATGTTGGCGCCGCCGGATTTCAGCGCCACGACCATCTCAACCTCGTGCTGGCAGTCCTTGGTCAGGCTCGGGAAAGGAATGGTCGCGCCGCTCGGCACCAGCATGTCGGCGTGCTTGGCGAAGAAGAACGGCGGCAGCCGTTCGTCATTGCCCATCTCGCGGATATGCTCGAGATAGTTGCGCCCCACACACCAGATGCGCCGCACCGGAAACAGTTGCGATGTGCCGGCCACCGGAAGCGCCGGCTGCGGCAAGGCGGGAATGACGTAGTCTGTTGCGGCGCTCATGGGATGATCCGTGGTTGGGAGAAAGCTACGCGCTCGCCGCCAGCGGCGGCGTGCCGGCAGCGCGGTGTTGCAGGCGGAAGAACGAGGCGTAGCGGCCGTTGCGGGCGAGCAGGGCATCGTGCTGTCCGGATTCGACGATGCTGCCGTCTTCCACCACCAGAATCTGGTCGGCATGCATGATGGTATGCAGGCGGTGCGCGATCACGATGGTGGTGCGGCCCTGGCACAGATGCGCGATTGCTTCCTGCACCAGCTTCTCGGATTCGGAATCGAGCGCGGCGGTGGCCTCGTCGAGCAGGATGATTGGCGCGTTCTTCACCAGCGCGCGGGCGATCGCGATGCGCTGGCGCTGGCCGCCGGAGAGCTGTGCGCCATGCTCGCCGACCGGCGTTTCGTAGCCGAGCGGGAACGCCATGATGAAATCATGCGCGCAGGCCGCTTTCGCCGCGTCGATGATCTCGTCCTCGGTGGCGCCCGGTTTGCCGAAGGCGATGTTGTCGCGGATGCTGGCGCGGAACAGATAGACATCCTGCCCGACATAGGCGGTCTGCTGCCGCAGCGACTTGCGCGAGACATCGGAGATGATCTGGTTGTCGATCACGATGGCGCCGGCGCCGATCTCGTAGAAGCGCAGCAGCAGTGCAAGCACGGTGGACTTGCCGCCACCGGAGGGGCCGACCAGCGCCGTCATGGTGCCGGGCGCGGCGACAAAGCTCATGCGGCGGAGCACCGGCTCGCCATCGCGATAGGCGAAGGTGACGTCACGCAGTTCGACCCGCGCCTCGGTGAGCTGCAACGCAGGCTTGTCGCTGTCGTCAGGCTCGGAGGCCGGGCTGTCGACGATCTCCAGCAGCTTGCGCGCGCCGACCAAATACGAGTTGAGTTCGATGTTGAGCCGCGCGAGGCGCTTGGCCGGCTCGTAGGCGAGCAGGAACGCGGTGAGGAACGAGAAGAACTGGCCCGGCGCCGCGCCGGTCGCGATCACCCGGTAGCCGCCATACATCAGTGCGCCGGCAATGGCGAAGCCGCCGAGCGTCTCCATCAGCGGGCTGGAGCGGCTCTGCACCCGCGCCATCTTGTTGGAGTTGCGCTCGACCTCGCCGATGCTGGTGTCGATGCGCGCCTGCATCGTGTCTTCCAGCGTGAACGCCTTGACCGTGCGGATGCCCTGCAGCGATTCCTGCATGGTCTCCATAATGTCGGTGGTGCCGGTGAACTGGTCGTGAGCCAGATTCTTGATTCGTTTGACCAGCTTGCGGATCACCAGCATCGCCGGCGGCGCGACGATCAGGCCGAACAGGGACATCCACGGGTCTTGGAACACCATCACCGCGACCAGGCCGATCAGCGACAGCACATCGCGGCCGAGCGCGCTGACGAGCAGGCCAAGCACCTGCGTCACCGATTGCGCGCCGGCGGTAAGCCGCGTCAGGAATTCCGAGGAATGACGATCGGAATAGAAGCCGATGTTCTCGTGCATCAGCTTGGCGAATAGCCGGCGCTGATTGTTGGCGAGAATGGCGTTGCTGATCTTCGCGAGGATCACCGAATGGCCGTAGGTCGCCGCGCCCTTGGCCGCGAACAGCGCAATGATCACCAGCGACAGCGAGACGATGCCGGAGACGCTGCGGTTGACATAGGTCTGGTTGATCACCTCGCCAAGCAGCCAGGCGGACAGCGCCGTGGCGGCCGCCGACACCGCCATCAGGGCGAAGGCTCTCAGATAACGCGGCCAGTATTCGAGCCCCTGTTCGGTGACGAGACGGCGGATCAGCGCGGCCGCGCCATAGGGGTCGTCGGTGATCTTCCTCGGAACTTCGGTCATCCGGGTCCCGGAATGTTGCGCGGAGACATGCGTCTCCATGCCCGTGATGCGGCTGATTTTCAAGCGAAAACGGGGAGTTTGCGGTCACGGTGAGGTGCGCGGTCCGGCCGTTTTCGGGCCTATGATCCTCATGGTGAGGAGCGAGGCAGCCGCCTCGCGTCTCGAACCATGAGACCCGTGCCCCGGATCGGCGCGACATGCAATATCGCTCCGCTCATCCTTCGAGACGCATCGCTTTCAGCGATGCTCCTCAGGATGAGGGTTTGACGCGCGCGAGCGCGCTCCTCAGCATGAGGATCTGGGCCGCGACTATGCCGTGGCCGCCTGCGCGTCCGGGCCGCGTGCGGCGAGCAGCTTTTCCTCCCACGCCAGCGCGTGGCGGGCGATGGTGTCGAGGTCGTCGAAATGCGGTGTCCAGTCCAGCGTCTGCTGGATGCGGCTGGTGTCTGCGATCATGGTCATGATGTCGCCGGGCCGCCGTCCCGATTCCTGCACCGCGAAGTTGCGCCCTGCGGCGCGGCGCACCGCCTCGATGGTGTCGCGCACCGAATAGCCGCGACCGTAGCCGCAGTTCAGCGTCACCGACGCGCCGCCCATGCGCAGATAATCGAGCGCCGACAGGTGCGCCTGCGCCAGATCGCTGACATGGATGAAATCGCGGATGCAGCTGCCGTCCGGGGTCGGATAGTCGGTGCCGTAGACATCGATCTTGGCGCGCTGGCCGGTGGCGGCCTCGACCGCGATCTTGAGCAGATGCGTCGCGCCGACGGTCTGCAGACCGATGCGCGCCTGCGGATCGGCGCCCGCGACGTTGAAATAGCGCAGCACCACATAATTCATGCCATGCGCGGTAGCGACGTCGTGCAGCATGATCTCGGTCATCAGCTTCGATGAGCCGTAGGGCGACAGCGGCCGCGTCGGCGCGGTCTCGGTCACCGGCATCTGGTCGGGATTGCCGTAGACCGCGGCAGTGGACGAGAAGATGAAACGGCTGACGCCGCACTTTACCGCCGCGTTGAGAAGGTTGCGTGTGGTCATGGTGTTGTTGCGATAGTAGTCGAGCGGATCGCGTACCGAATCCGGCACCACCACCGAGCCGGCGAAATGGATGATCGAGGTGACGCCATGCTGCGCGATCACGCCCTCGACCAGATTTTCGTCGGCGGCATCGCCGATGAACAGCGGCACGCCTTCGGGCAGCGCGCTGGAGAAACCGGTAGAGAGATTGTCGATCACGACTACGCTGGCGCGCGCTTCCGCCAAAGCCAGAACCGTGTGGCTGCCGATGTATCCAGCGCCGCCGGTAACCAGAACTGTCATTGTCGTTACTCCCGTGTCGCGTGATCGATGGTGCCCCCGATCTGAGCGCGACTGTGATGCCAAACCCTTGCCGGAAACTTGCCGGGGAAGGGTGGAGGCGGGGTATAACGCGTGGGTTTTCCGCCGATTTTCTTGGCAATTCGCCACGGAACACGCTTTATGGTTTCCAAAATCTCACTCGATTTGCGGAATCCCATGGCTCACGCGCCTGGTCTCATTTTCATCAAGACGTCCTCGCTCGGCGACGTGGTGCATCAGATGCCGGCGATGACCGATGCCCGGCGGCACAATCCCGATGTGAAATTCACCTGGGTGGTGGAGGAGGCGTTCGCGCCGCTGGCGCGCTTGCATCCGGCGATCGACGAGGTGGTGCCGGTGGCCACGCGGCGCTGGCGTTCGCAATTGCTGTCGCCCGCGACATGGCGCGAGGTGTCGGCATTCAAGGCGCGGCTGCGCGAGATTTCTGCTGCGAAGACGATTGACACCCAGGGGCTGCTGCGCTCCGCGCTGATTGCGCATTACGCGCCGGGCGAACGGCACGGTTACGATGCGTCCAGCATCCGCGAGCCTTTGGCATCGCGTTTCTATGACGTCACCCACAGCGTCTCGCGTTCGCTGCATGCGGTGACGCGCAACCGCACGCTGACCGGCCTCAGCCTCGGCTATCAGCCGGATGCCGTGATCGACTACGGTCTCGTCAGGCCACCGGCCGCGGCGGGCGCGCCTTATGCGGTGCTGCTGCATGGCACCTCGAAGGCGACCAAGGAGTGGCGCGAGTCCGAATGGATCGGGCTTGGCAAATGGCTGCGGCGGCAAGGCCTCGACGTGGTGCTGCCATGGGGCACCGAGCGCGAGCGCCTGCGCTGCGAACGCCTAGCCGGTGGCATTCCGCAAAGCCGCATCCTCGCGCGTCAGCCGCTCGATGCCACCGCCGGCGTCATCGCCAACGCGGCGCTGGTGGTCGGCGTCGATACCGGCCTGCTGCATCTGGCAGCGGCTTATGCGGTGCCGCTGATCGCGGTGTTCATCGCCACCGATCCCGGCCTCACCGGGCCGGTGGGCGGGGGCTCCATTGTCGTGCTTGGCGGCAAGGGTGAGTCTCCCGCCTTCGCGCAGGTCATCGCGGAGGCGGAGAAGCTCGGTTTCGGCCAGGCTCCATAGCGCACGACGCTATATTAAATATAAGCGCTTCCGATTTAATCGGATGCGATATATTATGCGCAAACTTCTGGAGTGATGGGGAGGAGGCCATGAGCGCCCCCACGACCGCCGGCGACCCCGCCGGCTGTCATTTGTTGGATCTGCTGTGCTTTGCGGTTTATTCGGCCAATCTCGCCTTCGGCCGGGTCTACAAGCCGATCCTTGCGCCGTTCGGCATCACCTACACTCAGTACATCGCCATCGTGGCGCTGGGGGAGGCGGCCAACCAGACCGTCGGCAGCCTCGGCGAAAAGCTATTTCTCGAATCCAACACCCTAACCCCGATCCTGAAGAAGCTGGAGGCGATGGGCTATCTGCAGCGCCGCCGCGACCCGAAGGACGAGCGGCAGGTTGTGGTTAGCCTGACCGCCGCCGGCCGCGAGCTGCGCCGGAAGGCGATGCAGAGCCCCCTCGCACAGGCCTGCGGTTTGCCGCCGGAGGAGTTCGGCAAGCTCCGGCAGGCCGTGGCCGCCCTGCGCGACAATCTGATAAAGCGCGGGAGCGGGGAGGCGGCGTGAGAGCGGCGCCATCCGGCTGAGGGCCCGTTCTCGCGGCGGCAAAGGCGGTTGCTGCGGTCTATGGGCTTCATCATCCTGGCTCGTGATTCCTCCGCCGCCCGCACCCTCGCGGGTCCCCGGCGCCGGCGTTGCCCGACGCGATCAGGAGCGGGTCTGTGGTGCTCTAAGCCTCTGTAAATACAGGAAGACCAGCGGTCGCCACCGGAACCGCCGCCTTGACGGTGATGTCGCCCTCACTCTAGGGTCGCGCCGGGCGGAGATATTGTCTATGACGCTCGCGTGGGCAGACCGGACCCGCGGGGACGGAGGGGTGCCTTCGCCTGGTGGACGTAAGGTCCGAACAATTTCCGATCATCCTAGTCGGAACATGGCCGCCATCGGATGGCCGCTCGGCCTGTGAGACGTGAGATATTTGCGGGCGGCGTGGAGCGGCGCCTGCGTGATGGTGCATAGAATGCAAGGCTCAATGGACAATCGGTCATCGCAGGTGACGTACATCACGCCATCCCGTGCATGGTACAACATCGGCATCGCGGAGCTGATTTCGGCGCGCGATCTCCTGATGGTGTTTACGCGCCGGACGATCGCCGTGCAGTATCGGCAGACCATCCTCGGCATCAGCTGGGCAATCATCAATCCGGTGGTGGGCACGGTCATTTTCACCGTGATCTTCGGCAAGCTCGCCGGCCTTCCGTCGAACGGTCTTCCCTATCCGCTGTTTGCGCTCTCCGGCCTGGTGGCGTGGCAGTATTTCTCGCGGGCCGTGAGTAATGGCAGCAGCAGCCTGCTGTCGAACGCCAATATCATCAACAAGGTCTATTTCCCGCGCATGGTTCTGCCGATCAGCAGCGTGCTGGCCTCGCTGGTCGATTTTGCGGTGAATCTCGCCGTGCTGTTCGTCTTCGTGATCATCTACGGCCGCTTCTTTAATTTCCAGATTATTTTTCTGCCGCTGTTCGTCGCTTTGCTGATGCTGCTCGTGATCGGGATCAGCCTGCTCCTCTCGGCTCTGAACGCCGTCTATCGCGATATCAGTCACATCGTGCCGTTCCTGCTGCAGACATGGATGTATCTCACGCCGATCATCTATCCCGTTGATCTCGTGCCTCAGGCCTGGCGCTGGGTTCTCTATCTCAATCCACTGACGATGGTGGTTCAGGGGATGCGCTGGTCGGTATTTCCGGATGCGGTGCAGCTGGACTGGGTGGGATTTGCCGTCTCTCTTCCGATCATCGCCATCCTGTTTGCCGCCGGACTTGCCGTCTTTCGGCTGATCGAGCCTGTGGTCGTCGACCGCATCTGATTTTGTTGCTCATCATAAAGCGTGCCTGACTATTCATGACATCACAGCCTGCCGCATCCGCGATCCCATTGAACCCGCTGCGCCGCGCCTGCGGGAGGCGCGGGCTGACAGAAAGGCTGCCCGCATGAGCAGGCTCGCGATCCGCGCCACCGGACTTGGCAAGTGTTACGCGATCGGCAGCCAAAGCGCCGTCAATGAATCGCGCGGCCTGTCGGATCTGCGCCGCGCCTTCTTCGGCAGCCGGGGGGAGCCTTACTGGGCCCTGCGCGATCTTTCCTTCGAGATTGAGCATGGCGAAATCGTCGGCATCATCGGCAGCAACGGCGCCGGCAAGAGCACGCTTCTGAAGATTCTTTCGCGTGTGGTGCAGCCGACCACCGGCAGCGCCGAGATTCACGGCCGGTTTGGATCGCTGCTCGAGGTCGGGACGGGGTTTCATCCCGAACTGACGGGCCGCGAGAACATCTACATGAGCGGCGTCATTCTCGGCATGAGCCGCGCCGATGTGACGCGCCGCTTCGACGAGATCGTTGCGTTTTCGGGCGTCGAGCGTTTTCTCGACACGCCGATCAAGCGCTATTCGAGCGGCATGCAGACGCGGCTGGGCTTCGCAGTGGCCGCGCATCTGGAGCCGGAGATTTTGATTGTCGACGAGGTGCTGGCTGTCGGTGACGCCGAGTTCCAGAAAAAGTGCCTCGGAAAAATGAGAGACGTTGCAGGCCATGGCCGCACCGTACTGTTCGTCAGCCACAACATGAATGCCATCCAGTCGTTGTGTACGCGCGTGATCTGGCTGGATAAGGGCGCAGTTTGCTTGAATGATACCAATGTTCCTCGCGCGACACGCTCGTATCTTTCGCGTGGAGGCGATGCCGACCGCGCCGAATGGCGGCGGCCGGAGACCGCGAGTGGACGCAAGCAGGTCGAGATTCATGCGCTTCGTCTGATTGATGAGACCGGCGCGACCGTTACTCAGACCGTGCCGATCAACGCGCCGCTATTTCTGGAATTCGACCTCGATATTAGTGACATCGATCCATCCCTCCAGGTCGGATATGCGATTTATGCTGAGGACGGCGAGCGTCTTTGGTGGTCTTATCAGACCGACAGCGATCCGAGAGACTGGCCCCCTCTGCATACGGGCCGCATGCTGCTTCGCACAGCGCTTCCGCGACAGATGCTCAATGAAGGACGGTACCATATCGAATTCGTTAGCTGTTTGCATCTTAGGGAGTGGATCGTGCCGCCTGGGGGTCCCTCGATCGGGTTCACCATAGAAGGCGGACTTTGTACGTCTCCGTTCTGGGTGACGTCGCGGCCGGCGAGACTGGCACCTGTCCTGTATTGGGAGGAGGCAGAGTCCGATCGGGCTGCTCCTCGCATGAATCCTTCCGCGAGAGAGATTTAGAGGATGCAACTATATTTTGCTGCGGTCATTGCATGGACGGTTGCAACATTGCTCCGGATCGTTCGACGTCTATCCCCGCAAACTTACAAGCGCGCTCTCGACCGCATTACGAACCAAATTGCTCCTGATGAGCTTTTCTTTCATGGCCTTCACGCCATGGGAGTTCTTAACTACGAATCCACCTATCAAACGGGCGAGCAGAACTTTCTTGAACGATGCCTTCGCAACAGGACAAGTGCTGTCGTCTTCGATGTCGGTGCCAATAAGGGAGACTATGCACGACTGGTGCATGGGGTCGCTCCGAGTGCGATCGTGCACGCCTTCGAGCCGCATCCCATGAATTTCCAGATTCTCGAAAAGGAAACCGGACCTAATCTGTTTGCATACCAGTTGGCGCTCGGAGATAAGCCAGGCTCACTGACCCTGTTCGATTACACGGACGAAGACGGTTCCGAGCATGCTTCGCTGTACTCCGAAGTCTTTACGAGCATTCATAAGAAAGAGGCGCGGGGCCAGGAAGTAGAGTGCGAAACTCTTGATCGCATCGTTGCAAGACTGGGAATTGATCAAATCGATCTTCTGAAAATAGATACAGAAGGTCACGAACTGGCTGTCTTGCGCGGCGCCGAATCTCTTATCAGGGCAGGGCGCATTAAAGTTGTGCAGTTTGAGTTCAACGAAATGAACGTCATCTCAAGAACGTTCATGCGCGACTATCTCGGCATTCTCGGTTCATATCGATTTTATCGGCTGTTGCCGGAGGGGGCCGTCGATATTACCGACTACAGGCCGGTGCTTCATGAGATATTTGCGTTTCAGAATATTGTTTGTGTGCACGATAGCGCTGATTTCTCGTTGCTTTCGAAGCCAGCATCCAAAACCTCGTCAGCGAAATCCGATTCGCTCAGTGTACCGGCCGGGGGCAGTTGATGCACTTATGTAGGCTATGTTCGGGGCCGCTGACGAAGCAGTTCAATTTGCTGGTGCTGAATAAGCACGATGTCGCTTATTATCGCTGCGACAAATGCGGAAGTCTGCAAACCGAGCAGCCGTTCTGGCTCGCTGAGGCTTATGAGACCTCGCTCACCAAAAGCGACGTGGGTGCAGTAGGACGATGTCTGACTTGCCGCGCGGCCATCTGGGTTTTGCTTCGCCTGTTGCGGATGAGGGAAGTCAGGCTGCTGGATTTTGGCGGCGGCAGCGGCTTGTTGTGTCGTCTTCTCAGGGATATCGGAATCGATGCTTGGACCTATGATTCTTATGGGACCAGCGAATATGCGTTGAGTTTTAAGACAGAGAAGGAGCAATTGGTCCCTGGCTCCTTCAATATGGTCAGCTCGTTTGAGTTGCTTGAGCATCTTCCAGAGCCGGGCAAGGATCTGGAGGCCATTTTCCGGCTTGCTCCGGAAACCTTTTTTGCGAGCACGGAGCCTTATTCGCCAGCCTATCAGCAGGACTGGTGGTATCTTTCTCCAAGTACGGGACAGCATGTCTTCTTTTATTCCCCACAAGCGTTGCAGATGATTGCTGCGAGGTTTGGCTATTCGCTAGTCTCTGTCGGCGGATGGCACCTTTTTACCCGGCAGCCTCTCGGTCGCAACTTGTCCCGGATGGTGCGCAGAAGCTTGTCAAGCCGAGTGCTGCTATGTTCGCGCATCGTCATCGAGGCATTGCCGACATGGCGCCATATCCAGCGCGATCACGCGCTTAGTCTTGGGGGCGGCAGGATCAATGACACTGAATAAGTGCGTCGACGCGCCATATGGAAACTGAAATGAACGATCTGGCGATTGTTTTCCTGATCTTTAACCGGCCGGAGCCAACCGCCCGCACCTTCGAGGCGATCCGCGCGGCCCGGCCGGCCCGGCTCCTTGTCGTGGCGGATGGTCCTCGTGCCGGTCGCGCGGGCGAAGCCGAGCTCTGCGCGGCGACGCGCGCGGTCGTGGACGCTGTCGACTGGCCATGCGACGTGCAGAAGAATTTCTCCGAAGCCAATATGGGATGCGGCAAGCGTGTCGCGAGCGGCCTCGACTGGGCGTTCAGTCTGGTAGAGGAGGCGGTCATTCTCGAAGACGACTGCCTCGCCGATCCAACGTTCTTTCCCTATTGCACGGAGCTGCTGCATCGCTACCGCGATGACCGGCGCATCGCGATGATCTCCGGCAACAACTTTCAGAATGGCGTGAGCCGGACCGCCGACAGCTATTACTTCTCGCGCTTTCCGCATTGCTGGGGATGGGCAACCTGGCGCCGGGCCTGGCGGAATTTCGATTATTCAATGTCCGACTGGCCTCGCCGGCGCGGGACGCCATGGCTTGGAAAGATTACCGGCAACCAGATCCTGGAACGCTATTGGGAGCATTGTTTCGACGAGGTCTCCGCAGGCAGGATCGATACCTGGGACTATCAGTGGCTGTATTGCGTTCTGGCCGGCGGTGGGCTGTGTGTTGCTCCCGATGTGAATCTTGTCACGAACATCGGTTTTGGCGAAGCGGCGACACATACGCTTGAGGTCGACCGCCGTTATCTCGTTCCGGCCGCGTCGATGAAATTTCCCTTGAAGCATCCGAATCTGATCGAGCCCAACAAGGCCGCCGACGATTTCGAGAAGCTCTATCTGCACAACATCTCCGAACAGGGCGTTATTTCAGATGGACTGACCCGTATCCGCCTGCGGGTGCTGCGGGCGCAGCCGCTGCTGGAACGAATCGGACTTTGGCGTCCGCTGCGCGCGGCGGCCCGTTTCGTCCGACGGGCTGGCCAAACGGCGAGCTCGGGAGCTGATTCGAGGCGCGGGTGATCACATTCTTTACATCTCTCAAGCCGTTTGACGGCACGACCGCGATCCAGCAGCGTAATGCGCTGCGCAGCTGGCGGTCTTCCGTGCCGGATTGCGAGATCATCGTGTTCGGAGAGGTGAGCGGCGATGCCGGTGTTCTCGCCGAGGTCAACGCCAACTACATTCCCGATATCGCCTGCAACGAATTCGGCACGCCGCTGATCAGCGAAATGTTTGCCGAGGCGCAGAAGGTCGGCGCGCACTCCGTCGTCTGTTACATCAACGGCGACATCATTCTGCTGCCTGATTTCCCTGCGGCCCTTGAACGGCTGTCGAAGTGGAAAACTTTCGCTGCCGTAGGGCGGCGCTGGGATCTCGATTGGGACGCGCCGATCGATCGCTGGACGGAGGAATGGACGAAGAAAATTCGCGCTCTGGTCGAGAGCAGCGGGCATCAGCACGCCGAGGTCGCCCACGATTATTTCGCATTTCGCCGCGGGGCCATCGGCTCCTTGCCGCCCTTTGCGATCGGCCGTCCTGCATGGGACAATTACCTGATCAAATATCTGCTGAGCCATGACGTCCCGATCGTGGACTTGTCCAAGGTGGTGAAGCCGATCCATCAGAATCACGATTACGCGCATGTAGCCCAGCGTCGCGGTCAAGCGTGGGATGGTCCTGAAGCCGACGTAAACCGGAAACTGGCGAAGGATCAGTTTCGGAATTTTAATCCGGCCTATTATTCGATCCGCAATTCCCAGTGGCTGATGCTGCCCCGGATCATTGTCCCGGCGGTCAGCCCGCGCCGTGCGCTTTGGCGGGCATTGACCCTCATTCCCGATCCTGTTCGCCAGGTGATGGAATCCGCCGTCAGGCTGCCCAGGTACGCGGTGGCTCTTTTAATGCGCTTTGCCGATCTGTACGCGGCCATTGCGCCTTTTTCGCTGTTGTCCCGGAAGCACAAGAGCGTCGCGATCGTCCGCACCGACAATATCGGTGACTTTATCCTGTGGCTCGACGGCGCGCGGACAATACGCGCGCATTACCCGCGGCCGGACTATCATCTCACCCTGATCGCCACGCAGATGTGGAGCACGTTCGCGGAGCGGACGGGCCTTTTCGACGAAGTGATGGCCGTCGAGCCGGGGCGGCTTCTGCGAGACCATGCGTATCGCAGGACGGTGTATCGGAAGATTGCGAGGCGACGGTTCGGCGTCGCGATCAATGCCATTTTTTCGCGGTGTCCCTGGATCGACGATTTTCTGGTGAGGGCGACCGGCGCCGCGCGGCGCATCGGCCACACCGGCGATTTATCCAACGCCCAGTCTGTGGTGAAAAGATTCACCGATCGCTGGTACACCCGCCTCGTCTCCGACAGCGAGACCCTTGTCCATGACATGGAAAAAAACTGGGCGTTCGCCCGGCAGTTCGGTGCGACAGGTGGTTTGCGAATTCCGCCTCTCGATGCCGCGATGATCGAGCGTCCCGCCTGGCTTGCCGGGTCGGGCGACTATTTTGTTGTGTTTCCCGGTGCCGCTTCCCCGATCCGGCGATGGCCCGCGGAGCGTTTTGCCGAGATCGCCGCGCGCATCCATGCCCGGACGGGCTGGTCGTGCATCATTTGCGGCGGCGTGTCAGATTCGACGATTGCGGAAGACGTGATGAAGAGGGCCGGAGATATCCCGATGGAGAACGCCTGCGGCCGGACCAGCCTGTCCGAACTGGCTGGCGTGCTCGCGGACGCGCGGTTCGTGATCACCAACGACACCGGAGCCGCCCATATCGCCGCCTCTCTCGGAAAGCCTGCGGCCGTGATTCTTGGCGGCGGGCATTTCGGCAGGTTTTTTCCCTATCCCGCGGAGGTGGATTCGCCGTCCGGCAACCTCAGGATCGTGCATCAACCGATGTCCTGCTATCATTGCAACTGGCAGTGCGTCTATCCGCGTCAGCCGGACGAGCCGGGCCGATGCATCGGCGATATCGCGACGGATAACGTTTGGAAGGTCGTGGAAGGGATGCTGCCGCAAGGTGATGAGATTAGAGAGGGGCGCCATGCGACCTCATAGCGGCAGCTTTCGCGGGGCATTTTCAATGCAGCTCATCCCCTGTGCGGCGTGGTGAGATGCGATCCGGACTATCCGTTGTGGGCATCACCAATATCGAACCGGCGTTCTTTTGAGTTGGCGATCTGAGAGGAAGGCGTTGTTTCCATGCATCTCGAAAACCGTATTCTCGTCACCGGCGGCGCCGGCTTTCTCGGCTCGCATTTGTGCGAACGGCTGATCGCCGCGGGCGCCAACGTCGTTTGCGCCGATAATTTCTTCACGGGAACGCGGCACAATATCGAGACGCTGCTCGGGCATCCGCGTTTCGAGATCATCCGGCATGACGTCACGTTTCCGCTGTATGTGGAAGTGGACCAGATCTACAACCTCGCGTGTCCGGCCTCGCCGATCCATTATCAGACCGATCCCGTGCAGACCACGAAGACCAGCGTGCACGGCGCGATCAACATGCTTGGTCTTGCGAAGCGGTTGAAGGCCAGGATTTTCCAGGCATCGACGTCGGAGGTTTACGGAGATCCGGGCATTCATCCGCAAACCGAAGACTATTGGGGTAACGTCAATCCGGTCGGTGTGCGGTCATGCTACGATGAAGGCAAGCGCTGCGCGGAGACGTTGTTCTTCGATTACTGGCGCCAGCACCGCCTGCGCATCAAGGTAGCGCGTATCTTCAATACCTACGGCCCGCGCATGCATCCGAATGACGGACGGGTCGTCTCCAATTTCATCGTTCAGGCGCTTCTCGGAAAAGGCATCACGCTTTATGGCGACGGCACGCAGTCGCGCTCGTTTTGCTATGTCGACGATCTCGTCGATGGCTTTATCCGTTTGATGGCCAGCGGAGACGATGTCACGGGGCCGATCAATCTTGGAAATCCGGTCGAGTTCACCATGCGCGAGCTGGCTGAATTGGTAATCGATCTGACCGGGTCGCGATCGGCGCTGGTGCACCGGCCGCTTCCCAGCGACGATCCGCGGCGGCGCCAGCCGGATATCAGCAAGGCGAAAGCCGAGATCGGCTGGCAGCCGACAACGCCGTTGCGCGACGGATTGCAAAAGACCATCGCTTATTTTGATGATCTGTTGAAAGACAAGGTCTTGAGGGAGCGGCTGGAAAACGGAACGTAGATATTGGCGATGCTGTACTCGGCATGATGTCGGAAAAGGCGATCGGCTCGATATTGCTGTCAGCCGGCTTTAATTTCCTGATACCCCCGCCTGAGCATAATACTTCATGAAGAGCGGCCAAACTGGACCGCCCGACCGGATGTTCTGGTTGGCGAGAGAGACAAACTCCTCTGGCTTCGTGCTGCCGCGATCGCGCGCGATCTGCTCCGCAGGAACCCTGGCAAGCTCGGCCTGCTCCAGCCGCCATTGAGCGATTTTATCAATCTGTTGACGGGCCGCCTGCTCTCCTCGAAGCAGGGCGAAGGCCGAGACCAGCGCTATCGCGGCCATTCTTGCTCTGGTCGGCATTGCATTTGCGATGGCCGCGCACAGCCAGACCGAACCGATGCAGGTAAGGGCGACGGAGGCAATCCATTGTCTCTGCAGTATCCAGTAGTGCGATCGGTACGACATCATCGAAAGAAGCGCAGACAAGACTAGAGAGCCGATTACGAGCGCCAGCGGGGTCGCTAGCGCGGGGCGCAATCTCGGGCTGACAATGATTAGGATTACAATCGTACAGAATATGATCGTCGCAAAGACCATGCGCAGCCACAACGGAAGTGCGTTGGGACCTAAAAAGAACTCGAAGTGGGTATAGATGCCAACGCCGAGGAGGGCTTCTGCTTTGATCCATTGGAAAGGATCGAACGATAGCGTTGGCTGCCGGGGAATCCAGGTGAGGGCGCCTATATTGAAGTAAATGCATAATGCTGCGGCAAACAGAGCCGGCTTGCAGTGGCGCGAAATCCCTCGGACAGAACAGTTGCGCCAGTTCCACGAGATTGCATCACAGTAAGTCAACGCGATGATGGCGCAGTAATAAAACAAAAAATAAGGATGCATCGACGAGCCGATGCATACGGCGAGGACGCCGCACACTTTGAAGAATAGATTTTGTTCAACTGGCGGCGTTAAATAGTATGCGAGAGTAAAGACGGCGCAGCCTGCCAACGGCATATAGGGCCGTGCTTCGCCAATAAAGGTGCTGACATTCGATTGCCGCATCAACAGCAGAACGATCGTTATCTGCCAAAGCAAGTTGAAACGCTTTGCGCGCAGCACGCAAATCGCCCCGGCAAACAACAGAAGTCCGCCCAGGATGCTCGGCGCCCTGAGCCAGAAGGCTGACGCGCCAAAAATTTTCAAAAGCCAGAAGTCGACGATCATGTATACGCCGGTCTGGTTGAAGTTAATGGAATTTATGCTGGCGGTAATCACTCTCCATGCTTCGCCAGTCGATCCGTATGCGCCGAAGGCGAAATGCAGAAACTCATCGATCCAGATCGGCTTGTTTATGTTCGCATAGAGCGCAGTAGCGGCGATGACCACGGTCGCGAGTACGGCCGCAGAAAAGACGGAAACAACCCTCCCGGCTTCGTTCATGTTTTCTTTTGGGGATGTCGCCAACGTCATAGGTGTTTTTGCCAGATACCCAGGATCGATTTGCCGAGTCTGTATCCCAACAATGGATCAATGATGCGGGATGTCGGTACCATCAGCCGATCCCAGATTGCGATCTGCGAGGCTGTGGGCATGCCGGAGCGTAGAAGGAAACGATTTGCAGAGCTTGCAATCATTCCCATGGCGTCAAGATAGTGGAGCTTGATCGGCTTGAGGCCGTCAGCATGCAACGCTGCCATCGATCTGATGTCATATCGCCTGTAGTGACCGACTGATTTGTCGAACGGAGAGAACAGAAACTGGTGTGCGGGAGCTAGGACGATAAGATGGCCATCAGGTTTGAGGTGTTGAGCCGCGCTGTTAAATTCCTTATGGTCGTCTCCGATGTGCTCGAGCACGTCGATATATAGGACGCTGTCAAACAGCTCCGATGCTCCAAGGTCCGATATCGTTCCTACGCGGACGGTGCAGCTTGCGGGCACGGACTGCGCCCGCTGCCGTTCCAACAACCCGGTCGCGAGATTCTTATCCGGCTCAAGGGCAGTCCACGACTTCTGGGCATTGCCGCAGAGCACGGCGGCGGTGGCGCCAATTCCAGCCCCGACGTCGAGCACGTCCTCGCCAAGATATGAATGAAGGAACGAGCTCCAGTATGTTTTCCAGTTATGGGCCTTGGAAAACAGTTCGAGTTCAGACCCCTCGTAAGTGTACGCGCTGCTCATTGCTTCCCAGGGTTATAATCTGATCGACGAACGACTTTGCGTGTAGTTTGGGAATGAAAGTATAGGTCGAGCGGTTCGACATCGCCAGCATCGTTGCCACCAGAAGTGAAGATAGCGCTTGGACGATCGCTAGCGCGGAAAGACCGACGACGAGGGTTGCCCATCCAGGCACTGCCAGTGTGCTGAAGAGCCGAATTATAAGCGCGGTCGTCGCCACTGCGATGGCGGCAGTGAGCAATAGCCCCGCCAACACGCTCAATCGCACGAATAGCACGTCGCCGAAAACCGACATGGCGCTGATGCCGTGCTGGACCAATGTAACAACGCTCATATGTGAGCGCCCTGCATAACGTGTTCCGCGTTTTGTGGAAAGACGGACCAGGGGTATCTTGGCCCGCACGATTGTAGCGGCGAGATGATTCCATAACTCCGACATGCTCGTTAGCTGGTTGACCCGGCGACGCGGGATCAGGCAGAAATTTCCAAAGTCAATTACTTTTCCTGTCAGTATCCGGAAGACCATTTTAAAGGCCACATAGCCAGATCGGAAGACGCGGCCTTCCGATCTCTGTGCGCGCCGAGCGACGATGATGGCGTCCGGATTATCGTCATGTGCATGAAGCATTGCCGGAATGTCGGATGGCAAATCCTCGCCGTCGCTATCCATTACGATCACGGCGTCATAATCGAGTTCGTTTACGAGTGAGAGACCGACTGCGATTGCTCTCTGATGCCCGAGATTGCAAGACAGCCTCACTAGACTGATCCCAATATGCAGGTCATTCACGGAATCGATAATTTCCCGGCTGTCCTCTGTAGAACTGTCATCAATTGCAAAGATGTCGATCGAAGCCTCGGACCGATTGATCGTGGCTTGAATTTCACGGGCCAAAACGATGAATGATTTCCAGTCATTATAAACAGGCGAAATAAGCGCAATATGTTTTGGGCGTTCCAAATGCATTTTGAGATTCTTTCCGATAGCCGCTCTAATCGTATCGCGTTTTCACCTTTGGGAGTTGCCGTCATACTCTCGCGATGGCGCGAACGAAAAAAGAAGAAAATGAAAAACAGACCGGCCGTCCGGCTTGGGAGCGCCGCGAGGCCTTTTAATGTGTCACGTTGAGATCATTTGCGACAAGCACCCACATACCGGACTTACCGGACATTCGCCAATTTCTCTTCTGAAATTCGTAAAGAGAGCGATGAAAGTCTGTATTTACAGCGCGGGCGCTGCCACGACCTCCAACCGTCATCTATCGAATTTCCTGTACTTTGCGGTGTATTCGGCCAATCTCGCCTTCGGCCGGACATATAAGGCGAGCCTTGCGCCGCTCGGCATCACCTACACCCCATACATCGCCATCATGGGGCTGGAGAGGAGGGCAATTGGATCGTCGGAAGCTTCGGTGACAAGCTGTTTCTCGAAACCAACACCCTGACGCCGATTTCTGAAGAAGCTGAGGAGATGGGCTATCTGCAGTGCCCCCCGCGATCCGAAGCACGAACGGCGGTGGTGTCAGCCTGACCGACGCCGGCCACAAACTGCGCCGGAAGGCGATGCAGAGCCCCTGCAACAGGCCTGCGGCCAGCCGCCGGAGGAGTTCGGCAAGCTCCGGCGGCCCGTGGCCGCGCTGCGCGACAATCTGATGAAGCGCGAGAGTGCGGAGGGGTGAAGGACATGCCTTCAAGGTTGCATTGGCAGGACCGTATCTGGTCACGTTCCAGGGGCGGCTTGGCGCAAGGCCTTAGTGATATGCTCCAGTAGTTCCAACTCCGATAGCTGGCCGGGCGACCTCTTGGCGTCCCGGTCTGTCATCGGCTCGCCGGAGATTTGAACCCGGCTTCGCTCCTCAACAAGCTTGATGGCTTTTATCATCTGCTCATGAGGATGGGTGGCCGCGGCGAGGAGACCCTTGAAATAGATCATCCATAAATATTCCCGCTTCGCATGGCGAAGCAGAGGCCAATGGGCTGCGATCGCTGCAAGCCCCGTGGTGCTGAAATTCTCGATCCGCAGGTCAAGAGGCTCAGCTCCCCGTTCCCTGACGCGTGACCAGTTATGGAGCAGCCACATCACGGCGATTTCGGTCACGCTGGATTGTATCAATGCGGCCAGGTCGTCTGAAGCTTCCCGGTCGAGGCCGGCGGGGCTGCGCCGCTCCCCCTGTTCGCTCAGCCTGCCGGGAAGACCGTGTTGTCGGTCGCTGCTCATCGCCGTTACTCGCGGCGCCGTTTCGCTCGAAGCGTAAAGTGTCCGGCGAACGGCCGATAAGCCAGGCGCCTCCTACTCGCGGGTCTTGTCAGCGCGGACGATCCTGAAATCGTCGATCTTGCGGCCTTTTTTCAGGGCATTGGCGAGCCAGTGCGGCGTCTTTCCGCGCCCGGACCATGTTTCCGAGGGTGATGATGGATTGCGGTATTTGGGCAGGACCCTTGGATAGCGCCGGCGCGGCGGCCGGTCCGCGACAAAGGCGGAAGGCTGTTTAGCAGCGTCGGCGGCGGTCGCCAGGGCGCTGCGGTTGATCTGCGCCAAGCGTTTCTCCAGCTCGCGCTTTTCGGCGACGATCCTGACCGCCAGCACCTTCGTCACTTCCTCGTGGAGGCGCCAGAGTTCGTCAAATTGCATCGAAACAAGATCTATATCTTTTCGCATAGGATTATCTCGATCCGTTGTTGTCCTTTCGTGCATTCCCGTCTTCAATTTTTGTCTTCAATTTTCGGAGAGCCTCTTGCCGGATTATATTGGTCGAGGCGCCTGCAATTTAATTTGATCTCATATTACGCCGATTCAATCGAAAAGGCGGAGGCTGATTGCAAAAACGGAGAGTTACCAACAAAAATCAATTAAATGTGCTTGGATTAATGGCCGGAAATGGGCCGCTTATGCGCCGAAAATAAGAACGCCATAATTAAATCAAGGGGATGAGGGCTGCTGCCCGTCCAGGATCTGCCGGGACTGTCCGCGAGGCGGCGCGTCGTTTCATCGGGGCGCATGCCGATCGGGAGTCCCAATAATGCAAGCCGGGGGTAGTTGCCCGCGGCCGGCATGCAGCCGCCGTCGCCGATCCGATTGGCCGTGCGCGTGTCTGCGGAACGAAATAATCCCGGCGCGAATGACAGCCATGATGCGGGCTTTAAATAGTATCGCGATACCGGATCGTTAATCGGATGAATTGGCCGGGCGGGTTGTGCGGCGCCGGCGACGAGGCCCGATTTTAATTTGTTGCTGGTTCTGTCGCATTGAATTTTGACGGGTGATGGCCTACATCGTAGTTGTGAATCAGGAATGCAGGGCTGTGCGATGAAAAAAGCCGATCTGGAAGCCATGTCGATCGACGAGCTTTGGGCGCTTCATGAAAACATCAGCCGGATCCTGTCCCAGCGGATAGCCTCGGAAAAGCTTGAGCTGGAAAAGCGTTTGGCCTACCTCAACGGCGGCCGGATGGAGATCGAGCGGGAAGCCGGATTGGCTACCCGCAGCGCCGAGAACAAGCAGCGGCGTAAATACCCCAGAGTCCTGCCGAAATATCGCAATCCCTCCGAGCCGTCGGAAACGTGGTCCGGGCGAGGCAAGCAGCCGCGCTGGCTGGTCGCAGCCATCAAGTCCGGTCGCAAGATGGACGATTTCAAGATTGGCGCGTCCGGCAGTTCAAAGGCGCGTCAAAGAGGCTGAGACGCAATTGCATCCGGCGATGCTTGCGAACGCCGCAGGGATCGTAGCCGGCTTCACGCACGAAACGATGTCCGGATGTCGCATGGCATGGCGTCGCAAAGCCGCGCATGGCCTGCGTCGTGCGAGAAATCCTGATCGCGCCTGCCCGACAGATAATGGCCTCAGGCTTGGCCCGCACCGCCGTAAAACTCGCCAAGACATGACATGGTGATCACGACGTCATGATGATGGCGGGGCGATCTCACCATCTGATGATTCAGTAGGCGTTGCGGCTGCGCACGACTTCCACCACGGTCTGCAGCATGATGGCGAGGTCGAGTCCGAAGCTCCAGTTGTCGATATACCAAAGATCGTGCTGGACCCGTCTTTCGATGTCCTGGGGCGTGGGTGTCGGCCCCCGGCAGCCGTTGACCTGAGCCCAGCCGGTCAGGCCCGGCTTGACCCTGTGGCGAAACGCGTAATTTCGGACCACCTTGTCGAACTGCGTGTCGTGCGCCACAGCGTGAGGGCGCGGACCGACCAGCGACATGCGGCCTTCCAGCACATTCAGCAGTTGCGGCAGTTCATCGACGCTGGTGCGGCGCAGCCACCGGCCCAGCGGCGTCACTCTGTTGTCGCCGCACTGGGCCTGGGTGATCGTCGCACCATCCTCCAGCACCGACATGGTCCGGAATTTGTAGATCTGGAAGCACCTGCCGTTGAAGCCGCACCGCCGCTGCCGGAACAGGACGGGGCCTGGCGAATCCAACTTGATCGCCACCGCCACGACCGCAAGCAAGGGCAGCAGCACCAGCAAACCCGTTCCGGCGCACACGATGTCGATACATCGCTTCGCCGCATATTCCAGCGAGGTCAGCGGCCCGCGCTGGACTTCGACACAGACGGAGTTGCCAAGCTCGTGGGAGGGCTGATTGAAAATCTCCGAGGCGGTGCCGACCGGGATCAGGTTGACCGGGAACGGAAGAATCCGGAGCTCCGCGATCAGGCCGCGCAATTCGGTCCAGTTCTTCAAATCGGTCCCGACCACGATCTCTTCGACCTCCGACCCGCGGACACACTCGATCGCGCTTGAAATCATGTCGGCCCGTCGATGACTGCCCCGCTCCGGAGGCGGCAGCGGGAAATGGCGTTCCAGCCTGAAACCGAGACCCGCCAGGCTATGGGCGAGGCTGGTCTCCACCTGCCGGCGGCAGTCGGTGATCAAGACGATCCTGCGTCCGGAAAATCGCCTGTTCGTCATCCCCTTGGTCAGCAGGCTCCGCCAACAAACGCGATGCACGATCAGCGCGGTCAGGCCGAGCGCGGCAAAGAGCAGGCTGGCGCCGCGTGAGAGTTCGGAGCCGACCTTCAGGGTGAAAACGGTTCCGGCGAGCAGGAAGAATACCGCCGTCCAGAGCAGCACGATGGTGCGCAACTGATTGCGCAGCGCAAGCAAGGCTGCCGGCTTGTACATCCGGCGAGCTTTCATCAGTGAAACGAAGAGCGCGGAGACGACGCCCGCCGAACCGAAATACTGGAGGATATCGCCCGGCGTTCCGTAGACCCGCATATGGTAGATCACGCCTGCGAGCGTGCTTGCCGAGAAGATCACGACGATATCGGCAACGACCGAAATCAATTCAATGGATTCATAACTGATAGGCCATTTGTGCGCCGCGGCTGGCGGTGCCGGGAAAGCGCTGACGACGGCGCTCTCCACCGCGCTGGCGCCATTCACAGCCTTGACGTCATGCTTCACAAAATTCATCGGGGGTTCTCGGTGGGCCGAGCCTCCGCGCATTAAATAAATTTAAATATGGCGAAATTATTTAAATTGGCAATATTAAATATTTAATTCGTTCCGATGTCGCTCATATTAAAAGGCCGTTAACGGTCGCCGGCTAGGCTGAACCCGTCGCAGCTGATCCGGGTGGGCCGCCTTGTCCTTGCAGATCATCCTTCATTTTCTGGCCGGACTCCTGGCGGGAGCGGTTTTCCGCGTCCGGGTTCTGTTGGGTCTGGTGGTGGTCGTCTTGATCGAGTGTATCGCCACGGCCGCCATGTTCGGCCTTCGCGCCGGATTGTGGTCGCTGACGAGTCTGGTGGCGGTCGAGGTGGGATATCTTGGCGGCGGCTGTCTTCGCACCATGCTGGAGAGGGCGGGATTTCTCGTCGAGTTGGGGACCGGGATCGGGCCGACCCGCTCACCGGAGCGTTAGCCGCTCGTGATCGGTGCCGGTTGGTGAAAAGAGGCTGCAGCGTCGACGGCTCGGCCGGGTCCGACGCACCTCATAAATCCGCGCGCATCACGGCGAGGTAGAGCGGATCAATTTCCATGATCGCGCGGTCAAGGAACGCCTTGGCTTCGGCGGAACTCGTTCTGTAGGTGGCCGCAAGAGCCGGCTTGAGCGCGGGGGCTCTCGTGATGATCACGCGCAGGTCATGCTTGGCCATGTCTCGAATCTCAGGATCCTTCAGCACCTCGGGGCGGAGCGATGCCTTGATGCGGAGCGGAAACAGCGCAAGTTCGCTTGGCGCGGTGAAGTACGACATCTTGAGCAACGCGCCCGGCTGATACTCCGACCAGTTGTAGCGATCGGCCATGATCGCGAGTATCAGCCAGACATCTCCGCGATGCGGCGAATATCGCAGGGCGTGTTCGATATCCGCCCGGCTTTCCCTACCGGCGTTGCGACTGGCGTCGGGTCCCGTCGCAGGCTCCTTCCAAAGCAGGTCCGCGTGGGTCAAGGCGCTGTCCGCCCATAAATCTCCCCGCACTATCGCCAGCGAGGCCGCCCGTCGGGCATGTTCCCGTTCATGACTGACGACGCGGCTCGCCTGCGGATCGACCGGAAAAGGGATGCGCCGAGGACGATAATACTCGGCCGGAATGATCCAGACGGCCTGCGCGGCCAGCAGGACGGCGAAGGCAAGCAATCCGGCACGCAGTCGCCAGTCCATTGGACGTTGCGGGTCCGACGGAATTTTCAAACCCGGGATCGCCAGATCCAGGGCGCTCCAGCCTTTGCTTTGTGCGAGAGCCAGCCCGCAGATCACACTGACGAAGACAGACGTGATCAGGCCAAACGCGCCGACATTCCCGAACGAGGAGACAAGAATGGCCACGAGGCAGCCGGCCCCGGCGCCGGCATAGAGGTGGTCGCGGCCGCGTGTCAGCGCGCGCATGAACAGCATCGATGCGCCGATCAATGTCAGGATCGCGAGTGTCCAGAAAAAGGGCCGCCCCATCTCGATTGCGACTTTGGCGGCCGCTGTCGGTGCAGTGCGGGTTTCGGCATCATCGGCATCGCGATAGATCGGGACCAGAACCTGAAAGGTGCCGGCCCCGGTGCCGACCCATCTTCCATCGGCCAGAATGCGCTCGGCGATCGGGACAGAACCTTGCGAGGAACGCGCCAGCGCGAGCGTCGGGTCGGTGTCTTTTGCAATCGGGTTGATCGCAAAAAATCCGATCAGGGCGACGATGGCGGCCGCGACGATTCCGGATCGCCCCCACGGCCCCAGCCGCAAGCGACGGATCGCCTCCACGCTTATCAAGACACCGATCCCGCAAGCGGCGGCGGGCAGCAACGCGGTGTCCGGGTCGATGATGATCGCTGACAGGCAGATGCCGGCGGTGACGAGTGGAACGGCAACCGCGTAGATCGACCGCCCGCTCGAACTCCGCCTCTCTCTGCGTTGTGTGTCATGGGGCTCATAGGCCTGGATCGCCGCCGCACCTGACAGGATGACGCCGATCATGGCGATATCCGCCATTTGCGGACGCTGGACCGCGAGATCGAGGCCCGTGGCGCCGAGATGGCTGAAGCCGATCAGGCCTGCGGCGATCACCGCCGCAACAGCGACTAAAACATGGAGAATGATTTTCGCGTGCTGCCGATCGAGCGCGACGGCTGCGGCCATGATTGCGATGGCCAGGAGCAGAACGTAGCGCGCGAGGCCGAGCAAGGTCGCGCCGATGTCCAGAGTGACGGCGCCGGGAAACGGTTTTCCCAAGGCTGCCGCCGCACTCGTCCACGCCGGATGCGCCAGCCAGTGGTTTCCCACCGGGACAAGCTGAAATAATATCCAGGCACAGGGGATTAATAAAATAGCGGCCAGCGGCTTCAGGAGCGTCGCCAGCCGGTGGGCCTTGTCTTCGGACAGGCTGAGCGCGACCAGCGCGATCGCGATGGCCGCGATCGCCGGGATAAATCCCTCCCAAAAAGCACTGCCAATGATCATGAGCACGGGCGCGGCCACGATCAGCGAGATCAGAATTGTGAGGACAGTTGTCACTGGCAACACCGCTCTCATTGGCGGACTGGCAGCATGCCGAAATTGTTTAAATCTCACAAGTTCTAACCGGACGCGGCGGCCCGCATTTAATATTTCGAATATTTAAATGGAGGTCGATGGTCTTCCGGAAGGCGGGCGGGATGCGCTCTCCCGGTTTTCCGTCAGGGCCGGGGCGAAGCAGCGCCCGGCATTGCAGTCCGTCTCTGCCGATCTTCCATCAGGATACGCGCGGACGCTCAGGCCGCCGCGGGCATCAGGCGTCGCAAAGCCCTGTTGTGCCGGTGGTCCGACGGCTCGGGACATCGCCATCGCCATGACGGCCGGACGCGTACTCCCGGTGGCGGATAACCAAAGGGAGCTGCGGATAACAGCCGAAGGGAGCTTTACGGGTTGAGCGGGGTGGCCGGATTGATGATGGTTGTCGGCGCCACGCCCTTGATCGCCGCTTTCAATGCGTAGGCATTGGTCGCGTAGATGATCGGGTCGTTGGCCGTGGCCATGATGGTTCGCAGGTAGTTCAGGAACTTCGTCGTTTCCACCGACGACGAGTTGGACGTGTAGATGACGTCCTTGTTCCGGATTTCGAATCCCTGAGCCAGGAAATAACCCGAGGGGTCGCGGAAATTCACGTTGTAAATAATCGGAATAATCGGTCCCTGGAATTTTGAACAATCAACCCCGAGCCGTTCGGCGACCTCGCGGGTTTCGCCGCGATAGAGAAAGATGGAGGCGGGGTCGGCGAGCGAATCGTTGAGGCCGCCATGTTTTCCGACGGCTTCGGCCAGCGTGATCCGCCAGGCGTCAAACTTGTACTGCCCCTGCGTGCCGGCGGCGCCGAACGCCACAAAGGTCTGCGGCTGGCTGTAGAGATAGATCGTGTCGTTCGGAATGACGTAAATGTTGTTCGACGGCTCATACACCAGCGCGCCGAACGGCACACTCGCGCGATGCCCCGAGCGCTCGAGCGTGACCCAGGTGTCATAACCTTGCGTGCTGGGGCCGCCCGCGCGCGTGATGGCATCCAGAATGCGCTCCCCCGAGGCGCTCGCGGGGAATCGTCCGGCGGACCGGACATCGCCCAGGACGCTGATCAGCGAGGCTCGCTGTTCGACAAGGGACACCACCGCCTGGGGCTCGATCGCGCGATTTTTGAGCGCGGCAACGATCGCCTGCTGAACCTCGACGGGCGTCTTGTCCTTGGCGCGAATGGCACCCGCATAGGGCACGGTGATGTTGCCGTT
This sequence comes from Hyphomicrobiales bacterium, assembly GCA_017305455.1. Taxonomy (GTDB): domain Bacteria; phylum Pseudomonadota; class Alphaproteobacteria; order Rhizobiales; family Xanthobacteraceae; genus Afipia. The sequence goes on along the minus strand of JAFKKO010000112.1, from coordinate 91,238 downwards.
ATTATCGACGGCCTGACCGGGAATCGTCACGAAATTACCGGGACGGACCCCGGCTTCGGCCGGAATGAACAACCCGCCCGCCGCGGACTCGAAGATCGTCACGCTGACCGTATCGCCGATCCCGAAACGAAATGCCTTGGGCGGGGTCCGGTTTGCGAATGCGTTGGAAAGCCGCGGGGTATATTGGGCCAGGATCCGGACAACTTCCGGCTCCAGCTTCACAAGCGCATAGGGCAGGCTCTCAGGCTCGGCCGCCTGGGACATGCGGACGTCCATGCTCTGCGGGCCGGACGCCGGCATAATCGTGCAGCCGCCGCAAAGGGCGGCGAGCGCCAGGCTGATATTTCCGATTTTAGCCCACCGGGCCTTCGTGCCGAACAGAGTCAAAATCCCCCGCGCTAGCGGTAACGGAAGACAGTTTGACATTTCGGAATGATTCAAGCCAGCGCCTTATGGCGACCGGCTGGCGGGAAGCCAAACCTTGTTGCCCGTGCGCCACACCGGTTTTGCCCGGATTAATTAATACTTATGGCAAACCGGCTTGTTATCTCCCATTTGGCAGCGCCGGATTATGCAGTGTAGCCGTACCGGGCAAAATGCTCGTTACTGTAATAATCGCTGTGATAATTATCGTAGCGTCGAATGGCCTGCATGTCGGTTTTATTGAGCACGGCGCCGATCAGGGCCGGATGCAGGCCGGGCGCCGTATGGAGCGCATGCTGCACGACGTCCGTCTTGGTGCGTCCCCATTCAATCGCCAGAACGAGGCAATCCATCAGCGGCGCCGTCGCCCGCACATCCACCACGGGAGCCAGCGGCGGAAGGTCGACGATGATGTAATCGTAGGTCGCCCGAAGGTGATCGAACAATTGCTTGGTCGAGGTGGCAGAGAGGATTTCGCTCGTGTGAAACAGAGGCTGCTTCTTGGTCGCAGGCAGGAAAGCTAGGTTCGTCTTCGGATCCTTGCAGATGGCCTGATCGAGCGTGCATCTGCCGGAAATCACGTCAACGATGCCGGCGTTCGCCGCCGGGGCCAGATTGCGCGACAGCGACGGATTTCTCAGATCGCAATCGACGACAATGACACGGGTGCCGGCATGAGCCATGAGCTGAGCCAAAGCGGCGGCAATTGTCGATTTGCCCTCGTTCGGCAGCGAGGAGGTGATGCCGATGACCTTGTTGGATGAATTCGTCACGTTGAGATCGATCGCCAGCTTGATCGACCGGATCGATTCGGCGAAGCGGGACAGCGGCATTTCAGTCGCGGCCCAATAGACCCCGGAATGACGCTCGATCATTCCCTGGCTTGATGCCCTGTCGGTGTGTTCCTGTTCACTCCGCAGTTGTTTGGGCTCGATATCCTTCAGCAGCGGCACCAGGGAAATACAAGGCATATGCAGCATCGCCTCGACCTGGGCGCCGGTCCGGAAAACCCGATCCAGCATGTCGCGGAGAAGTGCCAGTCCGGTCCCCAGAGCGAGGCCGCCGAGAAAACCAAGGCCCAGAACGAGAGTCGACTTGGGCTTGCTTTTGCTCTGCGGCGGCGAAGCGGGTGAGATCACCCGCGCCTCGGTGATGGGAAAGGACTCCTGCTGAACCGCCCCCATGTAGCGCTGCAGGAAGCTCTCATACAGGCTGCGGTAGCTTTTGGCGCGGGTCTCGAGTTCGCGCATGGTGGCTTCGGCCGAATTCGTCGTCCGTGACTGCGAGACCGCTTGCGTGAGCTGCTTCTCGATTTCTTGCTGCCGCTGTTTGGCGACCTCGTAATCGCTCTTGGCGGTTTCGGAAAGCCGGCGCACTTCCTCCAGAATTGAGGTGCGCAGATCGTGCATGCGCGTGCGCAGGTTCACCACCGCCAGATGATTGCGGCCGAAGCGGGCGGACCAGTCGGACTCGCGCCGTGAAAGTTCGAGATACTGCTGACGCAGGTTGTTGATGATGGGGCTGCTCAATGCATCCGAAATCGAGGCATCGAGGTTTGCGTCTGTTTTATTTGATTCATTCTGGTGAAGAATGGCCTGAAACCTGTTCAGCCGCGCCAGCGTGTCGGATGCCTGCGCCCGTGCCGCGACCAGGCGGCCATTGAGGTCAGTCACCTGCTGTTCGTCCATCAACTGGCCGCCGGCCGCCACGATGTTGTTCTGGATCTTGAATGCGTTGACCGCGCGTTCCGCGGTCAGCGCCTGTTGCCCCAACTCGCGCAGCCGGTCCTGAAGCCATGATCTGGCGGTGCGGTTGGCCTCGAATTTGGCGTTGAGCTGATCGGCGATGTAGGTGTCGGCGACCGCATTGGCGATTTCGGCCGCCCGCTGCGGGTTGCTGGAGCTGTAACTGATCTCGATCACATTGCTCATGCCGACCCGAGAGGTGACGAGCTTGTCCTGAAAGGCTGCGATCACGCCGTCCCTTGCTTCGCTGGCTGTCTTGCCGTCGTCTTTGGCGGCGGATGCGCCGAACAGCCCCTTGAAGATGCCGAGCAGTTTCTGCAGCGGTTGAACCGATGCGTTGAAATCGGGATCTTTCACCAGGTTGAACTGATCAACCACGGAGGTCGTGATGGCCTTCGACTTGATGACCTGGATCTGGCTCTCCAGTTGAGCGACGTCGAGCGGCGATTCAGCCAGCATGGACTGTTGCTGGACGAACTTGGCCTTCGGACTTTCAAACAGAACCTTGACCTGGGCCGTGTAGATGGGAGGCGTCACCCGCAGGTAGATCAGGCTGATCCCGATCGCGAGCATGGTGACGAACAATATGAGCACGTATTGCCTGCGCAGGAACGCAAGCGCGTAATTCACCAGATCGCCCAGGCCGCCTTGATCCTCCCGGTCGCCCGCCATCTCGTTTTCCAGGATGGCGTGCGATCTTTCGCCTTGCAGTATCTGGAGCATTTGGGTGACCCATCAGCGCTAGGATTCCGGGATTGCAAAGCGATTTTCGGCCCTTGAGCCGCCATCGATCCGGCGCCGCCTATCCGGTTGGCTTGGGTTGGCGGCCTCGATGCGCAAAGATTATTGCATTTAATTTGATTATATCCAATAATATAATCGAAAGACGATTAAATTAATAAATTGAGTTAATCGAGACCGGTTTGTTCATGATTTGGCGCTGATGCAGTGCGTTTGATCGGTCGGCGGAGTTGGCAGGGCGTACGGGGCCTGACATGCAATTAAATGTTCTTCCGCTGTCGATCGCCGATGTGAAGCTCATCATGACTTCGCGAATGGCGGACGCCCGCGGTTATTTCCGTGAGGCGTATGTCCGTTCGGACTTTGTCGCCCACGGCCTCGATTGCGATTTCGTGCAGGACAACGAGTCGAGTTCCAGCCGCGCCGGAACCGTGCGCGGCCTGCATTTTCAAAAGCCGCCGTTCGCACAGGCCAAGCTCGTTCGCGTACTTTGCGGCAAAATCCTTGATGTGGTGGTCGACCTGCGACGCTCCTTGCCCAGCTTCGGCAGCCATCTGGCGGTCGAACTCAGCGACAGCGGCGGCGAGCAGCTTTTCGTGCCGGCCGGTTTCGCGCACGGGTTCTGCACCTTGGAGCCGAACACGGTGGTTCTTTACAAGGTCGACGCGACTTACTCGCCGGCCCATGACCACGGAATAAACTGGGCTGATCCCGCGCTGGCGATCAAATGGCCGGTTGCCCCCGAAGACGCAACCTTGTCCGACAAGGATCGCAAGCTGCCGATGCTTGACGATCTTTCGCCTGTTTTCGATTAGCCCGATGGAGGCTTCCGATGCGCGTCATGGTGACGGGTGGTGCAGGCTTCATCGGTTCGGCGGTCTGCCGCCGCCTGCTTCGTGATTACGGCATCCCGGTCGTCAACGTCGACAGACTGACATATGCCGCCAATCTGCACTCGCTCGATTCCATCGCCAATGATCCTCGATATTCATTCGAACGGGCGGACATTTGCGACCGCGCCGCGTTGGATGCGATCTTCTCCAAATACAGCCCGACGGCGGTGATCCATCTTGCGGCCGAGAGCCACGTCGATCGCTCGATCACCGGCGCGGCCGCTTTCATCAACACCAACGTGGTCGGAACGTATCAAATGCTTGAGGCGGCCCAGCATTATTACGGGCAGCTCGCGCCGGATCGGCGTGCCGGATTCCGATTTGTCCATGTGTCCACCGATGAAGTTTACGGCTCGCTCGGCGGGGAGGGGCGGTTTTGCGAAGACACGCCCTACCAGCCGAGTTCGCCCTATTCGGCCAGCAAGGCTGCTTCCGATCATCTCGCGCTTGCCTGGTTCAAGACTTACGGTCTGCCGGTGATCGTTTCGAACTGTTCGAACAATTATGGGCCGTATCAATTTCCGGAAAAATTGATCCCGCTGACCATTCTCAACGCCATCGAGGGCAAATCGCTGCCGGTCTACGGCCGTGGGTCCAATATTCGCGACTGGCTCTATGTCGACGATCACGCCGAAGGGTTGATCTCGCTTCTGCTGCGCGGACGGCCCGGTGAGAAATACAATTTCGGTGGCGACTGCGAGCGGGCCAATCTCTCCGTGGTCGAACTGATCTGCGACATTCTGGATCGGACCGCTCCGGGGCCAAAGCCGCGGCGCTCGCTGATCAGATTTGTGACCGACCGGCCGGGACACGATCTGCGCTATGCCATCGATGCCTCGAAAGCGCGCCGCGACCTGGGGTGGACGCCGAGCAAAACCTTCGAGGAAGGCATCGAGCGAACGGTCCACTGGTATCTTGAGAACCGGCCGTGGTGGGAGCCGTCGCGGGCGAGCGTCTATAAAGGAACGCGCCTTGGCCTGCTGAAGCGCGGCAGCAAAGCCATGCCGGCGGTCAGGCCGATCCTGGTCACGGGGAAAAACGGACAGTTGGTCTGCTGCCTGCGGGATGTCGCCAGCCGGCAAAACACCTCGCTTGTGAGCATCGGCCGCCCCGATCTTGATCTTGCCGCCAGCGCGAACATCGATGATGTCGTCGCCAGGATCGCGCCGTCGGCCATCATAAATGCGGCCGCTTATACGAGCGTCGATCAAGCGGAGGCAGAGCCGCAATCCGCCTACAGGATCAATTCCGACGCGGCAGCCCGGCTTGCCGCGGCCGCAAGGAAAATGAAAATTCCCTTCGTCCATCTTTCAACCGACTACGTTTTCGACGGCCGCAAGTCATCGCCCTACGATGAAGACGATTTGCCCGCGCCACTGGGCGTCTATGGTCAGTCCAAGCTTGCCGGCGAGGTTGCGGTGATGGACGCTTGTCCGCGCGCGGTGGTGATACGGACCTCTTGGCTCTACAGCCCCTACGGGCACAATTTCGTACGGACCATGCTCCGGCTGTCCGCCGCTCCGAACATCGTCCGGGTCGTCAACGATCAGGTGGGAACGCCGACATCGGCGCTGGATCTGGCCGATGTCCTCGTGCGGATCGTGCAGCGGCTCGTCGCGGAGCAGGGTGAGGGCATGTCCGGCATTTATCATGTGGCCGGTCAGGGCCAGACGAGTTGGCACGGTTTTGCGCAAAACATCTTCGCCGGCCTTGCTCGCCGCGGGCAGCCTGTGCCGAGATTGCAGGAAATCACGACCGCGGAATATCCCACGCCGGCGCGGCGGCCGAAGAATTCCTGTCTCGATTCAGCCAAGGCCGAGCGTGTTTTCCAGGTTCGCCTCCCGCTTTGGCAAAGCTCGCTTGAAGACTGTCTCGATCGGCTCGCGATGCAGGTGGAGCTGTCCGCATGATGAAAGGGATCGTGCTTGCCGGAGGCAGCGGGACGCGGCTTTATCCGATCACGCGCGGCGTGAGCAAGCAGCTGCTGCCGGTCTACGACAAGCCGATGATTTACTATCCGTTGTCGACCCTGATGCTCGCCGGCATTCGCAAGATCCTGATCATCACCACGCCGGAAGACCGTCACCAGTTCGAACGACTCTTGGGCGACGGCAGTCAATGGGGTCTTCACCTGTCCTATGCCGAGCAACCAAAACCCGCCGGGCTGGCGCAGGCGTTCACCATCGGTGCGGACTTTATCGGACACGATCGTGTTGCGATGGTGCTTGGCGACAACATCTTTTTCGGCGCGGATCTGCCCAAGCTGCTCGCGGCCGCGGCCAAGCGGCGTTCGGGAGCCACGGTTTTCGCGTATCATGTGCGCGATCCGGAGCGCTATGGCGTCGTTGACTTCGACGACTGCGGCAACGCTGTCGCTATCGAGGAAAAGCCCAAGAATCCGCGCTCGAACTGGGCGGTGACCGGGCTTTATTTCTTTGACAACGACGTCGTGCGGTATGCCTCCGAAGTCAAGCCATCGGCGCGTGGCGAGCTTGAGATCACCGATCTGCAATCGCGCTATCTCGCGGCCGGTACGCTTCACGTCGAGCGCATGGGCCGCGGGTTCGCATGGCTCGATACGGGCACCTTCGAGTCTCTCATTGGCGCGGCGGGCTTCGTGCAAACCCTCGAGATGAGGCAGGGCATGAAGGTCGCGTGTCTCGAAGAGATCGCGTTTCGACGGGGCTTCATCGATCGCGGCCAATTGGTGAGCCTGGCAAAGCCGTTGGAGAAAAGCGGCTATGGCAGCTATCTGATGAATCTTGCGGAGTCCGTCAAAGATGCACAGCGGGTCTGATCGCCTCAGTACCTGGCGTCCGACACTCGTGGTCGGCGGCGCCCCGACCAAGCCGGGCTTGAGCGGCAGCGACTCTGATCGCGCGAGCCGGACCGATATCATGCACGCCAGCCGGCCGTCGTCCGTCCATTCGCCGCTGGTGGATTTTGCGCTGAACGGCCTTCGCAGATGCTGGATGCCCGAACTCGGTCGATGGTCGCACATCTACCATCTGGACGGCCGTTCTCAACCGAACCAATCCGTTCCTCCCAGCGACGTTTTCTACACGCTCAACGTGCTGCTTGGTCTCTCGCGTCTGAAGCAAATGCCCGACGACATCGATGCGCCCGGCATATTCCGGCGGAATGTAAGCCATCTGATGCGCTTGCCGGTCCCGACCTACGCCTACGGGATGGCGCTATGGACGGCCGCGGAACTGAAGCTCGATATTCCCGCCGATGTTGCGGCTCATCTCGAGACCTTGTTGTCGGACCGCAGAAACTGGCTTGGGTTCAGAGCGCAGGATCTCGGAATGCTTCTGTCGGGAATCGTCGCGCAAGCCAAAGCGGGCGATGATCGATGGCTGCGTTATGCGGACACGCTGTTTGCGTTTCTGGTTGAGAAGTACCACGCCCGGTCGGGACTGTTTTTCGATGCGGCGTCGGGATTGCGCCGACGCTTCGCATCCTTCGCGAGCCAGACCTATCTGACGCTGGCCTGCTATCAGTATGGCGAGTTTGCCGGACATCCTCGCGCCATCGACATGGCGGTGGAATGCACCCGCAAGCTGATCGGCTTGCAAGGTCCGCAAGGCGAGTGGCCCTGGTTCTTCGATGCGAAGCAGGGGCGGGTGCTCGATTTTTACGAGGTCTACTCCGTCCACCAATACGGCATGGCTCCGGCGTTCCTCGAACACGCCGTGCGCCATGATGTTCGGGGCGCCCGGGACGCTCTCATCAAGGGGTTCAACTGGGTGCTGGGCGATAATCAATTGCGAAAGCCCACGGTGATACCCGGCCTGCAACTGTCCATTCGCTCGCACATCCGCAAAGGCGAAGCTGACACGAGACAGCGGCGGATGCTGCGGGCGATTCGAAACACCTATTGGCCGCATCCGGCGGTGTTGATCGATCCCGGCGACGTCGGTCTGCGGCTTGAGTGCCGCAGTTACGAACTCGGATGGATTCTCTGGTCGTTCGGCCGGTGTTCGGATCTTCCGCAACTGACGCATCATCCGATTTTCGCCGGCGCCGGATCCGGTGGCTAGCTCGCTCCGGCGTGCCCGGCCGGCAATGCCCTAGACCGCCGTGTCGCGATTCCAGACGATCCTTCGGCTCTCCCCCATCAGGCTGAGCATCTTTTGCGCACGGTGCGCGCGGATCGCGATAAGCACCAGAATGGCCTTCAGGCGGGCCGCCGTGCCCTGGATGCGATCGCTGCTCAAGACCTTCAGGAAATCGATGGCAGGCGAGGCCAGAACCGCCAGCGCACGGCCGACCCAGCGAATTCGCCATCCGGGCGTCTCCCGCGTGATATTGATGGCGTGCTGTATCTGGCGATCCCATTTCACACAGAGCTCGCGCAGCGTCCGGCGGGCCGGATGATAGACGATCATCTGCGGGTCGTAGCGAAACCGGAAACCGGCATCGCAGGCGCGCCGGCCCCAATCGATATCCTCCGCCACTGCGATGTCGGCGAACGGGCCTATGGTCGCAAAATCGGCGCGTCTCACCACAAGGTTTCCGGTGCCGGAAAAGCCGTGCCGCTCGATGTAGAGCTTGAAGCGATAGGCGAACACGCCTTCATAGGCCTCGATCGCAGTGACCGGCTTGCCGTTGTCGTGCCAGATGCGAACGTCGCCGCCGAGGATCGTTCCATCCGGTGGCGATGGCAGCGCCTGCAAGGCATTCCGTAGCCAGTCGGCATCGGCGCGGCAGTCGGCGTCGATGAACGCGAGAACCTCGCCTGTCGCATCCCGAACCCCGGCATTGCGCGCCGGGCCGGGACCTGGCCGGGACTCATGCAGCAGACGCGCGCCGGAGTGGCGCGCGACGATCGCATCCGGCGGAGCCGCCGAGCCATTGTCGACCACGATGATGTCATAGAGCGCATGATCGAGATGCTGGGCGTCGAGACTGCAAAGACAGGCTTCGAGTTCCTCGGGCTGGTTGAGGTGAGGAATAACGACGGAAACGAGCGGTCCATTTAATTTCATGACGTGCTCGGTCTCTGCCGGACATTGCTGATCCCGCCGGCTCAGGCCGCAAGGCGAACGCCTCTCGATCTCGCAATTCCGAGGCCCGGCAAGGAGCTATTCCGGCGGCGCCTTTCAGCGCCGCCGCGCGGGTCTTTCGCGGTGCCCGGCCGGCGTCGTGTTTATTTCGTCATTTTTATTTAATCGAATTAAATTGAGATTTCTTGAAATTAAATAATTAATAATATACCGTGTCAAGACATTGGCGGTTTCCGGTTTGGTTGCTCGTTTTCGTCCTCGCATCGTCGAATAGTGATTCACGGGTTGTGCGCGTTTTGAGGCGGGAAAATGCGGGAAGATTTTCTGGGTTGCCCCGTTGACGTTCTCACGATGGCCGAGACCGTCGACCTCGCCCGCGGGGCCATGCGCGATCGCCGCAGGTTGCAGCATGTGGCGCTCAATGTCGCCAAATTCGTCAATCTGCGTCGTGACCCGGTTCTTTCGGCCGATGTCGCCGGCAGCGATGTGATCGGTATCGACGGGATGGGGATTGTCTGGGCGGCCCGGCTGTTCGGTTTGCCGGTCAGGGAGCGCGTGCCCGGGATCGATCTGTTGATCGGACTTCTGGCGGTGTGCGCGAAGGATGGCTTCAGGCCGTATTTTCTCGGCGCGACACCGCAGACGCTGCAGCGTTCCGCCGAGCAGGTCCGGGCGCAGTATCCGGCGCTGCGTTTTGCCGGTCTGAAGGACGGCTACTTCACGCCGGAGCAGGAGCCCGAGATTGTCAGCGATATCCGAAACAGCGGAGCCGATTGCCTGTTCATCGGCATGCCGTCGCCGCGCAAGGAACGGTTTCTCGCCGCGCATCGCGATGATTTGAACGTGCCGTTCATCATGGGAGTCGGTGGTTCTTTTGATGTTCTCGCCGGCCAGGTCGATCGCGCCCCTGTCCGCATGCAGGCGCTGGGGCTTGAGTGGCTGTATCGCGTCTATCAGGAGCCGGGGCGGATGTGGTGGCGATACGCCCGCACCAACACGCTGTTTGCTGCAGTGCTGGCGCGCGCGTTCATCCGGCAGCAGATCCGGGTCGCGCTCGGGCAACGCCGTGCGCCGCACTCGAACGCACCCCAGTCGCGGGGGCAGGGATGAAGAAGCATTTCTTCGTTGTGTTGGGAACGCGCCCGGAGGCGATCAAGCTTTTCCCGGTGATCAATCGCCTGAAAACCGAGCAGGATGCGACCGTCACCGTCTGTGCGACGGCGCAGCATCGGCAGATGCTCGATCAGGTTCTGAAACTGACCCATATCGTGCCCGACGTCGATCTCAACGTCATGACGGTCAATCAATCGCTGGACCGGCTCACGGCGCGATTGCTGGAAGGCATCGGCGACGTTCTCGACAAGATGCATCCGAGCCGGGTCATCGTGCAGGGCGACACCACGACCGCGATGGCGGGCACTCTTGCCTGCTACTACCGTCGCATTCCGGTGTCGCATGTCGAGGCCGGGTTGAGGAGCGGCGACGTCTACGCGCCCTGGCCCGAGGAGGTGAATCGCAAGATCGTCGGCGCCATTGCCGATCAGCATTTTGCTCCCACCGAACGCGCCGCCCAGGCGCTCCGGCGCGAGAACATACCGACGGACCGGATTCATGTGACCGGGAATACGGTGGTCGATGCGTTGCTGGCCGCCAAATCCATGGTCGATTCCGATCCCTATCTGGCGTCGCGCTGGAAGAACATCACGGCGAAGCACGGAAACCGGCGCATCATTCTGGTGACGTGCCATCGTCGCGAGAATTTCGGGTCCGGCGTGCTCAACATCGTTGAAGCGCTTCTGGAGATTCTGCGCCGGGAAGATGTCGCGGTGGTTCTTCCGATCCACCCCAATCCGAACGTCCATGATGTCCTGTCGGCCCGTTTTTCCGATCATCCCCGCGTCGAGCTGATATCCCCGCAGGAGTATACGGACTTCGTCAGTCTGCTTTCTCTGTCCTATCTCGTGCTGACGGATTCCGGCGGCGTTCAGGAAGAGGCGCCCACGCTCGGCAAGCCCGTTCTGGTGATGCGCGAGACCACCGAGCGGCCCGAAGGCGTTGAAGCCGGCACCGCCCGCCTTGTCGGCGCGAGCACCCGCCGGATTATTGACGAAACAGTCCGTCTGCTCGACGACGACAATCACTATCTGGCGATGTCCCGCGCCCACAATCCTTTCGGGGACGGTCATGCGAGCGAGCGTATCGTGAGGGCGGTTCTCGATGCCTGAATTTCAGAAGGTGGCGGTCATTGGCCTCGGGTACATCGGATTGCCGACAGCCGCGTTGATCGCCAGCCGCGGCATGCGGGTTGTCGGGATCGATACGAACGCGAATATCGTCAAGACGGTTGCGTCCGGCGCCATCCACATCGCCGAGCCTGATCTCGACGGTCTGGTGCAGAAGGTGATTTCCAACGGCTTATTGACGGTCACGACGGAGCCTGAGCCGGCAGACGTGTTCATGATCGCGGTGCCCACCCCGATCGACGCCGAAAACCGGCCGGATCTGAGCTGTGTGATCGCTGCGGTCGATCATATCGTCGATCTTCTCGCTCCGGGAAATCTGGTGATCCTGGAGTCGACGTCACCCGTCGGAACGACGGAGAAGATCGCCAAAAGAATCGTGGAGAGACGCCCGGACCTCAGTGTCGGGCCGCCCAATGGCGGGGCTTCGATTTCGGTCGCGTATTGTCCGGAGCGGGTGCTGCCGGGGCGGATCATCTCCGAGCTTGTCAACAATGACCGCTGTATCGGCGGTATCACGACGATGTGCGCCCGGCGCGCCCAGCGCTTCTACAAGATGTTCGTGCGCGGCGCGTGCGTGGCGACGACAGCGCGGACCGCCGAACTGGTGAAACTGACCGAAAATGCCTATCGGGACACCAACATCGCTTTCGCCAACGAGCTTTCCATCATCTGCGATCATTATGAGATCAACGTGTGGGAGGTCATCGACCTCGCCAATCGTCATCCGCGGGTGAACGTGTTGCGACCGGGGCCGGGCGTCGGCGGACATTGCATCGCGATCGACCCCTGGTTCATCATCGATGCCGTGCCGGAGCTCGCCAAGGTCATGAAGACCAGCCGCGAGGTGAACAATCGCAAGACGGCGCTGATCATCGAACGCGCCGTCGCGCTGATCGATGATCATCCCTATGCGAATGTCGCCTGCTGCGGTCTTGCTTTCAAGGCCAACGTTGACGACCTGCGGGAGAGCCCGGCGCTGGAAATCGCCTCGCACCTCGCGGAAAAATACGGATCTCGGATCAAGATCGTCGAGCCGAATCTGCGTCAGCTGCCGCCGACGCTGGCCAGGCATGGCGTGGAAATGATGGAGATCGATCAGGCCCTGCATACCTGCGAGATCGCGCTGCTTCTTGTCGATCACGACGAGTTCAAAATGGCGCCGCTCGCCGAACGCCGTCATCTCGATGTGATCGACACCCGCGGAATCTGGCAGGACATGCCGGTTCGGACCTGACGGGGTCTGGAGCAGACGATCGGCCCGAATATGAGCGACGTTCACATGTGAGGATCGAACCGGAGAAAACCCATGCGCGTTCTTGTGACCGGACATCTCGGCTATATCGGCACCGTTCTCACTCCCATGCTGGTCCGCGCGGGGCACGACGTCTCCGGTCTCGACAGCGATCTGTACTCCCGCTGCACCTATGCCGGCGGCGGCCGGATCCACGAGGTGGCGACGATCCGCAAGGATGTGCGGGATGTATCGGCGGATGACCTCGCCGGTTTCGACGCGGTCCTGCATCTGGCCGCTTTGTCGAACGATCCGCTCGGTAATCTCAAACCTGGTCTCACCGATGAGATCAATCACCGGGCCAGTGTGCGGATAGCCGGGCTGGCCAAGCAAGCGGGGGTTCGCCGCTTTGTCTTCGCCTCATCCTGCAGCAATTACGGGCAGGCGGGGGAGGACATGATCGATGAAACCGGCGCGCTCAATCCCGTGACGGCATACGGCGAGTCGAAGGTGATGTCCGAGCGTGACATCGCGCGTCTGGCCGGCGACGGCTTCTGTCCGGTCTATTTGCGTCCGGCGACGGCCTATGGTCTGTCGCCGCGGCTGCGCTTCGACATCGTTCTGAACAATCTTGTCGCCTGGGCGGTGACGACCGGCAAGATCCATCTGAAGTCGGACGGCACGCCATGGCGGCCGATTGTTCATATCGAAGATATCTCCCGCGCGTTCATCGCCGCCCTCGAGGCGCCGGCGGAGCGGGTTTTCAACGAAGCATTCAACGTCGGCCAGACCGCGCATAATTATCGCATTCGGGATCTGGCTGAGATCGTGGCCGAGGTCGTCCCGAACTGCAGCCTCGGGTTCGCTGACGATGCGGGGCCCGACAAGCGATCGTATCGCGTGAGCTTCGAGAAGATTCGTCGTACGCTGCCTGAATTCAAGCCGCAATGGGACGCCCGCATGGGCGCAGAACAACTCTACAACGCCTACCGTTCGTCAGGGTTGACGCTCGAGGAGTTCGAGGGGCCGCGTTATCAGCGGATCGGTCACATCAAGAAGCTGCTTGCGGAGGGAGTTCTCGACCCCGACTTGCGGCATTCGCGGCTTCAGCTCAAGGCGACCGCATGAACGTTCAGCGACGTTTTCGCGAAAACATCGTTGGAGACCGCATCGGCGCGGATATCTTCGACTTCGCCGCGCGGATCTACCCGATTTGCCGCAGCATCACCGGCGACGGCGTACGCCAAACGTTGCGCCAGATCGGCGCGCACATCCCGCTGCAGATTCATGAAGTCCCGACCGGGACGGCCGTGTTCGATTGGGTGATCCCGCAAGAGTGGAACATTCGCGAGGCGTATATCAAAAACGAGCAGGGCGAAAAGATCGTCGATTTCGCACAATCGAACCTGCACGTCATGAGCTACAGCGTGCCGGTGCGCCAGCGCGTGTCGCTGGCTCAACTTAAACGGCACGTTCATACGCTGCCCGATCAGCCCGATCTTATTCCCTATCGAACCTCCTATTATGCCGAGAACTGGGCATTCTGTATGCCCCACCACCTGCTCGAAAGCCTGCGCGACGAGACCTACGAGGTGGTGATCGATTCCTGTCTCGCGGACGGACACCTGACCTATGGCGAGTATCTGCACAGCGGCGAGACCGATGAGGAGTTTCTGCTCTCCGCCCATGTCTGCCATCCCTCGCTTGCCAACGATAATTGTTCGGGCGTGGCGTTGCTGACGCAGCTTGCGAAGCAGATGGCGGGGATGAGGACGCGCTACAGCTACCGTTTCCTGTTTGCGCCCGGAACGATTGGCGCGATCACCTGGCTTGCGCGGAACGAAGCGCAAAGCCGGCGCATCAAGCATGGCTTGGTGGTCTCCATGGTGGGAGACGGTGGCGGCCCGACCTACAAGAAGAGTCGCCGCGGCGATGCCATGATCGATCGGGCGATGGCCCATGTGCTGCGTCACTGCGGCTTGGCGCCTGCGATCCTCGATTTTTCTCCCTATGGCTATGACGAACGCCAGTATTGCTCGCCCGGCTTCAATCTGCCGGTGGGGCTGCTCCAGCGTAGCATGTTCGGCGAAATTCCCGAGTATCACACCTCGGCCGACAATCTTGAATTCATCGCTCCGGAGCATCTGGCGGTGTCCTATCGTTTGATCACCGCAGCCATCAACGTCATCGAGAACGATGCGGTCTACCGTAACACCATGCCGAAATGCGAGCCGCAGCTCGGGCGGCGCGGACTTTACGGAATGATCGGGGGAAACAAGGACAGCGCAGCCGCCAATATGGCCATGCTCTGGATTCTCAATCTCTCGGACGGGATGCACTCGCTTCTCGATATCGCCGAGCGCGCGAACCTGCCGTTTGCCGTGATCCAAAGGACGGCGCAGCTTCTGGAACATAAAGGTCTGCTTGTTCGCCGCGATGATTCATCGGGCGAGTGAACGCTGTGTTGCGGCCGCCAGGCGGCTATTCGCGAAGTGGTGATGTGGCGAAGTCGGGCCAGTGCAGATCCTTTTCGGAAATCTCCGTGATCGATAAAGGCCAGGTGATTCCGAACGCGGGATCGTCGTACCGAACGCCGTGGGCCGATTCCGGCCGATATGGCGTGGAAATCAGGTAGCTCACCTCGGTGTCGTCGCTCAGCGTCTGAAAACCGTGGGCGAAGCCTTTCGGAATATAGAGCTGGCGGCCGTTGCCCGGCGACAGCTCGAACTCCTGCCAGCGGCGAAAGGTTGGCGAGTCCGCCCTGATGTCGATGATGACGTCGAGAATGGCGCCCCGGCTGCAGCGGACCAGTTTGACCTCGCTGTGAGGGTCGCGCTGATAGTGCATGCCCCGCAGCGTTCCCTTGCGCGCCGAAACCGAGATGCTGTGTTGCGGGAAATTGGTTTCCAGTCCCTGAGCGGCAAACTCGTCGGCGCAGAAACTGCGGGCGAAGCAGCCGCGCTGGTCGTGCACCGGATCCAGTTGAATGAGAACGGCATCTTGCAGGCTTGTCGGCTGAAATCGCAAGGAATCCTCTCAACCCTTGCCCGGACGCGCTGCGACATACCGGGTCATGATCCGATGTCTCCATGGTTGCAGGCGATCGTTGCAATCTCGCCCGCCGCAATTATCCGGCGCGGCGGGTGCCTCCCGTTCAACGCCTTGACCTCATTCCGTCGATTTAAATCCCGAACACGATTTAAATAAATTATATATTGTCATTAATTGGCGTTCAACTATCATCATGCGCCTGAAATAATCCTCAGGCCTCGGCGGGCATGCCGCGTACGGCTTTCGGCGGAACGTCGGCATTCGCCCGGACATGCGCCGGCGCGAGGATTGTCGCGGGGAGCGCTTTTCAAATGGAAGGCTATCGAGCTCCTGGCAAGCCGCTTTCGATGACAATCGTCGTCTGTATCGAGTCGGGGTTTCTCGAACCCCTGACCATCCGGATGGTCGAGAGTCTCCGGCGCTTCGGCGGCCGTTTTGCGAATCTGGAAGTTGTCGCGGTGACGCCGCGAATGACGCCTCCGCTTTCATTCCAGACGCGGCGACGTATGGCGGAGCTTGGGATCAGGCATTTACCGGTCTTCCCGCATAATCCGTATGCATGGCACCACTATATGAACAAGGCGGAAGCGATCGCCGCGGTCGAGGAGCATGTTTCCACGGAGGCGATTGCGTGGGTGGACAGCGACATTCTCTTCCTGCGCGAGCCGAGCGCGCTCGAGTTGCCGCGCGGCGTGGACTTTCTCGCCAGCGCGCCCGACGCCGGGGTGATCGGGTCCAAGGGATACACCGATCCGAACGATCCGTTCTGGCAGCGGTCTGCCGCGGTGATCGGCAGGAATGCCGACGAATTGCCGTGGCTGCATACCGGCGATGGTCATCGCATCCGCTTTTACTGGAATGCCGGTCTTTACGTGTATCGGCGCGCGACGCGATTTGGCCGGGAGTTTCTCCGCGACTTCAAGATATTTCTTGACCGGCGGGTGGCGCGGACCCATTCCCAGGTGCATTTCATGGATCAGGTCGTGCTCGGGCTGACGGTCATTCGACTGGGGCTCGCCTGGAAGGAATTGCCGGATTCGAGCAATTTCCCGGTGTGCAGTCATCTGCCGGCGAACTACGACGCCGCCAAGGTCGCGGATGTCAGCGTTCTGCACTTTCACGATTCGATGAATCCGGAGCTTTGGGACAGGCTGCTCGCCACGCTCGGCCCCGCGCATCCGCAGGTGCGCGCGTGGCTCGAACCGCAGGGGCCGGTCGTTCTTCCGCCGTCGGCGTTGTCGTCGCTGGCGCGCGAGAGCCTGCGCATCGCGCGCGGCGTGCGCAGGAGGGTGTATTACGCGCGCTGCGGTTTCACCAAGGCGCAGAGTTCGCTTGCGCGGTGATGCCGGCGCGTGCGCCGGTGTCCGCATCGCGGGTCTAATCGACAGGAGTCAATCGTGGGCATCGATCTGACAGGTCTCCGGGCTCTGAGCTTCGCAAGCCGGATTTACAAATTCGAGTTTCGGAACACGGTCACGCTCGGACGGCATGAGATCCATTTCTGGAAACAGGAATATGATGTGGTGCGGAAGAATATCGGCGCTGCGTATGACGATTCCATCGCGGTCGGCGCCTATTGCGAGCCGCTGCTTTACAAGCTTGGCGCGCGGAACGTCACATCCATCGACGCCTCCGCCTTTGAAGGCGCGTCGCTCATCCATGATTTCAATCGCCCGATCCCCCAGGACCTGCACGAGCAGTTCGATGCGTTTCTCGATTTCGGCTCGATCGAGCATATCTTCGACGTCGCCCAGGTGGTCGGCAATATCGTGAATCTGGTCAAGGTCGGCGGCCACGTCCTTATCGGAACGAACGCGAATGGGTTTCCTTCGCACGGCCTTTATCAATTCTCGCCGGAATTCTTCTACAGCCTTTTCAGCAAGCGCAATGGCTTCGAGGATACGAGCGTCTTTCTGGTAAATCTGGCCCGCCCGAAGATGTGGAGTCTGATCAGGCGTCCGGTCGATCTCAAGCGCCGCAATGAGATTCCATTCGAGGATCAGATGATGATGCTGATTTTCTCAAGGAAGGCCGGCAGCGGCGGCCCGCTGACGGTGATCCAGTCCGACTATGATGATACGTGGGCGAGATTTGAGACCGGCAACTGGTCGAGCTGGAACAGAGACAATATCTCGAAGTGGAAAAAAATGCTTCATGGCGTCGTCAATCCGTATGCTTATCGAAGCATCGGCTACAGCTTCCTTTCGTCGCGGGTCCGCCGGAAATATCGGGACGACCGTATCCTGATCAATCCCGATACGATCGATGCGGAAGCTTTCGGCGGGATGATTTCAAACCAGGCCGTTGCGGGCTCCGCGCAGAAAGGGACGTGGAGCGGATCGGTCGAACCAGCGCCGCCGCGCCACAGCTGATGGCGGCCACGGGCTGTCGTGCGGTTCAAACGATTATCGCGCGGCTCAAGCCGTCTCCCATGCATCGTCCGCCTGCGCGAACCCAAGCTCCCTGGCTTTCGTTTCGGGGAATTCCAGCATGGGATGCAGCGTGGATGCGCGGCGGATGGCCTTGTATCGCAACCGGATGCGACGGAGCTGCAATAGCAGCGGATTGTCCCTCAACTGAACGATCACGGTCGGCCAGGGAAGCAGTGCTTTCCATTTGCGGACCATGAAACGATAAGCCGCGACATATGTATGGTCGAGGCGGACATTCGCCTTGCTGTTATGAATGACGGGCAAATCGATCGCATAGGATTTCATGCCGGCCTTGTGCGCTTCGAGCACGATATCTGTTCCGTACAGATGGAATGACGGCAGGGCCGGGTCGAACGAGACTCCCGAAGCCCGCCGCACGATCAAAACAGCTTCGTCCAGGCTGGCGATGTCGCGGGGCCGCTCAAACGGGCCTCCGCAGACGGCGCCGAGTCCGGAGTCCCACAAATGCCCGACGAATTCCGCCTCCCGCGTCATGCCGCAGAGTCCGGCGACAGCCCAGCAGGGGTCCATCGCATCCAGCCTCCGGCACGCCGCACCCAGCCGCGCGAACCAGCCTTCGGGGAAATAGACGTCCTGATGCGCGAACACGAGGATATCGGCGCGGATGCGGTCGATGGCGTCATGATAGGCCGCTGCCGCCGCCGGCGCGTTCCAGATGATCGAAACCGGAATGCGGCCGGCGGCGATATCCGGAGAGCGCCGCAGGTCGCGGTCGAGTATTTCTTCATTGTTGGCGACGCAGCACAGATGAATTGAACCCGCCATTCTGCGGTCTCCGAATGAGCTGCGCCGTGGTTGATCGCCGGGGCGGACGATCCGGTGGTTAATCATGTCAAATATTATAGTGGTTTTGGATTTTCTTGGAATTAATTTTATATGATTATATGCTGAATTAAATAATATCCGCCATGGGTAAGCTTAGGGAGGTGCGGTGTCGATTGGCAGCCCGAGTGCTGGTCGGAGAGCGCCGGGTTTGCCGGCTTCCGGCCGGCTGGTCTGGTCTGAGGCTCCCGGGCGGCCGGCCCGTTCGGCGAACCGGGCCTTTGCGTGGCTGACGCTGATCGGAAGCACGACGCCCGCCGCCATGACGATTTTCATCGGCGGTGCGAAGTTCACTCCCGCCCGCCTTGTGATTTGTCTGCTGCTGCTGCCGGCGTTGTTCGAACTGTTCCGGAGAGGGCGGCATCTGATCGTATCCGATCTCCTGGTCTGCCTGACATCCGTCTGGATCGTCGGCGCGACGCTCGACACGGACCCCGGGTCCTGGTCGTCGGCGTTGGCGCTGGTGGTTGAATTCCTGGGTGGCTACGTCGTGGCCCGCGCATTCTTCTTTGGACGTCCGGCTCTGGAAGCGTTCGTCGGCGCGCTGAAATTCGTCACGATCGTCGTCATTGCGCTCGCCGCGCTCGAGCATCTCACCCAGCACATCGTCACCTACAATCTTGTTGCCGCGCTGTGGGGGTTGCCGAGTTTCGGCCCCGAATACCGAAACGGAATGCTCAGGGCGTTTTCGACATTTCCGCATCCGATCTTGTACGGCACGTTCTGTGTCGTCGCGGGCGCCATCTTCTTGTATTCGGAGCGCAGCTTCCTCGGCCGGATTTTATATACCGGAGGGTGTTTGTTCGGCTGCGTGCTGGCGGTCTCGTCCGCGCCGCTGATGTCGTTCATGATCGTGCTGTCGATCTATTTTTACGACCGCGTCATGCGCCGCTATTCCTGGCGGTGGTATCTGCTGGTCACGGTTTCGATTGCACTCCTCATTGCGGTCTTCGCGATCGCCAACAAGCCGGTATCGTGGATCGTGTCGCATCTGACGCTCGATCCTTCCACCGGATATTTCCGCGTGGCGACGTGGGACAGCGCGTTCTACTATATCGGCCTGTCTCCCTATGTCGGGTTTGGCTTCGAGGCCTACGGGGCCGCCGGCGATTTCTTCGGCAACGCTTCGGTGGACAGCGTCTGGCTGGCTCTCGCACTTCGTTTCGGTATTCCGACGATTGTGTTTCTGTTTCTTGCCAATGTCGCGGCCTTCCACCAGTCCGGGGGAAATGCGGGCGATCGTCGCCGGGACCCTTACATGAGCAGGATGCGGACCGCCTTCACGCTGGTGCTTGTCGTCTTCATGTTCGCCGGATTGACGGTTCATTACTGGAATAACATCTGGATGCTGTGGGGCATCTGCATCGGCGTTCGCGCTTCGCTGCAGGAAGAATATCTGGCGGCGGCCGCAAGCGCGGTTTCCGCCCGTCGCGGGCGGAACTGGTCAACGCATGCTCTTCGTCCGGGACAGGCGAGCGTGCCGGCCCGTCCGAGGTGAGAGGCCGTCGCGAGTAGAATTTCGATAGGTGTGCGGCATGAGCACGGCTCGGTCCGGTTCACTATTTCGAGCATTCCTGATTGCGGCGATGCTGTTCGGGCAGAGCGCTCCGATAGCCGCTGCCGCCGCGGCAGACGCAGGCGTCGCAAGCGCAGGCATTGATGCAGACATCGATGATGGCTCTGCCCATGCGCCGGCCTGCACCATTCAACATCCGTCCGTCCTGACGCGATACAGGGTGCGCCCCGATTGGCGAGTGGCGGGTGTCGATTATTGCGTCGGCTATGCGGCAGGAACCGTTCTCAAGGATCCGGCGACGATCTCCATGCCGGGTGTTTCGGTCGATGCGCGCAATCAGGTCGTTGCGGTGACGGGGAATGACGTCACCCTCGATGGTTATGATTTTTCGACCGGGGGCGGCTGGAGCGTATTTGTGCAGGCGGCCAATACAAGAATCCTGAACTCGAAATTTGTCATTGGCGCGCGGGATAACCCGCCGATCTACAGCAATCCCGCCAACGGTGCGCCGTCCAACCTGTATGTCGGCTATTCCGTCATCGACGGCAACGAAAGGTCGCCGGGCTATGGCGGTCTCATCACCATGGTGGGACGGGGCCTGACCGTCGAGTATTGCTGGCTCAAGAATGCCGGCGGCGACATGATCCAGCAGCATCACACCGGCGGCAATGTTGTCGTCCGGTATAACCTGATCGAGCAGGGTGGGCTGGCGCCGGGCGCGCATGGCGATTACACCCAGTTTCTCGGCTCGCCCATCACCACCACCATTATCTACAACACGACGATACAGAACGGCGGCGCGACGCAAGGTTTCATGACCGAGTATGTGACGAGCGGTGAAATCGGCCACAACACCATGATGGGGAGCGTCAGCTACTTCGTGTCCGTCGATATTTCGTCCATCGTCACCACGTTCACGGTGCACGACAATTATTTCGATCCGGGCGGATATGGATTCGCCTATCCTTCGCCTAGAAACGGCATGCCCAACGACGCCAGCCCCAAAACGATCTTCACCAACAACGTCGATATGCGGACAGGCGGCATTCTGCAGGATAGCCATGGGCCGGCGGCGAAATCATCCGGCTCCCGTCCGTGATGGTCCTGGACCCGTCATGGGTCGCGGTGACGTATTGCTATGTTGCGTATCGGGATTGTTATAATGGCGTCGGGCTTTGCGATGCGTGCCAGTAGATCGCGCCTTCGACAGGCACATCGACCCGCTGAAGAAAATCGGTGTCGTCGAGCAGGTGGGCGAACATCGGATGGCTGTAAATAATGTAGATGTCGCGTTCGTGCCGCGTCAGCGATGTTCGCAGGTTGCCAAGCACGCGCCGCAGCACGGCGTCCCCGAACGGATTGTACATAAAGAATATCGTGTTCTCGGCCGGAAACTCCCAGTTCGCGGCGTCCGCGCAAACCGATGACACATCGTCACATTGCCGCTTCGGGCTGCGATAGCGGCGGATGTTCTCCGTGGCGACCGCGTTTAGCTCGGAGGAAAATTCGACGCCGATCACCCGGCGGAATGGATATTCCGACGCCACCAGCAAAGTTCTGCCTTTACCCGAGCCGATGTCGACATAGGTGAATTCGGCGGGCCGTATGGGCAGGCTCTCAATCGCGGCCCGGATAAAATCGGGGGCGGAGGCCTGATAGCGAACGCCTTGCTCGCGATACGGGCTTTCGATCTGCAGCTTCCAGAGCGGCACCACGCCGTCGGTGTCGGTGCCGAATTCCTGATCGAAGGTGCTTCGGATTTGGCCGCGGGTGCGCCATGCCGGCAACTTCTCGACCCCGCGGCGCAGAAGGTTGCGCACGCCGTCCTGTCTGAGCCTGTGCCAGACCACAAGCGTCAGCGCCCTGGTCTGAGTACCGCGTTTTCGGATGTTCTCCAGCATTCGCGAATCCTGACGATGCTCACGATTTAACCATCGGCCTGATATGGATGTCGGTCACCTCGGCGGTCCGTGGCAGACTGAGAGCATTCACGATGACGGATGCGACGTCCGCGGGCTGCAACAGACGTTCCGGTCGATAGGGCTTGTTTTGGGCGTGGTATATCCGGGCCTGCATCTCGGTCGCGGTTTGTCCGAGATAAAGGCTCATCACCCGAATGCCATCGGCGTTGACCTCGCCACGGAGCGAGTCGGCAATGGCTTTCAGGGCGTGTTTCGTCGCGTCGTATTGCGCGGTCATGGGTTTGGCGAGCACGCCGCTGCTCGAATTGATAAACACGATCTGGCCTTGCCGCGCCTTCAGCATCGGGAGCAATGCCTGGGTCAGGGCATAGGGCGCGCGAACGTTGATGTTGAACAGCGTATCGAGGTCCGCCAGATCAGCTTGGTCGAACGCGGCGATGGAATGAACCGCTGCGTTCTGAACGAGAATGTCAACGCCGGGAAGGTCGCGCACGAGTTGCTGCGCCAACTGCAATTGCCCGCGGTCTGTCGAAAGATCGGCGGAATGGCTTGTGGCCTCCACGCCCATGGCGCGCGCTTTCGTGCCGACGGCTTCCAGCATGCCCGCGCGGCGGCCGACAAGGTGGAGATTGGCTCCTGCCTCGGCCAGAGCAAGGGCGACGGCCGCGCCGACACCGGTGCCGCCGCCCGTGACGACGGCCGTCTGGCCTTCGAATACGGGCGCTCGCGATGCCATTCACAGAACCCCCAGGATCAGGGTCGTCGGGGAGAGGCGGCCGTGATCCCGGCGCTCCGATATTGATGATGTTCGGTTTATTTAATTAATTGCTTTTATTGGATTTAAATGTATATAATTTTCGGCGCGCGCATTCAATAGGTTAATTTAATTGGGGCGCGCGCCTGCGCGGAATTTTGCGTGGACCTGTCGAGACGTAGCGGAAGCGTGTTGAGATGTTCACCGCCGATCGGACGAGATCAGCCCACGCCGCCATTCGCAGAGATTCCGTCGCGGATCGCGCGACGCTCCGGCATGGGTACTGCCGGCTCTGTCATGCGCCGCTTTCGACGACCTTCGTCGATCTCGGAATGTCCCCGCTTTGCGAGAGCTTCCTGCTCGCCGACCAGATCGACCAGATGGAGCCCTATTTTCCGCTGCACGCGCTGGTCTGCGGCGGATGCTTCCTGGTGCAACTGAAAGAGTACGTCAAACCGGAGCATATCTTTACGGAGTATGCGTATTTTTCGTCGTACTCGACGTCATGGGTTGAGCACGCCCAGCGATATTGCCGGATGGTCGTGGAGCGGTTCGGCCTTGGGCCGAACAGCCAGGTGTTCGAGATCGCCAGCAACGACGGGTATCTGCTGCAGCATTTCCGTCAGTTCGACATTCCTGTGCTCGGCATCGAGCCCGCCGCCAACGTGGCCGAAGCTGCGCGCGGCAAGAACGTGCCGACACTGGTCGAATTCTTCGGACTGAGTCTCGCCCGGCGTCTGGCGTCCGAAGGGCGGCGCGCCGATCTCATCATCGGCAACAACGTGCTGGCGCAGGTTCCGGACATCAACGACTTCACTGCCGGAATGGCGCATCTTCTGGCGGCGCAGGGCGTGATCACGCTCGAATTCCCGCATCTTGAGCGCCTGATCGCCGACAATCAGTTCGACACCATCTATCACGAACACTTCTCGTACTTCTCGCTGGTGACGATCGACCGCCTCGCGCGCAAGCACGATCTGCGGGTCTTTGACGTCGAGCAGCTTCCCACCCATGGCGGCTCGCTTCGGGTCTATCTTTGCCACTCGGGCAGCGGGCATCCGACATCGCCGCGGGTCAACGCCCTGCTGGCGCACGAGCGTGCGATCGGGTTTGAGACTATCGACAGTTATGCCCGCTTCGCCGCGGGCGTGCATCACACCAAGCGTCAGCTTCTGGCGTTCCTGATCGCATGCAAGGAGAAGGGCGCGCGGATTTGCGGCTATGGCGCTCCCGGCAAGGGCAACACGCTGCTCAACTATTGCGGGATCGGGACGGATTTTCTCGACTTCACCGTTGACCGCAACCCCTACAAGCACGGGCGCTATACGCCCGGAATGCACATCCCGATCCATCCGGTGTCCGCCATCGACGAGATGCGGCCGGATTATCTGCTCATTCTGCCGTGGAATTTGAAGAAGGAAATCGTCGCGCAGATGCGCCATGTCGGCGCATGGGGCTGCAAGCTGGTTATTCCCATCCCCAGCGTAGAGGTGATCGATCCGGGGGATCTTGCATCATGAAAGTTGTTCTGTTCTGCGGCGGACTCGGCACCCGTATTCGCGAATACTCCGAGAGTGTTCCGAAGCCGATGGTGCCGATCGGCTATCAGCCGATTCTCTGGCACGTGATGCAGTACTACAGCCAGTACGGGCATCAGGATTTCATTCTGTGCCTTGGCTACAAGGCGAATGTCGTCAAGGATTACTTCCTGAACTACAAGCGGGTGTCGAGCAGCGACTGTGTCGTTTCGAATTTCGGCAAGAAGGTCGAGATTCTCGGCGAGCGGCCGCCGGACTGGCGCATTTCCCTCGTCGATACCGGAATCTGGCGTAACATCGGCGAGCGACTGGTCGCGGTCCGCCATCTTGTCGAGGACGAGGAGATTTTTCTCGCCAATTACAGCGACGGCCTGACCGATGCGCCGCTGCCGGAGATGATCGAGCACTTCAGGAAAAGCGGCAAGATCGCGTGTTTCATCGCCATTCATCCGCCGATCAGCTTTCACCTCGCCGAGTTCGACGAGCAGGGCATCGTGCAGCGGATGCGCGCCAGCCAGGAATCGCAAATATGGATCAACGGCGGATACTTTATCTTCCGCAACACGATCTTCGACTATATCCGCGACGGCGAAGAACTCGTGCTTGAACCTTTCAATCGCCTGATCAAGGACGGGAACCTCATGGTCTACAGATATGAGGGATTCTGGCGCGCGATGGATACGCTGCGCGACAGGCAGGTTCTCGAGGAAATGATCGAACGCGGCGATATGCCGTGGCGGATGAGGCATGATGTTCCGGCTGCGGTGGCACGATGACGGCGCTGCGGTTTGTTGCGCCCGGCGATCGTCTGTCGGTGCTGTGCCTCGGCGCTCATTCGGACGACATCGAGATCGGCGCGGGAGCGACCCTTCTGAGTCTGGTCGGTCGAGGAATCCGCCTTGATGTCCACTGGTGTGTTCTGAGCGGCGCCGGCGAGCGCGAACGCGAGGCAAGAGCGTCCGCGGCCGACTTTCTCCTGGGTGCGGCCAGCGCCACGGTCGAGGTCATGTCGTTTCGGGATGGATTCTTTCCGGAGCAAGGCGAGCAGATCAAATCCTGGTTCGAGCTTCTGAAAGCGCGCGTCGAGCCGGATGTCATCTTCACTCACCGTCGCGGCGACGCCCATCAGGATCATCGTCTGATCTGTCGCCTGACATGGAATACGTTTCGCGATCATAGCATCCTCGAATACGAGATCCCAAAATGGGACGGCGACATGGGGCAGCCCAATCTTTACATGCCGGTTTCCGCCGGCGCCCTGCAACGCAAGCTCGACCTGCTGATGTCGCATTTCGGCAGCCAGCGCTCCAAGCAGTGGTTCGATGCCGACGTCTTTCTCGGACTGGCCCGATTGAGAGGCATGGAATGCCGCGCGCCGGAGCGCTACGCCGAGGCATTCGTCGCGCGCAAGCTTGTGGTCGTCTGACGGATCGCTGCGTGCTCGGGCGCAAGCCGGCGCAGCGCTGCAAAGACGCAGGCCTGGGAAGGAGGGAGAGCGGCGGTGAGTCATTCGTGCGGAACAGCGCTGTTCCTGAGCCACGACGTCTCCCGATCCGGGGCGCCGCTCATGCTTCTCAATTTTCTGCGCTGGTTCAGCCGGACATGCGACATGAAGCTGCGGATTCTGGCCGGCAAATCCGGCGATCTGCTGCCGGAGTTTGCCGAACTCGGCGAGGTCGATTGTTTCGAAGCCGAACCGAGCTTCGCCTACCGCGTGCTGCATGCGCTTGATCTGTCTCCGACACAGGCGTCGCGCGGGCGGATCGCCGCCCATCTGTCCGGCCTGCGCCAGACCCTGATCGGCAGCGATATCCGCCTGATCTACGCCAATTCGGTCGCAAGCGCGCGCATGGTGCAGTTTCTGTCGTTTCTCGATTGCCCCGTCATATGTCACGTTCATGAGCTTGAGGTGAGCATTCGTGCTCTGGAAGCGTCCGGTCTCGACATCATCGGCCTGCTGGAGCAGCGCGTCAGTCGATACGTCGCGGTTTCCGATGCGGTGAAAGCCAACCTCGTCGAACAGCACGGCGTTCGTGCCAGCAAGATCGAGGTGGTGTTGGGGCTGGGCCCCCCGCCAACCGGTCACATCATCGAAGCGTTTCAGTCCCGCGATATCCGGCAGGAGCTGGCGATCCCGGCGGATGCCAGGATTGTGTGCGGCTGCGGTTCGATCGAGCCGCGAAAAGGCACCGATTTGTTTCTCGACGTTGCCGGTCATGTGGCTGCAGGGCAGCGCGGCCCGGCCGTGCATTTTGTCTGGGTTGGCGGTCGGCCCCATGAGGTCGGTCTGATGCGACGAAAGGTGGCTTCCCTCGGCTTGACTGGCCTCGTCCATTTTGTCGGACAGACGTCGGACGTCGTGCCTTATTTCGATGTCTCCGAGCTGGTGCTTCTGACGTCCAGAGAGGAATCCCTGTCGCTTGTCATGCTGGAGGCCGCGCTGCGACAAAGGCCGATCATCTGCTTTGAGCGATCGGGGCATCCGCCGGAATTCGTGCAGCATGGCAATGGCATCGCAATTCCAGAATTCGATGCAAAAAAAATGGCCGGGAAACTGGTGGAGATTCTTGCGGATCCGGAGCTTTGCCGGCGGATGGGCGCATCGGCAAGACGGAAGGTTCTGGATCGCTACGACTTCCATCGTGGCGCAATCAAAATCGCCGGAATTATCGCGGACACGTTGCAGGTTCGCACCGGCGCGACGGACGGCGTGAAGGGAGAATGTCGCAATGACAGTCTCGGCGTCTGAATTGTCCGATGCCCCTTATGAGCCGCTGGTGACGATCGCGATTCCGACGTTCAACAGGTCTGCGCTGCTGAAACGCTGCGTTGCCGCGGCCCTTGCGCAAACTTATCAGTGCATGGAAGTCTTCGTCTCGAACAATGCCTCGACCGACGAGACCGCGCAGGTGCTGGAGACGTTCGACGACCGAAGGCTTCATGTTGTCAGACAAGCCAGCAATATCGGCCTTATTCCAAACTGGAACGCCTGTCTGGCGGAAGCAAAAGGCGAGTACATCGTATTCGTCTCGGATGACGATCTCGTCGCGCCATGGCTCCTGGATCGGTGCGTCGATGTGGTTCGGCGCGAGCCGGGCGTTCCGATCGTGATCGCCTTGAGCGATATTTCATATTCGAGCGGCTACCGGCTGCCCGCCGTCGTCAATCGCAGGCTGGAAACCGGCGTATGGGATGGGATCGATATTCTAAGAGAAGTGCTGGGCGGTTTGATATTCGCTCCGATGTGCACGATCATGCTTCGCACCGACGCGCTCCGCTCAACGGGAGGTTTTCCCGCCGATTGGGGACCGCACACCGTTGACAAGGCGGTCTGGGTTCCCCTGTTGTTGGCGGGAAGAGCCGGCCTTGTGAATGAGCGGTGCGGCACGCATTCCACGCATGATGACACGGTGACATCCGGCCTTTCGATCGGCGTCATATTGCGGGACGTCTGGAAGGTCGTCAGTCTGATTATCGATGTCGCGGATCGTTCGATCGGCGATCTGACGAAGCGCCGCGATGTGCAGCAGCAGGCAAGGCGCTATTTTGCGTTGTGCGCGATTTTTCTTTTCGGCTCGCGCCGCAGGGCGGGCGCTGCTTTCGCGGATGTCGCGCCCGAAATCCGGCACTGGCGCCGTGAGCTGATTGGCGTCAGGTTTTCGGATCTTCCGGGATTGGCCAGACCGTTGGCGTATATTTTCCTTCCCGGCGCCGTGGTGCGCTTTCTCGGTTCATTTCGCAGTCTGGCGCGAAAGCTCACGCCGCATCGTTCGGTGATGTGACGCGCCGCAATTCGAACAGGCACTACTTTATATTTTATGTGGAATGAGCGTGCGAGTTCGCGGACTCCGGATCATTCGCAGGCTCCAGGCTGGGCGAATTCTCGGGGATCCTCTCCAGCCACACCTCCCGCCACCATGAGTAAATCCCTCTCGGGCAGAACATCCGGCAATTGCTGTAGCGCGACTGACACCACACCCCCTCCAGAATGACGGCGGGCGTCTTCATCGTCGCCATCGTGCCGGTCTTCTCGTTGATAAATCGTGTCACCCGCGCCTGCACCCGATAGACGCCGCCGCAGAACGGTACAAGTTCGGCGTCAAAAAACATGCCCCGGTTTTG
The DNA here is from genome assembly GCA_017305455.1 of Hyphomicrobiales bacterium. Classification (GTDB taxonomy): domain Bacteria; phylum Pseudomonadota; class Alphaproteobacteria; order Rhizobiales; family Xanthobacteraceae; genus Afipia. The sequence continues at coordinate 62,775 of JAFKKO010000112.1, read as the reverse complement.
CATGCCGTGAAGCGTCGCAAGAATCTCCTGATGGGTTTTCACCCGAACCAGTTCGCCGGGCTGCAGATCTAGCGTCGCGACCGGGGTGGGGGCGCCGGGGGGCAGGGTGCCGGTTCGTCGCGGGTAGGGCACGCCGCCCCGGAGTTTTTGAAATTGGTCGTAGAGCCAGCGCGTGGGCCGTCCCAGCGTGTTCCGTTTCGCCAGAGCGAGGTGATAGCAGCCGAGGTAGCTGAAGCCTGCGACTATCGCGCTTAGCCGCACATTCCCTGACGCGAAGTCTTCCACATACTGCCTGACATCCCACCACGGCAGGCGCGTGGTAAAGCTCGGCAACTGGGTGGCCTGACAGAAGTATCGTTGCACGCCGCCTTGCTGCTCATCCGGGCCGGATGTCGCCTGCCAGACATCTTCCTCGGTGCATCCGCCGTTGGACGCCGGCGCTTCATGCCCGGAAGTCTCGATGCCAGACGCGGAGTCGGCCACGGCGTTCGGTGCTTCGATCGGTTTGAGCCATGCCTCTTTCCAGAACAGCAGGCATGCCGCCTGACAGCCGCCGTAAGCCTTGCCGTCGCAGCGCAGGTTCAGATGCACCGCATCGGCGAGCCGACGTCCGGCGACCGGATTGACGGTGTCGCAGGTCTTGTGCGCGCGCTTGAAGACTTTGAAGCGCTTGCCGCAGTATTGAAACATCTGCGGCATGAAGGGAAGCTCCTGCAGCCGTCCATTCCTGTCGAGCGTCCGCAGAATTTCGTCCTTGCTCCGAATCTCGATCCAGTCGCCAGCCCGTAATGCCATGTGCTCACCATCACTCGTTATCAACGCGGTGACAATTCCGGCTGCCGTTTGTTGGTCGGCGGCCGGCACCCATCAAACGGATCTCCCTTCGGCTTCGGTCACATCGAGGCGTGGAGAGCTCCTGATCCCTTTCAGAATGTCGAGGTAAAGGGCGTTCTGTCCCATGACGAACAGCAGCGTCAGAATGTAGGTGACGCCCATGGTGAGGGCGACGAGCACAAGCCTCGGCAGCGGAGACAACGACTCGCCGATGGAATGCTGGATGATGAATGCAACGGCCGCGGCAAGGAGAGCGGACAGCAGCGGCTTGCTGAGTGTCGACAGCAGGTCTTTCGGGGAAATGACTGTTCCGTGCACGCACCACAAAATATGCGGGACCAGCCAGAGCGCCATCGCGCTCGAATACGCCAGCGCGACACCGGTTGGGCCGTAGGGCAATCCGATCAGATAGGCCGTGATGACAAGAGGCGCGATCACCAGCGCAATTCTGAAGCTTCGCCCGTATAGCCCGAGGGCCAGAAGCAGCCAGCCCAGCGGATTGATGATGCCGAACACCATCACCGTCGGCGCGAGAAGGCGGAAGATGGGCACCGCTTCCATCCACTTCGGCCCGAGGCACACCGAGATGATGAGATCGCCGAACAGGGCGCTGAACAGCGTGATGGGAAGGGTCAGCGAGTTGACCAGGGCGTAGGCCTTGAGAAAATAGCTCTTGAAGCGGGCGGGGTCGTGCTGGAGTCGCGAGAGCGCGGAGAAGGTCACCCCGCCGACCGCTGAGTTGAGATTATCGGTCGGAACATTGATCAGCTGATAGGCCCGCCCGTAGATGCCGAGGACGTCCGCGCCCCAGAAGCGTCCCAGCAGCACCTTTTCCAGATTGTATGCGATGTAAACGACGACGCTGTTCAGCGTCAGCGTGCCGCCGAAGCGAAGCATCGCGCCGATCTGAACGTTTCGGCGCGGTAGCTGCGGAATCCATTGCGTAACAGCCCAGAGGCAGACGATGAAGCAGGCAGGAGTGGTGATCGCGGCGCCGACGAGCGCCCAGTATCCGAAGCCCTTGAGGGCCATGACGATACCGACGGTGAAGCTTACAAGCTGCGACAGCGTTTCGATGACGGCGAGGGTGACGTAGCGCAATTGGCGCTGCAGCAGCGCGGAATGCTGCACCGTCGCGGCGTTGATGATGAAGCCGATGGCGACCGCCACGGTCACCCAGAACAGGCGCGGCTCGTGATAAAATCGGACGATCACCGGCGCGGTCAGCACGCATAGGAATGCAAGCACGGCTCCGACGGCGATGTTGATCCAGAACAGGGTGGAAAGCTGCTCGTTGGTGACGGTCGGCGCCTGGATCGTGGCGGCCGAGAGGCCGGCGGACGTGAACAGCCCGTAAAATCCCGTGACCGCGGTGACCATCGCGATCAATCCGAAGTCCTTCGGTTCCAGAAGGCGCGCCATGATCACCAGCGAGGCGATGCGGAGCACGAAATCCGCCGCCTGACTGCACAGTTTGGCGAGGCCGCTGCGGATGGTCCTTTGCTTGAGATCCCTCATTTGGATTCCCTCAAGGCCCATCGGGTCGCGGCCCTGCGGCTTGAAACCAGGGGACTGCGCCGGCGATCTGATACGGCTTGCGGTATCGCCACGGATGGCCTCACGGAGGGATCTGGCAGGAAGTTGATGAGTTAATTGCGCAGAAAGCCATTTTATCACTGGATTTTACATTTAAAAGATTAAATAATTTAATATATTTAAATGTCGTGCCGGCACGGGCGCCGGACGCCGAGCCCGTGTCAAATCAAGTCCGCTCGCAGAATCCCATTCGCGCTCGAATGGACGACGGAGGTTTGGGCGATGAGGAAGTTCAGCGCGATCGAGGGGCTGCGAGGCTGGCTGGCATGGTCCGTGGTCCTGTCGCATCTCGCCTACTTCTCGAATTTGCGCGCGCGAGGTCTCGGAACTCTCCTGAAAGAAATCGGCCTGCCTGCGGTACTGGTTTTCCTGATTATCAGCGGATTCGTCATTACCCACCTCTTGGTCGAGAAACCCGAGCCTTACGGCATCTATCTGCTGCGCCGCTTCATGCGGATCTTTCCGCTGTTCGCCGTCACCTGCGTCATCGGCTTTTTCACCAGCGATTTGCAGGTGAGTTTGCTCTCCCGGATTCCGGGCACCGGCGATCCGCTGTTCACCGCGCTGCTCGCCGACATCGCGCGGTCCAATCATGATTTCCTGCTGCCGCATTTTTTCGCTCATGCGACCATGCTTCACGGCGTGATCAGCGACACCGTGCTGCCGTTCTCGCAATATGCATTCAACATGCCGGCCTGGAGCCTGTCGCTGGAATGGCAGTTCTATCTTGTCGCGCCTGCCGCCATCGCCGCGACGCGGTGGCCGCGGCTCATGATTTATGTCGCCTTGGCGATCGCGCTTGTCGAGGTCGCCTGCCGGCATCGTCTGTTCGGGAGTTTCGATCAGCCGGGATTCCTGCCGGCGACGGCGGGTTATTTCGCCGTCGGTATCGCGAGCCGGTTATTCTATCCGTCCATTGCAGGCAGGTTGCGCTATCCTGCGGCTATTCTTGCGCTCGTCATCGTGCTGATGCCCTTGCTCGATAGGTGGAGTGTGCCCCTTCTGATATGGGCGGTGATCGTTGCGGGAGTGGCGCTGCATCCGTCGGCGGCGATGACACCGTTCGCGCGTATTTATCGGGACGCGCTGGAAAGCCGGACCGCCGTCTATTTCGGGTCGCGTTCGTTTTCGACCTATCTGTGCCACTTGCCGGTGATTTCCATCAGCTACTGGATCTGGCTGCATCTGTTTTCGACAGCGCCGCCGTTCTTCGCTCTGTTGATCCTCACAGTTCCCCTCACGATCCTGACCTCCGAATTGCTCTATCGCGGGGTGGAGCGTCCGGGAATTGCTCTCGGCGCGCGACTGGCGCGCGAGAGCACGCAGCTTGCCGTGAGCTTCGAACGAAAAACGCTTTGATGCGGCCGTCTTTAATGCGGGCGCCAGTTACTTTTCGGATCACGCCATGAACAAGGTGACAGGGCCTTACCGCATCGGAATTCTCAGGACCGATCCGCAGATCGGAGAGCTGCGGGAATTCTGGAATGCGTGCCATCCTCGCCGGGACGCCGATCTCGATTTCTTTCTCTTCATTGTGCAGATCTATCGGGACGCCGAACGGCCCCATGTCGTCGTGCTCTACGAAGGAGACGTTCCCAAGGCTCTGCTCGCGGCCCGGTTGGAGACGGGGTATGTCCCTGTCAGGCTGGGCTACTTCGCGCTGCCCGTCCCGAAGCTGCGGATTTTGCAGATCGTGCATGGCGGGTGGCTGGGCGACATCACCGCGGCCACCTCGAAATGGCTGATCGGCAGCATCCTCGATTCGCTTGCCAAGGGTGAGGCGGACGCGGCGTCGCTGCATTGCCCGGATATTCATTCCCCTCTTGTGCAGGCGGCGACAGCCCTTCCATACCGCTGGTGCGCGGATCGCTGCATCGATCCGCAGGCGCGCCGGGTGCGCGATCTGTCCGGGGCGCCCGGCTCATTTGTCGCCAGCCTCTCGCAAAACGAGCGGTATCAACAGCGCAAGCGGGCGCGACATCTGACCGAAGCGTTCGGCGACAGCAGGATCGCGTGCTTCAGCACTGCCGCCGATATCGACACTCTGATGCGGGACGCGGAAATCATCGCCGCGAAGTCCTACCAGCGCGGACTGAATGTGGGTTTTTCGGACACGCCGGTCGTTCGCTCCCGTCTCGCCTTCGAAGCCGGCAAAGGCTGGATGCGCGGATATATTCTCTATCTCGACGGCCAGCCCTGCGCGTTCTGGATCGGATCGCTCCGTGACGGGATTTTTCTCAGCGAGTATCTTTGTTTCGATGCGGCCTACGCGAAATACGCGCCCGGCATGTACCTGATTGTAAAAGTAATCGAGAGTCTGAATGACGCGCAGTCCGGCGATCCTGTCCGGCTGATCGATTTCGGCATCGGCGACACATCCTACAAGGAGAGGCTGGCCAATCGGCACTGGCAGGAATCCGCCGTCTATATTTTTGCTCCGAGACTGAAGGCCGTATGGGTGAATGCGTTACGCACCTGTGTCGGCGCGCTGAACCGTTCGGCGAGGGACGTGCTGCGATGGACGCCCTGGCTTGCGGGCGTGAAGCGGACGTGGCGCGCAAGAGCGGCCCGGAGCGAGCGATGATGACGATGCTGCGCGCAGGGACGCAGACGGCGCGGGACGGCGGTTCGGCGGAGCCGGGCATGTCTGACGGGGATGTCTTGCGGTTGGTCGGAGATGAGCGTGCGGGACAGTCAGTGGGCGTCTCGATCGGGGTGTTGATGCCGTTGCCGCTCAATGGAAAAGGCGTTGGCTACACCTGCGGTTCTCTCGCCAGCGGCATGGCCGAACGGGATTTCAAGGTGGCGATCGTCACGTCCCGCAGCCGATTGTCGTTGCGATCGGTGGATGTGATCGAGGCTCTGCCGGCCTGGGCGCGATATCTGCCGTATCGATGGGTTCAGGCTCTGGCGGCACGCGGCATGGAAGACATGTTTCTGGCGTGTATCGACCGCTTTCAGTCGCAGCGCTCCGCCGCCTATCTTTGGCCCGACGCCAGCATCGAGACCGTTCTGGAATTGAAACGGCGCGGTGTCACGATCTTTCGCGAACAGTTCAACTGCCACACCGGCACCGCCAAAAAGATTCTCGATCATGCCTATGAGCGGTTCGGGATGGCGCCCGGACACGGGATCACCGATCGCACGGTCGAGCGCGAAACACGGATATCGGAGGTGGTCGATCACATTTTCTGTCCCAGCCCCGCGGTCGAGGCATCGCTGCTGGAGAATGGCGTGCCGTCGCGCAAGATGCTGCCGGCGACTTATGGCTGGGATCCTGCCCGTTTTTCCGGATCCGGCAAGCGCTTTCCTGCGGGTGATGGCATCACCGCGGTTTTCGTCGGCGCCATCTGCGTGCGCAAGGGCGCCCATCTGCTGCTCGATTACTGGGCGCGAAGCGGGGTGAAGGGGCGTCTGGTGCTCGCCGGAGAGATGGAGCCGGCCATCAAGGAGAGGTGCGCCGGTCTGCTTGGCCGGAGCGATGTGACCGTACTCGATTATTTTCCGGACATTGGATCTGTTTACCGCTCGGCGGACATCTTCGTGTTTCCCTCGCTGGAGGAGGGCAGTCCGCTGGTGACGTACGAAGCCTGCGGGTTTGGCCTTCCGGTCGTGACCACGGCCATGGGCGCGGGCCGGATCGTGCGCCATGGCTGCGAGGGTCTGGTGCTCGATCCCTATGACGCCGCCGGCTGGATCGCGGCGCTTCGTCTGCTGGCGGAGGACGCGCAATGTCGGCGGGCCATGTCGAGCGCCGCGGCCGAGCGCGCCGGGCAGTTTGTCTGGGATGCTGTGGCGCGCCGGCGTCGGCGGCAGATGATGGATTGCCTCGGCCATGACCGTTGATCGCGCAAAACTGGCGGTGCTCATTGTTTCATACCGCAATCCTTCCGATGTCGCGCACTGTCTGAAGTCGCTGGCGCGCTCGCGCTGGAAAGATTTTGAGGTCTTTGTTTGCGAGAATGGCGGACGCGCGGCCTTTGCGCGATTGCGGGATGTGGTTGCCGGCCCCGATGGGGCGTTGCAGCAGATCGCCGGTGATGCGGATCCGCTGGACAACCCGTCAGGACGGCTGGTCGAGGTGGTGAAATGCCGATTTTACGGCGAAGGGAATGTCGTCCGCCTGGGACTGGCGATCGACAATCTTGGTTATGGTGGCGGCATCAATGCGTGGCTCGAGCAATTGCTTGACGCTCCGGGCTGGAAAGCCGTGCTTGTTCTCAATCCCGACACGGAAATCGACGAGGACTGTCTGTCGGAGCTGATGGTCAAGTCTGCCGAAGGCTGCGGCATGGTTGGCGGAACCCTGGTTTTCGCTGACGCACCCGACAAGGTGATTAATTACGGGCTGCGCTGGTCCCGTTTAACCGGCCGCGTGGTGGCCGTGGGACGTAATTCTCCGGCCGGCAGCGTGCCGTCCGACGAACTTCTGGCCAGTATCGATGCGGTCAGCGGCGCGTGCGTTCTTGTCACGCGCGCCTTTGTCGAGGATGTCGGCCTCATGGCCGAAGATTACTTTCTTTATATCGAGGATCTGGATTGGGGATGTCGCCGCGGACAGCACCGGATCGGTTTTGCCGCGAAGGCTGTCATCCGCCACATCGGCGGCACGGCGATCGGATCGGCGGTCGATCCTGCAAAACGCTCGCACCTCTCGGTCTACCTTTCGGCCCGCAACGGCATCCTGTACGCCCGCCGTTTCGCCGGGTGGCGCTGGGGCTGCCATTTTGCGGTCGGCCTGCTGTTTGCCCTGCGCTACCTGCTCAAGGGATCGCCGCGCGCCGCGCAGGTCGCGCTTACCGGATTGCTGGACGGCGTGAGGGGCAAAACCGGACGGCCGGATGTGGCGCTCGGGTTGCAGAATTCCGACTCGTGGAGTCTCCCGGTTCCAACAGCGCGTCGCGGAATTAAAACATAGCCCAATAATATGGACGCAGACTGGCCGGGCATGCGCACGAGCGCCATGTTGCCAATTTCGGACGGTTGGTGATGCGATCGGTATTAAAACCAACGGTTGCAGAAAATCGGCGAAAACCCATTGCTCCGGTGGAGCAGCGCTTGGTCCGGAACAGACTTAATGACTGGACGGGAACCGATCGGTTTATCCGCGCCGGCAATGCTATGGAGCAGCGAATCACCGCGATTTTCCCGGTTTATGCCGAATACGTTTAATGAAGATATCGCGGTTCGGAATTGTCGGATTTGAAAATAGTCGGCCGCGCAAACGCACAATCTGACTTCGCAATAAAAGAAAATATCTCAATAGACGGGTCAGCAACAGGCTTGGTTATTTTCATTTCCGGTTGTGAAAAAGCCGATGTGCTGTTTTTGCGTGTCATTTGGCGTCCGGTTTATGAGAGAAAACTGTGTTTATCTTGTCGGCCGGATTGCCGGCGGGATTGGCCGTTTTGCTGGAACCGCAGTGGCGATAATAAACGGCCGCTGGTCTTCGCATTTTTCCAATGTGTGGCGCGGTAAACACACGTCATGAATATCCATGTCCTTTAAGGGTTTATCGCGCCGCATAATATTTTCGCGGGAACAGTTGGGCGGCGACATTTAAAATCACCTTAGCCGGGCCGTTAAGTTGTCTTAAAATTGCCTCCGGCCGTCGACCACTACTGCCCTCATGCTGCACGCCCGTGTCGCATGTCGGGGACGTCACTCAAAATAATCCGAAATGGAGAGTGTTCCCCGGGGGGAACTTGGTTGAAATTTAAGTGGAGAACTAAATGGCTGTGAATGATGGTTCCGTGAATGCATCGGCTGGCTCACCGCAGTATCCAGATCTGCTGGATAGTTACGGTGCGAACCGGCCGGCATGGAACGTCGCCGGAGTGGATTATCACGTAGGCGTGCCAGAGGGGCTGGCGCTGAAGAATCCGGCAACGATTTCGATGGCGGGAGTGACCGTCAACACGACCACCAAGGTTATCACCGTCACGGGGAACAACGTCACGCTCGATGGCTATGACTTCTCGCTCAACGGTGGGTGGCAGGTCTCGGTTCAGGCTGCGAACACGACGATCACGAATTCCAACTTCCTGATCGGGTCGAACAATCTCGCGCCGATCATTTCGACGGCGGCGGCATCCAATATGACCGTCTCCTACTGCACCATCGACGGAGCAGGGAAGGATCCCGGCTGGGGCGGCCTGATTTCGTATCGCGGCAATGGCTTCACCGTCGAGGATTCCTGGCTCAAGAATGCCGGCGGCGACATGATCCAGCAGATCGATGGCGGTGCCAACTCGACCGTCGTCATTCAGAACAATCTCATCCAGAACGGCGGAATGGCGTCCGGCGCGCATGGCGACTATACCCAGCTTGCCGGTGGCCCGTTCAACGTCTCCATCAACTACAACACGACGATACAGAAAGGCGGGACCACTCAGGGCCTGATGACCGAGTACGTCGCCGGCGGCGAAATCGGTCACAACACCATGATCGGCAGCGCGAGCTACTTCGTGTCGGTCGACAACAGTTCGATCAAGACCACCGTCACGGTGCATGACAACTATTATGACCCGCAGGGATTTGGTTTCGTCTATCCCAACTCGGGCCCCGACGACGGCAGCGCCAAGTCGATCTACATCCACAACGTCAATATGAAAACCGGCGCGGTCCTGCAGGATTCCAACGCACCGGTGGCCCCTCCCGTGCAGGCGCCGGCGCCGGGCGCGCCGACCATTGCCTCGTTCTCGAACGACAGCGGTGTTGTCGGTGACGGCATCACCAACGACAACACCCTGACGCTGACCGGGACAGCGGCGGCGAACGGCACGGTGAAGGTGTTCGACGGCGCGACCCAGATCGGCACCGCGACCGCCAACGCCAGCGGCGCGTGGAGCTTCACCACGTCAGCACTGGCGGACGGGGCGCACAATCTCACCGCCAAGGTCACCGATGCGTCGGGGCAGACCAGCGCGGCGTCGGCGGTTCTCGCCGTCAAGATCGACACCGTTGCGCCGGCTGCTCCCATTGAAGTCGGCGACTCGGTTGTCAATGGCAACCAGGTGCTGCTGAACGGTACGGCGGAAGCCAACAGCACCGTGAAGGTGTATGACGGCCTGACCCTGGTGGGAACGACGACGACCAAGGCGGACGGGACCTGGAGCGTCACGACATCGGCGCTGTCGGCCGGATCTCACGATCTGTTCGCGACCGCGACGGATGTCGCCGGCAACACCAGCGCGAAGTCGTTGCCGCTCGATCCGATCATCAACGGCCCCGCGCCGGGCGCGCCGACCATTGCCTCGTTCTCGAACGATACCGGTGTCGTCGGCGATCACATCACCAGCGACAACACCCTGACGCTGACCGGGACCGCGGCGGCGAACGGCACGGTGAAGGTGTTTGACGGTGCGACCCAGATCGGCACCGCGACCGCCAACGCCAGCGGCGCGTGGAGTTTCACCACGGCCGCATTGGCGGACGGTGCCCACAATCTCACCGCCAAGGTCACCAACGCTTCGGGGCAGAGCAGCGCGGCGTCGGCGACTCTCGCCGTCAAGATCGACACCGCTGCGCCGAATGCGCCAACCGTTGCCGCGCCAACCGGCAACACGAACGGCAGCGTCAATCTGACCGGCACCGCCGAGGCGGGCAGCACGGTGCAGGTGTTCGACGGCAAGACCCAGATCGGCACCGCGACCGCCAATAGCAGCGGCGCGTGGAGCTTGACCACCGGCGCGCTGACGAGCGGCAACCACACGCTCACGGCGAAAGCCACCGATGCGGCCGGCAACACCAGTGCGGCCTCCGCAGGCGTCGTCGCGAATATTCCGTCGGCGACACCGGCACCGAGCGCGCCGAAAATCTCGTCGTTCTCGAACGACACCGGCGTTGCCGGCGATAACATCACCAGCGACAACACTTTGACCCTCAAGGGGACGGCAGCCGCCAACTCCACGGTGAAGGTGTTCGACGGTGCGACCCAGATCGGCACCGCGACCGCCAACAGCAGCGGCGCGTGGAGCTACACCACGGCCAAGCTGGCGGACGGGGCGCACAATCTCACCGCAAAAGCCACCGATGCTTCGGGGCAGACCAGCGCGGCGTCGGCAGTTCTCGCGGTCAAGATCGACACCGCTGCGCCGGTTGCACCGACGATGACGTCCACGACCGCTGGTACGACGGCAAAGGGAGGTACGGTGACTCTCACCGGCACCGCCGAGGCCAATTCCACGGTGCAGGTGTTCGACGGCAAGACCCAGATCGGGACCGCGACCGCCAACAGCAACGGCGCGTGGAGTTTGACCACCGGCACGCTGACGACCGGCAATCACGCGCTCACGGCGAAAGCCACCGATGCGGCCGGCAATACCAGCGTGGCCTCCGCGGGACTGAAAGTGAATGTCCCCTCGACCCGCCCGAGCGCGCCGGATGCACCGAAAATCTCGTCGTTCTCGAACGACACCGGTGTTGCCGGCGATAACATCACCAGCGACAACACCTTGACCCTCAAGGGGACGGCAGCCGCCAACTCCACGGTGAAGGTGTTCGACGGTGCCACCCAGATCGGCACCGCGGCCGTCAACAGCAGCGGCGCGTGGAGCTTCACCACGGCCAAGCTGGCGGACGGGGCGCACAATCTCGCCGCCAAGGTCACCAACGCTTCGGGTCAGACCAGCGCGGCGTCGGCGGTTCTTGCGGTCAAGATCGACACGCACGCGCCGACTGCGCCGAAGATCGCTTCGGGCGATGGCGCAGCCAACGCCGATCATGTGACCCTGGCCGGCACGGCCGAGGCGAACAGCACGGTGCATGTGTTCGACGGGACAAAACAGATCGGCACCGCCACGGCGAACGAGAAGGGAGCCTGGACTTATGTCGCCGACTCTCTTTCGGATGGCAGTCACAGCTTCACGACAAAGGCGATGGATGCGGCGGGTAACACCAGCGGTTCCTCGGCCGCGTTCGATGTGAAAATCGATACGCATGTGGCCACGCCGGCGCCGTCCGCTGCATTCACCAATGTCGTTCAGAACTGGAATGACACGGTGACCTTCAAGGGGACCGCCGATCCTCACAGCCAGATCTCGATCTATGACAACGGTCATGCCAAGCCGATCGGAAGCGTCAAGGTCGGGAGCGACGGCAACTGGAGTTACAAGACGTCTTCGGCGGTTTCCGACGGGGTGCACAACTTCACGGCCACCGTCACCGACAAGGCCGGCAATACAGGCTCGCTTCCCGGCAATGCCGTGCTCGGCACGAATTGCAATGATGTGCTGAAAGGCACCTCGGGCAACGACTTCTTCAAAGGCAATGGCGGGCAAGACACCTTCGTCTTCACGTCGAACTTTGGTGCCGACATCATCAAGGACTTCAACGCAATCGGGCGCAACCACGATGTGGTGCAGTTCAGCAAGAGCGTATTCGACAGTTTCGCGGACGTTTTGGCCCACGCGGCGCAAAACGGGCACGATGTCCTGATCGATGCCGGTGGAGGCAATACGCTGACGCTGAAGGACACCAAGCTGGCGGCGCTCGACAAGACCGACTTCCACTTCGTGTAACCTCGTCGAACTTCACTGGCGTAACGAGTTCATCACAAAAGCAACGCCCGGGAGCGGCTGCATGGCAGCTCCCGGGCGCACCTGGGAGCGCGGGATAAACGGGATAACTGCATGACAGACTTCGGCTGGCGAGCTTCGTTCTCCTCGCCCGACAGGAATCAATCTGCTCGGATGATCGCCCCACCGGTCGACGGGCGCGGGGCTGCTCCATCGACGGCATCCGCGGACCGTTCATGGTGGTCGTCGCGAACGGCTGCGTTTCGGGCAAAATCGCGCGGACTGCTGGGCGCGGTGGTCCGCGGCGGCGATGCCCTTTCGCGCTTCCGTCTTGGCGTCCGCAAGACGATCGAGCAGATCAGACCGCTGGTCTTTTCCTCCCGGCGGCGCGGCGCTCTGGCGGCCTATGCCGGGGAGAGATCCGAGATCGGCGACTTTCTGGATTCGTGCCGTCACGCATTCTGGGGGCTGGCGGTGTTCGGCGGCCTGAGCAACATCCTGATGTTGACCGGCTCGTTCTTCATGCTGCAGGTCTATGATCGGGTTTTGCCGAGCCGCAGCGTCTCGACGCTGATCGCGCTGCTTTTGCTGGCGACCGTTCTCTATGCGTTTCAGGGCGCGCTTGATCTGGTTCGCGCGCGCATCGGCGGCCGGATCGGCCGTCATCTTGAAGAAACCCTGGGGCCCCGGGTTTATGACGCCATCGTGCGCCTGCCGTTGAAGGCGCGCGGTGACGGCGACGGATTGCAGCCGCTTCGCGATATCGATCAGTTGCGCGGTTTTCTGTCCGGCGGCGGCCCGACCGCATTGTTCGACCTTCCGTGGATGCCGCTCTATCTTGGCATCTGCTTCTACTTCCATTTCTGGATCGGTGTGGTGGCGCTGGCGGGCGCCTGCGTGCTGGTCCTGTTCACCCTGCTGGCCGAGATTCGAACCAGGGGAGCGACCAAGGCGTCCGCGGGATTTGCGGTGTCGCGCAACGCGCTGGCCGCCGAGGGACGGCGCAACGCGGAAGTCTTGCGCGCCATGGGCATGGGGAATCGGATTGCGGAGCGCTGGCATCAGGTCAACATGAGCTACATGGCCGCCAATGAGGCGGCCAGCGATGCGGCGAGCGGTCTCGGCGGGATTTCGAAGGTCTTCCGGATGATCCTGCAGTCCGGCGTTCTCGCCGTCGGCGCCTATCTGGTCATCCATCAGGAATCCACGGCTGGCATTATTATCGCAAGTTCGATCCTGACCGCGCGCGCGCTCGCTCCGGTGGAGATGGCGATCGCGAACTGGAAGGGCTTTGTCAGCGCGCGGCAGGCGGGGCGGCGGCTTGATCAGCTTTTGACGCTTCTTCCCAAGGAGCAGGAGCCCATGGAGCTCCCGGCGCCGGAGCGTTCGTTGAGCGTCGAGCGTATTCATGTGGTCCCGCCCGGCGCCGAAAGGCCGGTGCTGTATGATGTCTCGTTCGCGCTCTCCAGCGGTCAGGGGCTTGGAATCATCGGACCGAGCGGGTCGGGCAAGTCGTCTCTCGCCCGCGCGCTCGTGGGCGTGTGGCCGCAGTTGCACGGCAAGATCAGGATCGACCGCGCCGCGCTCGATCAGTGGTCGCCCGAAGCGCTCGGCCGGCATCTGGGATATCTGCCGCAGGATGTCGAACTGTTCGATGGCAGCATCGCGGCCAATATCGCGCGCTTTGATCCGAAGGCGACCGCCGGCGCCGTGCTCGGCGCGGCGCGCGCGGCCGGCGTTCACGAGCTCATTCTTTCTTTCCCCGATGGCTATGGAACGCGGATCGGCGAAGGCGGAATGGCGCTTTCCGCCGGCCAGCGCCAGCGGATCGCGCTCGCCCGCGCGTTTTATGGCGATCCGTTTCTGGTGGTGCTGGATGAGCCGAGTTCGAACCTTGATTCAGAGGGCGAGGCGGCTCTGACGGAAGCCATCCTCAATGTGCGCCGTCGTGGCGGAATTGTCGTCATTGTGACCCATCGGCCGAAGTCGCTGGAGGGCGTCGACCATGTTCTGGTGATCGCCGAGGGGACCGCGAAGGCCTTTGGCGAAAGGGATGAAGTGCTCAACAGGGTGCTGCGCGGATCGGCGCCGGTGCCGTTGAGAATGGCCGCCGGGGGCGGAAGGATTCGATGAGCAAGATTCTGGATTCGGCGCAGCATTCGATCCAGCGCTATTTGCTGGCAGGAATGATTCTGGTCGTGCTGGTGACGTTCGGCATTGGCGGCTGGGCTACCACCGCCGAGATTTCGAGCGCGGTGGTGGCGCCCGGCGTTCTTGTGGTCGATTCCAGCGTCAAGAAGGTCCAGCACCCGACCGGCGGCGTCGTCAGCGAACTGCGTGTGCGCGACGGCGATCGCGTGCGCGCGGGCGATATTCTGCTTCGTCTCGACGAAACGCAGACCAAGGCCGCGGCCTCGATCATCACCAAGAGTGTCGATGAACTGCTGGCCCGTCAGGCGCGTCTTGAATCCGAACGCGACAATATTCAGCAAATCGCGTTTCCGGCGTCGCTGCTGGAGCGTTCCCGCGATCCGGCCACCGATGCCGCCCGCGCCATCGCCGCGGAGCGGAATCTGTTCGACCTGCGCCGGCAGGCGCGCGAAGGGCAGAAGTCGCAGCTCAGGGAGCGCAGCGTGCAGTTGCAGGAGGAGATCAAGGGATATCAGGGTCAGCTCGAAGCCAAGAAGAAGGAAGTCGAGTTCGTCCAGCGCGAGCTCGAAGGCGTGCAGACTCTCTGGCAGAAAAATCTTGTGCCGATCAGCCGCCTGACGGCGCTCGAGCGCGATACGGCGCGCATCGAAGGCGAGCGCAGCCAGTTGTCCGGCCTGATCGCCCAGGCCAAGGGCAAGACGGCGGAGATCCAGCTTCAGATTATCCAGGTCGATCAGGATCTGCGCAGCGAGGTCGGCAAGGATCTGGTCGAGGTGCGCTCGAAGATTTCGGAGATGGCTGAACGCAAGGTGGCCGCGGTTGATCAGTTGCAGCGCATCGATATCCGGGCGCCGCAAAACGGCGTGGTCCATCAGCTCTCGGTGCACACTGTCGGCGGCGTGATCGCGCCGGGCGAGCAGATCATGCTGATCGTGCCGAATACCGATACGCTCGCCGTCGAGGCCAGGCTGATGCCGCAGGATATCGATCATGTCCATGTCGGGCAGTCGGTGATCCTGCGGCTGTCGGCATTCAACCAGCGCGTGACGCCTGAAATCGCGGGCGAGGTCAGCATGGTCTCGCCGGACCTCACGCAGGATCAGCGGACGGGGGGAAGCTATTACATGACCCGTATTTCGCTGAAGCCGGCGCAGATCGAGCGGTTGGGCGACGTCAAGCTCATTCCCGGCATGCCGGCGGACGCCTTTATCCAGATGGGCAGCCGAACGGCGCTGTCATATCTGATGAAGCCTCTGCGCGATCAGGCCGCGCGGGCATTCAGGGAACAATAGCGGGCGCGATCGTTCGTCGCCGGTCGGCGCGCGCGTGACCTCAAGGCGGGTCGGGGCGTCGCCGCGGATCGAGCCGCGCCAGCGCATGCGCATCATAGCCGCGCGGGTTCTCCTTGAGCCGTGCGGCGTGCAGTGCCGCGAGGGCCTCCGGGCTTTGCATGGGCTCGTCGCGCGGTGCTGCGATATCCGGCAATGCGCCGAGCCAGCGCCGCGCGTCGATCAGGAACCCGATCTCGCCAGCCTCGATGGTCATGCAGCTGAGGTGGCCGGTGGCGAAGGCTCCGGTGTCGATGTTGATCCGGTTGAACCGGATCTCCGGCTCCAGGACGGGCGTGTGTCCATGGACCACGACTTTTCCGAAATCCTTGTCCCACAGCAGAAAGTCGTCGCGGATCCAGAGCAGGTCGTCTTCCGCCTGCTGCTCGATCGGAACGAGCGGGCGCAGCCCCGCATGGACGAACAGAAAATCTCCGCACGCGAATGTCGTTTCGAGGGCCTGGAGAAACGCGCGGTGGGAGGACGGCAAGGCGCCGGCGAGCGCGCGCGCAAGGCCGATCCGGTCATCCAGCGAGGGATTGATCGGCGGCTGGAGCCCGTACGAGACAAGGGTTTCGAGACCGCCATATTGCCGCCATTTGTCGAGGAGGGAAGGGTCCTTCAGAAAATCGAGCAGGAAGGTCTCGTGGTTGCCTTTGAGAAAAACCATGTCCGGCGTGTGATTGGCCGCAATCAGAAGGTCGAGGACTTCCTTCGAATTCGGACCGCGGTCGATGTAGTCGCCAAGGAAAACCGCGATCGGCCGGGAGACCGGATGAAGGGCGATGTCGATCTCGATTTGCACAAGCACCGCCGCCAGAAGATCGGCCCGGCCATGGACGTCGCCGACCGCATAGATGCGAATTCCCTCCGGCACTTTCGGGTGTTGCCTGTCGCTTTGCAGAGAGGGGAGCTTCCACACGTTATCGAACCCGGCCTTTTTTCAAGGCAACCGCAAATGGCGGCGGATCGAACCTCCGGCGCCATCCGCACGAAAAATCCGCCGCGGCCGCGCCATGGGCCGCGCCACCGATTTTGGTCGTCATCGGAACTCTACGCAAGTTCGACCATATCATTTTACGGATGACGGCCAACGCGCAACATTGCGGCTTGCGTCGCAAGGCGGGAGCTACTTAGAATTTCGGAAGTTACTTAGAATCTGCGCGAGCGCGGATTTGATTTTTGAACTCTCAAGCCGGCCGTGTTCATGTTGCGTAAGATCTTCGCCATAGCGGCCTGGCTCAGTCTTGCTTTCATCGTTTTCGCCACGTTGTCGCCGGCCGGTTTACGGCCTCAGGTTGCGGCAGCGGGCCTTGAGCGACTGGCCGCGTTTGCCGTGACCGGCCTGTTTTTTGGGCTGGCCTATCCGCGACGGTGGGCTCTCGTTGTCGGGCTCGTGCTGTGCAGCGCATGTGTTCTCGAACTGGCGCAGGTGATCGCGCCCGGTCGGCACGCCCGGCTTCCCGATCTGCTCGTCAAGCTGGCGGGAGGGGCCGCCGGCATCCTCGCCGCTTGGGGCCTCAATCGCCTGAAGGGCTGATCGCGAAATCCGGGACCGCGCAAATCCTTGTGTCGCAGGTCTGCCCGCCGCGCCGCCAGCGAGGACGCCGGCTCTGCGCCGGCCGCCGGAACAACGGCAGGATGAAGGACGGAGCTTGAATTTAATCAAATTAAATGATTAATTTAAATCGCGGTGAATTCTATTTAATTCCGTGGCCGAAAAAGCAGCGGGCGGCGGCGCCGCCGCTGCGGCGTCAGGCCCCGGAGGCGCGATGTCGTGATGCATAGCCGATGTCCTTGAGTGGAGGCTGGCGCATGTTCCATTTCTTCCTTCGAGCCAGAGCCGATCAATTCTTCCATGCGCGATCGATCG
The DNA here is from genome assembly GCA_017305455.1 of Hyphomicrobiales bacterium. Lineage (GTDB taxonomy): Bacteria > Pseudomonadota > Alphaproteobacteria > Rhizobiales > Xanthobacteraceae > Afipia. The sequence continues at coordinate 45,475 of JAFKKO010000112.1, read as the reverse complement.
AGCGCGATGCCGAGAATGACCGCTCGCGCGTGTCATCCATCACCCGGTTGGTCGAATCCTCGCTGGCGTCAGCCCGGACCGAGCGGGCAGGTCTGATGCGCAGACTGGATGATGCGCGAACCCGAGCCGTGGCGCTATCGGGCAACGCGCCGGACGAATATCTCACGCGGGAGGCTGCCGACAACCGTTTGCTGGATCAGTGCGAGGCGGAGATTCTGAAAGGGCAGCGCAGGCTCGACCAACTCACCGATAATATCGCCCATCTTCAGTTTATCAGGGCGGCCCTTCTGACCCGATTTCCGATTTCAAATCATGAGACCGCTCATCAGACCGCAGGTCCCGAGCGGCGGGCGTGAACGCACGCATTCTTCCCATGCGCCGTGCATGATGCGAAGAGGCGGGCAAATCGCCCGGCGGCACGTCCGCGGTTGACGACCATGTTGTCGGGTTCACACGCTGCAACCCGATCTGATCAGCCGAGGCATGCAGCATCGGTGTCACGCTTCGCGGGATCACGTTCGGACGGAAAAATCCGTATGTCTTTCCGTATGCCTTAAAGGCTCATTGCAGTCGCGCCCCGCTTCTGGCTCGCTTGACGGCTTGGGCTTCCGCTCTGCGGACCGCCTTTCGCAGGTGGCACAGCGTCGCATACTGATCGGCGAGGCTTCTGTCCGAAATCTCGGTCCTCATCGTGACAATATCATCCAATTTTATCAGGATCGGTCGATTGAATGTTTTGAGTGCCATTTGCAACTCCCGTCACTTGCCAATCCCGAACGGGCTGTTTCTCCGTCATCACGGAGACTGCCTTGATCGAGCTTTAAACCCGGCAGGGAATGGTTCTGCTGAGCTTGCATCGAACCCGCGAGACGACGTCTGACGCTGTGCCGCGTATCGGGACGGCGCAGAATAAAGCTTTATCCACAAGCTCCGAGAGTCAGCTTTTTGGGGTATGCGCGACGGTCGTTTGATTAATGATTAATAACGAGTGCCCATTTTATTGGCGGCTGTTTTTCGTCGTGGAGCCGGGGTATGAATTAACTCGATGAGGGCGATTTTTAATATCTGAGCGGTTGCACCGGGTGTGCTCGCGCCGGTTGGCGGCTGGTCGGGCATATTAACCATTTCACCGCGGCGTCGCTGATCGAGGAGGTTGGCGGCCTGCTCATACGGCGTCTTCCCGATGTGCCTCCCGGCGATGCGCCGAATGCTTGTGGCGCGGTCCGGTCCGCGAAGGAGGGGCGAGGGCAGAACTCCGTCCGCTCAGCCAATCCCCCGCGAAGGCGATATCACGAGCGGAAACCTGGCGTTGAAAGTCGCGAAAGACAGGTCAATCGACTTGTCACACTGATACATACCATTTGTGACAAAGACACACACATACTGGACTTACCCGACATCCGCGATGTTTACGGAGCAGGGGTGGTGTGTAGATTGATTTCCGGATGCTGGGCGAAGCCCAACAGACAATTCCCTTCTGACATTCGGAAAAGAGAACGATGAAAGTCTGTATTTACGGCGCGGGGGCGATCGGCGGTTATATCGGCGTTCTGATGAAGCTCGCGGGCGCGGACGTATCCCTGATCGCGCGCGGCGCGCATCTGGAAGCCATCCGCAATAATGGGCTCAAGCTCCACATTGGCGGCGAGGAGAAGTCGGCGAAGATGACCGCCACCTCCGATCCCAAGGAGCTCGGCCCTCAGGATTACGTCATCATCGCGCTCAAAGCGCATCAGGCCTGGGAAGTCGCCGAGCAGATGAAGCCGCTGCTGGGGCCGAACACCTCGGTGGTCACCGCGCAGAACGGTTTGCCGTGGTGGTACTTCTACGGATTCGAGGGGCAGTACGCCAACCGCCGCATCGAGAGCGTCGATCCGGGCAGCCGGCAGTGGAATGTGATCGGACCGGAGCGCGTGATCGGCTGCACGGTCTATCCCGCCGCCGAGATCGAAGGGCCGGGCGTCATCAAGCATGTCTCGGGCGACAAGTTCGGCCTCGGCGAGCCGACCCGCGAGATCACCGAGCGCGCGCAGAAACTCTCCAAGCTGTTCGAGGAGTCTGGCCTCAAGGCGCCGATCCTGCCGGAGATCCGCAACGACATCTGGCTGAAGCTGTGGGGCAACCTCTGCTTCAATCCGATTTCGGCGCTGACCCATGCGACGCTCGATGTCGTCGCCACCGATCCGGAAACGCGGCTGCTGTCGCGCCACATGATGGAAGAAGCCGAGCGCATCGCGCGGCGCATCGGCGTGCACTTCCGCGTCGATATCGAAAAGCGCATCAATGGTGCGGCCCGTGTCGGCGCACACCGCACCTCGATGCTGCAGGACGTCGACAAGGGCCGGCCGATCGAACTCGACGCACTGCTGACCTCGGTGCAGGAGCTTGGCCGCCTGACCGAAGTCGAGACCCCGCATATCGACGCGGTGCTGGCGCTCGCCAAGCAGATGGGCCGGGTGCGCGGCATCTATCCGACTTTCCCCGAAGAAGCGCCGGCCGAGACGCTGGACTGAGCCTCACGACGTTCGATCGATAAGACACAACGCGCCGTCTCATTCGAGACGGCGCGTTTTGTTTGTCGTGTGGCTGGTGGCGCGGACTGTGCGCTCCCTCTCCCCGCCGGGGAGAGGGTTGGGGTGAGGGGATCTAAATCGATCGATGGATCATACGCCCTCACCCGCCGCGCTTCGCGCGTCGACCTCTCCCCCAGGAGAGGTGAAAGGAGCCCCTAACTCCGCAATCCCGGCGCTTCCTGTCCGGTGCGCGCGACATACTCGGTATAGCCGCCGCCATATTGATGGATGCCGTCCGTCGTCAGTTCCAGCACGCGGTTGGAGAGCGCGGCGAGGAAGTGCCGGTCGTGCGAGACGAACAGCATCGTGCCCTCGAAATCCGACAGCGCGGCGATCAGCATTTCCTTGGTCGCCATGTCGAGATGGTTGGTCGGCTCGTCCAGCACCAGAAAATTCGGCGGATCGTACAGCATCTTCGCCATCACGAGCCGCGCCTTCTCGCCGCCCGACAGCACGCGGCAGCGCTTCTCGACATCGTCGCCGGAGAAGCCGAAACAGCCGGCCAGTGCACGCAACGAACCCTGGCCGGCCTGCGGGAAGGTGTATTCCAGCTCCTCGAACACGGTGCGCTCGCCGTCCAGCAGATCCATTGCGTGCTGGGCGAAATAGCCCATCTTGACGCTGCCGCCGATCGCGACCGTGCCCTGATCCGGCGCGGCCGCGCCCGCGATCAGCTTGAGCAGCGTGGACTTGCCCGCGCCGTTGATGCCCATCACGCACCAACGCTCCTTGCGGCGGACCATGAAGTCGAGGCCCTGATAGATGCTGCGGCTGCCATAGCCCTTGTGCACGTCCTTCAGGCTCGCGACATCCTCGCCGGAGCGCGGCGCCGGCATGAACTCGAAGGCGATGCTCTGGCGGCGGCGCGGCGGCTCGACGCGCTCGATCTTCTCCAGCTTCTTGACGCGGCTCTGCACCTGCGCGGCATGCGAGGCGCGGGCCTTGAAACGCTCGATGAACTTGATCTCCTTGGCCAGCATCGCCTGCTGGCGCTCGAACTGCGCCTGCTGCTGCTTTTCGTTCAGCGCGCGCTGCTGTTCGTAGAACTCGTAGTCGCCGGCATAGGTGGTGAGCGAGCCGCCGTCGATCTCGATGATCTTGCCGACAATGCGGTTCATGAATTCGCGGTCATGCGAGGTCATCAACAGCGCGCCGTCATAACCCTTGAGGAACGATTCCAGCCAGATCAGGCTTTCGAGATCGAGATGGTTGCTCGGCTCGTCGAGCAGCATCACTTCGGGCCGCATCAACAGGATGCGCCCGAGCGCGACGCGCATCTTCCAGCCGCCGGACAATTTGCCGACATCGCCTTCCATCATCTCCTGGGTGAAGCCGAGACCGGCGAGCACCTCGCGCGCCCGCGCGTCGAGCGCGTAGCCGTCGAGGTCCTGAAAGCGCGCCTGCACCTCGCCATAGCGCTCCAGAATTTGTTCCATTTCGTCGCCGCGTTCCGGATCGACCATCGCGGCTTCGAGGTCGCGCAGTTCGGCGGCGACGCCGCTGACCGGACCCGCGCCGTCCATCACCTCGGCGACCGCGCTGCGGCCCGCCATCTCGCCGACATCCTGGCTGAAATAGCCGATGCTGACGCCGCGATCGACCGAGACCTGACCCTCGTCAGGCAGGTCCTGGCCGCTGATCATGCGGAACAGTGTGGTCTTGCCGGCGCCGTTCGGTCCGACCAGACCGATCTTCTCGCCTTTGAGAAGCGCGGCGGAGGCTTCGATGAACAGGATCTGGTGGCCGTTCTGCTTGCTGATGTTGTCGAGGCGGATCATGAAATCACAAATTGAGGGGAGAGGTTGCGGCAGTGCATAGGCCATGGCGTGCGGCAACGGAAGGGCATTCAGAAAATTTCATTAAGAAGACGCAATTGCACGGCGCGGCGTATCAGATGACGCCGAGGAGATGCAGCGCGACGCCAGCCGCGGCGCAGGCCGCCAGCGTGACAAGCATCCCCGCCTTGACATGGAACACCAGCAGGGCCGCGCCGAGGGCCAGCGCGAAGGCCCACGGATCGATGCTGGCGATGCGCGGTGCCTCAAACGAAAAGCCGAAGCTGTTCACCGCGAAGGTTTCGCGGAAGATGGTGTGGATCGCGAACCAGATCGCGAGATTGAGAATGACGCCGACCACCGCGGCGGTGATGGCGCACAGCGCGCCGGCCAGCGCCCGGTTGCCGCGCAGCACCTCGATGTAGGGCGCGCCGAGGAAGATCCACAGAAAGCACGGGGCGAACGTCACCCAGGTCGCGATCAGGCCGCCCAGCGTGCCGGCCAGCATCGGCGACAGCGTGCCGGGATCGCGGAACGCCGCCATGAAGCCGACGAACTGCAGCACCATGATCAGGGGCCCCGGCGTCGTCTCCGCCATGCCGAGCCCGTCCAGCATCTCGTGCGGCCGCAGCCAGTGATAATGCTCCACCGCCTGCTGCGCGACATAGGCCAGCGCCGCATAGGCGCCGCCGAACGTCACCATCGCCATCTTGCTGAAGAACACCGCGATCTGGGAGAAGACATGGCTGCCGCCGAACAGCAGATGGATCAGCGCCACGGGCACCAGCCAGAGCGACAGCCAGATCGCGGCAACGCCCAGCGTGCGCCTGAGCGAAGGCCGCGCGTGAGCCGGCGTCTCGTCGCCGAGCAGCGCATCGATCAGGGCAGCAGATCCCGCCGCATCGTGGCGTCCGCCCACGGCGAAAGCGGCAAGCCCGGCGCGGCCGCCGGCATAGCCGATCAGCGCGGCGGCGAGCACGATCCAGGGAAACGGCACGTTGAAAAAGAAGATCGCAATGAAAGCCGTGCCGGCAAGTCCCTGCATCACGCCGTTCTGCAAGGCGCGCCGGCCGATCCGGACCACGGCCTCGATCACGATGGCGAGCACCGCGGCCTTGAGGCCGAAGAACAGCGCCGCGACGATGCCGATGTTGCCGAATGCGGCATAGGCGTAGCTCAGCGCCATGATCGCGACCACGCCCGGCACGATGAACAGGCCGCCGGCGACGATGCCGCCCCAGGTGCGATGCATCAGCCAGCCGATATAGGTCGCGAGCTGCTGCGCTTCGGGGCCGGGCAGCAGCATGCAGTAGTTCAGCGCGTGGAGAAAACGGTTCTCGGAGATCCAGCGTTTCTCCTCGACCAGGATGCGATGCATCACCGCGATCTGTCCGGCCGGCCCGCCGAACGACAGCGCCGCCACCCGCAGCCACACGCCGACGGCTTCGCGCATGGTCGGAAAGCTTGGCGGAGCTTGCGGCTGCGTCATCGCGGACATCGGGATCGTTCAAGATTCGTCATGACCGCGCTTGTCGCGGGCATCCACGTCTTGAAACTGGAGTGAACGTGGATGGCCGGGTCATAGGCGAGCGAAGCGACGCCGTTCTTCGAACGGCTATGCCCGGCCATGACGGCGGAGCGGATTCGCGAGATAAGATCATCGCCTCGCTGCCAAGTCACTATCGATCAACCGCCATTCTTCTCCCGCCCGGCCTCGCGCAGCTTGACCGCGACTTGCAGCGCCAGATTGGTCGGCGTCGGCACGCCGACCTCGCGTCCCTTCTTCACCACATGGCCGTTGAGATAGTCGATCTCGGTCGGCTTGCCGCGCGCCAGATCCTGCGCGGTGGACGAATACTGGTTCGGCATCACCTCCACCAGCGTCAACGCGCGGGTGTGGATGTCGGCCGGAATGGCGATATCGAGCTTCGCCGCCACCGCGACGCATTCGTCGATTGCGTTGCGCATCACCTCGCGCGCGCCCGGCACCTCGATCAGGCGGCCATAGGGCAGGTGGCCGGTCGCCGACAGTGCGTTATAGGCGCAATTGATAATCAGCTTTTCCCACAGCACGGCGATCACGCTGTCCGACACTTTGGTGGGAATTTCCGCATCGCTGAAAGTTTTGGCGATGCTCTCGCTGACGCTTGAGGTGCCGATGATCAGGTCGCCGCGGCCGTGATGCAGGATGTGGCCGGGCCCGGCCATCTCGGCGGCGACATAGACCGCCGCCGGCAATACGGTCTGCGCAATGACCGCCTGCAGCCGCTCGGCGTTGTCGACGCCGTTCTGCAGGCAGATCACCGTGGCGTCGGCTTGCAGATGCGGTGCGATTTGCCGGCCCGCCGCTTCGGTGTCGGCGGATTTGACGCAGAACAGCACGACGTCCGCGCCGGCGACACCGGCCGGATCGGCGGTAGCCTTGAGCGGGATGGTGCCGTTGAAGCGTACGCTCTCGAATCTCAGCCCATGCTGTGCCGCGATGGCCTCGACATGGGCGGGCCGCGCGATCAGCGTCACATTGTGTCCCGCGCGCGCGAGCAGGCCGCCGAAGTAGCAGCCGACGGCGCCGGCCCCCATCACCGCGATTGTCATGCAGTCACCTTTGCCTCGTGAGTGTTACCGATCTAGCAGATTATGCGGTCGAAACAAATGCCGCCGGTGCTGCCCGCACCTTCATCGTCATCGCGAGCGAAGCAATCCAATCCCGCATGGTGAGGAGGAGCCAACAGCGCGTCCACGCGCGTCTTCCGACGCGCTATGGCGACGTCTCGAACCATGAGGCCAGGATCGGAATCATGGGATCGATGCCTCATCCTTCGAGACGCGCGCAAGAGCGCGCTCCTCGGGACGAGGTTAAAAATCCATGTTTGGATCGCTTCGCTTGGCTTGCAATGACGATATGGGTCGTCCCGGCGCAGCCGGGACCCATAGCCACCGGCCTCTCAAGCGAAGCGCCGACCTTGCTGTTGCCAAAGCACCAACAGCGATGATGGGACCCGGCCTGCGCCGGGACGATTTGAGAGATTTGCACACGCCGTCATGGCCGGATTTATTCCGGCCATCCACGTCTTTGTTGTCGCGGTCGCATTCCGGCGTGGATGCCCATGACAAGCGCGGGCATGACGATACTGGATTTTGTCTTTCATGGCAGAAGAACCGATGCGACGTCGCGAACCATGACGCCGACCGGGGGCAAACGAATGATTGTCTCAAAGTTAAGCGACTATCTTCAGCCTTTGTTAGGCCTTCGGGGCAGGTAGGCTGTGGATTAAAGGCAACCTTAATCCGCCATCGCGATTGTGGCATCAGCTTCTGTCATTCTGTTATCCAGACTGTCCCGTGCATTGGAAACATCGTGATCGACTACAACTCGCTTCTGATTGCTCTGAGTTTCTGCAGCATGGGACTGGCGTTCACCTTCTTCGTGAGCTGGTCGGTTTCCCGTGCCGATCGCGTGCTGGTGAGCTGGGGGATCGGCGTTTCGTTTCTGGTGGCGAGCCTGTTGGTCTACCGCGATTTCGTCGAGAACTTTTCTCCGCTCACAGGCATTGCCGCGTTTTCCGCGCTGCTGATCGGCGTGACGTTCTTCATGGGAGCGGGCCGGCAATTCCGCACCGGCAAGCTGCCGCTACAGATGATGGCGATCGCGGCCGTGGTGTCGATCGCCGCAATGGCGATTCCCGTGCTGGCGGGCTACGACGGCATCTCGTACATCGCGCTCAATATCGGCTGCGGGGTGCTGATGTCCGTGACCGGATGGGATTACTGGCGTTACCGGTCGGAAGCGCCGACGCTGATCCTGTTGCTGTCGGTGCTCTATATTCTCACAGCCCTCTCGTTTGTGCTGTGCGCCGTTGCTCTGGTGCATGACGGCAACTGGGTGATGAACCACGCCCCGAAGGGATGGGCCGAGAACATCAATCTTGCGATGTGTCTGACCAGCATCGGCGGAATGGGCGCGTTGTCGCTGGGTCTCAATCAGGTGCGGCAGACCCGGCTTCACAAGCACGAGGCGGAAACCGACTCGCTGACCGGGCTGTTCAACCGGCGCGCGATCTTCGATCGCACCCAGCGGATTTCCGCACCGCTCGCGGTGATCATTTTCGATCTCGACCACTTCAAGCGGGTCAACGATGTCCACAGCCATCAGGCGGGCGACACCGTTCTGCAGATGTTCAGCCGCATCGTGTCGGCGAATATCCGGAACGGCGATCTCGCCGCGCGCCTCGGCGGCGAGGAATTCGCCGTGGTGCTGTGTGATGCCACCCCGCAGGTGGCGATTGATGTCGCTGAGCGCGTGCGTGCAAGCTTCGCCGCGCAGCGGTTCATGTCGGCAGCCGGCGATTTCACGTCAACGGTCAGCGCCGGCGTCGCCTATGCGACGCAGGGCATGCCCGACCTTACCCTGCTGCTGAGCGAGGCCGACATGGCGCTGTATGAAGCCAAGCGGGCTGGGCGCAATCAGGTGCTGCTGTATTCGGAGGGTGTGAATCTGGTGCCTCCGAACGGGCCGGCGTCGGCGGCGGACCGCGATACGGGCAATGTCGTGAAATTGCGCAGCCGGACGGAGTAGCTTGCGATTAGTGTGACTGATTGGCGACTAATAGCCCGACGTCGTGCACGCTCCTTCACCCCTCCCATGGGGAGAGGTCGATGCACGAAGTGCATCGGGTGAGGGGAGACGGTCTCACGATAGATTTTATGATCTCACCCCAACGGGAGAGGGAGTTCGACAGCGCCCGCCTTGAGTGCGGTTTTCCAATTCAAACGGATCGTGCACGCATCTGCGCCAGCACGCCTTCGACGAAGGCGTCGAGATCGCCGCCCGGAAACAGGAAGCCCTTGATGTTCGCCGCAAGGCCGGCATCGAGATCGCGTTGCTTGTCGCCGATCACAAAACTGCGCGCGGCATCGACCGGCCAGTGCTGCATCAGGTCGAGGATCATGCCCGGAGCCGGCTTGCGCCAGTGATGCTCGCGCGAAAATTTTGCGACCGTGCCGTCGGGATGGTGCGGGCAGTAGCGGATGTCGTCGATGCGCGCGCCCTGCGCGGCAAGCTCGTCAACCATCCAGCGATGCAGCACACGGACGTCGTCCTCCGCGAACATGCCGCGCGCGACGCCTGACTGGTTGGTGAAGACGAAGACGTAATAGCCGGCGTCGTTGAGGCGGCGGATGGCCGGCGCGACATTCGGCATCCAGCGGATGCGCTCGCGCGTGCCGATATAGGCGTCGTCATGGTTGAGCACGCCGTCGCGGTCGAGGAAGGCGGCGGGGCGTCTGACGCCGGTCATGCCGTCGGCATCCGCGCCATCAACGCGCTTTCGACCTCATCGCAGATCGCGTGCGCGGCCATCATGTGGATCTGCTGGATCACCGCGGTGTCCTCGCTCGGCGCGATCAGAACATGATCGCAGATCGCATCAAGGCTCGTACCCTTGCGGCCGGTGAAGGCGATGGTGACGACGCCCATCTCGCGCGCCGTTTTCAGCGCGGCGAGAATGTTCGGCGAGCGCCCGGAGGTGGAAAGCGCGATCAGGACGTCGCCGCGCCGGCCGAGCCCCTGCAATTGCCGCGCGAACACCTGCTCGAAACCGTAGTCGTTGCCGATCGCGGTCAGCGCCGAGGTGTCGGTGGTCAGCGCGATCGCCGGCCAGGCCGGACGCTCCTGCTTGTAGCGGCCGACGATTTCGGCGGCGATGTGCTGGGCGTCCGCCGCGCTGCCGCCATTGCCGATCAGCAGCAGCTTGTGTCCAGCGGCAAGCGCGTCGGTGATGGCGCCTGCGACGGTGCGCGCGCAGGCGGATAGCTCGGCGCTGCGCACTGCCTCGGTCAGGGCGGCGAGGGAGGTCTCGAAATGGGTGGCGATGCGGTCTGCTGGCACGGCGGGCATGTCGGTTCGAGGGCAGGGAGGCTAGTGGTAGGCAGAAGGCAGACGGGGTGCAAGCCGCCCTCGGCCATGGGGGAATGTTACAGGTAATGGCGTTTTAATACTGGGTTAATGCTCCAGAACCGGGACGTTTTGCCGGCCCTCGGCCAGCACCGCCTCAGCGGTCGTGACGACATCCTCGGCGGTGATCAGCTTCATGCACTGGTGGTGATTCATCCGGCACACCGGCTTGTGGCACGGCTGGCAGGGCAGCGGCATCCGGGTCTGCCACATCACCGCGGCAAGTCCGTTCAGTGGCCCCCAATGATAGGGGCTGGTCGGTCCGAAGATGCCCATGGTCGGCGTGCCGATCGCGGCGGCGATGTGCATCAGGCCGGAATCGTTGGAAATCGCCAGTTTCGCCGCGGCCATCGCCAGAATGCCGTTGCGCAGATCGGTGCCGGTGAGGTCGCGCACGCGCGGGCCGCCGGCCTGGACGATTTCCGCCGCGATCGCCTTTTCGCCGGGGCCGCCGATCACCCAGACGTCAAACCCCTTGTCAGCCAGCATCCGCGCGGCCTTGGGATAGGCCACCCAGCGCTTCGAGGAGCCGACCGAGCCCGGCGCCAGCGCGACGGCGGGCGTCTCGCCGAGCCCCTGGGCGGCCCGCCACGTCGCGATCTCGGCCGACGGCACCATCAGCTGCGGCACCGGCCATTCCTTCGGCAAAGTTGCGTCGGCAGGCAGCGCCAGCGATGCGTTCTTGTCGATGAAGCGCGGCATCGCCCGCTCGCCCCAGCGCCATCGGTTGATCAGGCCAAAGCGCGCCTCGCCGACAAAGCCGACCCGCTCCGGGATGCCGGCCAGCGTCGGCGCGATGGCCGCTTTCCAGGTCCGGGGCATGACCAGCGCGGTGCCGTAATTCTGCGCGCGCAATTGCCGCGCCAGGGCCTGCTGCTGGGCCAGCGCGAGGCGGCCGCGCGGCAGATCCCAAACGATGCCCTGCCGTACCCCCGGCATGTAGTCGACCAGCGGCCGGCACAGGCTGGTGACCAAGAGGTCGACCGGCCGGTTCGGCCAGCGTTCCTTCAGAACCCGGACCACCGTATGCCCGCGCACGAAGTCGCCGATCCACATATAAGGAATGATGAGGATCGGGCGGATATCGGCGGGGTCCGCCGGGCCGCCGGCATTATGAAGTGATTGAGAATTCATTTTATAAGAGTGTTGTCCTGAGCCTGAAGGGCGCTCTGCAGGACACCTGATAGCGGGTTCGGGGGACCTGATAAATCAGGAAATTTAGCCTGCGATGTTCACCAAAAAATCCTCCTTGGCGTTGCCTGGCCGCCCGGTCTGGGGCAAAGGTGACGGCGTATCAACAAGCGGGAAAGCCTCATGCTGCTGGTAACCGGTGGAGCCGGTTTCATCGGATCGAATGTCGTAGCCGCGCTGAACGAGGCCGGCCGCGCGGACGTCGCCGTGTGCGATTTTCTCGGCAGCGAGGGCAAGTGGCGCAACCTCGCCAAGCGGCAACTGGCTGACGTGGTGCCGCCGGGCGAACTGATGTCCTGGCTTGCGACGCGCAATCTCGATGCCGTCATCCATCTTGGCGCGATTTCGGAAACCACCGCGACCGACGGTGATCTCGTCATCGAAACCAACTTCCGCCTTTCCATGCGCTTGCTCGACTGGTGCACGATCAACCACACTCCGTTCATCTATGCGTCGTCGGCGGCGACCTATGGCGATGGCACGCAGGGTTTTCGCGACGAGCAGACGCTGGACGAGCTGAAGAAACTCCGCCCGATGAATCTCTACGGCTGGAGCAAGCATCTGTTCGACATGGCGGTGGCGGCGCGCGTGGCGAAGGGCGAAAAGATGCCGCCGCAATGGGCTGGGCTGAAGTTCTTCAACGTGTTCGGGCCGAACGAATATCACAAGGGCCCGATGATGAGCGTGCTGACCAAGCGCTTTGACGAGATCAAAGCCGGGCAGACAATCCAGCTCTTCAAGTCGCATCGCGAGGGCATCGCCGATGGCGACCAGCGCCGCGATTTCATCTATATCGACGATGTGATCCGCGTCATCGCGTGGCTGCTGGCGACGCCCTCCGTCGGCGGAATCTTCAATGTCGGCACCGGCCATGCCCGCAGCTTCAAGGACATGATGGTGGCGGCCTATGCCGCGCTCGGGACCCGGCCGAATATCGAATACATCGATATGCCGGAGCAGATTCGCGGCAGCTATCAATATTTTACCCAGGCAGATACTGCGCGTCTGCATCAGGCTGGGTACAATGGCGGCTTCACGCCGCTTGAAGAGGCGGTCACCGCTTACGTAAAGGGTTTTCTCGATCAGCCGGATCATTACCGCTGACCGTGCAACGGACAACAGGCATCTGATGCTGGATTTCAACGCGCTGTCAGAGGCGATAGGTCGCCAGAGTGTCCTTTGCGTCGGCGACCTGATGCTCGACGAGTTCGTCTATGGCGAGGTCTCGCGCATTTCGCCCGAGGCACCGGCACCGGTCATCGCGGTTCAGCGCAGCGAGGTCAATGTCGGGGGCGCCGGCAACGTTGCACGCAACATCGCCGCGCTTGGCGCCAAATGCATCTTTGTCGGCTTGATCGGTAACGATGAGGCCGGCCGGACCTTGAGGGACGAGCTCGACCGCGAACCGCTGATCGAGCCGCTGCTGGTGGTCGATGGTTCGCGGCAAACGACGCGGAAATTGCGTTTCGTCTCCGAACATTTTTCGACTCATATGCTGCGCGCCGACTGGGAGGTGGCTGCGCCGGTCGCCTCCGGTGTCGAAACACAACTGATTGAGGCGGTTTTATCGGCGCTGCCGCGCGCGGATATCGTCCTGCTGTCCGATTACGCCAAGGGCGTTCTCACCCCGCATGTCATTCGCCGCGTGATCGAGGCGGCGCGGGCGAGTGGCAAGCGTGTCATCGTCGATCCGAAGAGCACAAATTTTTCGATCTATCACGGCGCGACCCTGCTGACGCCGAACCGCAAGGAATTCGTCGAGGCGACGCGCAGCCGTGCGGCCACCCAGGCCGAGATCAGTCTTGCCGCGCAGGATCTGATGCAGTCGGTCGGCTGCGAATTCATGCTGGTGACACAGAGCGAACAGGGCATGACGCTCGTCGCCCGCAACGGGGATTCCCTGCATGTGCCGGCCTTCCCGTCCAAGGTGCGTGACGTTTCGGGAGCAGGCGATACCGTCGTTGCGACCCTTGCGGTGACGCTGGCAAGTGGTGTTGATCCGGAGATGGCAGTGCGCATGGCCTCCGCCGCGGCGGCCGTTGCCGTCGGCAAGCGCGGGACCGCAACCGTGACGCAAGCGGAACTGCGCCGGAAAATTCTGCCGCACGCTTCGCTGGCGGCGGAGGAGAAGATCGCAACCGGCTGGCAGGATCTGGAGAACCGGCTTGAGGATTGGCGGCGGCAGGGTCTGCGCGTCGGTTTCACCAATGGCTGTTTCGATATTCTGCATCCGGGGCACGTTCGCGTCGTCACGCAGGCGCGCGCGGCCTGTGACCGTCTTGTCGTCGGCTTGAACAGCGATGCATCGGTCAAGCGTCTGAAGGGTGCCGATCGGCCGGTGCAGGGCGAGCGCGCGCGCGCTGAAGTGCTCGCCGCCCTTGAGGCCGTTGATGCCGTGGCGATTTTTGACGACGACACCCCGCTGGCGTTGATCGCGCAGATCAAGCCGAGCGTATTGGTGAAGGGCGGGGACTATACCCGCGAGCAGGTGGTCGGCCATGATATCGTCGCCGCAAATGGCGGCGAGATCATTCTGGTCGACTTGATGCCGGGCCATTCCACGACGTCGCTGGTTGCTCGGGCCAGAGAGCAAAAGGCAGGATGATGCTTGTGGGCGGCATGCAGACCGCGCATGTTCACCTGCATCAGGATTGGTACGTTCCAAGTGTTTAAATTGACGAGCCTGACCGCGCGCAACTACCTGATCATGTTTCACGATGCACTGGTCACGGCGGCTGCGGTGCTTGCGAGTTTCTATCTTCGGTTTGAAGGTGGGGGGTTCGCCGAGCGCTTGCCGATGCTGCTGCGCATCCTGCCGTACTTCGTGCTGTTCAGTATCGTCGTCTGCTATCTGTCTCGTCTGACCACCACCAAGTGGCGGTTCATCTCGATCCCGGATCTGCTCAATATCCTGCGGATCTCGACGATCCTCGCGCTTGCGCTTCTGGTGATTGACTATGTGCTGATCGCACCGAACGTCTATGGCGGATTCTTCTTCGGCAAGACGACGATCATCATCTACTGGTTTCTGCAGATATTCTTTTTTAGCGGTTCGCGTCTTGCCTATCGCTATTTTCATTTCACCCGGCTTCGCAACAAGGCCCGCGATGGTGCTTCCGCGCCAGCCTTGTTGTTGGGGCGCGCGGTCGATGCCGAGGTGCTGATCCGCGCGATCGAGAATGGAGCCGTCAAACGCATTTCCTCCGCGGGAATCCTCTCGCCCGCAAAATCCGATCGTGGGCAGTTTATCCGGGGTGTGCCGGTACTCGGCGGCATTGAAGATCTGGCGGACGTGGTCGGCGATTTTTCCCGGCGAGAAAAGCCGATCAGCCGCATCGTGATGCTGCCGACCTCGTTCGAGCCGGACGCTCATCCTGAAACGGTATTGGCTCGGGCTCGCAAGCTCGGCCTGACGGTCAGTCGTTTGCCGACGCTCGAAGGTGCCGGAGAAATTCCGCAACTGGCGCCGGTGGCTGTCGAGGACCTGCTGCTACGGCCGAGCGTGAAGATCGACTACCGGCGTCTTGAAAATTTCGTGCGCGGAAAATCCGTCGTGGTGACGGGGGGTGGCGGTTCGATCGGTTCGGAGATCTGCGATCGCGCCATGACGTTCGGCGCGGCGCGACTGCTGATCATCGAGAACTCCGAGCCCGCGCTTCACGCGGTGACGGAGCGTCTGGCGGAAAAATTCGATGCGGGACGTATCGAGGGGCGGATTGCCGATATTCGGGATCGCGAACGCATTCACGCTCTGATGACGGCGTTCAAGCCGGACATCGTGTTTCATGCTGCCGCGCTCAAGCATGTGCCAATCCTCGAACGCGACTGGAGCGAGGGTATCAAGACCAACATTTTCGGTTCGATCAATGTCGCGGACGCCGCTGTTGCGTCCGGCGCCGGGACTATGGTGATGATCTCGACCGACAAGGCGATCGAGCCGGTGTCGATGCTGGGCCTGACCAAGCGTTTCGCGGAGATGTATTGTCAGGCGCTCGACCGTGATTTGACCAGCAAGGCCAACGGCAAGACGCCGATGCGTCTGATTTCGGTCCGGTTCGGCAACGTGCTGGCTTCCAACGGATCGGTGGTGCCGAAATTCAAGGCGCAGATCGAGGCGGGTGGTCCCATCACGGTGACGCATCCGGATATGGTGCGTTACTTCATGACCATTCGGGAAGCCTGCGATCTTGTGGTCACGGCGGCGACGCATGCCGTCAGCGCGCAGTGCGGCGATGTCTCGGTCTATGTGCTCAACATGGGTCAGCCGGTGAAGATCGTCGATCTTGCCGAGCGGATGATTTCTCTGTCCGGTCTGCAGCCTGGCTACGATATCGAAATCGTCTTCACGGGCATCCGGCCCGGCGAGCGCCTCAATGAGATCCTGTTTGCCGAAGAGGAGCCGACGTCGGACATCGGAATCGCCGGCATCGTGGCGGCGCGCCCGAACGAGCCGCCGCTGGAAAAACTGCAGGAATGGCTGACGCACCTCGATGCGGCCTTCGTGCATACGGACAAGAGTATGATCGTCACAGTTCTGAAGGATGCCGTGCCGGAATTCAGGCCGTCATCGCCCTGACTGCGTCGCCATGCGGGTTCGGGAAAAGCGCCAAAGCACGAGTGTGACCGCACCTATGCCGCAGATCAGCGCTAGGGCGTTGACGGCTGATGCCGCATTGGCGATCGAAAGTGCCGCAAGTGCGGCTAGGAAGAGGTTCAACACGCAAACTTCGCCAACCACCTGCTTCACCGTGAAGCCGTTGCTGGTTGCGCGCTGATAGAAGTGGCTGCGGTGGGCAAGCCAGAACGCTTCCCCGTTGCGGACGCGCCTCAGCAAGGTAAGCGTTGCGTCTGCCAGATAGTAGAGCGGCAGCAGTATCGCAGCCGTGAGATAGTTCTGGCCGAGCGTGAGCAGGCACCAGCCGGTGAGTAGCCCGATCGGCAGGCTTCCGACATCGCCGAGAAACAATCTGGCGACTGGTTTGTTGAAGGGCGCGAAACCGACCATGGCGCCTGCGAGCGCAACTGCAACGATTGAAGTGTCCGCAGGCAGCTTGCCCCACAGACCGAATGTAGCGAGAGTGATTGTGACGGGCAGAATCTCCGCCACTGTCATCCAGTCGAGACCGTCCATAAAATTGACCAGGTTGATGAACCACAGCCCTCCGATCAGCACGAAAGCGCGCTCCAGCCAGAGTGGCAGGTCAGGTGTGATCCGGAGCGATGCGGGCAGAGCGAATAAGACAAAGGCAATCGCGATGGCCTGCGCCAACAATCTTGGCATCGTCGGTAGAGGGCGTATGTCATCGACTGCGCCGAGGAGCGCCAGCGCCAGCGTTGCAATAGTCAGGGCGAGTAGCGGCAGGGTGAATGGCAGCCCAAAATAGGAATTGGCGATAGTGACGCAGGCCAATGTTGAGAGGATGACGGCGATGCCGCCTCCCTGTGCCGTTGGCAGAGTGTGGGATGATCTCGCATTCGGTCGTGCCAGTGCATATCGTCGCAGGGTCGGCAACAGCGCGACAATCAAGACGCCGCAAAGAATAGCTGCGGCCATGCCGAGGAGGAGCATTGCAACCAGGGAAGGGGATGGATTGACCATGAAAATGACCGATAGGGCCGCAAAGTGACGGCACACGGTAGACATAAAATCCATATTGGTGAATATGGACTTGGCTTATTTGGCTTGGATTGAGGGATGACTCGAAAAACGGCGCTAATCACCGGCATCACCGGTCAGGACGGAGCTTATCTTGCCGAACTGTTGCTGGGCAAAGGATATTCTGTCCATGGCATCAAGCGACGAACCTCGCTGATCAACACCGACAGGATTGATCATCTTTATCATGACCCTCACGATCAGGGACTGGATTTCACGCTGCATCATGGCGATCTGACGGATTCGTCCAGCCTCATTCGGATCGTGCAGGAGGTTCAGCCGGACGAGATCTACAATCTCGCGGCCCAGAGCCACGTCGCGGTGTCCTTCGAGGAGCCGGAATATACCGCAAACTCCGATGCGCTCGGCGCCTTGCGCGTGCTTGAGGCGATCCGGATTCTCGGGCTCGAGAACAAGACCCGATTTTATCAGGCCTCCACGTCGGAGCTCTATGGGCTGGTGCAAGAGATTCCGCAAAAGGAGACGACGCCTTTCTATCCGCGCTCGCCTTACGCGGTAGCCAAGCTCTATGCCTACTGGATCACGGTGAATTACCGTGAGGCCTATGGGATGTATGCCTGCAACGGCATCCTGTTCAATCACGAATCGCCGATCCGGGGCGAGACGTTCGTCACGCGCAAGATCACGCGGGCGCTTGCCCGCATCAAGCTCGGCCTGCAGGAGCGTCTCTATCTCGGAAACCTCAACGCGCTGCGCGATTGGGGTCACGCGCGGGATTATGTCGAGATGCAATGGCTGATGTTGCAGCAGGACAAGCCCGAGGACTACGTGATTGCCACCGGCGAGCAGCACTCCGTTCGCGAATTCGTCGAGGTTGCGGCGAAAGAGATCGATATCTCCATTCGCTGGGAAGGGGCGGGGGTGGACGAAAAGGGATTTGACGTGGCGACCGGCAAATGTCTCGTCGAGGTCGATCCGCGCTATTTCCGTCCGACCGAGGTCGAGACCCTCCTTGGCGATGCGAGCAAGGCGCGGCAGAAACTCGGCTGGTCGCCGCGCATCACATTCGCGGAGCTCGTCTCCGAGATGATGGCGGAAGACCTGAGGTCCGCGCAACGCGACGAACTCGTAAAGAAGCACGGTTTTAAATACTTCAACCGGAATGAATAAATGTGATCGGGCACGATGGCTGGTGTCGCCATCGTACTACGACAGATTTCCGATCAGGCGAGGTTTGGCATTCGGTCGCTCCTGAACAGGCTTGGTGGGTTTGTATTCGGCGGCATGGGTGTATTCGGCACCTATGTCGTGCGCACGGTGCTGCATGCCTTCCTGCTGGTTCTGTTGTCGCTCACCGGAGTGATCTGGATCACCCAGGCGCTGCGCGGCATCGACCTGATGACCAGTCAGGGACAGACCATTCTCATCTTTCTGGGAATTTCGAGCCTCGCCATTCCCCTTCTGGCTTTGCTGATCGCGCCGATCGCTTTCGTGATCGCGGTGGCGCATACCTTGAACAAGCTGGCGACGGATTCGGAAATCATCGTGATGAATGCGGCCGGCATGCCTCCGCTGCGGCTGCTGCGTCCGTTTCTGTATGCCGCCGCCATTGTCAGCGTTTTGCTGGCTTTTCTGTCGCTTTATCTTGCGCCGGAAAGCCTGCGCAGCCTGCGGCAGTGGCGTGCCCAGATCAGCGCCGACGTGCTGGCCAATGTGGTGCAGCCGGGTCAGTTCATCGAGCTTGGCAAGCTGACGTTGCGCGTCCGCGAGCGCAGGCCGGGCGGCGTGCTGGTCGGCGTGTTCGTCGACGATCAGCGCAATCCGGCCGAACGGATCGATATTTCAGCCGATCACGGCACGGTGCGAAAAACCGCGAACGGCACGTTCCTGATTCTGGAAGACGGCAACCTGCAGCGTCTTGAGGCCGGCAAGCGCGATCCTGCCATCGTGGCGTTCAAGAGCTACGCCTTCGATCTGTCGCAGTTCTCCAATTCCGGCGGCGACGTGTCCTATACGGCCAGCGAGCAATTCACCAGCGAACTGATTTCGCCGGCTCCGGGCGATCCGCATTTTCGCAGCACGCGCGGCCAGATGCGCGTCGAGCTGCACAACCGTATCGTCGCGCCGCTTTATGCTTTTGTCTTTGCGCTGATGGGATTTGCGTTTCTCGGACTTCCGCGAACCACCCGTCAGGGGCGAAGCTTCGCCATGGTCTCGCTGATCCTTGCCGTTCTTGCCGTCAGGATCGGCGGCTTTGCTTGTTCGGCCATCGCGCCGACCATGCCTGCGGCGATCTATCTGCAATACGTTCTGCTTGCCGTCATTGCCGCGGTTTGTCTCAAACTGATCGCAGGAGCGGTGGTGATCGATGCGCCGGCCAAACCGGCCGAGCTTTTTGCCAGCTTCTGGAATCGTCTGAGCAAACGGCCTGGACAGGCGGATTCCGCCGGCTGATCGGCGTCGTCGGGCAGGTCAGTCAGTCTTTGCACTGCTCCAGAATGCCGATCGGCCCGCGGCTCTGCGCCAGGCTGAAGGCGAAGAAGGCGCGCGTCGTCGTTCCCACCGTGACCTGATATTGGCCCAGCGGCCGAACGTCCGCGTAGTATGCCTTCACCCTTTTTTCGTCCGGGCATGAGGTGACAAACAGGATCGGCTCCCTGGCCGATTGCGTTAGCGGATGAACCACGTCGAAGTTCGGGCTGTCGGTCGTTCCCCATGACAGGATTTCGGCGGGCTTGTCACGCCAATAATAGCGCAGCGCCGAAACCTGTCCGCGGAAGTCGTTGGCAATGGTCGGCGCGCCGATCTCCTCGGCAAGCTGTCCCACCCGTTCGCCATAGGCGCGCCAGGCCAGCGTGCGGTTATAGGGATTGGGCGCTTTGAGGAAGGGCAGCGAGATCTTCGGAGCGATCGGATCGGTGAACAGAAGGGTGATCTGCATCACCAGCCCAAGCGCGATGCTGATCCACAGCCAGATCATCTTCTTCTGCCGGACCAGTAGCGCGGCCGTCAGTATCACGCCGGAAACGATCGAGGTGGCGGCCCAGTTGGCGTAGGCATGGGCGCCGATGGCGATGATGAGGATCAGCGTCACCGGAAAAATGTAAAACGCGATCATCACCCGGTCCTGCTCGACGATATCGGACGAGCGGAGTTTGAAGACGGCGATGATCATGACGGCAAACACCACCGGCCCGAACACGCCGAATTGCGCGCCAAAGAATTCGAGGACCCGGAGGAAGCTGAACTGAAACTGCTCGCCCAGGACAAGACCTCCGGTGTGCTTGAAGGTCATGAACGAATGGGCATAGTTCCAGATGATGTTGGGCAGGATCACCAGCACGGCGATGAGCAGTCCGGCCCAGAAGTGAGGTCGTCTCAGCACGTTGCGCGCGCGTTCGCTCAGGAGCGCCGCCAGTAGCGCGCCCGGAATGAAATAGATCATGGCGTATTTCGACAAGAGGCCGAGCCCGATCGAGATGCCGAGTACCGCGGCCCATCGTTTTCGCGGCGTGGTCGCAAGGTGGACATAGGCCAGCAGCGCCAGCGACCAGAAGAACAGTAACGGCACATCTGTCGAGATGACGCGCGTGGAGAAGATGACGCCGGTCGTCAGCGCCATCAAAAGACCGGACCAGAAACCCGTTGTCTCGTCGTAGAGGCGGCGCGCGACGAAATAGATCGTCAGGCTGGTGGCGAAATAGAACAGCGGAGCGGGCGCGCGCACGCACCATTCGGCGTCGCCGCAGACCTGCCGCGCCGCGGCGATGGTCCATGCGAGGAACGGCGGTTTGGAGAAATAACCGAAGGCAAGATCGTGTCCCCACCACCAGTATTGCGCCTCGTCGAAGAACAGATCGACCACGGAGAAACGCAATCCGATCAGGCGCGCCACGGTCAGGACCGCCAGAATCCCGATCAGCAGCGGCAGCCGCGAGGACTCCGCCGACTGGCCCGGCGAAGACAGCGGCCACGTTTCAAGAGGACGCGATTGATCGGGGAAAGATGTCATGATCCTGCCGTGGGATGCGCCGTTGATCAGCGCGATGTGAGAGTTGCTGGAAACGTCATAATGTCGATGCCGGCGTGCGTTCCTTGCACCAGGGAACGGGAAGCAGCGGCATATGTTCGACATTCCATGTGCAGACAATTTCCGGTCCGCTGCGACTCATGGCGCGCTTCACCGGCTCGCCCTGGCTGAATCCGATGTGAAGGACCACCAGCGCCATGCCGATGGGATAGCTCCATCTCATGACCTTTACCTCCGCCATGCGATCGAGCAGCAGCGCACCCGCGATGATGATCAAAGGGTCGGTGAAGACGAAGTAGGCGACCTGCAGGCCGAGGCCGCGCTGGTTGCCGATGGTGTCGATGCCGAATGCAGCAAGCATGAGCAGAGCGGCTTGAAGCGCGGTCTGACGCTCGCCCTTGCGCCAGGCGTAGATGATCCCCGGAATGATCACCCAGATCAGAAATACCGACGGGCGCGGCGAAGTGCGAAGCACATAGGTGTAACGCATCAACACGCCGCCGATGTTGGACAGCAGCATATGGATGGCGGAGGAGATGCCGCCGCCCGCCTCGGGAAGGCCGGCAAATGACAGCATCTTCTCGATCGGATTGATCACGGCGACAACGTTGTTGACGTTGTATTCGATATTCAGCGCGAGCAGGCCAAGCGCCGCGCCTGCGATCATCGCGAAAATCGCCGCGAGCGTTTCGCTTGCGCTGACCTTCCAGATCATGCTGAAGGCGATGACGCAGCCGAGAATGAAGAGGACGAGAGCCGCCTGATAAAGCCCGAAGGTGCCGGCGATCAGGGGACGCAGGCCCAAAGCGGAGGCCATGCCAAGACCGGTCGTGATCAACGGCAGCGCCTTCGTTGTCAGCAGAAGCGCGACGCCGCCGGAAACCGCCACGACAAGCCACGACATCCCGGTATTTTTCCAGAAGTCGGTGCTTGCGCTTCTTGTCGAACCGAAGGCCAAAGCCAACACGGGAAAGGCAGCGATCAGCAGGATCAGCTGAACCTTGTTGTCGAGACCGAGCATGCAAAGCAAGGCGGCGAGACCAAGGGCGAGGGGCCGCGCGGCGAAACCGCGTCTGGCCGCTGCGATCAGGATCATCAGCGCGAAGATGCCGAGACAGGCTGCGATCATTTCGGTCCGCAGAATCCTCAGATGCATCGCCACGCCGCCGGAGAATGCAAAAGCGAATGTCGCCAGCAGCGCGATCCGCCAGTCGCGGACGATGGTGCGCATCAGGGCGGCGAAAATCAGGATAAAGCCGGTGGCGATCAGCCACGCTGCGATACGTCCGGCACGGATCGCGCTGGTCATGGCGGCATCGAAGCCCGCGACGTCGCTCGCCGGCGGTATCGTCGGCAGCGAATAGGCCTCCAGCAAGCCGAGACTGTGCAGGAACTGGAACCAGGTCTTGACAGCAAGAATGGTGAAATAGCCGGTATGGTCGAAGAACCACTGCGGCTTGCCGTCGTTCATCACCAGCGCGTTATAGACTACCATGAAGTCCATATCGGCGGTGCGCCAGTAGATCGAGAAATAGCCGAACAGGAAAAACGAGGCGGTGAGCGTCGCAACGATAAAGACAAGGCCGCCGCTCCATCCGAACGGCGTCAGGCGTGTCAGCGCATCTCGGCGCTGCTCGGCTTTTGTCTCCGGAAGAGACGCTGGGTTGGAAGGTCGGGTGTCCATGGGGGCGCTTTTTAGCCCAGTCGCCGGTCCGACGCCAACGCCGGACGCCCGATAAATCCCTCAATAGTGATCGACGCCGAGGGCGATATTGGCTAAGGAACGGACCCTGTTATTTCCCTTCGGGGTTTTGTTCTCGTACGCCCGCTGACGCGATGCTTGTTTCTGACCGCAAGGCCGAAATCCTCCACCATTCGGAGACATATGCCGCCTCTCGCGAGGCCTGGCGGCGGAAGTCCGCGTTCTTTCACCGCGAGGACGAGATCTATCTGCGCTTCCTGATCCCTGCCGGCGCGCGCGTTCTTGAGATCGGCTGCGGCATCGGCGACACGCTGGCCGCGCTTTCGCCGTCCTACGGTGTCGGTCTCGATCTTAGCCCCGCCATGATCGAGCAGGCGCGCCGGCTCCATCCATCCTTGACCTTTCATGTCGGCGATAGCGAGGATGCGGCCGCCATCGCGGCTCTGGGCGGGCCGTTCGACTACATTCTGGTTCAGGATACGCTGGGTTCGCTTGAGGATTGTCAGAAATTCCTCGAACAGTTGCATCCGCTGTGCACCCGGCAGACGCGGCTTGTGATAGGCTATTTCTCCCATCTGTGGCAACCGGTCCTGCGTCTTGCGGAATGGCTGGGGCAGCGGATGCCTTATCCGGCGCAGAACGTGCTGGCGCCCGACGATGTCGGCAACCTTGCGCTGCTGGCGGATTTCGATCCGGTCAAGACTGAGCGCCGGCTTTTGATGCCGGTTTCGCTGCTGGGCATCGGCCGTATCCTCAATCGCTTCGTCAGCATCCTGCCGGGCATCCGCCAGCTTGCCTTGCGGCATTATGTGGTCTGTCGCTCGATGCGGGCCGCGGATGACGGGCTGAAGTCGGCCACGGTGGTCATTCCCGCCCGCAACGAGCGTGGCAACATCGAGCCGGCGATCCAGCGTCTGCCGCAGTTCTGCGACGATATCGAGGTCATCTTTATCGAAGGGCACAGCAAGGACGGCACCTTCGAGGAGATCGAACGGGTCAAGGCGGCCTATCCGGACAAGGACATCAAGGCGATGCGCCAGCCCGGCAAGGGCAAGGCCGACGCCGTATTCACCGCCTATGACGTCGCGCGGGGCGATGTCCTGATGATCCTCGATGCCGATCTCACCATGCCGCCGGAGCAACTGCCGAAATTCTGGGACGCGATCCGGTCCGGCAAGGGCGAGTTCATCAACGGCTCGCGGCTGGTTTATCCGCTTGAGGACGACGCCATGCGTTTCCTCAATCTGATCGCCAACAAGACGTTTTCGTATCTGTTCTCGTGGCTGCTGAACCAGCGCTACACCGATACGTTATGCGGCACCAAGGTGATGCGCCGCAGCGATTATTATCGCCTGCGTGAGGGCAAGACCTATTTCGGCGATTTCGATCCGTTCGGTGATTTCGATCTGATCTTCGGCGCTTCGAAGCTCAACCTGAAATCGATCGATCTGCCCATTCGTTATGCGGCGCGTTCATATGGCGAAACGCAGATCTCGCGCTTCCGCCACGGCGTCATGCTGCTGAAAATGGTGGTGTTCGCCTTCTTCAAGATCAAGGCGATTTAAAGCCTCTCGTTGATCTGTCAGACCACGACAGGCCCGGCTTTCGGTTGCCATCCGAGAGCCATCAGCTTTTGTGGATTCACAACCAGAGGGCGGCCGATTTTGTCCCACACGCCTGCGGCTCGCAGCACCGGTTCGAGCAAGATAGTTGGAACGTTGAACAATCGCGGCGATTGACCGCGAACTGCGCGTATATCCGACAGCATGTCGGAAATCGATTTGGGATCCGGATCGGCAACGATGAAGGTCTCGCCGACAGCCTTTGCGTTGCCGAGCACACAAGCGACAGCCGCGTTCAGATTCTCGATCGACAGGATCGACCGTTTGGCGGTGATGGTTCCAAAGGGAAGAGGCAAGGGAAGGTCGGCGAGCTTTTTCAGGGTGGCAAAATTGCCCTTGGCATTCGGGCCATACACCACCACCGGTCGCAAGATCGTCAAAGGAAGTTCAAGCCTTGAAAGGGCCATCTCGGCTTCCAGCTTCGAGCGGCCATAAGCATTCAATCCTTGCGGGAGGTCGGTTTCGGTGAGAACCGAGGAAGCGGATGGTCCGGTTTGTGCCGCAATCGATGAAACGAAGATGAAGTGCTTCACATGGGCTTGTGCTGCGGCCTCCGCGAGCTCAATTGCGGCCGCCTTGTTCAGCCGCATCATCTCGTGTTCTGACGCTGACCGATGCGCGACCCCCGCAAGATGAATGACGGCGTCAATATCCGCGAGGTAATCCGCCCACCTGACCGGCTGGCTCATATCTGCAATTGCGGCGTGCTCGACGCCTTGTGATGAGGGGATGGGCGATCTGGAAGCCGCCCGAACACAATGCCCCCGATCGGCAAGACATCGGGAGAGGTGGCTTCCTATGAAGCCGGAAGCTCCGGTCAGCAGAATATGCATCGCCACTCTCGAGGTTGGCCTGGCCAGCAGCTAGTCGATATCCGGCACCACCGCCGGGATCTTGGAGCCCTTTTCCGCGCTCAGAATCCAGACCAGACCGCCGATGGCTCCGACAATGAAGTAAGCCGCGCCGAACAGCAGCGAGACCACGGTCCCGTCGGTGGGAATCAGCCCCGCATAGCCGAACGCGACCATCATGGTGGCTTCGCGCACGCCCCAGCCGGCGATCGAGATCGGCAGCATGGTGATCAGCATGATCGGCGGGATCAGCATGAAGAGTTGCTGGAAATCGGCGGGAGCCGCGATCGCCTTGACGCAGCACCAGGCGATCACCACGGCAAGAACGTGGACCAGCAGTGAAAGCACCGCGATTTTCGGTCCCGAGCGGCGGTCGAACAGCACGCGATTGGCGATGACGGCGCAGGCATGAATGTGGCGGGTCGGCCACCAATGTGTCAGCCAGCGCCAGGACAGGCGGCCGAACAGCAAAAAGCCGAGACCGGCGCAGATCGCCGCCACATCGACCAGCACCAGCGCGAAACGTCCGTTCGGATCGCCGATCAGGCTGTAGCTCCAGGGCAGGCTGAGCACGATGATAATGGCCAGCGCGATCAGGCCGATGGCGCGATCGACCAGGACCGAATAGGTGGCGGCGCGCCAGCCCGCGCCGGTCCGGCCCACAAGCCAGAGCCGCATGGCGTCGCCGCCGATGGTCGAGGGCAGGGTCTGGTTGAAAAACGCGCCGATCATGCAGAAGCGGATTGCCTGCAGATCGGACAGGGGCGCTTCGCAGCGCTCGGTGATCTCCCGCCAGCGCAGCGCGCCAAGCACGATCTGAACCAGAGTGGCCAGCACCGCGAGCGCCATCCAGCTCACGTCGATGCCGCTCAAGCGTTCCTGGATCGCGCTGAGATGGATGCCGCGCAGCGCCAGATACAGCAGACCGAGGGAGACGATGATGCGGGCGGCGAGAACGAGAAGCGGGCGCATGCCGGATCATGCTCGGTTGATATTCGGGGTTATCGCCGAAACGGCACCGAGGCGGGGCCTCTGGTTGGGATTTCGTCGGCCTTGGTATGGCTTTAGGGGCGGTCTGGCAATAGGAAAGCAGGCTCTTGACCGGAGGGACTATTGCGGGGGGGATAGAGCGGCGGCTAAACAGGGCGGATCGTGACGGTCGCGGAAATTGGGTCAAAATGTCGAAGCACAGGGTGTTGGTCACGGGCGCGGCCGGTTTTATCGGCTTCCATGTCGCGCAACACCTGCTGCAGGCGGGGCATTCCGTCGTGGGGCTGGACAGCCTGAATGCCTATTACGACCCCAAACTAAAAGAGGCGCGGCTCTCGATCCTGAAGCAGCATCGCAATTTCATTTTCTCCAAGATCGATCTGGCCGATCGCGGCTTCACCAAGATGCTGTTCGCCGAGCATCGTTTTCCGGTCGTGATCCATCTCGCCGCCCAGGCGGGCGTGCGTTATTCACTGGAGAATGCGCCGGCCTATATCGACGCTAATCTGGAAGGCTTCGCCAACGTGCTGGAAGGTTGCCGTCACAATGATTGCCGGCATCTGATCTATGCCTCCTCGTCCTCCGTCTATGGCGCCAACACCAAGCTGCCATTTTCGGTCCACGATAATGTCGATCATCCGATCAGTCTCTACGCCGCCACGAAGAAGGCGAACGAGCTGATGGCGCATTCCTACAGCCACCTCTATGGGCTGCCGACGACTGGATTGCGCTTCTTCACGGTTTACGGGCCCTGGGGTCGCCCGGACATGGCGATGTTTCTTTTCGCCAAAGCGATCGTGGAAGGACAGCCGATCAGGCTGTTCAACAACGGCGACATGCAGCGCGATTTCACCTATATCGACGATATCACCGAAGCGGTCGTTCGCCTGATTGATCACGTCCCCACTGGCGACAAGAACTGGTCGTCCGAAAAGCCGGATCCGTCCAGAAGCGCGGCGCCGTGGCGGATCTTCAATATCGGCAACAACCGGCCGGAGCGGCTGACCGATCTTGTCGCCGAGCTTGAGAAGCATTTCGGCCCGGCCAAGACGACGATGTTGCCGATGCAGCCGGGCGACGTTTATGCCACTTATGCTGACATTGACGATCTGACGCGGGAAGTCGGGTTCAGACCCTCGACGTCCCTGCAGGATGGTGTCGCAAAGTTTGCCGCGTGGTTTCGCGATTATCACAAGCGCTAGGGAACTGGATTTCAAGAAGAATGGTTGAACGCATCATTCCATTGATCATGTGCGGCGGGGCAGGGACGCGGCTGTGGCCGGCGTCGCGCGAAAGCCGTCCCAAGCAGTTCATGCCGTTGTTTGGTGCGCAATCGACGTTTCAGGAGACGGTGAGACGGGTGAGCGATCCAGAACTGTTCGATCGTCCCATCGTCATCACCAACGCGGCGTATCGCTTCATGGTGCTGGAGCAGCTCGCCGAGATCGGCGTCGAGGCCGATATTCTGCTGGAGCCGCTGCGGCGCGATTCCGGTCCCGCGATCGCCGCGGGGGCTGTATTCGCCATGATCCGACGTCCCGAGGCGGTGGTGCTGGCGCTTGCCGCCGACCATGTCGTTCGGGATACGGCAAGCTTTGTCACGGCGTGCCGCAACGCGCTCGGCGCGGCGCAGAGCGGGCATATCGTCACTTTCGGCGTTCGGCCTGACTCGCCCTCCACAGAGTACGGCTATATCCGTCCGGGCGATCCCATTTCGGGCGACGTCTCGGCTGTCGCAAGCTTTGTCGAGAAACCGGATGCGGCCACCGCCGCGACCTATGTTGCGGAAGGCTATCTCTGGAACAGCGGCAACTTCATGTTCAGCGCGGGAGCGCTGATCGATGAGTATGCCCGCGTCGATACGGCGAGTGTCGAGGCCGTGCGCGACGCGGTGGCCGGCGCGGGGCGCGATCTGGAATTCATCACCCTGCAGCCCGAGGTATTCGAGAAAGCCGCGGCGATTTCGATCGATTATGCCGTGATGGAGAAAACGACAAAGGCCGCGGTGATTCCGGTCGCCTACGGCTGGTCGGATGTCGGTTCATGGCACGCGGTCTGGGAATTGTCCGCAAAGGACGCGCAGGGCAACGCGGCGCAGGGCCACGCTGTCTTCGAGAACGCCAGCAACTGCAATGTATCCACTGACAAGGCGCTGGTGGCGCTGGAAGGCGTCGACGATCTCGTGGTGATCGCGACCGAGGACGCCGTGCTGGTGTCGCGGCAGAAGGAGCCCGGCGCGCTCAAGCGCCTGGTGGCGAAATTGAAGACAGCCGCGCCGCAGGTCACCGAGAATCATCTCAAGGTGCATCGGCCGTGGGGCTCCTATCAGTCGCTCGATTCCGGCGACCGCCATCAGGTCAAGCGGATCGTCGTGAAGCCGGGCGGGCGCCTGTCGCTGCAGAAGCATCACCATCGTTCCGAGCACTGGGTGGTGGTGCGCGGCGCGGCGCTGGTCACGGTGAACGATACGCAGAAGATCGTGCACGAGAACGAGTCGATCTATATCCCGATCGGCGCCATGCACCGGCTGGAGAATCCCGGCAAGATCCCGCTTCATCTAATCGAGGTGCAGACCGGAAGTTATCTTGGCGAGGATGACATCATCCGTGTTGAGGATGATTACCGGCGGCAATAAGCCGACCGCTCCGGTTCGCTCGCTGATAACCCTGGCGCTTCAATGTCTTGGAGCGTAATTTTCTGAATCAAAACGTGTTCGGAAATGTGATTTCGCTTGTTCGCCACACATATGTCGGCGTGCTAGAGCATCACCAGCCCACATTGGGGATGTTTGTGGGTGCCAGATAAATCAAGGGGTTATGGATGAGCGCGGCGAACAAGGCACCGGCCGGGGCAGGCGCGGACGGCCAACTGCGCGTCGGTGTGATCGGCGCTGGCGTGATGGGCAGCAACCATGCGCGCGTGCTGGCCGGGTTGCCCGGTGTCACGCTTGTCGGTGTGGCCGAGCCGCTGGCGGCCAATCGCAGCCGCGTGACGAACATGGCCAATTGCCCGACCTTCGCCACCGTTGATGAATTGCTCGATGCCGGCGTCGATGCCGTGACCATTGCGGCGCCGACGCATCTGCATCGCGACGTGTCGCTGGCCTGCATCGCGCGCAAGGCCCATGTGCTGGTGGAAAAGCCCATCGCCACCACCGGCAAGGAAGGCCACGAGATCGTCGCGGCGGCCCGCAACGCGGGCGTCACGCTGATGGTCGGTCATGTCGAACGCTTCAATCCGGCGGTGGCCGCGATCAAGCAGGCGATCAAGGGCGAGGAAATTCTCTCTATCGGCATCACCCGCGTCGGGCCGTTTCCGCCGCGCATGTCGAATGTCGGCGTGGTCATCGACCTTGCGGTTCACGACATCGACCTGATCCGCTGGTTCACCGAATCCGACATCGTCGATGTGCAGCCGCAGCTTGCGAGCGCGGTGGCCGAGCGCGAGGATATCGCGCTGCTCCAGTTCCGCACTGCCTCGGGCGTGCTCGCCCACATCAACACCAACTGGCTGACGCCGTTCAAGGCGCGTAACGTGACAGTGGCGACGCGCCAGAAATATCTGCAGGGCGATCTGCTCACTCGTCAGGTCACGGAGTGCTTTGGCTTCCAGCCTGACGGCAGCTACTCGATGCGGCATCTGCCGGTCGGTCACGACGAGCCGCTGCGCGCCGAATTGCAGGCCTTCCTCCATGCCGTGCGCAACGGCGGCGTGCCGGCGGTGACCGGCGAGGAGGGTGTCGCCAGCCTCGAGATTGCGATCAAGTGCCTCGATGCACCCGCCGGCGCGGTCGCAGCGCCGCATCACCCTGGTCCTCGCGCGGTCGCGAGCTGACGCTTGCATCCGGCGCTCCCTTTCATTCCAATAGATTTTGGCAAGGCTTCATGAATCAGCACATGCGTCCGGATCCCGTGGCTTTCATCGATATCGGCGCGCAGCGCCGCCGGCTTGGCGCTTCGATCGACGAGGCGGTCGGCCGCGTGCTGACCCATTGTCAGTTCATCAACGGGCCGGAAGTCGCGCAACTGGAAGCTGATCTTGCGGCATTCAGCGGCGCCAGGCATGTCGTGGCCTGCGCCAGCGGCACGGACGCCCTGCTGATGGTGCTGATGGCGAAGAACATCGGCCCGGGCGATGCCGTGATCTGCCCGACCTTCACCTTCTGCGCCACCGGCGAAGTGGTGGCGCTGACCGGCGCAACGCCGGTGTTCGTCGATGTCGACGAGACCACGTTCAACATCGATATCGAGTCGCTGAAGCGCGGCATCGCCACCGCCAAACGGCGGGGTCTGAACGTCAAGGCGGTGATTCCGGTCGATCTGTTCGGCCAGGCGGTGGATCACGATGCGGTTGCGGCGGTTGCGCAAGCCGAGGGCCTGTTCGTGCTGGACGATGCGGCGCAGAGCTTCGGCGCGACCTACAAAGGCAAGCGGCTCGGCACCTTCGGGCTTGCCACCGCGACCAGTTTCTTTCCGGCCAAGCCGCTCGGCTGCTACGGCGACGGCGGCGCGATCTTCACCGACGACGCCGATCTTGCCGAGGCGCTGCGCAGCGTGCGCGTGCACGGGCAGGGTACCGAGAAGTACGACAACGTGCGCCTTGGCCTGACAGGGCGTCTCGATACCGTGCAGGCGGCGGTTTTGATCGAGAAGCTGAAAATTTTCCCGGACGAGATCGCCGCTCGCAACAAGGTGGCGCAGCGTTATGCCGCCGGCCTTGGCGATGTGGTCAAGGTGCCGTTGGTGTCCGAGGGCAATATCTCGACCTGGGCGCAATACACCATCCGCCTGCCGGGGGGGGCCGATCGCGCCGCTTTTGCCGACGCGCTCAAGACACGGGGCGTTCCGACCGCGATCTATTATCCGAAGTCCATGCACCAGCAGACGGCTTACCGGCATTTCCCGGTGGCGGATGGCGGCCTGCCGGTCAGCGAACGACTGTCGGAGGATGTCATCAGCCTGCCGATGCATCCTTACCTGGATGAGGCCACCCAGGACCGTGTCATCAAGGCTGTGCGCGACGCGCTCGCCGCCTGAGTTCGGCGTTTTGCCTCGCCGTCCGATGCTGTAGAAGCGACGGATGCTCGGTCGTATTTTCACCGTCGGCGGCTATACCCTCCTGTCGCGTCTGACGGGGTTTGCCCGCGACATCATGCTGGCGGCCATCCTCGGCGCGGGTCCGGTGGCGGACGCGTTTTTCGTCGCGCTGCGGCTGCCCAACCATTTCCGGGCCATCTTCGCCGAGGGCGCATTCAACGCCGCCTTCATTCCGGCCTATGCCCATGTGCAGGAGCGCGGCGGCTCGCTTGCGGCGCATCTGTTCGCCAACCGCATTTTTACGCTGCTGTTCAGCACCCAGCTTGTCCTGCTGGTCGTGGCATGGGTGTTCATGCCGCAGGCCATTTCGCTGCTTGCCCCCGGCTTTTCCGACGATCCGTCTCAACGTGAACTCGCGATCGAACTGACGCGGATCACCTTTCCCTATCTGCTGCTGATCACGCTGGTGACGCTCTATGGCGGCATCCTCAATGTGATGCAGCGCTTCGCCAGCGCCGCCGCGGCCTCGATCTTCCTCAATCTGTCGATGATGGCGACGCTCGCGCTCGCGGCGTTTTTTCCGACCGCCGGGCATGCCGCGGCGTGGGGTGTTCTGATCTCCGGCTTCCTGCAGTTTTTCCTGCTGGCCGGCGATGCCGGCAAAACAGGTGTGCTGCCGAAATTCACCGCGCTCAAGCTCGATGAAGACGTGCGCGGGTTCTTCCGCGCGCTCGGTCCTGCCACGCTCGGCTCGATGGGTACGCAGGTCGCGCTGTTCGCCGATACCATCATCGCGACCTTCCTCGCTTCCGGCGCGCTGTCGGCGCTGTATTATGCCGATCGGCTCAATCAGTTGCCGATCGGGGTGATCGGCATTGCGATCGGAACCGTGCTGCTGCCGGACATGTCGCGCCGGATTACCGCCGGTGATCATGACGGAGCGATGGCGGCGCAGCGCCGCGCCTTTGAATTCACGCTGCTGTTCTCCGTTCCCTGCGTCGCAGCGTTTCTCGTGGTCCCCGATGTCATCATGCGGGCGCTGTTCGCGCGCGGCGCTTTCACGCAGGCTGATGCGCACACCGCGGGCACGACGCTTGCGGCTTATGCGGTCGGTCTCATTCCGTTCGTGCTGATCCGCAGCGCGGTTGCGACATTCTATGCCCGCAAGGATACGGCGACGCCGGTGAAGGCAGCGCTGACGGGCGTTGCCGTCAACGTGGCGCTGAAGGTCGCGCTGGTCGGCTCGCTGGCGCAGGTCGGTCTCGCGCTCGCCACGGCGGTGGGCGCCTGGGTCAATCTGGTGCTGGTGCTGGTGTTTGCCGTAAAGCGCGGCTTTCTCGAATTCGATCGCGCATTCGTGTTGTCGCTGAAGAAGTTCACCGTATGCGGTATCGCGCTGGCGGTCGCGCTGTGGGCCGCGGTCTACAAGATCGATGTTGTTTTCGCCGGCACGACCCCGCCGGGCGATGTGGCGCAGCTTTGCATCCTGATCGTGGCCGGGGCCGTGGTTTACGGCACGTCGGTGGTCCTGATGTTCGGCAGCGCGTGGTTGCGCTCTTTGGTCCGGCCGTAACCGTCATTTCGACGCGACATTTGGTCTCAGCCCGATGCGGGAATGCGCATCGCTCGGATGTGACGGCGGTTCGATCCCGCGCAACAAGACCGTCCATCGAAAATTCCCGGTGCGACACAAAATTTCCAAGTTGCATCACCATGTCTGCGATGATCGACTTCTGGAGTCGTTCTAATCTTTGTCCCCCCAGGAGATTTTCTGATGATTCGCATTTTTACCGTCGCCGCTGCCGTCGTGCTGGGAGCGGGCGTTGTCGCCGCCCAGGACGCCAATCACGGCCGCACCGTCATGAAGGCAAATGGCAAGGCGATGGGTGCCGTGCTTTCGCCGATGGTGAAGGGGGAGAAGCCCTTTGACCAGGCGGCCGTGAGCGAGGCGCTGGCGCAGCTCGAGGAAACCGTCAAGAAACTGCCGACGCTGTATCCCGTGAGTCTGAAGAACGCCAAGCCGGACGGCGACTACAGCCCTTCGCCGAAGATCTGGGACGACAAGGCTGAGTTCGATGCCCATATCGCCAGCTTCGGCAAAGCCGTGGGCGAGGCCAAGAGCAAGATCAAGGATCTCGATACGCTGAAGGCGAGCCTGCCGACGATCGGCAAGCAATGCTCCGGCTGCCATGAAACCTTCCGGATCAAGAACAGTTGATCCGCTGTTGAGTAAAGTTCAAGGACGAAAGGGCAAACGCCGGAATGCGTCGGCCCTTTCGCTTGATCTACAGAGCTGTGAAATTGCTGGGACGCAGATGTCCGAGCGCGTGGCGGGCCGGATCCGGGAATGGACTGATGCGGAAACTTCTTTTGTTCGCCGTGTTGGCTGGTGTTGTGGGCGTTGCGACGTTCTGGATCGTGACGGCGCCGGCCGTCGTATCGGCGGCGGCGTTGCCGGCCTACACGCCGAACCTTGCCAATGGCGAGACGGTTTTCAACGCCGGCGGATGTGCGTCGTGCCACGCGAGCGCAAAGCAGCCGCGCACGGTGCTGGGCGGGGGACTTGCGCTCCATTCGCCGTTCGGCACGTTCTACGCTCCGAATATTTCGCCTGATCCGGCGGATGGCATCGGCAAATGGAGCGAGACCGATTTCGTCAATGCCGTTATCAACGGCACGTCGCCGGACGGGGCGCATTATTTTCCGTCGTTTCCCTACGGCTCGTATCGTAACGCCAAGCTCGACGATGCGCGCGATCTCTTCGCCTATCTCAAAACCCTGCCGCCGGTGTCGACCAAGGACAGGGATCATGAGCTGACGTTTCCTTTCAGCATCCGTCGTCTTGTCGGCGGCTGGAAATTTCTATTCCTGAAGGACCAGACTTTCACGCCGGACCCGTCGCAGTCGGCGCAGTGGAATCGCGGCGCCTACCTCGTCAACGGTTGGGGCCATTGCGCCGAATGCCATAGCCCGCGCAACATGCTGGGGGGCATCGTGCGCGCGCAGCGTTTTGCCGGCGGGCCAAATCCGGAGGGGCGCGGCTGGGTGCCCAACATCACCCGGAAGGGGCTGAAGGACTGGTCGGAGAAGGACCTTGCCTATTTCCTCAAGACCGGGGAATTGCCGGATGGCGACAGCGCCGGCGGCTCGATGGCGGCCGTCATCAAGAACACCTCGCAACTCAGCGATGAGGATCGCGCCGCCATGGCGGCCTATCTGAAATCCCTGCCGCCGGTGGATGGCCCGTCGCGCCCGAAGAAGTCCTGAAAGCCGGCGGACAGTCTCAGAACGCCTTGAAGGTGATGATCGTATAGGTGTCCTGAACGCCCGGAATCGACTGCACCTTCTCGTTGACGAAGTGTCCGATGTCGACGTCGCGCTCGACATAGAATTTCACCAGCAGATCGTAGTCACCGGCCGTGGAATAGATTTCCGAGGCGATCTCGGCTTCGGACAGGGCATCCGCGACGGCATAGGACTGGCCCATCTTGCATTTGATCTGAACGAAGAACGGGACCATCGCTATCTGCTCCAAGCCAATCTTGCCACGGCTATAGAGCCCAAATCCCGGTGGCCTGGCAAGGGTCGCGCGGACGGCTT
The DNA here is from genome assembly GCA_017305455.1 of Hyphomicrobiales bacterium. Classification (GTDB taxonomy): domain Bacteria; phylum Pseudomonadota; class Alphaproteobacteria; order Rhizobiales; family Xanthobacteraceae; genus Afipia. Next base: position 10,535 of record JAFKKO010000112.1, on the reverse strand, counting down.
GCTGGCCGCAGGCTGGCGGGCTACGACAATCGGGCGCGCCGGCTCGGGCGCGGCGGATGTTGTCAGATGACGAAGAAAATTCCGATTGCGCTCACCATCGCAGGCTCGGATTCCTCCGGCGGAGCGGGGATTCAGGCCGATCTCAAGACATTCAGCGCGCTTGGCGTCTATGGCGCGTCGGCGATTGCGGCGTTGACCGCGCAGAACACGCAAGGCGTCACCGGCATTCATGAAGCGCCGGCGGAATTCGTCGCGGCGCAGATCGATGCCGTGCTGAGCGATCTCGATGTTGCGGCGGTGAAGATCGGCATGGTCGGCTCGGATCGTGTGATCGCGGCGATCGCCGACCGGCTGACGCACTGGCGCGCGAGGAATGTCGTGCTCGATCCGGTGATGATCGCGACCTCGGGCGCGCGTCTGCTTGCGGCGGAGGCGGTGGATGCGCTGCGGACTAGATTGATCCCGCTGGCCAGCATCGCGACGCCGAACCTGCCGGAGGCGGCGGAACTGCTCGGTGAGCCTATCGCCACGACCGAAAGCGCGATCATCGCTCAAGGGCGGCGAATTCTGCGCCTGGGCGTGCCGGCCGTTCTGATCAAGGGCGGCCACGGCGAAGGCCCCGAGAGTATCGATTATCTTGTCACGGAAGGTGATGTCGCCCGGTTCGCCGCGAAGCGGGTGGCGACCCGGAATACGCACGGCACCGGCTGTTCGCTGTCGTCCGCGATTGCCGCCGGCCTTGCCAAGGGCGAGACGCTCACCGGCGCGGTTCAGCATGCCAAGGATTTCGTCAGCGCCGCGATCGCGGCGGCCGACCGTTTGGAGGTCGGCCATCAGCACGGCCCGATCCATCACTTCCACGCCTTCTACTGAGGCTTTGCACTGTGGCGTTGGCGCGCCCTTCTGTCGCGCCACTGTCGCATGGCGCTGCTATCCGCAATCAGGACCAACCAACGGATCTGATTCCTCGGATCGCTTGCCGGATTGCGCAGTATGAGCCTCGACCTTGAAGCGAATATCGTTGAAACCGCCTATGCCCGCTGGGCGCCGATCTACGATGCTGTGTGCGGGCCCATCATGGTGCAGGGTCGACGCGCGGCCGCGCAGGCGGCGCGGGCCGTCGGCGGAAAAATCCTTGAGGTCGGCGTCGGCACCGGACTTTCGTTCGACGACTATGATCATGGCACGCAGATCACCGGCATCGATATGAGCGCGCCGATGCTGGAGAAAGCGCGCGCGAAGATGGCAAGCGGCCGCTATCCGTTCGTCAAGGCAGTGCAGCAGATGGATGCCCACCAGATGGCGTTTGACGATGCCACGTTCGATTGTGTGGTCGCGCAGTTCGTCATCACATTAGTGGCGCGGCCCGAGCAGGTGCTCTCCGAATGCGCTCGGGTGGTGAAGCCGGGGGGCCGTATCATTCTCGTCAGCCATCTGTATTCGGAAGTCGGCGTTGCCGCCGCGGTGGAGCGCTGGGCGGCGCAGCGCACCCGCTCGCTCGGCCTGCGTCCGGAATTTCCGTTTGCCCGGCTGCAGGCCTGGGCGCAATCCAGCGAGAACGCCATTCTGGTCGAGCGGCGCAAAATCGCGCCGCTCGGGCTCTACACGCTGGTTTGTTTCGAACGTACCGGCGTATCCGCTGCGGCGTGATTACGTGGCTTGCGAGCGTTCGCTGTCATCGGCTGTCACAGATTTCTGCTAGCTGCTTGCCCATGGAAAGACCCGTTATGAACGATGGAAGTCAGGAGCGGCATTTTCGCACCTTGTTCATCTCCGACGTTCATCTCGGAGCCAGAGGGTCCCAGGCAGAGCGATTGCTCGATTTCCTCCGCGTCCATGATGCCGATACGATCTATCTCGTCGGCGACATCATCGATGGCTGGGCGCTGAAATCGCATTGGCACTGGCCGCAATCGCATAATGATTTTGTCCAGAAAATACTGCGCCGGGTGCGCAAGGGCGCGCGGGTATTTTACATCCCCGGCAATCATGACGAATTCCTGCGCTCTTACTACGGCACGCATTTTGGCGGCATCGACGTTGTCGAGCAGGCGATCCATCAGGGATTTGATGGCAAACGTTATCTGGTCATTCACGGCGATATGTTCGATCTCGTGGTGCAGAACGCGCGCTGGCTCGCCCATCTCGGTGACAAGGCTTACGACTTTGCAATTCAGATGAACCGGCTAGTCAACGCGTTCCGCCGCATGTTCGGCTCGTCCTATTGGTCGCTGTCGCAATGGGCCAAGCTGAAGGTGAAGAATGCCGTCAATTATATCGGCGCGTTCGAGCAGACGTTGGCCGCGGAGGCGCGGCGTCACGACGCCGAGGGCGTGATCTGCGGCCACATCCATTATGCGGTGATCCGCGACTACGATGGCATTCGCTACATGAACTGCGGCGACTGGGTCGAGAGTTGCACCGCGCTGGCCGAGCACCATGACGGCCGTTTCGAGATTCTGACCTGGACCGCGCCGGTGCGGCAGTCGGCATCCTCACCGGCGTTGACGACAGCCCAGGCCGCCTGATGCGTATCCTGATTGCGACCGACGCCTGGCACCCGCAAGTCAACGGCGTGGTCCGCACGCTGACCATGATGGCCGAAGCCGCCGCCCGGCTCGGCGCCGATATCAGTTTTCTGAACCCGCAATCCTTCGCCACTGTGGCCTTGCCGAGCTATCCGGATTTGCGGGTTGCGATTCCGGGGCCTGCCAGGATTGCGCGGCTGATCGCGCAGGCGAGACCGGACAACATCCACATCGCCACCGAAGGCCCGATCGGTATTCTGGTCCGGCGCTTTTGCCTGAAGCACCGGTTGCCGTTCACCACCAGCTTCCACACCCGCTTTCCCGAATACATCGCCGCGCGCTCGCCGATCCCGGAATCCTGGGTCTGGGCCGGGCTGCGCCGGTTTCATGCGCCGAGCCATGCGGTGATGGCGGCAACGCCGGCTTTGGCCGATGAATTGCGGAAACGTGGTTTCGGCAATGTCGTGCTGTGGCCGCGCGGGGTGGACGCGAATCTGTTCCAGCCTCGTTCGTTCGATCTCGCTTTGCCGCGTCCTGTCTTTCTCTCGGTCGGGCGCATCGCGGTGGAAAAGAATCTCGAGGCGTTTCTCGCTCTCGAGCTGCCCGGCACCAAGTTGATTGTCGGGGACGGTCCGGATCGTGCTGCACTGGCAAGAAAATATTCTGATGCCGTGTTTCTTGGCGCGATGCAGGGCGAGCAGCTCGCCGAGGTCTATGCTTCGGCTGACGTCTTCGTGTTTCCGAGCCGCACCGACACCTTCGGTCTCGTGCTGCTCGAGGCGCTGGCGAGTGGCCTGCCGGTGGCGGCGTTTCCGGTTTGCGGTCCGCGTGATGTGATCGGCGATGCACCGGTCGGCGTGCTCAGCGAGGACCTGCGGTCGGCGTGTCTTGCGGCGCTTGATCTCTCGCCCGAGGCTTGCCGTGTCTTTGCGCTGACCCAGACCTGGGAGGCGTGTGCCCGTGCCTTCATCGACAATGTCGCGCGTGCGCGGACCGACGCGCAGCGGGTTGCCGAGCCAGGCCTGCTGCCGGTCGCTTCACGCACCGTTGCGTGGATTCGGAATATCGTGGCTTGATCGCGCCGAGCGCGGCGCGATACAAGTTTGTGATGACCGATCCTGTTCTCCCGACATTCGCCGATATCGAAGCCGCTGCGCGGACGCTCGCGCCCGTGGCAGTGCGGACGCGCGTTCTGTCCTCGCCCGCGCTCGATGCGCGGACCGGCGCGCGGGTGTTCCTCAAGCCGGAGGTGCTGCAACGGACCGGATCGTTCAAGTTTCGCGGCGCGTTCAATAAATTGTCGTCGATCCCGCAAGACCGTCGCGCGGCCGGCGTGGTGGCGTTCTCTTCCGGCAATCATGCTCAGGGCGTCGCGGCGGCGGCGCAGCTTCTGAACATGCCGGCGACGATCGTGATGCCGTCCGACGCGCCGGCCTCAAAGCGCGAGCGCACCAAAGGCTATGGCGCCGAGGTAGTGCTGTACGATCGCGACACCGAGGATCGCGAACAGATCGCGCGTGCGATTGCCGACAAGCGCGGCGCGGTTCTGGTGCCGCCGTTTGACGATCCCAAGGTGATCGCAGGGCAGGGTACGGTCGGACTCGAGATTGTCGAAGGTCTGGTGCATCTTGGCGTGACGCCGGATCTGGTTTCCGCGCCGGCCTCGGGCGGCGGTCTGATGGCCGGCATTGCGCTGGCGATCAAGCATGGATTTCCGCAGGCGACCTTGCTGACGGCGGAGCCTGAAGGCTTCGACGATCACGCCCGTTCGCTCAACAGCGGCCGCCGCCAACCGCATCATGCGGAAGGACGCACCATCTGCGATGCCTTGATGGCGTCGATCCCGGGCGAACTGACGTTTGCGATCAACCAGAGGCTGGTGGCCGGCGGCGTCACGGCGTCCGATGCCGAGGTGGCGGAGGCGGTGGCGTTCGCCTTCCGGGAATTGAAGCTGGTGGTCGAGCCGGGCGGGGCCGTGGCGCTTGCCGCGCTGCTTGCCGGCCGCATGGAGGCGCGGGGCAAGACCGTCGTCATCGTGCTGTCGGGCGGCAATGTCGATGCGGATCTGTACGCGCGGCTGATCCGGCAATAGCGCGGCTTGAGCGACAACGCCACCGGGCTAGCTGAAGAATGCGATCTTCTCGGCCTGGCTCATGCGCCGGATCGGGGCGAGCAGGTCGGGCGCGGCTTTGGCCTGCGCCACGATGCCCTGCGCGATCAGGTGTTCGCCGAGCGATGCTTCGAGATTGACCGCCGTCAGCATGGCCTCAGCCTGCTCCACGGTGAGGGCTTCCTGCTCCGCCGGCAGCTCTTGCAATATCTCGGCCGGCGTCTCCGGCGCGGCATCCGCGACCGGAGTGACCGGCTCTGCTGCGAGCAAGGTATCCGGCAGATCCTTCGCAAAGGCTGCGGCCGGCACGATCTCCGCGTCGACCTCGACGGGGATTTCCGGCACGGCCATATCGCTATTGACGGCGCCGACATCCACCGCCATCGCCATCGTGTCGATGGATGCCTCGGCGGTTTCGATGATCTCCGCGTCGGGAGTTTCGGCTTCGGCCGCCTCGATGGTCGCGATCTCAACCGTCGCGACCGGCATTTCGGCCGCGACAACTTGTGGTTCGGCTGCAAACCCCGCTTCCGGCACGCCCAGGTCGTTTGTTGCGGGGATGTCCTGCCGCTCATCCCCGGTTTCAGCGCTGCTCTCGTCGTCGAGAAGCTGCCTCACCCGCAGGATTGCGGCATCGATCTGCTGCAGCACCGCGTCGCGTCCGCTGCCCGAAAGCGCATCGGAAGCCGTGGTGATGCCGCGGACCTGACCGTCGAGCAGATCGCAGATCCGCACATCCGCGCCGGACTCCCGCAGTCCCCACGCGATCTCCTGGATGATGCGGGCGCTGCGGCGGAACGGAGTGAGGCCTTCGATTTCCACCGGCTCGCCGAGAATGGCGACGATCGAGCTCCTCGCTTCGCGCAGGATGGTCTCGATCTGCGCGAGAAGTTCTTCAGCGGAGGGACCTTGCGGCTCAGGCTCGGCGGCCGCCGCCTTGGTCGCGGCGAGGCTCTGTTCGATCCGCGCCACGGCATCCAGCACCATGGCGGTGTCGGCGTTGCGGTTGCGCTTGGCGTATTCGGTGAGAAACCAGCGTCCTCGCGAGGTCTCCATGAACGCTTCGCGAATCGCTTCATAGTCCGCGTCGGTGGGCGAGGTGCTGCGCGCGGAGATCGGCGATAATGCAAAGGCCTCTTCAGCCATGTGACCCTGTCGCTCTCGTTCCTGACGCAACGGCCGGCGCGCCGATCCCAAGCCTCCCGATTGCGAAAGCGATATCCTCGGAGGCCCGGACGGGCTAGACCATCGGCACACGCGCTTTCGCGAATCGCACCTGAATTCATGGCCATCGGATCACATATCCCCGCTGCCGCGCAATCGTCCGGCCGCCGATTCGCAGTGCGCGTCGGGCTGTTTTACGCCAGCACGCTCGGGATCATCGGCGTCTCGCTGCCGTTCTTTCCGGTCTGGCTGAAAGCGATCGGCATCGATGCGTTCTGGATCGGGGTCATCAACGCGGTGCCGGCGCTGACCCGTTTCACCGTGCTGCCGTTTATCACCGCGTTTGCGGAGCGCCGACAGGCGCTGCGCAGCGCCATGATCCTGCTGGCGTTTCTGACCGCGGCTGGTTTCGCCCTCATCGGCCTGCTGCAGCACCCGCTCGCGATCCTGATCGTTTTCATCCCGATCGCCTGCGTCTGGACGCCGCTGGCTCCGCTGACGGACGGCTATACCCTCAAGGGCCTTGCCGATCACCGCATTTACGGGCTGCTGCGGCTCTGGGGATCGGCGGCTTTCGTGGTGACGGCGCTTGGATGCGGCTGGCTCGCCGACCGGATTGCCGCGCCGTACCTGATCTGGGCGATCGTCGCGGTCGCCGCCGTCAGCGCCGGCGTCAGTCTCGGATTGCTGCCGCTGCCGCCCTCCCGCACCACGTCATCGACGCCGATCCGCGCCAACACGTTGCTGCGCCAGCCGCTGTTTCTCGCCATCATCGCCAGCGCTGCGATGGTGCAGGGCAGCCACTCCGCCTATTACGGCTTCGCCTCGATCACCTGGCAGAACGCTGGGCTTGGCGGTCTGCCCATCGCGATCCTCTGGTCGCTCGGCGTGCTGGCGGAAATCGCGGTGTTCGCGCTGTCGCCCCGCTTCAGGTGCTCGCCGGCGCTGCTGGTGCTGATCGGATCGGCAGGCGCCGTGCTGCGCTGGCTGATCACGGCGCAGGAGCCGCCGCTCGGCGCGCTCGCCGTGGTGCAACTGATGCACGGCATGTCGTTCGCCATGACCCATCTCGGAACGGTCGGCCTGATGGTGCGGTGCGTGCCGCATCATGTGCTGGCGAGCGCGCAGGGCTACCTTGTCGCCGCGATCGGAATTGCCACCAGCGCCGCGATGATCCTGTGCGGAGCGATCTATGAGCAGATCGGGCAGGGCATCTATTACCTCATGGCGGCGCTGGCGCTGGCGGGGCTGCTGACGGTGCTGGCGGCGCGGCCCCGCCTCGATAAAGCAGGTGTGGTGGCCGCCTGAGCGGGCCTCAGCCCCACAAGGCCGCGTCGGGCGGATAGACCGTGCTGCCTTCGTAGCGCAGGCCGTGGTCGCGATCCCGCGCCAGCAGCAGCGGTCCGTCGAGATCGACTACGCTGGCGTCCTGCGCCACCAGCATCGCGGGCGCCATGGCGAGCGAAGTCGCGACCATGCAGCCGACCATGATCTGAAAGCCGAGCCTGCGCGCCGCCTCGCTCATCGCCAGCGCCTCGGTGAGGCCGCCGGTCTTGTCGAGCTTGATGTTGATGGCGTCGTAGCGTCCGCGCAGACCGTCCAGCGAGGCGCGGTCATGCACGCTTTCGTCGGCACAGACGGCGATGGGTCGTTTGATTTTCGCCAGCACTGCGTCGCGCCCGGCCGGAAGCGGCTGTTCCACCAGCGTCACGCCGGCGGCCGCGCAGGCGTCCAGATTGCGTTCGAGGTCCGCCTCGCTCCACGCCTCGTTGGCGTCGACGATCAAATTGGCGTGTGGCACTGCCCGGCGGATGGCGGTAATCCGTGCCGGATCCCCGTCGCCGCCAAGCTTGATCTTGAGCAGCGAGCGCGCGCTGGCGTTGCCGGCCGCGGCGGCCATGGCCTCCGGCGTGCCAAGCGAGATTGTATAGGCTGTGGTCAGCGGTTGAGGGGGCCGCTGGCCGACCAGGCGCCAGACCGGCTGGCCGGCCCGCTTGGCCTCGAGGTCCCACAATGCGCAGTCGATGGCGTTGCGCGCAGCGCCGGGCGGCATCGCTGTCTGAAGTTCCTGTCGTGTCAGGCCGGTTGCAAGCCGATCACTCATAGTGCGGATCGCGGCGAGAGTGATCTCTGGCGTTTCGCCGTAACGCGGATAGGGCACGCACTCACCACGGCCGACGAGGTCGCCGCTGCACAGTTCGGCCACAATGACGACGGCTTCCGTCTTGCTGCCACGACTGATCGTGAATTCGCCCGCAATCGGCCATCGTTCAGTGGCCGACCTGAGCGTGATGGGGTTGGAAGTCATTCGCGGATCGATGATTTTTCGTGTGCGGGCTTGCTCATTCGCGCCAATTATGGCTCTTAGTTATCTCTCCGTACAGCTTCTAGAACTTCAGGCCGGATTGCGTGCGATCTGGGATGACGGTGATGCGAGAGCGTCTTGTGAACGGCAATCCGACATTGGAGCAGATGCCGCTTGGCAGCGGCGTGTCGCTGCGCGCCGCCGGCGAATGGACCGTGCATCACGCGCCCGATCTGGAGAAGATCGTGATGCGCGCGGAGCGGCAGGGCGCCGATGGCGGCATCATCATCGATGTCTCGCAGGTGGCGCGGCTCGATACCTTCGGCGCGTGGCTGATCGAAAGGATGCGCCGCAATCTGACGCGCGGCGATGTCTCGCCGCGGATCGCGGGACTGTCGGCGGATTACGCCAGCCTTGTCGAGGAGGTGCAGCGGGTCAAGGAGGGCGACTTCCGCAAGAAGGAGCCGCTGAGCATCGTGCGGGCGGTGGAAGCCATCGGACGCAACGTGGTGGAGATCGCCGGCACGCTGGTCGGGCTGCTCAACATGGCGGGCTCGATCCTTTATGCGATGGCGCACGTTCTGATCCATCCGCGTTCCTTCCGCCTCACATCGACCGTCAATCACCTCGAACAGGTGTGCTGGCGCGCGGTGCCGATCGTGTTGCTGATCACTTTCCTGATCGGCTGCATCATCGCCCAGCAGGGCATCTTCCATTTCCGCAAATTCGGCGCCGACGTGTTCGTGGTCGATATGCTCGGCGTGTTGGTGCTGCGCGAACTCGGCGTGCTGCTGGTCGCGATCATGGTCGCGGGCCGTTCCGGCAGCGCTTACACCGCCGAACTCGGCTCGATGCGGATGCGCGAGGAAGTCGACGCGCTGCGCACCATGGGGTTCGATCCGACCGAAGTGCTGATCCTGCCGCGCATCGTCGCGCTGATCATCGCCATGCCGGTGCTGGCGTTTCTCGGCGCAATGGCTGCGCTCTATGGCGGTTGCCTTGTCGCCTGGGGCTATGGCGGCGTGCAGCCGGAGGCTTTCCTTGCACGTCTCAAGGAGGCGATCTCGCTCAGCCACTTCGCGGTCGGCCTCATCAAGGCGCCGTTCATGGCGATGGTGATCGGCGTTGTTGCCTGCGTCGAGGGCGCGGCGGTGAAGGGCAGTGCGGAATCCCTCGGCCGTCACACCACCGCGTCGGTGGTGAAATCGATCTTCTTCGTGATCGTGATGGACGGCCTGTTCGCGATCTTCTTCGCAACCATCGACATGTAGGCGCGGCATGACGGACACCATCAACGATCCGATCATCCGCGTGCGCGACCTCACGGTCGGCTTCGAGGATCGCCTGATCCTCGAGAATCTCAATCTCGACGTGAAGCGCGGCGAGATCCTCGGCTTCGTCGGCGCTTCGGGCGCGGGCAAGTCGGTGCTGACCCGCACCATCATCGGCCTGATGCCGAAGCGCAGTGGCACCATCGAGGTGTTCGGCGTCAACATGAACGAGGCGAGCGAGGAACAGCGCCGGGCCGTGGAGCGGCGCTGGGGCGTATTGTTCCAGCACGGCGCGCTGTTCTCCTCGCTGAGCGTGCGTCAGAACATCCAGTTTCCGGTCCGCGAGTTCATGAAGGTATCCGAGCGCCTGCTCGACGAGATTGCCATCGCCAAGCTGGCGATGGTCGGCCTCAAGCCGGAGGTGGCGGACCGTTTTCCCTCGGAACTGTCGGGCGGCATGATCAAGCGCGTGGCGCTGGCGCGGGCGCTCGCGCTCGATCCGGAGATCGTGTTCCTCGATGAGCCGACATCCGGCCTCGATCCGATCAGCGCCGGCGATTTCGACGAGCTGGTCATGACCCTGCAGCGAACTTTGGGGCTGACGGTTTTTATGGTAACCCATGATCTCGACAGCCTTAAAACCGCCTGTAATCGCATCGCAGTTCTGGGCGAGCGCAAGGTCCTGCTGGTCGGAACCATGAACGATATGCTGGCCTCGCAGCATTCCTGGCTGCAGGCCTATTTTCACGGCAAGCGGGCGCGTGCGGTCGTAGCGTAATTCGGAGTATTGAGTATGGAAACGCGGGCGAATTACCTGCTGATCGGCTCGTTCACCCTGGCGGTGATCGCCGCGGCATTCGGCTTTGTGTTCTGGTTTCAGAACCTCGGCGCGGTCGCGCAGCGCACTCCGATCCGGATCATCTTCGAGGGCGCGGCGTCCGGCCTTCGCACCGGCGGCAACGTCACCTTCCACGGTATCAAGATCGGCGAGGTCACGTCGGTGAAGCTCGACGTTCCGAAGCGTGTCGTGGTGCTGGCCGCGGTCGACAAGGGCGCGCCGATGCGCAAGGACACGTTGGTGGGTCTGGAATTCGCCGGCCTCACCGGCGTCTCGTCGGTGTCGCTGAAAGGCGGCTCGCTGGAGGCGCCGGGCGTGC
>JAFKKO010000063.1 GCA_017305455.1 Hyphomicrobiales bacterium | reverse complement strand
CAAGCGGGGGAGGTGAAGATAACGCCTGCGGCGAGCCGCTCGTCCCCCTCACGAACTCAACCCTCCCGCCAGCGTCGGCACGTCGAGTGGCTTGAATCCATAGTGGTTGATCCAGCGCACGTCGCTCTCGAACATCTGGCGCAGGTCGTTGATGCCGTATTTCAACATCGCGATGCGGTCGATGCCCATGCCCCAGGCGAAGCCCTGATAGACGTCGGGGTCGATGCCGCAGGCGCGCAGCACGTTGGGATGCACCATGCCGCAGCCGAGAATCTCCAGCCAGTCGTTGCCCTCGCCGAAACGAATCTCGCCCTTCTCGCGGCGGCACTGGATATCGACTTCCAGCGACGGCTCGGTGAAGGGGAAGAATGACGGGCGGAATTTCATGTTGACGTTGTCGACCTCGAAGAACGCCTTGCAGAATTCGGCGAGAATCCATTTCAGGTGGCCGAGATGGGAGCCCTTGTCGATCACAAGGCCCTCGACCTGATGGAATTGCGGGGTGTGGGTCGCGTCGGAATCGATGCGATAGGTGCGGCCGGGGCAGATCACCCGGATCGGCGGCTTCTGGCTCAGCATGGTGCGCACCTGCACCGGCGAGGTGTGGGTGCGCAGCAGCGGCCGCTCGCCGTCCGCCTTGCGATTGAAGAAGAAGGTGTCGTGCATTTCCCGCGCCGGATGGCCCTCGGGGAAATTCAGCTTGGTGAAATTGTAATCGTCGGTCTCGATGTCCGGACCTTCGGCGATCGAGAAGCCCATGTCGGCGAAGATCGCGGTGAGTTCGTCCATCACCTGCGAGAGCGGATGGATGCGGCCGGTCTCGGCGGGCGTCTCCCGGGTTGGCAGCGTGACGTCGATGGTCTCGGAGGCGAGGCGGGCATCGAGCGCGGCGTTCTTGAGAATGTCGCGCCGCGCGGTCAGCGCCTGGGTGATGGCGTCCTTGGCGGCGTTGATCGCGGCGCCTTCGGTCTTGCGCTGCTCCGGCGACATCTTGCCGAGGGTGGCGAGCAGCGCGGACACCGATCCCTTCTTGCCGAGCGCCGACACGCGCACCGCTTCGAGCGCGGCTTCATCGGGCGCCGCGACGATCTGGCTGAGAATTTCGGATTCGAGTTTGGCGAGATCGGACATCACAAGCCCCAGCGGAACGGTTTCATCGGAACCGTCCGGCGGGGATTTGATGAGCCCAGCCGAACGGGGCGGGGCGATCTACGCCCCGGTCGTCTCGGCCTCGTTCAAGAGGGGCAAGCTTAAGCCGCGAGCGCGGCCTTGGCCTTTTCAGCGATCGCCTGGAAAGCCGCCGGCTCGTGGATCGCGAGATCGGACAGCACCTTGCGGTCGACCACCACGCCCGACTTGGCGAGGCCGTCGATAAATCGGCTGTAGGTCAGGCCGAACGGACGCACGGCGGCGTTGAGGCGCTGGATCCACAATGCGCGGAAGGTGCGCTTCTTCAGCTTGCGGCCGACGAAGGCATACTGCGCGGCCTTGTCCACGGCCGCCTTGGCGGCGCGGATGGTGTTCTTGCGGCGGCCCCGAAAACCCTTGGCGGCCTTGTAGACTTTCTTGTGCTTGGCATGAGCCGTCACACCGCGTTTGACGCGAGCCATGACTGATCTCCTTCATCTGAAAATTGTAGTGGTGACAGAGCGCCGCGTCTCCGCGGCTGGCGATCAGTCGTTCGGCAAGAAGTACTGCTTGATGTTGTCGCCGTCGGTCTTGAACAGGACCCGCGTACCGCGAAGCTGACGGATCTGCTTCTTGGTGCGCTTGATCATGCCGTGACGCTTGCCGGCATGGGCGGATACCACTTTGCCGGTTCCGGTGATTTTGAAGCGCTTTTTGGCGCCCGACTTGGTCTTCAACTTGGGCATTTGGCTCTCCTGTAGCCGTGTCGAAGGCGGCCCCGAAAGGCGCCACGCCGGCAAATTGCTCGCTAGAGCGTTGATAATGCTCGACTATTTCCGTATGGAGATGGTCGGCATGAGGCATCGCCACGGCAGCCCTTGATCAGCCGGGCGATGAAGGTCCGGCTTATGGCAGAGCGGCGGCGAAATGGCAACGATGAAAGGGGCTTCCGCGCGCTCAAAACACGCGTCGGAGGAGGCGGATCGCCGGGCAGCGGCCGAGGCAACCGAAACGCGGCCCGCAGGATTGCCGGGGCCTTATGCTGCGCCGCACTAGCCGAATCACGTGCTCTGGCTCATATCTGACGCATCATTTTCATGGTGAGGATGTCCATGGCCCGCTCCGCCAAAGCCCACGCTGCCGCCGTTTCTGTCCGTTCCGCGGGCATCGCCCTGTCGCTTGCCGGTTCCCTGCTGGCGGCATCGGTCCTGCTGGCGACCGGTTTCGATGGGGGCGCCAAGGCCGGCGCGGCGTTCGACGGCACCTGGAAGGTCGTGATCATCACCCAGTCCGGCTCCTGCGATCCGGCCTACACCTATCCGGTGCGGGTCAGCGGCGGCCGTGTCAGCTATGCCGGCGAGGGCAGCTTCGAAATTTCCGGCCATGTCGCCGATGGCGGCGGCGTCAATGTCGCGATCGCACACGGCGAGCAGCGCGCCAGCGCCAGCGGCAGGCTGACCGCGAGCGCGGGCTCGGGCCAGTGGAGCGGCAAGTCGTCCGCCACCGCCTGTTCGGGCCGCTGGGAAGCCAGCCGGATGTCGTGACGCGCCTTCGCGCGAGGTCCCCGAAAAACAAAACGGCCCGTTGCAACGGGCCGTTTTCGCATGACGGAATGTAATGGCAGCGGCGGCGGCGCTCAGCGCGGCGCCAGCACCATCACCACCTGACGGCCCTCGAATCTGGCGTCCTGTTCGACCTTGGCGACATCGGCGACGGCGGCCTTCACCTTTTCGAGCAGCTTGGTGCCGATCTCCTGGTGCGCCATCTCACGGCCGCGATAGCGCAGCGTGATCTTGACCTTGTCGCCTTCCTCGAAGAACCGCAGCATCGCGCGCATCTTCACGTCGTAATCGTGATCGTCGATCATCGGGCGGAGCTTGATCTCCTTGATCTCGACCACCTTCTGCTTCTTACGGGCTTCGGCGGCTTTCTTCTGCGCCGAATATTTGTACTTCCCGTAGTCCATGATCTTGCAGACGGGAGGATTGTTGTTCGGCGAGATCTCGACGAGATCCATGCCGGCTTCCATCGCCATCTTCACGGCAGCGGCGGTCTCGACGGTGCCGTGATTGACGCCGGTCTGATCGATCAACTGAATGGTGAGATTGCGGATTTCATCGTTGGTGCGCGGCCCGTCTTTGGCGACTGTGGGCGGGGCTCTGTTGGGACGGCGAATGGGACGGTCTCCAATGTTGTGAAGGAAGGCTCCATTTTGAAGGATAAAGGGCTGGCCGGCAAGGATGTTGCCGGCATCCGGACCGGCGTTCGGGCAGAAACCTGACGGAGCGAGGTATTTCAGTCACGGCGCGCCCGGTTTCATGGCGTTCCCGCGGTCAGGCGGGACATTGACGCGATATCGCCGCTGCACCCATAACAGACGCCTCGCCTGCCGTTCCCACCATTTACGATGTGCCGATGACCGACGATCAAGCTTCCCCGCCCGCCTTTATCGATGTCGGAACCGGCGCGGCCGGGCGGCGCATTGCCGTGCGCCGGCGCCCCGGCGTCTCCCCCGGCCTGGTCTGGCTCGGCGGGTTCAAGTCCGACATGAAAGGCACCAAGGCGCTCGCGCTCGATGCGTTCGCGGCGGAGGACAAGCGGGCCTGCGTGCGCTTCGACTATTCCGGCCACGGCGAATCGAGCGGCGATTTTGCCGACGGCACGATCGGGCAATGGCACGAGGAAAGCCTTGCGGTGTTCGATGCCTTCTGCGAGGGCCCGCAGATCCTGATCGGCTCCTCGATGGGCGGCTGGATGGCGCTGTTGCTGGCGCGCGCGCTGGCCAGGCGCCGCGGCACCGCGCAGCGCGCCACGCTCGCGGGTCTGGTGCTGATCGCGCCGGCGCCGGACTTCACCGAGGAACTGATGTGGAAGGCGTTCACGCCGCAGATCCGCGCCGAGATCGAGAGCAAGGGCGCGTGGTATCGGCCCTCGGAGTATGGCGACCCCTATCCGATCACGCGCGCGCTGATCGAGGAGGGCCGCAACCATCTGCTGCTCGGCGACACCATCGAGGTCGGCTGTCCGGTGCGCATCCTGCAGGGCGCCAAAGACGAAGACGTGCCATGGCAGCACGCCTTCACGCTGACGCATTGCCTGCCGAGCGATGACGTGGTGCTGACGCTGGTGCAGGACGGCGATCATCGCCTGTCGCGGCCGCAGGACATCGCGCGCATGCTCGCGGCGGTGAAGGAATTGTGCTGAAGCGCAGCGCGCTTCTTAAAAATCCAGATCGATGTAATGCGCCGGCGCCGGCAGGCCGGCGAGCCATTCGTTGAGCAGCGGCCGGAACGCCGGGCGCGATTTGATGCGCACATACCAGGCCTTGGCGGCGGCGTCCTCGCCCCACGGCACGTCGCCGAGATAATCGATCGCCGACAGATGCGCGGCGGCGGCGAGATCGGCGTAGGTCAGCCGGTCGCCGGCGAGGAAATTGCGGGTGCGGGCGAGCCAGCCGATATAAGCGAGGTGATAGCGGGTATTCGACTGCGCCGCGCGCAGCACTTCGGTGGACGGCGCGCCGCCGCCCTGCTCGGTGCTCATGTGGCGCTTGTAGATCCGCTCGGTGACCAGCGGCCCGGTCGCCTCGTCGTAGAATTTCTCGTTGAACCACGACATCAGGCGGCGCACCTCGATGCGCTCGCCCGCCTGCGGGGGCAGCAGGCGGTGCTCGCCCAGCGAGGCGCCATGGGTCTCGTCGAGATATTCGGCGATGATGCTGGCGCCGGGAATCGGCGGCATGCCCTCGGCGATCATCACCGGGGTGGTGGCGGCCGGATTCATCATCAGGAACGCTTCGCGCCGCTCCCAGACCTTCTCCTCGACCAGCCGCGAATCAAGGCCGTGCTCGCTGAGAGCAAGACGGACAAAGCGCGAGTGGGGACAGAAGGGGTGGTGAAACAGGGTGAACATACGGACCACAGATAGACCGGCGAAACTTAAGAAGAAGCTTAAGAAAAGCTCTCCGGCGAAAATGAGAACGAGATCGGACTGGGTTTCGCAGGGTCGATCCTCGCGCCAACCTACCCAAGCCTCCGGCGCTGGCAACCGTCATTTCCGTTCTTTTCACATTGCGGGGGGAGAACGAATAGGCGACAAGGGCGGCCGTTCGCACCCCATCCAGACCCCCGCGGATTCCTTACATGCTGACCGATCTTTTCAAGGCCGTCGTCCTCGGGATTGTCGAGGGGGTGACCGAGTTCCTGCCTGTCTCCTCGACCGGCCATCTGCTGCTGGTCGAACGCTTCATGGATCTCGACCAGCAGGAGTTCTGGAAGACCTTCGCGGTGTTGATCCAGCTCGGCGCGATTCTGGCGATTCTGGCGATCTATTTCGCGCGGCTGTGGCGCATCGCGCTCGGCATGTTCTCCGATCCGGCGGCGCAGCGCTTCGTGATCGGCGTGCTGCTGGCGTTCTTTCCCGCGGTGGTGCTCGGCCTGTTGTTCGGCGGCTTTATCAAGGACGTGCTGTTCAACCCGTGGGTGGTGTGCTTCTCGCTGATCGCGGGCGGCGCGGTGCTGCTGTGGGTCGATCAGCAGGATTTCGATCCGCGGCACCATGACGCCACGGCGTTTCCGCTGCCGATGTATCTGGGCATCGGCATCGCGCAATGCGCGGCGATGATTCCGGGTGTGTCGCGCTCGGGCGCCTCGATCGTGGCGGCGATGCTGTTCGGCGCCGACAAGCGGGCTGCCGCCGAATTCTCATTCTTCCTCGCGATCCCGACCATGCTCGGCGCGTTCGTCTATGACGTCTACAAGAACCGTGCCGATATGACGATGGACCATTCGCTGATCATCGCGGTGGGCTTCGTGGTGTCGTTCATTACCGCGATCATCGTGGTGAAGACATTCCTCGACTTCGTCACACGCCACGGCTTTGCGTTCTTCGCCTGGTGGCGCGTGATCGTCGGCACCCTCGGCCTGATCGCGCTGGCGCTGGGGAAGTAGCAGTCGATTCGCTACGCGAATTCTGCCGTCATTGCGAGGAGCGCAAGCTCCGAAGCAATCCAGGATCGGTCAATCGAGCTGGATGGCTTCGCTTCGCTCGCAATGACGATGGGGAGAGGTTTACGCGCCGCTCTGCGCGAACTGGCCGGTCTTGCGGAAGCGCCACAGATAGGACGGCAGCACCGCCGCCATCGATTCGGGCTGTACGCCGAGGCCTTCCAGCGTATGCCCCGCGGCCTTGGCGGCCTCGGACACCACATTGTCGGCGCGCAACAGCTCGACCTGGTCCGGCGTCAGCTTGAAGTCGCCCGGCGCGAACTGCAGGAAACGCGACTGAAGGCTGGCGAGCGGGAACGGCAGCGGCAGCAGCATCGGGTCGCGGCCGGTGGTGGCGAGCACCAGTTCGACGATCTGGCGCATCGTCATCACGTCCGGCCCGCCGAGCTCGTAAGTCGCGCCGGGCCGGGTCTTGCCGTCGACCGCATCGGCGATCACGGTGGCGACGTCGCCGACATAGACCGGCTGCATCCGCGTTTCCGCGCCCACCAGCGGCAGCACCGGCAGTATCCGCGCCAGCGCGGCGAAACGGTTGGTGAACTGATCCTCCGGCCCGAACACCACCGAGGGGCGGATGATGGTGGCCGAGGGCACGGCGGCGAGCACCGCCTGTTCGCCGGCCGCCTTGGAGCGGGCATAGCGCGACGCCGATTCCGCATTGGCTCCGAGGGCCGAGACATGAACCACGCGGGCGCCGATCCGGCTTGCCGCCTCGGCGATCACCCGCGCGCCTTCGGCCTGCACGGCGTCGAATTTTTGCGCGCCGCTCTCGCTCAGGATGCCGACCAGATTGACGACGACGCTGGCGCCGCGCATGGCGGCCTCGATCGAGGCCGGGTAGCGGATATTGGCTTGCACCGGGTTGATCTGGCTGACCTTGCCGAGCGGCTGCAGATGGCCGGCCAGTTCCGGCCGCCGCACCCCGACCCGGAGGCGGTAGTCGCGCTTGCACAGCGCCCGGACCACATTGCGGCCGAGAAAGCCCGATCCGCCGAAAACCGTGACAAGGGTGTCGAGAGGCGCTGTCATGGGGGATTCCTGCAAATTGAGCGGCCCAGAATAGCCGGCCGGCGCGCTGTGACCTTGATTTACGTCGCGATACGACATCGTTTCCGCACTGTACAGACCCTTGTCGGCCCGGTCCGGTGGCGGCTCAATTTGAAATTTGACAACCGGGCGGCCGATCCGTACTAACCGCCCTCAAGCCCAGGTGGTGGAATTGGTAGACACGCAGGTTTCAGGTACCTGTGCTGCAAGGCGTGAAGGTTCGAGTCCTTTCCTGGGCACCATCCATTCAGAACGATCGGTCGGCCGGCATGATCGCCGCGAGGGCCGTGCTTGTCGCTTGTGTCGTAACGTAACGCCGAGGGATGGTTGGTGAGATATGCCGCCGCAATCCTGATCGCCTGCGGGTGCCTTTGGGGCACGCCGGCCCTTGCCGGCGACGAGCGGTTCCTGGCCAGCCTGAAGCGTCTCGACCCCGCGACCCGTCTTGAACAGGTCTGCGATCTCGAAGCGATGCGGCAGATCGCGCGCGATTCCAACCCCTACCGTCCCGATCGCGCCAAGAGCGACGTGATCTCCCCTCCCCGGCATCTCGGCGACACCCTGAAGGGCAGCGGCGGAGCCTTCCGCAGCAAGGGCAAGTGGTACGCCTTCTCCTTCACCTGCAAGGGCACGCCCGACCACCTCAAGGTGCTGTCGTTCGGCTACAAGATCGGCCCGCTGATCCCCGAGGCGAAATGGGCCTCCTACGGGCTGTGGCGGTAGGAATCGGTTTTATCAGGCCCGTTGTTTGGCCGGCTTGGGCGTTGTCGCGCGGCCTTTGGGGTGCTTGGCGCGGATCCGCAGGTGCCCGCCCTCGGCCTTTTCGATCTCGAATGCGCCAGTCCTGCGGACTAGGTCGCTGAGCTTGGCGGCACCATAGGTGCGCACATCGAAATCCGAAACAAGGTTTGAAACCTGCTTTCCCACGCCGCTGAGACTGACCCACCCGTCCTCGCTCTCGAATTGAGAGATGGCCTTGATGAGGACGGGAATCGCGGCGCTCGGAGATTCGAGCGGTGCGGACCTTAATGGCGCGCCGGGTTCGGAGTGGGCCTGCGGCAGCAGGTTCTCCGTATAGATAAATCTGCGGCACGCCTGCCGGAAGCTTTCCGGCGTTTTCTGAGCGCCGAAACCATAAACCTCGGCCCCTTGCTCGCGCAGCCGCGATGCGAGGCGGGTGAAATCGCTGTCGGACGACACCAGACAAAATCCGTCGAAGCGGCCGCTATGCAATAAATCCATCGCATCGATCACAAGAGCGATGTCGGAGGCGTTCTTTCCGGTGGTGTAGGCAAACTGCTGATAGGGATCGATGGCGTGTTTCTGCAGAATCTCGGCCCACGATTTGAGCCGTTGCCCGGAAAAGTCTCCGTAGATGCGGCGGACGCTGGCCTCGCCGAACTTGGTGATTTCCTCGAACAGCCCTTCGGCAATCTGCGGCGAGGTGTTGTCCGCATCGATCAGAACCGCGAAGCGGGGCAAGCGTTGCTCGATGGTCATGCATGGCCTTTCATTGCCATTCAGTTGGCGGCGATTTTGAGCTATTTTACCCGCAATTCAAATGGGGGCAGGCATTTCCCGCTGCGGTCCTCGCAGGAATGGTTCATGGATTTGTCGGCATTTAACCGGCAAATTCGATCCATCCTCCCTCTCGTCGGCAGGGGATTTGGGCAGTAGTTTAAGCCGCATCGATTCGACGAGGCTATTCGCATGACCATCCGCCTGCACCGCGGCGATTTGCCGGACATCTCCCGCTACACCCACTCGGTGGCGATCGACACCGAAACGCTGGGTCTCAATCCGCATCGCGATCGCCTGTGCGTGGTGCAGCTCTCCAATGGCGACGGCAGCGCCGATGTGGTACAGATTCCGGCGGGTCACACCGATGCGCCGAATCTGAAGAAGCTGTTGGCGTCTGCCGACATCACCAAGATCTTCCACTACGCGCGGTTTGATCTCGCAGTGCTCTATCACGCGCTCGGCGTGATGCCGCAGCCGGTCTATTGCACCAAGATCGTCTCGCGGCTGGTGCGCACTTATACCGATCGCCATGGTCTCAAGGATCTCGCGCGCGAGGTGCTTGGCGTCGAACTGTCGAAGCAGCAGCAGTCGAGCGACTGGGGCGCGGCGTCGCTGAGCGAAGCGCAACTGACCTATGCCGCCTCCGACGTGCTGCATCTGCATGCGCTACGCGAGAAGCTCGATGCCATGCTGCTGCGCGAGGGCCGCACCGAACTGGCCGCGGCCTGCTTTGAGTTCCTGCCGACCCGGGCGAGGCTCGACCTGCAGGGCTGGGAGAACGACGACATCTTCGCGCATTCATAATGTGGCGGGCTTGGCGGTTCTGCCCACGCCGGCGCCCTGTTTCGGTCACACTCCTTGGGTCTTTGCGGGGCCTGGTTCTGCGAAAGCGGCTGCAAACCAAGCCGGTCCGGCGTAGGATGAATTTTTCCGATCCGGCGCGGCCGGAGCAGATTCACGGCCTTGAAGGTTTCGGAGCGGCGGGTGCATTCGGTGGCAAGTCAAAGCTATCAGGCCGGGGCGGACGCGCGCTATCTCCTTGCGCTGCGTCACAGCCGCCGCGTGCGCTTTCTGCGCAAGGCGGTGCCGGTCGCGGTGGCGGCCGCGCTGCTGCTCGTCGTCGCGGTCTCGCTGTTCAATCCGTTCCGCATCCTCGCCAAGCTGCCGCTCAGCATCGGCAATCTCGCGGTGTCGGGCACCAAGATCACGATGGATTCGCCGCATCTGGCCGGCTTCACGCCGGACCAGCGGCCCTACGAATTGTGGGCCAAGAGCGCGACGCAGGACGTCACCAACCCGACCAATGTCGAACTCACCGAGTTGCGCGCCAAGGTGCAGATGCAGGACAAATCCGGCCTCACCATGGATGCGCGGCGCGGCCTGTTCGATACCAAGAGCCAGCTTCTGACCTTGCGGGAGGATATCTTCCTGCAATCGACCACCGGCTATGAGGCGCGGCTCACCCAGGCCGTGGTCGATATCGCGCGCGGCGCGGTAACCTCGGACGAGCCGGTGGCGGTCAAGCTTCTGAACGGCACGCTCGATGGACAGCGGCTGGAGATCACCGAGAACGGCGCGCTGGTGCGGTTCGACGGCGGCGTCTCGATGATCCTGATCCGCGACGATGTGGCGAAGAAAAACGATGCGGCGGCGCAGATGCCGGCCGTGCAGGATGCGGCGGCGCAATGACGGTTCCGATGCGGCTGAACGTCTTCCGATATCGCGCCTGTGTCGGCGCGCTCGCCGCTATGCTGCTGGCGGCCGGCGCGGCGCAGGCGCAGAGCACGGTCCAGGGCGTGCCGAACGCGATGCAGGGCTTCTCGCAGAATCGCGACAAGCCGATCCAGATCGACGCCCAGTCGCTGGAGATGCGCGACAAGGACAAGGCCGCGACCTTTTCCGGCAACGTCAAGGTGGTGCAGGGCGACACCACGATGCGCTCCAAGACGCTGGTGGTGTTCTACGACAACGAGGACAAGAGCAGCGCCAAGAGCGCGGTGAAATCGGCGATGCCGGGGCCGGGCGGCTCTACCTCGATCCGGCGGCTCGAGGCGCGCGGCGGCGTGATCGTGACCCAGAAGGATCAGACCGTCACCGGGCAGACCGGCGTGTTCGACATGAAGGCCAACACGGTGACCATGCTCGGCGGCGTGGTGCTGACCAAGGACAAGAACGTGCTGCGCGGCGACCGCCTGGTGGTCGACATGACCACCGGCGTCTCGCGGGTCGAATCCGATGGTGGACGCGGTGTGTCAGGCATGTTCCAGTCGTCCGGCTCCAGCGGCGGCTCCGGATTGGGCGGCCTCACCGGCATGGAGAAAGAGAGAAAGCCGGGCGCCTCCCAAGCCCCCGGAAAGCCTTTGAAACTCAACAGCATGCCGCATGAATCGCGGCCCCGAGGTTGAATCGGAGCCGGCTAGTCTGTATCAGGCGGCGGCAATGTCCCTCCGGCGCTCTCGAGTGCCGGTGATCCGGCAAGTCATCCCGAAAGGCTGATCGAAGCGAGCATGGTGGATTTTCTGCGCATTTTCCGCCGCCGAGCCCCGGTCCGGGGACGGCAGGGTTTTGCGCGGTCCCCCGCCGATATCACCTCGCTGGGCGAACGGATGGGCGACATCTTCAACACCATCCGCGGCGTGCCGGCGACACGCGAGCCGATGCGCGACACGCCCGCGCCGCGCGAGGCGTCTCCAGTGCGTGCCGCGGAGCCCGGCTATCAAGGCGCGACTTACGAGCCGGCATACGATCCCGCATCGTACGGGTCGGCGCCCTACGATCCGGCTTCGTTCGAGCGCCACGCGCCGCCGATCCCGCGCGATATCTCCCCCGAGCCGCCGCGCGCCGAGCTTCGGCCGCCGCCGCGCCGCGAGGGCAACGGCGCCGCGCAGCCACGCGCCCGCACCGGCTATCTTGCGATCCACGGCATCGAAAAGAGTTTCGGTTCACGCAAGGTGGTGCGCGGCGTCAGCATCTATGTCCGCCGCGGCGAGGCGGTCGGCCTGCTCGGCCCCAACGGCGCCGGCAAGACCACGGTGTTCTACATGATCACCGGCCTGATCAAGGCGGATCGCGGCCGCGTCGAACTCGATGGCCACGACGTCACCGCGATGCCGATGTATCAGCGCGCGCGGCTCGGCATCGGCTACCTGCCGCAGGAGGCCTCGATCTTCCGCGGCCTCACGGTAGAAGACAACATCCGCGCGGTGCTTGAAGTGGTGGAGCCGGATCGCCGCAAGCGCGAGCAGGAACTGACCTCGCTGCTCGAGGAGTTCCACATCACCCGGCTGCGCAAGTCGCCGGCGATCGCGCTGTCCGGCGGCGAACGCCGTCGCGTCGAGATCGCGCGCGCGCTGGCTTCGCGGCCGAACTACATGCTGCTCGACGAGCCGTTCGCCGGCATCGATCCGATCGCGGTGGGCGACATCCAGCAACTGGTTCGCCATCTCACCAATCGCGGCATCGGCGTGCTGATCACCGACCACAATGTCCGTGAAACGCTCGGCCTGACCGACCGCGCCTATATCGTCTACGCCGGCGAGGTGCTGACCGAAGGTCACCCCGAGGAGATCGTCAACGACCCCGACGTCCGCCGCCTCTATCTCGGCGACGAGTTCCGCCTCTAGCGTCTGATCCCGACGCGCAGGCCGGGTTTTCGAAACGGGCGCGCGCTTATGAACGGGCCGCCCGCCATGCGGCCGGGCCCTTCAGACTGAATTTCCGATCCGTCAAGCCGTGTACATTCCTGCGTAAATAAGCAAGAATCGGACCAGTTCCGACCGGATCCTGGCCTATGGCGATCACACAACGTTTGGAGTTCCGCCAGTCGCAGTCGCTGGTGATGACGCCGCAGCTCATGCAGGCGATCAAGCTGCTGCAACTGTCGAACCTCGATCTGGCCGCCTTTGTCGAGGAGGAACTCGAACGCAATCCGCTGCTGGAGCGTGCCAGCGACGACGAGCCGCGCGGCGAGGGGACGATGGAAGCCGCCCCCGACCGCGCCCCGTCGTCGACAGATGGCGGCGAGGAGGATTTCGGCGCCTCGTCAGCGTCGGACGCCGATGGTCCGGCATCGCGCGAAAGTTTCGATGCTCCGGCGGAAGACTGGATCAACCGCGATCTCGGCAGCCGCGCCGACATGGAGCAGACCTTCGACAGCGGCCTCGACAACGTGTTTTCCGAGGAGCCTGCGGAAGCCGCCGCGCGCAACGCGCAGGATGCGGCGCCAACCGCCTACACCGAATGGGGCGGTGGCGCTTCGAACGACGACGACTACAATCTGGAGGCGTTCGTCGCCGCCGAGCTGTCGCTGCACGATCATCTCGCCGAGCAGCTCGCGGTGTCGATCATCGATCCGTCGCAACGCATGATCGGCCAGTACCTGATCGATCTGGTGGATGATGCCGGCTATCTGCCGGCTGATCTCGGACAGGCGGCGGAACGGCTCGGCGCGACGCAGGACGCGGTCGACGCCGTGCTCGCGGTGCTGCAGACCTTTGACCCGCCCGGCATCTGCGCGCGCTCGCTCAGCGAATGCCTCGCCATTCAACTGCGCGAACGCGACCGTTTTGATCCGGCGATGCAGGCGCTGGTCGAACATCTTGATCTGCTCGCCAAACGCGACATTGCCGGTCTGCGCAAGATCTGCGGCGTCGATGACGAGGACATTGCCGAGATGATCGGCGAGATCCGTCATCTCGATCCCAAGCCCGGTCTGAAATTCGGATCGACCCGGACGCAGACCGTGGTGCCGGACGTGTATGTGCGTCCCGGCCCCGATGGCGGCTGGCTGGTCGAACTCAACAGCGACACCTTGCCGAAGGTGCTTGTCAACCAGAGCTATTATGCGGAGTTGTCGAAAACAACGCGCAAGGATGGCGAGAAATCCTATTTCACCGATTGTCTGCAGAACGCGACCTGGCTGGTGCGCGCGCTGGATCAGCGCGCCCGCACCATCCTGAAAGTGGCGTCTGAGATCGTGCGGCAGCAGGACGGCTTTTTCACGCAGGGCGTGGCATATTTGCGCCCGCTCAATCTGAAGGCGGTCGCCGATGCTATCCAGATGCATGAATCGACCGTTTCGCGGGTGACCGCCAACAAGTACATGGCGACCAGCCGCGGTATTTTTGAATTGAAATATTTCTTCACCGCTTCGATCGCATCGGCGGACGGCGGGGAGGCGCATTCCGCCGAATCGGTAAGGCACCGCATCAAACAGCTGATCGACGCCGAAGAGCCAGGTGCTATACTGTCAGACGATACGCTGGTGGAACGTTTGCGTGGTGACGGCATTGATATCGCCCGAAGAACGGTCGCGAAGTATCGTGAGGCCATGCGAATTCCGTCATCGGTGCAGCGTCGCCGCGATAAGCAGGGCATGCTCGGCCATGCTCTCACCACAACGACGCCATCGTCATCATCATCGTCCACCGACCGATCCCGCGACACCGCCCCGGCTTGACCTTGGCGCGGCGGAAGGCGATCCTTGTGGTCGGTCTGACCAAGGAGCGAGGAAGACATGACCCTCCGAGTTTCTGGAAAAAGCATCAGTGTCGGCGAAGCTCTGCGCGAACGCATCATCGCCCGCACCGAGGAAGTTCTCAGAAAATATTTTGACGGGAATTATTCGGGCCACATCACACTCAGCAAAGATGGTTTTGGATTCCGCACCGATTGCGCGCTTCATCTCGATTCGGGAATCACGCTGGAAGCCGATGCGATGGCGGCGGATGCCTATGCCAGCGCCGATCAGGCGCTGATCCAGATCGAGAAACGGCTGCGCCGCTACAAGAGCCGTCTGAAGGATCGTTCGGCGCGCAAGGCCCATGCGGCGTCCGCCGCGCTTGCCGCGCTCGACGGCGCGGCGATCTCGGCCTCGAGCTATGTCATCGAAGGCGTGGACAACGACGCGGAGGGCGAAGTCACCGCGTTCAATCCGGTGATCATCGCTGAATCGACCGAATCGCTGCGGCGGTTTTCGGTCAGCGAGGCGGTGATGGAACTCGATCTCACCGGCGCTCCCGCCATGGTGTTCCAGCATGGCAGCAGCGGCCGCGTTAACGTGATTTACCGCCGTTCGGACGGTAATCTTGGCTGGGTTGATCCACCGGCAGGCAGTTAAAGGTGGGCGATGGGCGGCTTGACGCCCTCCCGGACCGCCAATATGGTCCCGCCGCCTTGAAAGGGCGTAACCCCGGAGGGCTCCGGGGCTGCCGGCTTGAATATGGCTTGACGCAACTCCACCTCCAGAGCGGTCATTTCTTTTAGCCGTCAAAACGGTTCAACTTCATCGGAACGGTCCATGACGATTACCGACCTTGTCGCGCCGGGGGCGATTCTCCCGGCGCTGAAAGTCAACAACAAGAAGCAGGCGCTGATGGAGTTGGCGGCGCATGCGGCTGGGCTG
>JAFKKO010000101.1 GCA_017305455.1 Hyphomicrobiales bacterium | reverse complement strand
CGACCCGCCGTCAGGCGCTCGGCATTCGCTGGATCATCGCGGCCGCGCGTGGCCGTAACGAAAAGACCATGACGGAGCGTCTGTCGGCCGAGTTGCTCGATGCGTCGAACAACCGCGGCAACGCCGTCAAGAAGCGCGAAGACGTGCACAAGATGGCGGAAGCCAACCGCGCCTTCTCGCATTATCGCTGGTAACGGCGACCCGAACGGACATTTAAGGACAGCCCATGCCCCGCCAACATGCCATCGAGGATTACCGTAACTTCGGTATCATGGCGCACATCGACGCTGGCAAGACCACGACGACCGAGCGCATCCTCTATTATACCGGCAAGAGCCACAAGATCGGCGAGACGCATGAAGGCGCCGCGACGATGGACTGGATGGCGCAGGAGCAGGAGCGTGGCATCACCATCACGTCCGCTGCGACGACTGCGTTCTGGAACGGCAAGCGCCTGAACATCATCGACACTCCCGGCCACGTTGACTTCACCATCGAGGTCGAGCGTTCGCTGCGTGTGCTCGACGGCGCGGTGTGCGTGCTGGACAGCAACCAGGGCGTCGAGCCGCAGACCGAGACGGTCTGGCGTCAGGGCGACAAGTACAAGGTTCCGCGTATCGTCTTCTGCAACAAGATGGATAAGACCGGCGCCGACTTCTACAAGTGTCTGTCGGATATCGTCGATCGTCTCGGCGCCAAGCCGGTTGCGATTCAGCTTCCGATCGGCGCCGAGAGCGCCTTCAAGGGCATGATCGACCTCGTTCGCATGAAGGCGCTGGTGTGGAACAGCGAGTCCGCCGGTGCGATGTATGATGTCGAGGAGATTCCGGCCGACCTCGCCGACAAGGCGAAGGAATACCGCGAGAAGCTCGTGGAAGCCGCCGTCGATCTCGACGACGACGCGATGGCTGGCTATCTCGACGGCAAGGAGCCGGACGAGGCGACCCTCAAGGGTCTGATCCGCAAGGCCGTGATCAACGGCGCGTTCTATCCGGTGCTGTGCGGCACCGCCTTCAAGAATAAAGGCGTGCAGCCGCTGCTCGATGCGGTGGTCGACTATCTGCCGTCGCCGCTCGACGTGCCTGCGATCAAGGGCACCGACGAGGACGGCAACGAAGTCCTGCGCCATGCGGACGACAAGGAGCCGATGTCGCTTCTGGCGTTCAAGATCATGGACGACCCGTTCGTCGGCACCATCACTTTCTGCCGCATCTATTCGGGTATTCTGCAGAGCGGCACCGGCGTCATCAACTCGACCCGCGAGAAGAAAGAGCGTATCGGCCGCATGTTGCTGATGCATGCGAACAATCGCGAAGACATCAAGGAAGCCTATGCCGGCGATATCGTGGCGCTGGCCGGTCTCAAGGAAGCGCGCACCGGCGATACGCTGTGCGATCCGGATCACCCGGTGATCCTCGAGAAGATGGAATTCCCCGATCCGGTCATCGAGATCGCGATTGAGCCGAAGTCAAAGGCCGACCAGGAGAAGCTCGGCGTCGCGCTGGCGAAGCTGGCTGCGGAGGATCCGTCCTTCCGCGTCTCGACCGATCACGAGTCCGGTCAGACCATTCTCAAGGGAATGGGCGAACTTCATCTCGACATCAAGGTCGACATCCTGCGCCGGACCTACAAGGTGGACGCCAACATCGGCGCGCCGCAGGTGGCGTTCCGCGAGAAGATCACCAAGCCGGCGGAAGTCGATTACACCCACAAGAAGCAGACCGGCGGCACGGGCCAGTTCGCCCGCGTCAAGTTCCAGGTCGAGCCGACGGAGCCGGGCGTCGGCTTCCAGTTCGAATCGAAGATCGTTGGCGGTGCGGTGCCGAAGGAATACATCCCCGGCGTCGAAAAGGGCCTCAACAGCGTGCTGACCTCGGGCGTAGTCGCCGGCTTCCCGGTGGTGGACGTCAAGGTGACGCTGATCGACGGCGCCTTCCACGACGTCGACTCCTCGGCGCTGGCGTTCGAAATCGCATCGCGCTCGGCGTTCCGCGACGCGCTGCAGAAGGGCAAGTCCGTCCTCCTCGAGCCGATCATGAAGGTCGAGGTGGTGACTCCCGAGGACTACACCGGATCGGTGATCGGCGACCTCAATTCCCGCCGTGGCCAGATCCAGGGCCAGGACATGCGCGGCAACGCCAACGTCATCAACGCGATGGTGCCGCTCATGAACATGTTCGGTTACGTGAACAACCTGCGCTCGATGAGCCAGGG
>JAFKKO010000062.1 GCA_017305455.1 Hyphomicrobiales bacterium | reverse complement strand
CGATTATTGGCCTATAAGAAGGAAGGCCCCGCCATCTGACGGGGCCTTCTACGTTACGCATTTGAGCGTGAAATCACGAAATTTTCGATTCCACACTTAAGCTAGGGGCTGGCGCCGTTTTCGGCGGGCTTCTTTCGAAATGCGACGTCCTTATAGGGTGCGCCACGACGTCAATTTGGGGTGAAATGCACCTTTATGGGGTAAGCGACTGTTGTACCTGGCAAAATGTGTCCGCGATGAGAGTAGAAAACGCCTTTAAATACTGAACTTTCCGAATGGTGCCCGACGGCCTTGTGTCCGCGATACCCGGCAAAATACGTCCGTGATCGCGGAAAGTGGACAGATTCGCCCAATTGGAGCCAAACGTGCGAGATCGCCGCTCGCAGGGCAAACGCGGGATCTAGATACTGCTGTTTTGGAGCTTTACCCGGCGCAATCGCAACGCCGATAAAACCTGGCGTGAACCGTTTTCGGATCGAACACCGGCTTCACGCCGGCGGCATCTAGTTCTTTTCTTAATGCCAGATGATGCTGCTTTCGTTCATCGGCGAGCACATGAAGCGAAACGTAGGTTTTCTGAAATCTGGCCAATTCTAGCGGATGAACCAAGGATTGCACGCGACGGGTGACAGGATTATGCGCCCGAAACTCAATCACCAGGCCGTTGGCAATCAGTGCGAGGAGGACACGGTGATTGGTCCGGAGCGCTTCTCGGACCTGCGCATGAGTCAATCCGCCGTGGTCCGGGCCACGAACCGCCGCCTTCACTTCATCGACGTTGACGAGCACGGACTGATATCCGTGGATGTGGCGGAGACGTCCGACCCAAACCAATCGTCTTTCTAGGATCATCTGAAGGACATCCACAGCCGAACAATGAGCTCGACGGGCAGCACCTGGAATATCGGCCATCGCTGCGGACGCGTGATCGACAGGTCTCGCATCTATCATCAATTGTCCGAGAAAGGCGTCGAGGTCGTCGATTGAAAATTGATCGTAAGTGCCGGCAATCGGGTCCTTGGCTTTGATAAATCCGTGCTTGATCAGTAGATCAGCCTGGGAACGAGGCGCATTGAGATAGGCGCGGGCTGCTGGAAGGTAGAGGCGGCGCTCCATCGCTGCGATTACTGTCGTGGCTGCTTGGGCATCGAACGTAACGTTGTGATCCGACGAGGCCATCTGGGTGTCGCCGATGATGCCGGCAGCCCGTAGCACTTTCCGTAGCTTCTTGGGATGCCGCCCAGTCTCCAGGCTCAGTGTTCGGATCGAATGACGAGGCTGACGAACCGTTACGTCGTCGAATAGTTTGGTTTTGATTCCGACAGGGAAGCTCTCCACGACGTACGTACCGATAACCCTGCGGATTGGTGCATAAGCGGGGTCCAGTTTGTGATCCATTAGCCAGTGATAGATGCGTCCGAACACGGCCCCTGGACCGTCTTTGCGATCACGCTCACCGGATGTCGCTAGTAGTTTGCTCAGGAATCTACCAATGCCCTCTGGTCCGTCGTTGACGATCTCAAATCCGCGAGCGAAGGCAGGCAGCATCTTAGATTCTGATAGTGTCTTCGCCTTGACCCGAATTCCATACAAGGCAACGCTACCAATGACCTCACAAACCTTGATGGCTGCAAAAAGGGGGAGGCTGTCGAGGAGTTCCTGACCGGCGACACCTTCCAATCTATCGAGTACGTAGATTTCGAGCCCATTAGGTTGACGCTTCGGACTCGAAACGGCCAACTTGTCTAACCGTGTAATACTTTTACGGATGTTGAGTGCGAAATCATCGTGCTGGCCACGACCGGGTCTGCTGAAAGTGCGGGCAAGAGGCATATGGTGGATGTGGCAAGTCGCGACAGACTGGATCATCCACGCGGCGCGCGCGTACACCGCGAGCTCGGCATCCAGCGAGCTTTCAGCACGGATGTCGTCGCATAGGCAAGCAGGGCAAAAGCAGACGTCATAAATCCTTATCGTATCGCGATTGAGTATTTGCCCACGGTGTCGGTAGAGTCTGTTGTCGCGAATAAACGCTTGCTGCTGCAAGCAATGCTTATCGACACCACCGAGTTTCGCAATCTTGGCAATCGCGGCCTGGTTTCCCTTGATTACCTCCGAGAAAGCGAAGCCCCAATCTCGGCAAAATTGATTCGCGTTCAGGCCATTCGCAGCTGCCAGACGCGAGGTAAAACTTGTCGTCGTCTCGTTCCGACCAAGAGGTACAGTGAGCGGCAATGCCATCAGAATTTTGTGCGTCTATGGGATGAGTTCTTTTTCTTCACTTCGTTGGGCTCCTCCGATTTTTCGACGACCCAGCTCGGGTCAATCGTCCGCCAATTTGGCGCCAAGAACATATTCAAGGTCACGGGTTGCAGCGTGCGGGTGGCATAAGCTTCAGCGAAGTCGGTGATACTTAGCGTCTTTCTGTGAGCCTTTAGGGCCGTTTCGATAGCTTTGCACAAAATCTCGAAGGCAAGCCCCATCTGGAACGCGGCCGCGCGACAGAGCCGTCCGACTAACATATCACCAGTTTGGACGCTGAGTTTGAGCCCAGCATCCTTGGCGTAATCCCGGATCGAGGCGGCGATCATGTTGCCGTCGGCGGCTTCCGTTACGCTTTCCAGCGGAATGAATGTCAAACGTCGGCTGAGTTGCCGGTCGCCTTCCGGAAACGCAATCATTGCCGGCGTTCCGTCGAAAATGAAATGTATTGGCCACCGCTTGTCATTCATCAAGTTCTTAAGCGTATCTGTGACTTTCTTTATCTCTCTTGGAATTGCCTGGTGCATGACGTGATTCATGTCGCCGACATGGATAACGAGGCACTTCTGCTTCCAGGCCTGATATCGGACCTGTCGCCATGCCTCGTCGGCCGGAAGCGTTCGCCGGAAAGTGTAATCATCATCATCTTCAGCTGGCGACGGCTTACCGCGATCAAGCAGGGCGTCCAAAATGATGTTGCCGAGTTGCGCTCGATTGCACGGGCTCGGAGCATCGACCGAGATAAGCGAACATGATTTCCCATCTCGACCATAGCCGGGGAACGCTGGATGATTGAAGAATATATGGTTGAGCGTAGTCGATTTACCCGCGCCGCTCGGCCCAACGATGGCGATGCCACGTCCGGCCTTGCGGTTAGACAGCGAGTACGGAAGCTTTGCGTTTCGTTTCTTCAGAATGTTTTCGACGATATCTTCTTTGATCTGCTTTAGAATAATGTCGTCGCGTTCGGAAGCGACATACCTCGATGTCAGCGGCTCCATGATACGCGCGATGCGCGCGTCCTCTGGATCGAGAAAGGCAATGAGTGGGGTCAGCAGGCCGCCGTCGTCGGCATGAGGAGCCATTTCTGAGCTACTCTTCGCTCCGGTCATTCGTACCTCCAACCACGAGGCTTCGTTTTGGAGCAAATTAGGGTGGAAGAAGAAGCTTTCTGTGGTTTTGCAGTGCCGGACTTCCCGGCGGCTTTCCGGAGCTTCTTGGAGGCGTTTGAGGGCTCATGACGATGGTCACCGCTACCTCCCACGACCATAATCGGATCGTCGAAAAGGCTCAGGTTGGCTTCACCCGCTGCATTGGCCTCTTTGATGAACGAGACACCCAGTTTCATGTCACGATGGGCCCGCGCTAATGCGAGCGCGGAGATCGGACGGTCGGCAATGCCGACCCGCTGCCGTCCATTGTCTGCTAGATCGTTGAGATATTTTGCGGCCGCGAGCACAATCGGCCGGGTCAATTTGCTCATGTCGGCGTTGCGCCGGCGCAGCTCAGCTTCCGCGGCGATCCAGCCTTCAACATGAATGCCACGCAGTTCTTCGGGACCATTGATTTCGTGCCAAACACCACCAATCTTGGCGGAGATTGTGCCCATGTCCTTCGGATCGACGCGGATCTCAACCTCCTTGGAGCCGGGCGACATGAAGAGCTCATTGATTTCCCGAGACTGGAACTGGACACCCAGAATTCTCACTCCGTCAGCGTCGGCCGTTGCGCGCATCGGAATGCCGAAAATAGCGCGTCGTTTATTGGGATCGGGCGGCGGCATGACGCCGAACTGTTCTGTCAATCGCAGCCAACATGCGCGTGGCGATTCGCCGCGCAACCCCGCGTGGGGTGTATTGTGATAGTGATCGACTTGATAACGAACCAACGCGGTGGCCAATTCGTCAAGATCAAGCGACGCTCGCCCCTGGCTGTCATACTCGCCTTTGTCCTTGACGTTCGAGCCCGTCCGCCCGGCGAAGCGCTTAATCATTTTCTGGTCGAGCGATCGTAGTGACCTTTCGACGGTGCCTCGCAGGAATGGAACGCCGGCTGCGGCGATCTCGAATGTGATACCGGCGTCGATCATCCGAACGCAGAAATCGTTATTGGCGAAGGAGGTGCCGGCGTCGGTGACCGCGGTCTCCCACGTTCCGTACATGTCCCATGGAGTTAGAGTCCCTGCGGCGTCGGCGTAATCCTGTTTTTCCGAGAGCCCCATATCGAGCACGCGGATTGCATTGGCGGGATTAGCTGTGCGCGAAAGGCTCATGGCGAGAATGCAACGTGTGGCACAGTCGATCGCAACGCACAGCACCATACGAACCCGCTCGACTTTCCTTTTCTCGTCGTCACTCAACGTTTCCCATATGCCGGCCCGAATGAGCAACACATGCAGATGCACAGTCCATTCGTCGATCTCGACCCGCTGCAGCGGCCGCACTACGTCGACCAGTCCGCTGCTGACTGCGCGAAAGTAATTCTTTGCGACGTCAATGCCTTCACGGCCAGCCTTTACAAAAAATGGATCGAGGTTGTTAACCTCTTGACGGAAGCGCTCGTAGTCTGGGATCTCCAATGCTTCCAGGTTCTCTAGGGCGCGCTCAGTGTTGCGGGCCGTGATCTCGATCTCCATCCGTTCGTGCAATTCCCTTATCGACGGCTGCTCCGGACTCGCGTAGCAGGACGCGTGCTGATACATGATGGCGTAGACTTCTGCGCAGAATCGCGAAGTCCAGTTACCAGATTTAGTGCAGCGTTGGTCGCGTAACGCCAGCGGGTTCATGTTGCCGGCGATAAGCTTGTTCACCCATCTGCGCAGATATTTGGTGGATGGCGCGGGAGGAATGAAGGCGGGGCGTTTCCCGGCCATTTTCTTCTTGCCTGCTTGAGCCTTGGCCGCAGCGACGTTGGCCATATCGATCGAGATCGCTGCTATTGCCGCCTTCATTTTTCCATCGCCGCGCGTCGTGCGCTTTTCGGCCAACATCTTGAGAAAGCGCAGGCACCAATCCTGTTTGAAGAGGATATCTTTCTGCTCCGCTTCGGGAAGATCGCGCAGGTTGGCCACGCCTGAAATCAATCTGGCTTTGGCTGCGCCGGGTCTATAGAAGTCCCGATCGTGTCGGAAGTCAGGGGCCTGCCGTAGCGTCTCCATCTGGTCGCGTGTAATGGTTTCGGTGACGACAGGATTATCGGGCCGCGCCAATACATAGCCCCATGGGCCACTATCTACGACGATGTAAGTTATTCCTTTTATCTGCAGCCGGTCGTGCGGCCCAAAATGCAATAGCAACCCACCCTGAGGAGGTGGGCGCACGGGGGGAATGGCAGGCAAAACCTGCATTCTCAGGCGTTCCAATTCGGACGGCAGACGATCGCGTCATAGCTAATGCGCTCATGACGTGTCATACGCAGACGCCCGGCGGCGATAAGTAGGACGATGGCGTTGAAGCCATAACCTTTGAGGCCACTCGCCTTGACGAGCATGCCGATGGCGGTCGAGCCAATCAATCCCGCCGCCAAACCATCGACTACGGCGTAGTCGGCTGCATCGGGATGGCGGCGGACGGCATGAATCAGCTCGGCGTTGAAGCAATCGACGGGACCAAGATGCCTCTCGGTGACCAAAGCGATGCGGTTTGCCGCCAAGGGCGACATTTGAGCGGCCAATAGTTCATGGATGCGACGGATGTCGGAGGTGAGAACTAGGCCCTCAGGTTTGACGGACACCGCGGTCTTGCTGCCGTCGTCGAACAGAACAAGATAATCGAAAGTATGTGTGTGCCAATTGCCATCGTCGCCGAGGTATCTTGCTCGCGGATACTGATCAATGACATCAATCACACCGGGCCAGGCCAAGGCTCTAAGGACTGCCTTGCGTTCGAGGTCGGACTCGAACGCGGTGGTGTATCGATGCGCGACAAGAGCTCCAGCCGCATGAAATTTCGACCGCAGCGAAATCCGCCGCGAACCACGGCTTTTGGCAGTCGGCATCCAAATACTCGATGGCTTCGCCAGCCGCTGGTGAGGTGCGGGGCGTAGATATTCTTCCAGCGTCATGGTCACGGTCGTCGACTTTCGGCCAAGTGCCGCCGTTCGCCGAAGCTGCTCGGCGCCTGACGGTTTTGTGAATGGGAAGCCGAACGTCGGAATCGACGCAAAAACTCGCTTGCAAGATGCGAGTCCATGAGCGAGAATCTGACTACCTTCAAGGGTGTGGTCTGGTCTCACGTTTCGGCCAGTGGAGCAGGCGGCATCCGCGCAAACGGGGCCGCCTGTATTCGTTCGGGTGCGTGGCATCCTTTCTCGGTTGAGGTTTTTTGCCTCTTCGCGTCCATCACCATGAGCGGGAGGCCGGCAAGGTCCGAGCGAAAAATCGAGTCCGTAGAGTCGATTGGCTGGTATTCTTCAGAGTTCGATTCGACTCTTTCACTGAATCGTGGATCGAGACTTCTTGGCCGCGGGACAATGTGATCTCACGCTGTCGAGTCTGCCGATCCTGATTGATGAATCATCACCTTGGAGCGGTCCGCGGCGTACGCGTGGTTTCCTACCAATTTTGATATTCCGGCCACATGGGCGGGACCGCCAGGTCGCCGGCGGTTCGAAAAATGGCGGGATTCCGCCGTTCTCAAAAAAAAGTGATTGAGAAGTCGATCCGGGGTGGTGCGTCGAAGTAGCCGAAGCTAGTGGCTGGTGAGTGTCCCCTCGGAGGAGCGCGTCGACCAGATCGCTTGCAATGGAAGCCGCATTGCACGCTGAGTTCGTAGTGCTTCGAGAAGTAGCCAGTGAGCAGTCACATAGGATCGCTCTCTGCCTGCGCCGCGGCTGCCGCAGCCTCCGCGATCAAGACCCAGACACTCTGACGTCGATCGTGATTATGAACCGCCGTGCTGATGTTTGTTGGCGGCAAGCCAGTGAGTGGGTTTGCGCCCTCCATAGCTTCAACTGTGTAGTTCGAACGTTCGGCCAGATTCGAGACGTTGGCGATCGTCATCGATGCGATACGTCGCCGTAGAGGTTCAAAGCCGCCAGGAATCAGGTCGATGACGACATGAAGCATCCTTCATACTCCTAGGGATGACTGGTGAGATTTGCTCTAGCTGACTTCACGGCTACTGTACGAATTCGGTCGCGTGACGCGATGATGTCGGATGACCATCTATCGAAACCGGATAATTTTTAAGCAGTTCGTCAATCGCAGTTCGGTCCAGATAACCCGTCTTCTCAAGGCGACGCGCTACGGCTTCTAACGTGACGTGGTTCTTTGCCACCAAATCTCGCGCGATGGAGTGACAGCGATCGAGGCGTTTTTTGATCAAGGCAATGATGGATGGGTCGTGCAATAGCAGTTCAGTGGCGCGCTCCGAGAAGTGGGCGACGCCGATCGACCCAAAGCCGAACCGCAACTCGAGATCGATTGCAGCACTCGTCGCTCGTGAAAAATCGCTTTGCTCTCCAACACCTGCTCCGGCCGTTGCCTGGCCTAGCAAAACCTCCTCGGCGGCGCGACCACCTAGAAGCGCTGTGATATGATTCTCAATTCCATCCTTGGTCTGCGAATTGGCTCGCGAGAGTTCAACGTGCGTAGCTCCTCCAGCGTCCATAATTGTCAGTGTTTTGGCCGTGAAGACGCCCAAAGCGACGCCGACGACGAGGTGTCCAGCTTCGTGGACTGCGCAAACTCGTCTCAAGTTATTAGGTAAACCTTCCCGACCTGATCTGATTTCCCGAAGTAGATCATCCAGCGACAGTTCCCGCCTTTCGCGGCGAGCATGACTCTTGGCACGCCGCACCCATGCCTCGACGTCGGCGCCTGTCTTTCCGGCGGCCGCCAAGGCGGCTGGCGTCAAATCGATGTCGGGCAAAAGTTCGCCAAGATGATAGCGGAATATCTGCGCGAGGCTGTCAGCGTTTGGCAACTCGATTTCGATCGTGCGGTCGAGCCGTCCAGCCCGTCGTATCGCCGCATCAATGTGATCGACATGGTTTGTGGCGCCGATGACGACGACGCCAGGTCGATCCTCCACGCCGGCGAGCTGTTCCAACAGCAGATTTACAATCTGCGTCCAGTATTCCCGATATTCTGATGTCAAAGTCGCACGATCGCTAATGCCGTCGAGCTCATCGATGAATAAGACGCAGGGGGCCAGCTTGCGCGCCTGAGCGAAACACGACTTTATTGCAGCCAATGTGCCCGAAAGAAAAGCAGACGCGTTCCAGTCCGCAACGGAGGTAGCGATGAGAGGGACGTTCGCGGACTTTGCCACCGCCTTGGCGAACTGTGTCTTGCCGACACCTGGCGGGCCGACAAGCAGTAATCCCTTTTCGATACATTCCCAATCGAGACGTCCCGCTCGGTACTCGCGTAGATCCTCGACCAGATTGAGACCCCACTCGCGAGCGGCTCCATAGCCTGCTAATTCCTCGAGCGCGGGTCCGCTGTGATCGAAAATACCCCTTGTTGCGACCACTTGTTCAAGCCGCGAGACGCAATCATCCGCAGTGCGATCGGCACGGATCGCGAGGACGAGATCTGAAATATCTGCGGCTCGTACCGTTTGAGTGCCTATTGCCGCTGTCGGCTGCGCACCAGTGACGGCTTCAATGACGAGCCGGATCGCGGATTCGTCAATCTGGCCGAGAGCCAAATGATGTTCAGCTGCGCGGAGTAAATCTCTCGGGAGATGGCGACGAGGATCCGGAGCAGCACCAACGATCGGGACGCCGGCATGAAGAGCATTCGCGACTGAGTCGTTGCCGCGCTCTGGTTTGTGGTCACTCCCAGTTCCATCTCGCGCCAACAGGAAAAAATAGCGCGAAGTCGAGGATGATCGTCCACTGTCGAAAGCCTTCGCCTCTGGTCCGAAGGCGCACGTCTGAAGCACTTGCGCAACCAACGAAACAACGTCAGCCGCATGAGTGGCTAAAGTGACAACTGGGCGATTTCGACGCAAGTCGCGAGTGAGGCCATCCACTCCTTCGATTGCACGTGCAACCATGATGGCTGTTGCGGCGAGGTCCGCTCGTATCGACGTTCTTTCCTCGCATCGAGGCGCGGATGACAATTCATCTATGAGCATTTCTATCGGGTCATCTGGGTTCCCGCTGCGCAATAGCGGGCTATTGTTCGTGCCAGCTTCGGCCGCCAGCATATCTAGATAGGCGCGCGCCAGGAGGTCGCGTTTGGTAATGTTCTGTTGTGGCATCTGTTCACCGGAGGTTCGCGTGAAGCGATCACGTTTCGTGAGAGAACAAGAAAGCTGTTGGCGTAGCTGAGCAGAAGCAGCGGATTCGACTTCGACGACCTTGGCGATCTGCTCAAGGACAGGAGATCTTCGGATTTAACTTGGCGGAGCCAGTCCGCGATGTCTGTTGCCTGTGCAGGCGGCGGAAATGAGCAATAGTGTTGCGGACGTCAGCGCTACATACGTTTGATTAGATCTCGATCGTAAATCCCGGGTTGAAACTGCGGTTATCCCAGCTCGGATGAAATCGCGTCGGCCCGTAGCCCTTCGCGTTTGTAACCACCCGTGTTTGACCGATTGAGAAGTCGCGAGTTTCGTGTGTATGCCCGTATATCCAGGTGTGAACGCCGCCCATGAGATCGACGTGCTCACCATTGACGTAAGCGCTGCTAATGAGGTCATTCTCGGTGCCCAGCTTCGCGGTTGCGGGCGCCGGACCATGGTGACTGATGGCGCAAACCTTCGCCGTCGTTTTGGTCCTGACGATGTTTGCAAAGAACTCGCGCGACTGTTTGTTGGCCAAGAGCGTGTCTTGCGGGCGCAGACGATACCGGTAGTCTCGAGTTCTTATCTTTCGATAGTCATTCATCGCATGGCCGGCACAGGTCATTGCACGTGTTCGATCGTCGAAGAGCTCGAAATCGGTCCAAAGCGTTGCGCCGGCAAACGTAATGTCGCCGATGACCACTGAGTCATTCTGTAGAACATAGACGTTGCTATCGGCAGCCGCGGCGTGAGCCTTTTCGATCGTGACCTTCCAATCAGTCCCATAGCCTTCGTGGTTGCCGCTGACGTAAAGGATAGGTTTGTCCGCGATACGTTCGCGCAGCCAGGCCACACCACGCTCCATTCTAGTGATGAGATCGCCAGCAATGACCAGGACGTCAAATTGCGGACGCATACCCGGGACCGGCAGGTCCCATCCTCGGCTGGATTCCAGATGGAGATCAGACATAATCCAAAGCAGCATGCTAATCCCATTATAGGCTGCGTTGGCTCGCGGCGCTCGTAAAGAGCGCCGCATGCTGGGGATCGGCGCAAAGCAATTTGAGACTTTGGTCGTTAGAATCGTGCCGTGCGCCAGGCCAGGATCAGTTCGGCGCACAACGGATCAATCTTCTGGCGGCGGCGTAAGGCTGATTCCACAACGGCGCGCGCGGCGCGATTGCCTTCGATCGCGACGCAAAGCACAGCTGATACGGCGGCGTCGACGATCGGGGAGGTCATGCCGTAGGCCTGTAGCTGCCTAACAGCTATGCCGATTGCCGTGGCGGGATCGCCGGTCACAGCCCACAACCAATCCGATTCGCCCGGGATTCGCATACGCAGTAAGGCCGCACGAATGGCTTTCACGTCGGGGCCCCCGAAGCTCTGCGGTTTGCGAGTTCGCCACCAATATGCCGGCAAGACCGGTAGCGGCAGAGGAGCAGGGAGCGATTTAATACTTGATTCAGATGAGCGGTCTTCTCGACCGTGTCGATATCTCGCGCGCATAAGTCCCCCGGGAATTTCAACAAACCATGAGAACTGACTTTTTGGTAGAAAGGCGATTACGTGCTTCGAACGTAGAGCGGCACGCTGCTCTTCTGATTCTCCGAAGATCGATTCCTTGAATTGCAATGAGTCTCAACTGGCTAGACGAGCGAAATCACCCATCCCAGTAAAGGCCTGGCAAGGATTCGAACGTAATGTTTTCGATACGGAGTTTGTCGAGCGGTCTTCTGACCTAGGCGCAAGCTGCAATGCTTAACAATATCTTAACTTAGCACGCTCTGTGACTTTCGTCACTTATAGGTTCGTTTTATGGTTAATTCAAAGCCGGAAATTTCTTCGCGCCAGGTCCGGGCGGCTCGGGCGTGGTTGGGATGGACCCAAGAATTTCTTGCAAGCCAGGCGGGTTTGTCGAAACGGGCTGTCGTGCGCGCTGAGTCCGGTTCGTCGCAGCCACATGCGGAGACATCGGTACGTTTGCGGACAGCGCTAGAGGCGGCGGGCCTTCAATTCCGATTTAGCAACACGGTGGGGATAGGTATCGAGATCGCAGCGCCGAGTGATTTCGATTCCTAGGAGGGCGCCTCGTCTAAGTACTAAAGAGCGTCTTGCGCCGAAAATTCGACGCCAAGTAGAGCAGTTCAGCGCCTCATTGCGGAGATTCGACGGGTGCCATGGCCTCCGAGTGTGGCCGCAAGGTCTGCTAACGCAGCGGCCGTATCGCAGAACGAGATCGTAAAAGATGTGACCGTGTCGAGGACGCCGACTGCAGGGAGGTTGCAAGGATATTTGTTATCGGAAGCTTATTTCCGTATCGTCATAAGGCATGAATGCCTCGTCGATGCGATTGGGCTGCATGTAGGAGCCGCCTCGTGCGCCGTCGAGGAAGCGGCGTACCGTAAGCAGCCCGTCTTGGGAGCCGCTGGTCATAACGTCGAGGGGAGGTTTCCCGCCGAACACGACCGCACCATGCGGGGTTCGCAGCCACTCGACGCCGAGTGGCTCTACGGGAAAGAGAACTCCAAGACCTTGATGGATCCCGAACACCGCCGAGATCCGCGTAAGAACATCTACGTTGAACGTAAAAGTACCGTGTCCGCGAGCTTTCTTACACCAGCTATGATAGGTGGATCGAGACGGATACCCGAGCATCAAGAGACGCTGTTCTTCTGAAAGCCCCCACATATCTGCAATAGCAAGAAAAGTCCGCAATGCGGGTGGGCTTAACCGCCGCCGATTTGCCGGTGCAAAGCGGGAGGCGTCGACGCGTTGAGGCCGACTGTTCGCTTCAGATTGACGAGCTTCGCCGTCTTTCACCATAGCCAATTTTTGACCAAGTATTTGTCAGAAGCAACTGGGATCGAATGGCCACTATGGCTTGGAGGTCGGGTCGCGTTCGTTGGTAGGGATGCGTCGATCCCGAATGTCGCGAAGCCGGTCGAACCGGTGATCATCCTCCGAACCAGACGGAATCGCCAAAGTCAGAATCGGAGATGGCCGTCGTAGCAGAGCCACGGGTATTGTCGTTATGACTTGTTTCGGAATACTGCTCTGCTGCACGCACCAATCTGCGCAATTTTTCTAGTTCGTGAATACAACGTCTCAAGCCGAGTTGCGGACCGGAATTGAAATCCGTGGATTGAATGGGTGTGCGCCGATGGATCCTCAAGAGAACTTTTCTGCGCATCTGATCCTCCCAAGAATGCATGGACGCCAACTCCCTGGGAGATATCCGCCTGCACGTCCGCGACCAGAACTCGAAAGTGTTAAATGCGATTACCCTCAAGGCGCAATTGTACTGACCACCGACCAGCTAGATATGG
The DNA here is from genome assembly GCA_017305455.1 of Hyphomicrobiales bacterium. GTDB lineage: Bacteria > Pseudomonadota > Alphaproteobacteria > Rhizobiales > Xanthobacteraceae > Afipia. The sequence goes on along the minus strand of JAFKKO010000062.1, from coordinate 2,505 downwards.
TTGTCTCAAAAGGAGGCACAAGAAGAATTCGCCGCAACTGCCCAATGACGCAGAACTCGAAGATTGAATGCACGGTAGGTGGATGGGTTCTACCGGGGCCAATGACTGTTTGATGGCCCGACAAGGAGAAGTGGTCAGTTCATCGACAGCAGGCGGACGATCAGAGTTCTGGCGTAGGGAGATGGATGGAAGGGCGGATGTACCCCTTCACTTATCGAGGCTCCGCTCAGGCGGGGCCTCGCTCATGTGAGGCGTAATAAGGCAAGCCGCGCCTCGAATTTCGCGGGACGGCTAGGCTCCTTTGCGGTTTGTCGAGGCTTCGCTGGCGACGCCTTCTGGCGGCTAGGCGGCCGGAACCAGGATGGTGCATTCCAGTCCAGCAAAACCACCTTCTTCGAAGTGGCCGATGTTCCAGACTGCTGCCGTTGGACGGTACAAACGTGCGGACTGAAATGACGGTCCCGTTCAGTTCTCCAGCTTGGCCATTCGCAGGCGCAGTGCGTTTCCGACCACGCTCACCGACGACAGCGCCATGGCCGCCGCGGCGATGATCGGCGATAGCAACAGGCCGAACATCGGATACAGCACGCCCGCCGCGATCGGTATTCCGGCGGCGTTGTAGATGAAGGCGAAGAACAGGTTCTGACGGATGTTGGCCATCGTCGCTTCCGACAGGAGGCGCGCGCGGACAATCCCCCCGAGATCGCCCTTCAACAGGGTTACGCCCGCACTTTCCATCGCGACGTCGGTGCCGGTGCCCATCGCGATTCCGACTTCGGCCGCGGCGAGGGCAGGGGCGTCGTTCACGCCGTCGCCTGCCATCGCGACGATGCGGCCAGCCTTCTGCAGTTTGCCGACGACAGCGCTCTTCTGGTCGGGCAGAACTTCCGCCTCGACCTCCGAGATGCCGAGCCGCTTCGCGACCGCATTGGCCGTCGTCCTGTTATCTCCGGTCAGCATAATGACCTTGATGCCGTCTGCGGCCAGCGCCTTCAAGGCATCGGGCGTCGATGGCTTGATGGGATCGGCGATGGCGAAGAGTCCGGCTATCTTTCCGTCGATCGCGATATTGATGACGGTGGCGCCGTCGCCACGTAGCGCTTCGGCGTGCGCTTCCATCGATTGAGTTTCAACGCCGAGCGACTGCATGTAGCCGACGTTGCCGAGCAATACATTTCTGCCGTCGATTTTGCCCGTCACGCCTTTGCCCGTGGGGGAATCAAATTCCTCCACGTTTGCCAGCGCCAGATCGCGCTCTTTGGCCGCACGAACGATGGCGTCAGCCAGCGGATGTTCGCTGGCGCGCTCGACGCTCGCTGCGAAACGCAGCAATTCGTCCTCCCGGAATCCGGCGGACGGTACGATGGAAACGACCTTGGGTTTGCCTTCGGTCAAGGTGCCCGTCTTGTCGACGACGAGCGTGTCGATCTTTTCCATGCGTTCGAGCGCTTCGGCGTTCTTGATCAGGACACCGACCTGCGCGCCGCGTCCGACGCCGACCATGATCGACATCGGGGTTGCGAGGCCGAGCGCACACGGACATGCGATGATCAACACGCTGACGGCCGCCACCAGACCGAACGCCAAGCGCGGCTCTGGACCGACCATGGCCCAGACCACGAAGGCGACGAGCGCGGCCACGATCACCGCAGGCACGAACCAGCCCGCGACCTGATCGGCGAGACGCTGGATCGGCGCCCGCGACCGCTGCGCCTGCGCGACCATCTGCACGATTTGCGACAACACCGTATCGCGGCCGACCTTCTCGGCCTGCATCACGAAGCTTCCAGATTGATTAAGGGTCCCGGCGATCACCTTGGCACCAGTGTCCTTGGTGACGGGCATGGACTCTCCGGTCACCAGGGATTCATCGATCGATGACCGTCCCTCAAGAATGACGCCGTCGACCGGGACTTTTTCGCCGGGACGGACGCGCAATCTGTCGCCGACGTTGAGACCATCGAGCGGGACTTCATGGTCGGTGCCGTCCGCGGCCACGAGACGCGCCGTCTTCGGGGCGAGATCGAGCAGGACCTTGATCGCTCCCGACGTTGCCTCGCGGGCACGCAACTCAAGTACCTGCCCCAGCAGCACCAGGACGGTTATCACCGCCGCCGCTTCGAAATAGACGGCGACGGCGCCGTCATGGCCGCGAAACGCGGGCGGAAACACCTCCGGGGCAATGGTGGCGACCACGCTGTAGACGTAAGCGACGCCGGTCCCCATGGCGATCAGGGTGAACATGTTCAGGTTGCGGGTGATCAGCGACTGCCAGCCGCGCACGAAGAAGGGCCAACCCGCCCAGATCACGACGGGTGTCGCCGAGACCAACTGAATCCAGTTCGACAGCGTTTGGTCGACCCAGCCGTGACCGCCGACCAGATGCCCGCCCATTTCGAGGACGACCGCCGGCAGCGCCAGCACGAGGCCGATCCAGAACCGCCGCGTCATGTCCGCCAGTTCGGGATTCGGCGCGGCGTCCAGCGTTGCCAGTTCGGGCTCCAG
>JAFKKO010000061.1 GCA_017305455.1 Hyphomicrobiales bacterium | reverse complement strand
TGCGATTCGAACAGGCTGCGGGCGCGCTCCTCGGCTTCCTTCAATTCCCAGTTGCGGTCGATCAGCGCTTCGTTGTGCGCGGCGATCTTGCGCATCTTGTGGCGCAGCCAGCGCATGCGCATGCTCAGCATCGCCAGCGCGACGCAGGCGAGCGCGAACAGGAAGCTCGCGCCGATCGCGAACGCATGCGGATCGTAGGATGCGGCGCCGGACCTGTTGCCGGCCAGAAAGCCGTAGGCGCCGCCGAACGTCGCCGAAAAGATCAGGAACGAGCGGATCGCGAAATTGATGCGCGGATAGCGCCGCGCCAGCCGGCGGATACGGGTTCTTATGCGCAGGGCCTGAGCCATAGGTCACTCCGGTCGGCGATGACGCAAGATCGACGGGACTTGCAGAGTGCTGCGCCGATCGTTGCGAAGTGCTTGAGGCGGCGGCGCGTCGCCGGTGGCGATGCGGATATGATTAACCGGCTGTAAAGCGGATTTTCACAGCGCGGCGGCAAGACGCGGAGGCGAGGGCGGCGCCAGCGCTGCGCCGACAATGAGCGCCGCGGCATCCTGCGCGGTGGCGGTCCTGGACTGCACGAAAACGCGGTAGTCCGCGTCCGGCTCGGCGGAGAGATAAATCACCGGCTCGGCGGCGGATGCGTGCGGCGCGACGCTGACAAAACGCGGCGTGGTGCCTTCGCCGCAGCTTGCCGCCTCCGGCGTGGCGACGTCGTCGACGATGGCGAAATCGGCCAGCTCGGGACTGTCGACGATCTGCACCCGCACCGTCGCGGTTTTCGGATCGCTGGTGAAGGAAACGTGGCGCTGATCCTGCCAGGGCGTGGTGCCGAGCCACACCGAGACGCCGTCGAGCGGAATGCAGGGCCGCGGGCTTGCGACGATATGTCCGCCGGCGAACGCGCTCGCGATCAACACCGGGGCGGTCGCCGCCCAAATCCTCATCCGCAACATGAACGCTACTCGATACTGACGCAGGTCCGCACCGTGCGGACTATGGTTCTCAAAGCGTAAAGAGGAGGCGTTACTGTCGGGTTTACAATGCGCGATTTGTGATGCGAAACGGCACAGCCGGCTTTGCCGCGCGTGGCCTTCAGGCGGCGCGCCTCTGGTCTTCGGCCAGCACGCGATAGGACAACGCCTCGGCGAGATGGCGGCGGCCGATCTTTGCGGCGCGGTCGAGGTCGGCCAGCGTGCGCGCCACCCGCAGCACGCGATGATAGCCGCGCGCCGACAGCCGCATGGTTTCGGCGGCGTCGCGCAGCAAGGTCAGACTCTGCGAATCCGGCTGCGCGATGTCGTCGAGCACGGCGGCGGGCGCCTCCGCATTGGTGCGGATCTGCGGCAGGCCGATCGCGGCGTAGCGCGCGGCCTGAATATTCCGCGCCGCCGCGACACGGGCCGCCACTTCCGCCGAGCCCTCGGCCGGCGGCGGCAGGATCAGATCGGCCGCGGTCACCGCCGGCACCTCGATGCGCAGATCGATGCGATCGAGCAGCGGTCCGGAAATCCGGCTCTGGTAATCGGCGCTGCAGCGTTCGACGCGATTGCGCCGGCAGGCATAGCCCGGCTCGTACGCTCGCCCGCAGCGGCAGGGATTCATCGCCGCGACCAGCATGAAGCGCGCCGGATAGGTGACGCGGTGATTGGCGCGCGCCACCGCGACCTCGCCGTTCTCCAAGGGCTGGCGCAACGAATCGAGCACGCGCGGATCGAACTCCGGCAGTTCGTCGAGAAACAGCACGCCGTGATGCGCCAGGGAGATTTCGCCGGGCCGTGCGCGCAGACCGCCGCCGGTCAGCGCCGCCATGCTGGCGGAATGATGCGGGGCGCGGAACGAGCGGCGCGAGGTCAGCGCGCCGCCTTCGATCTCGCCGGCGACCGAGGCGATCATCGACACGTCCAACAATTCGGATGGCGACAAAGGCGGCAGGATCGAGGGCAGTCGCGCCGCCAGCATCGATTTGCCGGCGCCCGGCGAGCCGATCATGAGGAGATGATGACCGCCGGCGGCGGCGATCTCGAGCGCGCGCTTGGCGCTTTCCTGGCCCTTGATGTCGCGCAGGTCGAGCGTGCTCGCGGCGGCGGCCGCCATTTTCGGCTCGGGCCGCGAGAGCACCTGCGTGCCCTTGAAGTGATTGGCGATCTGGATCAGCGAGGCGGCGGCCACGATCTGGCTGTCGGGACTGGCCCACGCCGCCTCGGCGCCGCAGGGGGCCGGACAGATCAGGCCCTCGTCGCGGGCGTTGGCGCCGATCGCCGCCGGTAGCACGCCGGCCACCGGCGCGATCGAGCCGTCGAGGCCGAGTTCGCCGAGCACGGTGAAGCCGCTCAGGGCATCAGGCGGAATCGCCCCGATCGCCGCCATCAGGCCGAGCGCGATCGGCAGATCATAGTGGCTGCCTTCCTTGGGCAGATCGGCCGGCGCCAGATTGACGGTGATGCGCCGCGCCGGCAGCGCGAGGCCGGAGGCGATCAAAGCGGCGCGGACCCGTTCGCGCGCTTCCGACACCGCCTTGTCGGGCAATCCGACAATATTGAAAGCCGGCAGGCCGGGCGCGACCTGAACCTGGACATCGACCGCGCGGGCCTCGATGCCTTCGAACGCCACCGTCGAGACGTGCTGAACCATGGCCCCACCCCGGCCGTCTGTCCGTCCCTGAAAGCCTGTGCCGGTGCGTGTGCGGGCCGATGCCGGCAGGGTGGAAAACGCCTGCCGGAACTCTAGCAGCTCCGCGGGTCAGCGCAAGAACATTTGATGAACATTTAGGTCAGGTGACACAGCATGAGAACGAAACCGGCCGCCGTCCTGAGCAGGCGGCGGCCGAGTCTCATAATCAAAACGGCTTCGCGAAACCTCAGGCGGCGCGGACGGTGGCCAGGAACCTGTCGACCTCCGCCTTCAGCCGGGCGCTGTCGTTCGAGAGCATCTGCGCCGAAGCCAGCACCTGGCTTGAGGCCGCGCCGGTTTCGCTCGCTCCGTCCTTTACGCTGACGATGTTGGTCGCCACCTGATGGGTGCCTTCGGCCGACTGCATGATGTTGCGGGAGATCTCCTGCGTCGCCGCGCTCTGTTCTTCGACCGCGGAGGCGATGGCGGAGGAGATTTCCGAAATCCGGCTGATCGTGCCGCTGATCTCCTTGATGGCGGTCACCGACTCCTCGGTCGCCGCCTGAATATCGGTGACCTGGTGGATGATCTCGCCGGTCGCCTGGGCTGTCTGCTGCGCCAGCGCCTTGACCTCGGAGGCGACGACCGCGAAGCCGCGTCCGGCATCGCCGGCCCGCGCCGCCTCGATGGTGGCGTTCAGCGCCAGCAGGTTGGTCTGCCCCGCGATGGTGTTGATCAGCTCGACCACATCGCCGATGCGCCCTGCCGCCTGCGACAGCTTGTTGACGCGGTCGTTGGTGGTGTCGGCCTGGCTGACCGCGGCGCCCGCGATCCTGGCGGCTTCCTGAACCTGGCGGCCGATCTCGTTCACCGACGACGTCATCTCGTTCGCCGCCGAGGCGACGCTCTGCACGCTCGCCGACGCTTGTTCGGAGGCTTCCGCGACCGTCGCTGACAGACGCTGCGTCGTCTCCGCCGTGCCGGTCAGGGTGCCGGCCGACGCCTCCAGTTCGCTCGAGGCCAACGAGACCGTTTCGACAATGTCGCCGACGGCTTGTTCGAAGGAGTCCGCAAGCTGCATCATCGCCTGCTTGCGCTCCAGCTCCACCGCACGATCGGCCTCGGCCTTCGCCGTCGCTTCGTGCTTGACCTTCTCGGTCATCTTGACCTTGAAGGCCTCCACCGCACCGGCAATTTCGCCGATCTCGTCTTTACGATCGAGGCCCGGCAGAACGATCGAGAAATCACCGTCGGCGAGCTGCCGCATCGCGTTCGTCGAGGCCTTCAACGCCGCCGACGTGCGCCGGGCGATGAAAATCGCCAGAGCGCCGGAGATGAGAGTGATCACGCCTGTGATGGTGAGAGCGTGGCGGATCATGTTCCAGATCTGCGCTTGCAGATCATCAACATAGACGCCGGTCCCGACGATCCAGCCCCACGGCTTGAAACCCACGACATGCGAAAGCTTCGGCTGCGGCTTGTCCATCCCCGGCTTCGGCCATTCGTAGGGAACGAAGCCCGCGCCGTCGCGCTTGACGACATCGATCATCTCCATGAACAGTTGCTTGCCGGTCGGGTCCTTGTTCTCGGTGAGGTCTTTACCGTTCAGCTCCGGCCGCATCGGATGCATGATCATGCGCGGGTGCATGTCGTTGATCCAAAAATAGTCGCCCTGGCCATATCGCAACGCGCCGACGCGCGTCGCGGCTCGCTTCTGCGCTTCTTCGGTCGATATCGTGTTCTTCGCTGCGGCTGCGTGCTCTTCTTCGATGATGCCGTAGGCAATCTCCGCCAGATGCTTCAGCTCGATCTGCTTTTGCGATTCCAGCCCGTTGCGCGCATCGTTGAAAGTGAGGCCGGTCGCCATGACCGAGCCGAGGACTGCGACGAAAATAATCGCATAGATCTTGCTTCCGATAGACAAGTGATAAAATTTCATGAGTATTTCCGTATGCCTAACGTGATTGCTCGTTTAACGATGCTGCTGCTGCTTCGACGAATGCGGTTCAGCATGCGATCAAAGATGTTAGACATTTGTACTTAGTTTTTCTTAATGGGCTGTATATGGTTCTGGTATTCCGAAGCTTGTCATCGGATTTATCGATAATTCAAACCATGATCGTGAAGTCGTCGCGCCGATCGTCGCGATCGTGCTCCGGGCGATTTTCAAAACGGTGCGATGCGATCAGGATTCGTCTGCGCACGAGGCGCGCTACGTCGGGCAGCTAGAACCGCACTGTGAGTGCGGGCGGACGTCGCCGTTCAGGACGTCGTCAAAAGAGCGAACTCCCAACGTCTTGCGGACGGCAAGCTCTGGAGAAGGCGGCCTTGATCATCCGTCTTCGCGGTTCTCTATTATTTTGCCTGCGAGTGTTCTGCCCATGCAGCAGGAGCGCATATCCCGTGTCCTGGAAGCGGCCGGGATGCCGTCATTATGGATGCACTGTGCCGAATGCGCGTGCCGCGCGGACACCGAGAACTGCATGTCAATGATTCAGATCAACCGGTGTAAAAAATAAAAATGCCGGCGTCGCCCAAGATCCGGCGGCGCGGATCATGCGGCTGGATCGCGCGCGCGCCGGCGGCGTGCGTCCGCCCGCGACGGTCTTTTAAAATCAGCGGCGGCGGGCTTCGATCCGGTCCCAGATCAGCGCCGCGACATCGGGACCGCCGACCCTGGCGATGGCGCGGATGCCGGTCGGCGAGGTGACGTTGATCTCGGTGAGATGGTCGTCGATCACATCGATGCCGACGAACAGCAGACCGCGTTCGCGCAGCGCCGGGCCGAGCCGCTCGCAGATCTCGCGCTCGCGCGGCGTCAGATCGGTGGCCTGCGCCGCGCCGCCGCGCACCATGTTGGAGCGCAGATCGTCCGGCGCCGGCACGCGGTTGATGGCGCCCGCGAACACGCCGTCGACCAGCAGGATGCGCTTGTCGCCGTGCTTCACGCCGGGGAGGAATTTCTGGATCACCCACGGCTCGCGGAAGGTGGTCGAGAACAGGTCGTAGAGCGAGCCGAAGTTCATGTCCTTCGGGCCGATATGGAAGACGGCGGCGCCGCCATGGCCGTAAAGCGGCTTGAACACCACCTCGCCATGGGCGGCGCGGAACAGATTGATCTCGTCCTTGTCACGCGAGATCAGCGTCGGCGGCATCAGGTCGGCGAATTCCATCACGAAGACTTTTTCCGGCGCGTCGCGCACGCCGGCCGGATCGTTCACCACCAGCGTCTTGGGATGAATGCGTTCGAGCAGATGGGTGGTGGTGATGTAGGCGAGGTCGAACGGCGGGTCCTGTCGCAGCAGCACCACGTCGTAGCCCGCAAGATGCTCGCGCTTCGTCTCGCCGAGCGTGAAGTGATCGCCTTCCTGATCGCGCACCGTCAGCGGCTGCAGGCTCGCCACCACATCAGTGCCGGACAGCGACAGTTTCTCCGGCGTGTAATAGGACAGCGTGTGGCCGCGCTTCTGCGCCTCCAGCAATAGCGCGAAGGTCGAATCGCCGCGAACATTGATCCGTGCGATCGGGTCCATCTGGACGGCGACTTTGAGTTTCATGACAGGTCCACGGCGGGTTGGCGGGAAGGGCGAAGAGCGGCGGAGACGGCCGACGGTCAGCTTTCGCTGTCGAAGGCCGCTTTCAGATGGCGCGGAAAACGCTTTGGCGCAATCAGAATGACGTCGAACCGGCAATCCAGATTTGCATGATCGGGATGCGTCATCAACCAGGCCTGCGCCGCGGCGGCGATGCGCGCGCGCTGGCGCGGCGTCAGCGCATAGGCGGCATCGTCGAGCGTGGCGCGCGCCTTGACCTCGACGAAGATCAGCGTAGTGCCACGCCGCGCCACCACGTCGATCTCGCCCTGCGGCGTGCGATGGCGCCGCGCCAGAATGCGATAGCCCTTGGCAAGCAGATAGACGCAGGCGCGGGTCTCGGCGGACAGACCGGTGCGGAACGCGGCGAGGCGTGCCGGATCGGCATGGGGCGGCGAGGGCTCACGCCTCGCCATCTTGTTTCGACAGTTCGAGCGCGCGCGCATAGATCTCGCGCCGCGGCCGGCCGGAGAGTTCGACCGCATGCGCCACCGCGTCCTTGACGCTGCCCTGCGCCAGCGCCGCGCGCAGCAGGGCGTCGAGCGCATCGTCATCAAGTTTGTTTTCGTCGGCTGAGGGCGGGCCGATCACCAGCACGAATTCGCCGCGCGTCTCCAGAGCCTCGGCCTGTGCCGCAAGCTCGGTGAGCGGCGCGCGGCGGATATCCTCGTGCAGCTTGGTCAGCTCGCGGCAGATCGCGGCATCGCGCGCGCCGAGAATCTCCGACAGATCGCGCAGCGAATCGGCGAGGCGCGCGCCGGTCTCGAACATCACCAGCGTGGCGTCGATCCGCGCAAGTTCAGTAAGGCGCGCGCGCCGCGCGGTCTGTTTCGGCGGCAGGAATCCTTCGAAGAAGAAGCGGTCGGTCGGCAGCGCGGCGAGGCTGAGCGCGGCGAGCAGCGAGGACGGACCGGGCAGCGCCGTCACCGCATGGCCGGCGGCACAGACCTCGCGCACCAGCTTGAAGCCTGGATCGGAGATCAGCGGCGTGCCGGCATCCGACACCAGCGCGATCGACGCGCCTTGCGCCAGTTCGGCGAGCAGCCGCGGCCGCGCCGCCGCGGCGTTGTGTTCATGATAGGGCGTCAGCGAGGCCTTGATGCCGTAGCGATCGAGCAACCGATGCGTCATCCGCGTGTCCTCGCAGGCGACGATGTCGGCGGCGGCGAGGGTCTCCAGCGCGCGCAAGGTGATGTCGCCGAGATTGCCGATCGGCGTCGCGACGAGGTAAAGCCCGCCGGTAAGTTTCGGCGCACTCACTTGCTGCCCGGCGACGATGAACGAAGCCTCGTGCGCGGCGGGTGCGTGCTTGGTGCGTGGTATATGAACGGACATCGGCTTGATCAGGCGGCGGAAACCGTGGCGCAATGGCGACAGGGCGCAGTATTGCACACAAGCGCGTCATAAATCTTTTGTTTGACGCCGTCTTGGCCGACAATATGCCGGAAATTCTTCCGCGATCGTCTCGCCGGTCCGGACGCCCGCAGATACGAGTTGCAGGATACACTTGACCGCACCATGACCGATTCTTCTCGCCACAGTCCCGGCCGATCCGGACCGAGCCGCCGCGGCGCGGTCGGCCTGATTCTGACCGCGCCGTGGGTCGCGGGCTGCGCCGGCCTCGGCTCCAATCCGTTCGCCGGCAGCGATGCGCCGCCGCCGGGCCCGTCCGGTCCGGAGCAGCAGGGCACCGCTCTGGGTAGCGGCCAGGTCAAGGTCGGAATGATTCTGCCGCTGTCGGGCGCGGGCAATGCCGGGGTCGCCGGTACTGCGATGAAGAACGCCGCGGAAATGGCGCTCGCCGAATTCCACAACCCGGACATCCAGCTTCTGGTCAAGGACGACGCCGGCACGCCGCAGCGCGCCCAGCAGGCGGCGCAGCAGGCCGTGGAGGAGGGCGCGCAGATCATTCTCGGGCCGCTGTTCGGTCTTTCGGTGCCGGCGGTGGCGCAGGTCGCGCGTGGCCGCAACGTGCCGGTGGTGGCGTTCTCGACCGATTCCAGCGTCGCCGGACGCGGCGTCTATCTCCTGAGTTTCCTGCCTGAGTCCGATGTGACGCGGATCGTCGATTACGCCGCCGGCACCGGCAAGCGCTCGTTCGCCGCGCTGCTGCCGGAGAACGCCTACGGCAATGTGGTCGAGGTTGCGTTCAAGCAGGCGGTGGCGCGCAAGGGCGGCCGCGTGGTGGCGTTTGAGAAATACGGCGCCGATGCCACGCAGATGCAGGGCGCGGCGCGCAATGTCGCGCAGGCGCTGCCCTCCGCCGATGCGCTGTTGCTCGCCGATGATGGCGATGCGCTGGCGCGGGTGTCCGAAACGTTGCGCGCGAGCGGCGCGGACTTAAAGCGCGTGCAACTGCTCGGCACCGGATTGTGGGACAGTCCGCGGGTGTTCGGCGACACGGCGCTGCAGGGCGGCGTCTATGCCGCGCCCGATCCGTCTGGCTACCGTGCTTTCGCCAAACGCTACCGCGCCAAATACGGTCAGGATCCGGTGCGCACCGCGACGCTGGCCTATGATTCGGTGGCGTTGGTCGCGGCGCTGGCCAAGCAGGGCGGCCAGCGTTTCTCGCCCGAGGTGCTGACCAATCCGTCGGGCTTCACCGGCATCGACGGGCTGTTTCGTTTCCGCGCCGACGGCACCAACGAGCGCGGGCTTGCGGTGCTGCGCGCCACCGCCGGCGGCGGCCAGATCGTGTCGGGTTCGCCGAAGAGCTTTGGGGCGTAATTCGGTCCTCGGACGTCGATTCTCAACTTCGTCATTGCGAAGAGCGCAACGACGAAGCAATCCAGCCCCTCATGGTGAGGAGGAGCCAACAGCGCGTTTACGCGCTTGCGAGGCCTCATCCTTCGAGGAGCATCGCTGCGCGATGCTCCTCAGGACGAGGGCTTAGATTCATTCCTGGATTGCTTCGCGGACCCGTTGGCTCGCAATGACGCGCGTTCTACGCCGCGAGATCGGCGACCACCGCGTCGAGCAGCGGAAATCCCTCCAGCGTGACGCGCAGCCGTCCGTCAGCACCGACGCTGATCGCGCCCTCGTCTTTGAGCATCGCGATGCGATGCGGATCGAGATCGCGACCGGCGAGCGCCGCATAACGTTGCGGGTCGATGCCTTCGCTGAGCCGCAGTCCCATCAGCAGATATTCGTCGGCGCGTTCCTCGCTGGAGAGGAGGTCGTCGCTGGTGATGCCGTGGCCAAGTGTTTCGACATGCAGCAGCCAGCTTTCCGGACGCTTCTCGGTCGCGGTGGCGTGGCGGCGGCCGTCGATGTCGAGCCGGCCATGCGCGCCGGGGCCGATGCCGGCATATTCCTGGCCGCGCCAGTAGACCAGATTATGCCGGCATTCCGCGCCGGGTCGCGCGTGATTGGAGATTTCGTAGGCCGGCAGGCCGTGGCGCGCGCAGACCTCCTGGGTCACGTCATAAAGCGTGCGCGCCAGCGCCTCGTCCGGCGTCTTTAATTTGCCCGCCGCATGCAGGCCGTAGAACGGCGTGTCCGGCTCGATGGTGAGTTGATAGAGCGACAGATGCTCGGCGGCTTCCGAGATCGCGTAAGACAATTCCTCGGTCCAGGCCTGCGCGGTCTGGTCGGGCCGCGCGTAGATCAGGTCGAACGAATAGCGGTCGAACGCCGCGCGCGCGATCGCCACCGCATCCAGCGCTTCGCGCGCGCTGTGCAGGCGGCCGAGCGATTTCAGCGAGGCATCGTCGAGCGCCTGCACGCCGAGCGAGACGCGGTTGACGCCGGCGGCGCGATAGCCGCGAAAGCGCGTGGCTTCCACGCTGGTCGGGTTGGCCTCGAGCGAGACTTCGACGTCACCCGCGACACGCCAGTGTTTCGCGATGGCATCGAGAACGGCGCCGACCGTCTGCGGCTGCATCAGCGAGGGCGTGCCGCCGCCGAGAAAGATCGAGGTGACTTCGCGACCGGGCGCGCGCGCGGCGGTGGTCTCGATCTCGCGGGCGAAAGCGCGGGCGAAGCGCTCCTCGTCGATTGCGGCATGCCGCACATGACTGTTGAAGTCGCAATACGGACATTTCGACAGGCAGAACGGCCAGTGCACGTAGACGCCGAAAGCGTTGTGTGTGTGTTGCGCGCGCAAAGACAAGGATTGGTTTTCTCCCTCTCCCGCAAGCGGGGGAGGGTTGGGGAGGGGGCTCATCGCAGGACCCCCTCCCGGCGCGCAAGATGCGCCGACCTCCCCCGCAAGCGGGAGAGGTGGAAGCCACGATGTGTGCGCTCAACGCTCAAGGCAGATCTCCGCGAGCTTCACGAACGCTTTCGCGCGATGCGACAGGCCAAGGCCATGCGGCGGCAGGCCGTGCTTCTCGACGCTGGTCATCTCGCCGAAGGTGCGCTCATGGCCGTTGGGCAGGAAGGCCGGATCGTAGCCGAAGCCGGCCGTTCCGCGCGGCGGCCACACCAGGACGCCTTCGACCTTGGCTTCCACTTCCTCGACATGATCGTCGGGCCAGGCCACGCACAGCGCCGAGACGAAATGCGCGCCGCGCTGCGCCGGCTCGGTGGCGCCGCGCTCCCGCAACAGCCGCTCGATCCGGGTCATCGCCGCGTTGAAATCCTTCGACGGCCCGGCCCAGCGCGCCGACAGGATTCCCGGCTGGCCGGCGAGTGCATCGACCGCGAGCCCGGAATCATCGGCGAAGGCCGGCAGCTTCGCCGCCTTGGCCGCGGCGAGCGCCTTGATCCGCGCATTGGCCGCAAACGTGGTGCCGGTTTCCTCCGGCTCGGGCAGGTCGAGCTCGCCTGCCGACACCGCGTCGATGCCGTAGGGCGCGAGCAGTTCACGCATCTCGGCGAGCTTGCCGGGATTGTGGGTCGCGATCACGAGCCGGCCGGTGATTTTGCGGTGTGCGGACATCGAAGGAACCTCGTCATGGCCGGGCTTTGTCCCGGCCATCCACGACTTGATTCGTGGCAAAGAGTGCAAGACGTGGATGCCCGGCACAAGGCCGGGCATGACGCCCGATAAAAATTACGCCATCGCGATCTTCTGCAATTCGACGAGGCGTCCGACGCCCTTGCCGGCCAGCGCCATCAGCTTGAGGAATTCGTCCTGCGAGAACGGCGTGCGCTCGGCGGTGCCCTGCACCTCGACGAGGCGGCCGTCGCCGGTCATGACGAAATTGGCGTCGGTCTCCGCTTCGGAATCCTCGGCGTAATCGAGATCGAGCACCGGCGTGCCGTTATAGATGCCGCAGGAGACGGCGGCGACGTTGTCGCGCAGCACGTTGTCAGTCTTGAGCATGTTGCGCGCCTTCATCCATTGCAGGCAGTCGGCGAGCGCGACCCAGGCGCCGGTGATCGAGGCGGTGCGGGTGCCGCCATCGGCCTGGATCACGTCGCAGTCCACCGTGATCTGGCGTTCGCCGAGCGCAACCAGATCGACGGTGGTGCGCAGCGCGCGGCCGATCAGGCGCTGGATCTCGACGGTGCGGCCGCTCTGCTTGCCGGCGGAAGCCTCGCGGCGGGTGCGGTCATGGGTGGCGCGCGGCAGCATGCCGTATTCGGCTGTCACCCAGCCGCGGCCCTGGCCCTTGAGCCATGGCGGCAGCCGCTCTTCCAGCGTCGCGGTGACCAGCACATGGGTATCGCCGAACTTCACCATGCAGGAGCCTTCGGCATATTTGACCACGCCGCGCTCCAGCGAGACGGAACGCAATTCATCGGGCGCGCGACGGCTGGGCCGCATATCGATCCTCCAAGGATTAAGGGTAACAATCTTGCGGTGCTTTTAGGGGGGTGGGCCTGCGGCGGCAAGGCCCGCGCCCGCGATCTTGCGGCGGATTTGCAAGGCTCCGGAAACCCTTTGGAAAGGCTCCGGAAAAACGGCTTGTCATGAGCCCTTGCGATGGACACATTGAGGCGGTCGCCACAGCCAGCAGGAAAGGTCGCCGCACAAGGCCGCACGGAGCATCCCTTGTCCCATCACGATCCGATCAGTCCTCTCATCACCCCGAAAGCCGGCGCCGGTCTTGCGCAGCTCAACGAGCGTTCGCGCGATATCTTCCGGCAGATCGTCGAAAATTATCTTGCCACCGGCGAGCCGGTCGGCTCGCGCAACATCTCGCGCCTGATCTCGGTGCCGCTGTCGCCGGCCTCGGTGCGCAACGTGATGTCGGATCTGGAGCAGCTCGGCCTGATCTATGCGCCGCATACCTCGGCGGGCCGGCTGCCGACCGAACTCGGCCTGCGCTTTTTCGTCGATGCCCTGATGCAGGTCGGCGACCTTACCGAATCCGAACGGCAGTCGATCCAGACCCAATTGGCCGCGATCGGACGCGGGCAATCGGTCGAGGCCGCGCTGAGCGAAGCGCTGACGCGGCTGTCGGGGCTGACGCGCACCGCGACCGTGGTGCTGACCGCGAAATCCAACGCGCGGCTCAAGCATATCGAATTCGTCCGGCTCGAGCCGGAGCAGGCGCTGGTGGTGCTGGTCGCCGAAGACGGCCAGGTCGAGAACCGCGTGCTGAAACTGCCGCCGGGCGTGCCGACTTCGGCGCTGACCGAGGCGGGCAATTTCCTCAATGCACGGATTCGCGGCCGCACGCTGATGGAGGCGCGCACCGAGCTCGAAGCCGCTCTGCAGCAGAGCCGCACCGAGCTCGATCAATTGACCCAGAAGGTGATCGCCGCCGGCATCGCGAGCTGGTCGGGCGGCGGCGGCGAGGAGCGGCAGCTGATCGTGCGCGGCCACGCCAATCTGCTCGATGATCTGCACGCGATGGAGGATCTGGAGCGGGTGCGGCTGCTGTTCGACGATCTCGAAACCAAGAAGGGCGTGATCGATCTGCTCGGCCTCGCGGAACAGGCCGAGGGCGTGCGGATTTTCATCGGTTCGGAAAACAAGCTGTTTTCGCTGTCCGGTTCCTCGACCATCATCTCGCCCTATCGCGACAGTGCGGGCCAGATCGTCGGCGTGCTCGGGGTGATCGGACCGACCCGGCTGAACTATGCGCGCGTCATTCCGATGGTTGATTATGCCGCCCGAATCGTCAGCCAGATGCTCGGTAAATAAAGACGGGCAATAGGTATCCGGCGCGGCGGGGTGCTTGATTTTTCGCGCCCGAACGCCGATATGCCAGCCAGCAGCTTCAATCCGCCAATTCAATCAGCAAGATCAATCAGACAGTGGACGCGTGATGACCGAAAGCGACGGGCAGAAGGATTTTTCCGAGAAGGCGGCGGAGGATGCGGGCAACAAGCCCGCCGAGCCGCGCGTCTCCAAGCCCTACATCATGCCGGATGATCCGGAAGAGACGCCGTCCGAGGCGCTGGTCAAGGAAGCCGCCGAGGCCAAGGACAGGATGCTGCGCACGCTCGCGGAGATGGAGAATCTGCGCAAGCGGACCCAGCGCGAGGTCGCCGACGCGCGCAGCTATGGCATCGCCGGATTCGCGCGCGATATTCTGGAGATCGCCGACAATCTGCAGCGCGCCATCGACGCGGTGCCGGCCGAGGCGAAGGAATCCGCCGATGCCGGCTTCAAGGGCCTGATCGAGGGCGTCGAGATCACCGAGCGCTCGCTGCACCGGACGCTGGAAAAGAACGGCGTGCAGAAGTTCGATCCGATCGGCGAGAAGTTCGATCCCAACGTGCAGCAGGCGATGTACGAGGTGCCGGATGCCTCGGTCCCGACGGGCACGGTGGTGCAGGTGATCCAGGCCGGCTACATGATCGGCGAGCGGGTGCTGCGTCCGGCGCTGGTCGCGGTCTCCAAGGCGCCGCCGAAGGAAGGCTAGACAAAGCAGGACGAATTAAGGCTGGATCACCGTCATTGCGAGGAGCGCAAGCTCCGACGCAATCCAGTTCTTTCTCTGCTCTTTCTCTGCCGCTCTGGATTGCTTCGCGGAGCCTGTCATCGGGCGGCACATTCGCGCCGACCCGTTGGCTCGCAATGACGACGGAATTGATCGAACCTTATCTCGTCATGCCTTAGCGCGAGCCGATGCCGTCGCGCACCGCGCGAAAGCGCGGGAACGCCTTCGACCATTCATCCTTTGGCGTGCTGCCGACAATCCGCATCACCGTGTTGTTGCCGCCGAAGCGCAGCCACTGCACGATCATCACCGGGGTGTCGTTCTTGCCGCTGACCGCCTCGATCCGCGTCTCGTAGCCGGCCGTGCCTTCGATCCGGATCGGCTCGTTCGAGGTGATGCGGGCGTTGCGCAGGCCGGGAATGGTGGTCGCCATCTGCTCGGCGAAACGGCCGCGATCCTCCGGCTGCGCCGGATTGCCCTGCCACAGGCCGATCATCATGTAGGGCGTGCTGTCGAGCGTGGCGTCGGCATCGCCGTCGACCAGCAGCACCGCCGAGCGCGGCGCGATGGTGCGCACGGTCTTGAAGCCGGCAAGGTCGCCGATCTTGAAACTGAGCAGGCGAAGCTGCTCCTCGACCGGCACCTCGCTGCGCAGCACCGTGGTGGCGAACATCTTGCGGATGGCGTCTTCCGAAAAACCCGGATCGGCGCCGTCGCGGACCTGCGCGATCACGTAGCCGGCGAATTTGTCGCCGGGCAGGATCAGCGAATAGGTCTTGACCTCGCTCGTGCCTTCCTTGCCGCTCTCGATGGTGAAATAGCCCTTGCGGGTCGGGGTCTCGAACGGCTCGGCCTTCGGCCCCTGCGGCGGGGTCTTGCCTTCCTTGATGGCGCTGTCGATCGCGGTGTAGGCCGCCTCCGGCAATTCGGTGACGCCGACTTTCACTTTCTGGTCGGCGGAGACGAAGCCGACGAAATCCGTGGCGGCGGCGAGGCCCGCCATCGGCACGAGGCCGACACGCGCGCCGTTCGGATAGACGGCGTCGGCGGCATGCGCCGGGATCGCGAGGCCGGTCCCGGCCGCGGCGAAGACCAGCGCGGCGGCGATGATGCGGATGATGTGTTTCATGAATCCTGACTGCTGTCTCAATAAGGCCGTTCGATGGTCGGAAAGGCGGCGCGTCTTGCGCGGCGGTCATGCCGGTCCATGCCAAACTGGAGTGGCGGCAGCTTAGTGGAGGCCCGTGGCCGGTTCTAGCCCTGCCAGCTCCCGTCGGCCCGGACGATCGGCCGCCGCGACCCGCGCGGGTCTTGCCCTTTGGTAAAAGAATCGGCTTTTCATGCGTGGGAAAGAAGTCCGGTCCTTGCGGCCCCGACCCCCGGTCCTATATGAGGCGGAGCGTCGCAGATCGCGCGTTTCAGCTATGGGGGCTGGGATTTGGTGTGCCGTCAGGGCCCGGCCAGCCTGCCGCAAAAAGAAGGATAGACAGACCATGGGAAAGGTCATCGGGATCGATCTTGGCACCACCAACTCGTGTGTTGCCGTCATGGATGGCAAATCGCCGAAAGTTATCGAAAATGCCGAAGGCATGCGCACCACCCCGTCGATCGTCGCACTGACCGACGATGATGAGCGCCTTGTCGGCCAGCCGGCCAAGCGTCAGGCCGTCACCAATCCGGAAAAGACCATTTTCGCCGTCAAGCGCCTGATCGGCCGCCGTTACGACGACCCGACGGTGGAGAAGGACAAGAAGCTTGTCCCCTACAAGATCGTC
>JAFKKO010000060.1 GCA_017305455.1 Hyphomicrobiales bacterium | reverse complement strand
CTGATCCGCGAGGAAGCGCCGATCGGCGATCTGGAAACCGTCAAGCTGTGCCACGACGAAGCCTATGTCGAGGAAATCCGCGAGATGGCGCCGAAAGAGGGCATCGTCCATCTCGACGGCGACACCGCGATGTCGCCCGGCTCCTGGGAAGCGATCATGCGCGGCGTCGGCGGCGCCAATGCCGGCGTCGATGCGGTGGTCAGCGGCAAGGCGCAGAACGTGTTCGTCGGCATGCGGCCCTGCGGCCATCATGCCGAGCGCAGCCGCGCGATGGGCTTCTGCTTCTTCGATCAGGCCGCGATCGCCGCACGCTATGCGCAGAAAAAGCACGGCATCGGCCGCGTCGCCGTGGTCGATTTCGACGTCCATCACGGCAACGGCTCGCAGGACATCTTCTGGGCGGATCCGACCGTGATGTATTGCTCGACGCATCAGATGCCGCTGTTTCCCGGCACCGGCGCCGCGCAGGAGCGCGGCGAACACGATACCATCGTCAACGTTCCGCTCGCGCCCGGCGATGGCGGCCCGAAATTCCGTCAGGCCTTCGAGGGCGTGATCCTGCCGCAACTGCGCAAGTTCTCGCCCGAACTCATCATCATCTCGGCCGGCTTCGACGCGCATTGGCGCGACCCGCTCGCCAACATCAAGCTCGACGAGAAGGATTTTGGCTGGGTCACCCGGCAGTTGATGGACGTGGCGGATGCCTCGGCAGGCGGGCGTATCGTCTCGGTGCTGGAAGGCGGCTACGATCTGCAGGGTCTGCATGATTCGGTGATCGAGCACGTCACCGCGCTGATGGGGAAGTAACCGCTCTTTGGTATGCGCGGGGCAACTCGCGCATCCATGAAAACTCCCCTGTCATCGACGGCTTGCGGGGCGAAGCCCGGCCATGACGAGGCCAGGACCGCCATATTGCACCCGTAAAACCTGCCTAGCCTTCTCTCACACGATGATTTCAGGAACTTAATCTTATGGCTGAAAAGACCCTCGCCGATCCCGGAACGCTCAGCTTCGAGCGCGCCATCGAGGAACTGGAGTCCATCGTCAGGCGGCTCGAGGACGGCAAGGTGCCGCTGGAGGAATCGATCGCGATCTATGAGCGCGGCGAGAGTCTGAAACGGCGCTGCGAGGAGCTGCTGCGCCAGGCCGAGGCGCGGGTGGACAAGATCACCACCGATGCCAACGGCAACGCCGTGGGCACCGAGCCGCTCGACGTTCCCTAAGGCCCGGCTGCCGGCCCTTGCTCTCCTGATTTTGACCGCCCACCCCCGCTTTCGGGCGGCCGGCCGGCGTTGGCATATTTATGGAATTGGTATAAGTCAGCCTCAGCATGCTTGGGCCCGGTTTGTTCGCGAATCGCCAAGCCATTGAATTTCTGAACAGTTTTCGCGAGACATCGACGTGTCCTCAGCCAGCCCGACGCCCTTGCTCGATACACTCGACACGCCCGACAAGCTGCGCCGGCTGAAACCCGAGCAGCTTCGCCAAGTCGCCGACGAGCTGCGCCACGAGACCATCTCGGCCGTCTCGGTCACCGGCGGCCATCTCGGCGCCGGCCTTGGCGTGGTGGAACTGACCACGGCGCTGCACTACGTTTTCAACACGCCGGACGACCGCATCATCTGGGACGTCGGCCACCAGGCCTATCCGCACAAGATTCTCACCGGCCGGCGCGACCGCATCCGCACCCTCCGCCAGGGCGGCGGGCTGTCCGGCTTCACCAAGCGCGCCGAGAGCGAGTACGACCCGTTCGGCACCGCGCATTCCTCGACCTCGATCTCCGCCGGCCTCGGCATGGCGGTGGGGCGCGATCTGCTCGGCCGCAAGAACAACGTCATCGCGGTGATCGGCGATGGCTCGATGTCCGCCGGCATGGCCTATGAGGCGATGAACAACGCCGGCGCGCTGAACTCGCGCCTGATCGTCATCCTCAACGATAACGACATGTCGATCGCCCCGCCGGTCGGCGCGATGTCGGCCTATCTCGCGCGCCTGCTGTCGAGCCAGACCTACGGCTCCGCCCGCGAAATCCTGAAGAACCTCGCCCATCGCATGCCGAAATTCTTCGAGGACCGCGCGCTGCGCGCCGAGGAATACGCCCGCGGCATGGTGACCGGCGGCGCGCTGTTCGAGGAGCTCGGCCTGTTCTATGTCGGACCGATCGACGGCCACAACCTCGATCATCTGCTGCCGGTGCTGACCAATGTGCGCGACAACGGCAACGGGCCGGTGCTGATCCACGTCGTCACCAAGAAGGGCAAGGGCTACGCCCCGGCCGAGGAATCCGACGACAAGTATCATGGCGTTGTGAAGTTCGACATCGTCACCGGCAAGCAGATGAAGGCGAAGTCCAACGCCCCGTCCTACACCGCGGTGTTCGGCCAGAGCCTCGTCAAGGAAGCGCAGAAGGACGACAAGATCGTCGCCATCACCGCGGCGATGCCCGGCGGCACCGGCATCGATATCTTCGCCAAGGCGTTTCCCGAGCGCACCTTCGATGTCGGCATCGCCGAGCAGCATGCGGTGACGTTCGCCGCCGGCCTCGCCACCGAAGGCTTCAAACCGTTCTGTGCGCTGTATTCCACCTTCCTGCAGCGCGGTTACGATCAGGTTATCCACGATGTCGCGATCCAGCGTCTGCCGGTGCGCTTCGCCATCGACCGCGCCGGGCTGGTCGGCGCCGACGGTCCCACCCATGCGGGCGCATTCGACAACGCCTATCTCGGCTGCCTGCCCGGCCTGGTGATCATGGCCGCGGCGGACGAGGCCGACCTTGTGCACATGGTGGCGACGCAGGTCGCGATCAACGACGCGCCGAGCGCGTTGCGCTATCCGCGCGGCGAAGGCCGCGGCGTCGAAATGCCGGAAGTCGGCGTGCCGCTGCCGATCGGCAAGGGCCGCATCATGCGCGAAGGCGCCAAGGTGGCCCTGCTCTCCTTCGGCACAAGGCTTGGCGAATGCCTCAAGGCGGCGGACGATCTCGCCGCGCAGGGCATCAACCCGACCATCGCCGACGCGCGTTTCATGAAGCCGCTCGATGTCGAGCTGGTACTCAAGCTGGCGCGCGAGCACGAGGTGCTCATCACCATCGAGGAAGGCTCGGTCGGCGGCTTCGGCACTCACGTCATCCAGACGCTGGCCGATCACGGCATGCTCGATCGCGGCCTCAAGGTGCGCACCATGGTGCTGCCCGACACCTTCATCGATCAGGACACGCCGGCGAAGATGTACGAACAGGCCGGTCTCGACGCCAAGGGCATCATCACCAAGGTGCTCGATGTGTTGGGCTCCAGCAGCCCGACGGTGAAGTCGGCCTGAGTCTTGCGGCGCGGCTGCTGCAATGGTCGTGATGCCGTCTTTGCGAATATTTCAGGGTCGTCCCGGCGCAGGCCGGGGCCCATACTCCCCGTCGATTATGTGTTCGATGATGGAGTTCGGCGTCCGTCTTGAGAAACCGGTGGTGATGGGTCCCGGCCTGCGCCGGGACGACTTGATGCTTTGATCGCGGCGCTCCAACACGAGCGCAGGAGGAGCACATGACCACAAAGCAGCGTGCGGATGTTCTTCTTGTCGAGCGCGGACTGTTCGAAAGCCGCGCCCGCGCGCAGGCCGCGATCGAGGCCGGCGGCGTGTTCGCCGATGGCGAGCCGGTGACCAAACCCTCCGCGATGATTGCGCTTGATGCCGCAATCGAAGCGGAGCCCGCGCATCCCTGGGTGTCGCGCGGCGGCGTCAAGCTCGCGGCGGCGCTAGAGCATTATCCCATCGAGATAGAGGACCACGTCTGCGTCGATGTCGGCGCCTCCACCGGCGGCTTTACCGAAGTGCTGCTCGCGAACGGCGCGAGCCTTGTCTACGCCATCGATGTCGGCACCCGGCAATTGCATCCGAGTCTGCACGGCAATCCGAAAATCGTGTCGATGGAGAACACCGACATTCGCTCGCTGGCCGGCAAGCGGCTGGAGATCCGGCCCGATATCGTGGTGATCGATGTCAGCTTCATCTCGCTGAAGCTGGTGCTGCCTGCGGTGCTGCCGCTGGCCGCCGCCCCGATGCATCTGCTCGCGCTGATCAAGCCGCAATTCGAGGCCGACCGCAAACATTCCAAGAAGGGCATCATCCGCGACGAGGCCGTGCAGCGCGCGGTGTGCGACGACATCGCCGCCTTTGCAACCTCGCTCGGCTGCAGCGAGATCGAGGTGTTTCCCTCGGCAATTCCCGGCGGCGACGGCAACCGCGAATTCTTCCTCGGCGCGCGGCGAGGATAGAATGAACTATCATATTTTCTGCTCCTCATCGTCATTGCGAGCGAAGCGAAGCAATCCAACCTCATTCTTCCCTCCCCCGCTTGCGGGGGAGGGTTGGGGTGAGGGCAATGCGAGCGCCACATGACCGAACGTCTCGTCATCGATCATGTCGGCCATTTCGGCGACGGCGTCGCGCTGGAGCGCGGCGGCAATATCTATGTGCCCTGCACGCTGCCCGGCGAGACCGTGGACGTGCTGCCGGTGCCCGGCCAGCATCCCGACCGCCGCGCGCTGGCGCAGATCGTTACGCCAAGCCTGCAGCGGATCGATCCGTTCTGCCCGCATTTCGGCACCTGTGGGGGCTGCGCCATCCAGCACTGGCAGCCCGACTCTTATCGCGCATGGAAACGGCAACTGGTGATCGAGACGCTGGCGCAGGCCGGGATCGATTGCGAGGTCGACGAACTGATCGACGCCCATGGCAATGGGCGGCGGCGCATGGTGCTGCATGCGCGGCTTTCGGCGCAGAAAGTGCTGCGTGTCGGCTTCGCCGCCGCCGGACGCCACGAGATCATCGCCATCGACCACTGCCCGATCCTCGATCCGGCGCTGCACGGCGCATTCGCCGCCGCCAATGATATTGCCGAAGCCTTGGTGCCGGCCGCCAAGCCGCTCGACATCCAGATCACCGCGACCGAACGCGGCCTCGACATCGACGTGCGCGGCTCGGGACCGCTGAGCACCGCCCTGCTCTCGAAGCTGTCGCGGCTTGCCGAGCATCACAATCTCGCGCGGCTGACGCGGCATGGCGAACTCGTCGTCATGCGCGCGCCTCCGCTGGTGCGGATCGGCAAGGCGCTCCTGACACTGCCGCCCGGCGCGTTCATGCAGCCGACGCTCGCGGGCGAGGAAACGCTGGCAGCGCTGGCGATAGAGCGCTGCAAGGGCGCCAGGCACGTCGCCGATCTGTTCTGCGGCATCGGGCCGT
Source organism: Hyphomicrobiales bacterium (assembly GCA_017305455.1). Classification (GTDB taxonomy): domain Bacteria; phylum Pseudomonadota; class Alphaproteobacteria; order Rhizobiales; family Xanthobacteraceae; genus Afipia. The sequence goes on along the minus strand of JAFKKO010000060.1, from coordinate 10,582 downwards.
TCGCGCTGCGCCTTGCGGAGAAATTCAAGGTCGCGGCGTTCGACAGCGACGCGCCGGCGATCACGGCGCTGCGCAATGCGGTCAACGCAACGCAAGGGCTGAAGCCGGTCACGGCGGAGGCGCGCGATCTGTTCCGGCGCCCGCTGGTGTCGCAGGAATTGCGCGACTACGACTGCGTGGTGTTCGATCCGCCGCGCCAGGGCGCGCAGGCGCAGTCGCAGCAGCTTGCCGCCAGCAGGATCGCGCACGTTGTCGCGGTGTCGTGCAATCCGGCGACCTTTGCGCGCGACGCCCGTATCCTGATCAACGGCGGCTTCAGGCTCGATCGCGTGACGCCGGTCGATCAGTTCCGCCACACCCCGCATGTCGAGCTGGTGGCGCGGTTCCGGCGCTAGAGAGTGACACGTTGCGTCATACGCCGTCATTGCGAGCGCAGCGAAGCAATCCAGAAGGCCCCATCTCAATTCCAAGCAAGAAACTGGATTGCTTCGTCGGCGGAGCCTGTGCCCGGACGGCGCAAAGCGCCGATCCGGGTGCCTCTTCGCAATGACGGGCGAATAAGCCTGATCCCGAACTCTCAATCCTTTGAAATCAGCTCACTGCCCCCAACGCTCGCGCCACATCTTCTCGCCGATGCCGCACGGAACGCGCGGCTCGCTCGCCGCGACCGGCACGACGCGCCCTTCCGGCATGCGTCCCGCCACCTCCAGCACCAGCTTGGTGCGGATCGCCTCCTTGAACTTCTCGCGGTTCTTGATCGGCACCACGAACGCACCCGGCCCGCCGATCACGCAATCCTCGTAGTAGTAATCAAGGTTCTCGATATCCATGGTGGCGAAGTTGGTCTCCTTCACCATGATCGGCAGCCCGTTGATGATGACGCCCTTGGCGATCGCGGCATCGCGCGCGATCGTCACCGGCTCGCCATTGTTGTTGGGACCATCGCCTGAAATGTCGATCACCCTGCGCAGACCGCGATAGGGATTCTGCTCGAACAGCGGCATGGCGAAATTGATCGCGCCGGAGATCGAGGTGCGCGAGGCGCGCCGCAGCGGCGCTTTCAGGATCTCGGCAGCGACCGCATCGGCCGATTCCGGGCCGTCGATCACCCGCCAGGCCACGATGATCTTCTGGTCCGCAGCCGAAGCCCATTCAAAGAATGTCACCGCCACCTTGCCGGTCGGCCCGCTTTTCAGCGCCCGCAGGAAATCCGGCGAGGTGAGCGCCTCGGCATAGCCCTCGCGCTGCACTGCCAGTTCATCGACATCCATCGAGTAGGAAATATCGACCGCGAGCACGAGTTCGATATCGACGCGCCGCGTGTCGTCGACCTGGGCCGGCTGAACGGCATATGGCGCCGCAACAAGCCTGTCGCCGCGCATGGCAAGGGCGGCGATCAACAGCAGGCAGGGAAAAAGCCAGCGATGCATCGGTGGCGTTCCTGTTTTTCGCCTCCATCGTGTCACGGCAGCCGAAGACCGGAAAGCCCGGCCAGATCAGAAACATTGAAAAAACCCGACCGACCCGCCAGCAGGAGGGTCTCCTGCCACAGAATGCGCATAAAGGTAGAACTTAACCAACGTTTCACCTTACAGTCCTATGATTTTACCGCGGATGTCCTGCGCTAGAGCGCCCGATATCCGACTGGAACTCGCCAATCTTCCGTCTTGTGACCGCGTCCGGATTCCTCTCCGGGCGTCGCGAAACCACGTCTCCATTTCGATCCGAACGGCCCCCAGGGATTTGCCTCATGCTCTCCAAACTCTCCATCCGCACCAAGCTCATTGTTCTCGTGTCACTGCTGTTGTTCGCCCTCGCCTCCATGGGCGCCTTCGCCGTAGTGGAGATGCGCTCCATCAACGCATCAACCCAGGCGATCCAGACCAGTTGGCTACCCAGCGTTCGGCTGCTCGGAGAATTGCGGACCCAGTCGGCACGCTACCGCGCGGTGCTGCGCGACTACCTGACCGAGCCGGACGAGAAATTCATGGCCGATATCCAGAAGAATCTCGATGCCCGCGCCAAGGACTACGACGCCGCCGACAAGGCCTATCAGCCGCTGATCAATAACGCCGAGGAGAAGGCGCTCTACGAGAAGCTGCGCGAGACCTGGCTGCAATTCCGCGCCGCCGCCGACGAGGTCGTGACGGCCGCGCGCAAGGGCGAAGTCGCCAATGCCCGCAAGATCAATGCCAGTCGCGCCACTCCGGCCGGACGGGCGATGGACGGCGTGCTCAAGCAGATGGTCGACATGAACGACAAAGGCGCGGATCTGGCCGGCGCCGACGCCGCGTATGAATACAACCTTGCCTTCACCATCGTGCTCGGCGCGCTCGCCGGCATGATCGCGCTCGGCTTCGTCTCGGCCTTCATCGTGGTGCGCGACATCGCCAAGTGCATCGAGTCCATCATCAAGCCGATGCACGCGCTAGCCGGTGGCAACCTCGCCGTGGACATCCCGCACCAGGGCGAAACCACCGAGATCGGCCAGATCGCCGCCACGCTGCAGGTCTTCAAGGAGGCGCTGCTCGCCAAGCAGGCGGCGGACGACGCCGCCGCCAAGGACGCCGCCGCCAAGATGAAGCGCGCCGAGGAAGTCGATGCCATCACCGGCCAGTTCGAGAAGATGATCGGCGAACTCGTCACTTCGCTGGCTTCGGCCTCGACCGAGATGGAGTCGGCCGCCGGCACCATGACCAACGCCGCCGACGTGACCCAGCAACTGTCCGGCACCGCCGCCGCGACCTCGCGCAACGTCTCCGAAAGCATCCAGTCCACCGCCGCCGCGACCGAGGAGATCACGGCATCGGTCGACGAGATCGGCCGTCAGGTGACGGAATCGAGCAAGGTCGCCCAGCGCGCCGTGCAGCAAGCCGAGAAGACCAACAACAGTATCAGCGAGCTGTCGCAGGCCGCGGCCCGGATCGGCGACGTCGTCAAGCTGATCACCGCCATCGCCGAGCAGACCAACCTGCTCGCGCTCAACGCCACCATCGAGGCGGCGCGCGCGGGCGAGGCCGGGCGCGGCTTCGCCGTGGTGGCCTCCGAGGTGAAGGCGCTGGCCTCGCAGACCGCGAAGGCGACCGAGGAGATCGGCGCCCAGATCGCGGGCATGCAATCGGCGACCGACGATTCGGTGACGACCATCAAGGAGATCAGCACCACCATCGACCTGATCTCGGAAATCTCCTCGGCGATCGCCGCGGCGGTGGAGGAACAGGGCGCAGCCACGCAGGAGATCGCCCGCAACGTCCGTCAGGCGGCGGAACTGAGCGCACAGGTCGCCGTCAACATCAACGACGTCAATCGCGGCAACAGCGAAACCGGGGCCGCCTCCTCGCAGGTGTTCGGCGCGGCGCAGTCGCTGTCGAAGGAAAGCAACCACCTCAAGAACGAGGTGCATTCCTTCATCGCCAAAATTCGCGCGGCCTGATCCAGCCACGCGCTGACATTCATGCTTCAAAACCATCGGCGGCCATCGCGGCCGCCGATTTTATTTGCCGGGCCGATCGGATCGCCCGCTTACCGGCAGACATTGACCTGGCGCGTGCGCCAGCCATAGGACGTATAGACCCGGCGCAGCCGATAGCAGCCGCCGCCATTGTAGTAGCCGTCATAGTAGCCATTGCCGTAGCCGGCGTAGGAGGCGGGATAGTAACCGTCATCGTAGCCGTAATAGTAATCGTCGTAGTAGCCGACGTCGTAGGGATAGCCGTAATCATAATAATACGGCACGCCGAAGCCGAACACGAAGGACGGCCCGAACCGGCGATAGTGACGCCAGCGGCCGTTCCAGTTTCCGTTGATTGCCCGGCCGCCGATCACTGCATTGTTGAAGCCCGCGCGGCGGAACGAGCCGGGGCCGAAGCTCGCGCGCGGCATCGCGGCGAAGCTGCCGCGGACACCCGGTCCGCCGCCGACAAAGGCGCGGCCGCCACCGAAACCGCCGCCGCGAGCGAAGCCGCCGCCACCAAAACCGCCGCCGCGGGCAAAGCCACCGCCGCCAAACCCGCCGCCGCCGCGCGAGAAACCTCCGCCGCCAAAACCACCATGACCACCACCGCCGTGACCGCCACCGCCCCGCGCAAATGCGCCGTCAGGCATAAAGGCCACCGCCGCCATCATCGCGGCCGCGCCGATCATTGCTTGTTTGAACATGTCTTCGCTCCACTCCACGCACCCCTCTTCCGCTAACAATGCAGAACGTGGATTCTTTCCGGAGCATGTGAAATTTAATCTACGCCATCAGCGTATCGTGATCGATACCGCTAGCCGGTTCCCACCATGTCGCGGCGGCGCCGCTCGGATTCCTCGGCATAGCGGCGCAAGGCATGCGCCTCGGTCAGCAGGCCGATCACCTCGCCGCTCTCGGCGGAGCGGATCACCGCCAGCGATTCCGCCTCGGCGGCGTCGAACACCGCCATCGCCTGCTGCACGTCCATCTGCGGCAGCAGCGTCACCTCGCGATAGTGCAGGATTTCGCGCAGGCTCTTGGCGTCGATATCGGTCAGCCCGTGCGCCTCGGCGACGAACACCACGCCGGCATAACGCCCGTCGGCATCGACGGCGATGACCTGGGTCTTGGATCCGAGCGGGAACCGCTCGCGAAACGCGGCAATCGGCGTCGCCTCCTCCACCGTCACCACGTCGGCGCGCATCATGCGGCCGACGGTGAGATCGCGAAGCCAGCCGACATCGGCGGCGCTGCGGATGGTCTCGCCGCGCAGATGGAAGCGCCATGTCGCGAAGGAATAGCCGAAGAGTTCGCGCGTCACCTGGATCGATACGATCACCGCGATCAGCACCGCCGTGGTGAGCCACAGATTGCCGGTCGCCTCCAGCGCGAGGAACGACATGGTCAGCGGCGCGCCAATGATCGAGGCCGACAGCGCGCTCATGCCGATGATGGCGTAGACGGCAGGATCGAGACCGAGCAGCGGCCTGATCGTGGTGAGGCCACTTGCGAACAGGTGGCCACCGAGCGAGCCAAGCAGCAGCGAGGCGAAGAACAAGCCGCCGCGAAAACCGGAGCCGAGCGAGACGATCGAGGCCAGCGACTTGAGCAGAAACACCGTCGCCATCGCGGCGAGCGGCAGCATCTCCACGCTGTTGAGCTGCAGCGCGCCATGGCCGGAGGCGAGCACCTGCGGCGTCACCAGCGCGGCGAGACCGACGCCAAGCCCGCCAAGCGCCGGCCGCAGCGGCGGCCAGACCCGCAGCTTCGTCAGCACGGCATCGAACAGCGCCACGCCGCGCATGATGGCGATGCCGGAAAGCGCGGCGGCAAGCCCGAGCGCAGCGGCGATCGCAAGGTCCTGGCCGGTGACGATGCCGATGGGGCGCACCAGCACGCCGAGCGAGAGCGGCGAAAAGGCATGGGTCACGGCATAGCCGGTCACCGCCGCGACACCGATCGGCGCAAGGCTCGCGGGCGTATAACCGCCGAGCACAAGCTCGAACGCATAGAACGCGCCGGCCAGCGGCGCACTGAACGCGCCTGCGATTGCCGCCGCCGCGCCGCAGCCCACCACCACGCGGCGATCGGCGCGGCGCAGATGAAACGCCCTCCCCACCGATGAGGCGACGCCGCTCGCAAGCTGGGTATAACCCGCCTCAAGGCCGACCGACCCGCCGACGCCGCTCGACCAGATCGTCTGCAGCGCGACGATGACGCTGCCGCGAAACGACATGTTGCCGCCGTGCAGCGCATTGGCCTCGATCGGGTCGACCTCGCGGCCGGGCCGCCAGCGAAGCAAGAGCAGAAAGGCAAAGCCAAGTGCCAATCCGCCCAGCGTCGGCACCAGGATGGCGCGGACCGGATCGATATGGTCCTGCGCCGACAGCCGCTGGCCGAGCCCGATATCGAAGAACCAGACATGCAGCAGTTCCACCGACGCACTCATGGCGGCGACGAACAGGCCCGACATCGCGCCGATCACCACCGCAATCAGGATCAGGCTCGACTCGCGTGCGCGAACGAACGCGCGCAGGCGCTGCGGGGCTTCGAGATAGAAACCGGGAGGAACCATCGGCAGGGTTTCGCGGGCAGGAAACGATGCGGCGTTTTATTCTGATCCACGGGCCGGTCAATGCCGTTTCGGCCATCCGCGATATGCCGCGACGACCTTCAGAGCGCGATCAGTTGGTCGTCCCGGCCAACGGATGGGCGCGAAGCGCCGTCCGATGACAGGCTCCGGCCGGGCCCCATCACCACCAGCCTCACGGCAAAACGCCGAGCTTGCCGGCGCAAAACCATCGACCGGAGCTGTCGGTCCCGGCCGCGCCGGGACGACGGCAGATTTGCGCGAATGGTGCCGCAGCCCGTCTAAGACGGCGTGAAACTTCTTTGCTGTGGTCTCTGGACCTTAGCCGGCGTTTTGGCCGCGATGGCGCAAGAGATGATCGGCCAGCACGCAGGCCACCATCGCCTCGCCGACTGGAACCGCGCGGATGCCGACACAGGGATCGTGACGGCCCTTGGTCAGGATGTCGGTCTCGGCGCCGCTCCGATCGATGGTCCGCCGCGGCGTCAGGATCGAGGAGGTCGGCTTCACCGCAAAGCGCGCCACCACCGCCTGCCCGGTGGAGATGCCGCCGAGGATGCCGCCGGCATGGTTCGACAGGAACACCGGGCCGGTGTTGCCCATGCGCATTTCGTCGGCGTTGTCCTCGCCATGCAGCTCGGCCGCGCCGAAGCCGGCGCCAATCTCGACGCCCTTCACCGCATTGATGCTCATCAGCGCGCTGGCCAGATCGCTGTCGAGCTTGCCATAGATCGGCGCGCCGAGACCCGCCGGCACGCCCTCCGCCACCACCTCGACCACCGCGCCGATCGAGGAACCGTTCTTGCGGATGTCGTCGAGATACTCGGCATAGAACTCGGCCTTGGCCTTGTCCGGACAGAAGAACGGATTGCGCGCCACTTCCGCCCAGTCCCAGTTGGCGCGGTCGATCTTGTGCGGCCCCATCTGCACCAGCGCGGCGCGCACGGTGATGTCGGGAATGACCTTGCGCGCCACCGCGCCGGCCGCGACGCGCGCCGCGGTCTCGCGCGCGCTGGAGCGCCCGCCGCCGCGATAGTCGCGGATGCCGTACTTGGCTTCATAGGTGAAGTCGGCGTGGCCGGGACGATACTTGTCCTTGATGTCGGAATAGTCCTTGGAGCGCTGGTCGGTGTTCTCGATCATCAGCGCGATCGGCGTGCCGGTCGTCACCTGCCGCCCAGCGGCATCGTCCATCACGCCGGACAGGATCTTGACCTGATCGGGCTCCTGCCGCTGCGTGGTGAAGCGCGACTGGCCCGGCCGGCGGCGGTCGAGATCGAGCTGGATGTCCTCCGCCGTCAGCGGAAGCCGCGGCGGGCAGCCATCAACCACGCAGCCCAGCGCCACCCCGTGACTCTCGCCGAAGGTGGTGACGCGGAACATATGGCCGAAGGTGTTGAAGGACATGGGTGAACTCGAACTGTCCGCACAAATGTTGACAATCAACAATTGCCTACTGTCGTAAACTGCGCGACCGCAGGGGTCAAATCGCTAGATTCCGGAGATCGTCATGGCCGGGCTTGTCCCGGCGATCCACGTCTTAACCATGTCACCGGAAGAAAGCGCGTGGATGCCCAGCACAAGCCCGGGCATGACAGAAAAATGCGACCGGAGCGAACGGCGCCAGTCTCAACTATACTTGGTCAGCTTGCCGTCGGCAAAAACGTAAACCACGCCCTGCTCGACATAGGTGTCCACCGCACGCATCGGCGTTTCGACATCGAGCGCCACCATCAGCGCGCGCATCGCGCCGCCATGCGACACCGCAACGGTGTCCCGCAACAGCGAATCGTACCAGTCGCGCAGCCGCAATGTCGCCGAGGCGTAGCTTTCGCCGCCCGGCGGCGGCACGCCCCATTTGTCGAGCTGGCGCTCCGCGAACACTTCCGGGTGCGACTGCTCCATCTGCATCAGCGTCGAGCCTTCCCAATGGCCGAAGCCGATCTCGCGCAGCCGGTCGTCGACCTGATAGCCGTGCGGCGCAACGCCAAGCACGCCGCGCGCCAACTCCATGGTGTGACGGGCGCGTCCGAGCGGCGAGGACACGAACGGAATCCGCACCGGATCGTGCGTATCGCCCTTGAGGATGTCGGCGAGCAGTTCGCCGGCGCGCACCGCCTGCTCGCGGCCGAGTTCGTTGAGCGGAATGTCCTGGCTGCCCTGGAAACGGCCGAGCGCATTCCACGCGGTCTGGCCATGACGGATGAAGTAAACAGTGGGTGACGGCATGGCGGATTGTCTCAATTTAATTCGTCATTGCGAGGAGGCGAAGCCGACGAAGCAATCCAGTGCTTTCCTTGCGGCAGCCCTGTCTGGATTGCTTCGCTTCGCTCGCAATGACGGCGTGATGTTAGTCCTTGCCACCGAGCGAGATGTCCGGCGCGTCGGGCCGTTTCATGCCGACGACATGATAGCCGGAATCGACGTGATGAACCTCGCCGGTGACGCCGCGCGACAGGTCGGACAAGAGATACATCGCGCTGTCGCCGACCTCCTCCTGCGTCACGGTCCGGCGCAGCGGCGCGTTGTACTCGTTCCATTTCAGGATGTAGCGGAAATCGCCGATGCCGGAGGCGGCCAGCGTCTTGATCGGCCCCGCCGAGATCGCATTGACGCGGATGTTCTTCTCGCCGAGATCGGCGGCGAGGTAGCGCACGCTCGCCTCCAGCGCGGCCTTGGCGACGCCCATCACATTGTAATGCGGCATCCATTTCTCGGCGCCGTAATAAGTCAACGTCAGGATCGAACCGCCCTCGGTCATCAGATGCTCGGCGCGCTGCGCGATCGCGGTCAGCGAGTAGCAGGAGATCAGCATCGAGCGCGAGAAGTTCGCCTCCGTAGTGTCGAGATAGCGGCCGTCGAGTTCGTCCTTGTCGGAGAAGGCGATGGCGTGGACCACGAAATCGATCTTGCCCCACTGCTTTTTCGCCTCGGCAAACACCGCGTCGATGGTGGCGGGATCTGTGACGTCGCAATGGCCGAGCGTGATGGCGCCAAGTTCCTGGGCCAGCGGCTCGACCCGCTTTTTCAGCGCGTCGCCCTGCCAGGTCAGCGCGAGTTCGGCGCCCTGATCGCGGCAGGATTTGGCGATCCCGTAGGCGATCGAACGGTTGTTGGCGACGCCGAGAATCACGCCGCGCTTGCCCTGCATCAGGCCCATTTTGTCCGCCATTGCCGAAATCCGTTGCTGCTGGTCGAAAGATGCGCCCGTCTTGGCACAGCCCCTATCCCCGTTCAAGGCGGGGGCGGCCGGTCCCGCCCCCGACCGGCGCAGAACGGGCCCGGGCATCGCAGCGGAATAGTCACGAATCCATGGTGTTAATAGCGAAAGATGCATCCCGCGCCCGCCCCGGCCGGCCAAAAACCGGGCGTGAGCCTTATCGAAGATCATTTGTGACCGATTTCCGCCATAACGTCGAAACCATGATCCCAGCCCTGCGCCGCTATGCGCGGGCGCTGGCGCGGGACACCGACATCGCCGACGACCTGGTGCAGGACACGCTGGTGCGGGCGCTGCGCTCGGAGAAACTGTTTCTCGGCGGCGACCTGCGCGCCTGGCTCTACACCATCCTGACCAACCTCAACCGCAACCGCCGCCGCTCGCTGGCGCGCCAGCCGGTGCTGACCGAACTGTCCGACACCCCCGCCGGCGCCAGCGGCACCGAGGCGGAGGGCCGCGACATTTCCCGCGCGCTCGCCACTTTGCCGGAAGACCAGCGCGCGGTGCTGCTGCTGGTGGTGCTGGAAGGCTTGAGCTATCGCGACGTCGCCGACATCCAGGGCGTGCCGATCGGCACGGTGATGTCGCGTCTCGCCCGTGCCCGCGCCCAGGTGAAGTCGGCGCTGGAGGGCGAGCGCCCGTTGCTGCGGCGGGTGAAATGAGGGCGAACGAGATGAGATTGACGCCGACGAAATCCGACAGATCGATTGACGAAAGACCGCGCCGATGACCGACCCGAACATTCCCGTCACCGAAGACGAACTCCACGCCTATGTGGACGGCGAGCTTCCCGCCGAGCGCCGCGCCGCCGTGGAAGCATGGCTCGCGGCGCATCCCGAAGCCGCCGCGCAGGTGTCGTCATGGCGGACACAGAGCGACATACTGCATGCGAAATATGACCGCGTCGCCGATGAGGCCGTGCCGCCGCATCTCAATATCGACCTGTTGAGCCAGCCGCCGCGCCGCTGGCCTTATGCGCTGATCGCGGCGACCCTTGCCGCGCTCGTCATCGGCGGCGGCGCGGGTTATGAGCTGCGCGGCCGCAGCACTCAACCATCGGCCTTCACCAATTTCACCAAAGACGCGCTGGACGCCCACAAACTCTATGTGGTCGAGGTCCGTCATCCGGTGGAGGTCGCGGCCAACGAGCGCGCGCATCTGCAGCAGTGGCTCAGCAACCGCGTCGGTTACAAAATCCAGGCGCCGGAGCTCGACAACAACGGCCTGAAATTCATCGGCGGCCGCCTGCTGCCCGGCCCCGCCGGCCCGGCCGCGTTCCTGATGTACGAGACTGCCAATGGCGAGCGCTACACGGTCT
>JAFKKO010000059.1 GCA_017305455.1 Hyphomicrobiales bacterium | reverse complement strand
AATTCGCAGACCTGCGGCATCACGAAAGCCGACAGCGTGCGCGCCGACTTGCCCTTGCGCTCCAGCGCCGATTCCAGCGCGAGGCAGTTCATCACGGTGGCGAGCATGCCCATGGTGTCGCCGGTCGGACGCGACACGCCGCGCGAGGACACGTTGACGCCGCGGAAGATGTTGCCGCCGCCGACCACCACCGCGATTTCGACGCCGAGTTCGGTCGCGGCGATCAGGTCGCCGGCGACGCGGTCGAGCGTGGGCTGGTCGATGCCGAAAGACTGGGAGCCGGCGAGATACTCGCCGGACAGTTTCACCACAACGCGACGATAGGCCGGCTCACCCATGATGCGATCGCTTCCCCCAAGGACCGGCCCGACACCGCCGAACCGGCCTCCGTCGTTTGTTTCCATTCGACCATGATGACGGCGGCAAATCCGGCCTCGTCATCATGCCCGGGCGAACCGGAAGGGTCGCAGGTCCGCGATCAGCCCTGCCCGGCAGCCGCGGCGACCTCGGCAGCGAAATCGGATTCCTGCTTCTCGATTCCCTCGCCGAGAGCATAGCGCACAAATCCGGCAACCTTGATAGGCGCACCGACCTTGCCCTCGGCTTCCTTCACCGCCTGGGCGACCGATTTGCCGCTGTCGTGGATAAAGGCCTGCTCCAGCAGGGTCACTTCCTTGTAGTAGGTCTTCAGGCCCGATTCGACGATCTTCTCGATCACGTTGTCCGGCTTGCCCTGCTGACGGTACTTATCTGCCAGCACGTCCTTCTCGCGGGCCACCACCTGCGGGTCGAGACCGGCGGCGTCGAGCGCCTGCGGGTTGGACGCGGCGACGTGCATCGCGATCTGGCGGGCGAGCGTCGCGAGCTCGTCCTTCTTGCCGGTCGATTCGAGGGCGACGATGACGCCCATCTTGCCGAGGCCGTCGATCACGGCGTTGTGGATGTAGCTGCCGACCACGCCGTCCTTCACCGACAGGATCTGGGCGCGGCGCAGCGTCATGTTCTCGCCGATCGTGGCGATGGCGTCGGAAATCGCCGCCTCGACGGTGATGTCGCCGACCTTGGCGGCCTTGATCTTCTCGACATCGCTGCCGGCGTCGAGCGCGACCTGCGCGATCATCTTGACCAGGCCCTGGAACTGATCGTTGCGGGCCACGAAGTCGGTCTCGGAATTGACCTCGACGACAACGCCCTTGGTGCCGGAGACCAGCGCGCCGATCAGGCCCTCGGCGGCGACGCGGCCGGCCTTCTTGGCGGCCTTCGACAGGCCCTTCTTGCGCAGCCAATCCACCGCGGCGTCGATGTCGCCATTGTTCTCGTTGAGCGCCTGCTTGCAATCCATCATGCCCGCGCCGGTCTTGTCGCGCAGATCCTTGACCATTGCCGCCGTAATCGTTGCCATCGTGTGATGTCCTTATGCCTGTGCGGGCCGTGCGGCGCAGCTTGCGCTGGCTGGTGTGCGGAACACTCGCCGGAAATCGACGCGCAGGATTTCGTCCGTCTGAAAATGTCACGGCCGGATGATCCGGCCGTGAAAGGGTGTTCGCGCTTACTCGGCCTCGGCGACCAGCGCCTTGGACTGGGAGACCCAGGCGTCGGCGCGAGCCGGCAGACCGACCTCTTCGCCGATCTTGTGCGCGGCGTCGTGATCGAGTTCGGCAAGCTGCCAGTAATGGAAGACGCCGAGATCGTTGAGCTTCTTCTCGATCTCGCCGGACACGCCGGTGAGCTTCTTGAGGTTGTCGGCAACGCCACGCGGGCCGGCGAGGCCCTGGAAGCCGCCCGCCGGAGCGTCGAGCACTTCGGCGGCCGGGTTGGCCATCGCGCCGATATCGACGCCGGCGCCGCCCTGGGCGCGGGAAATACCGTCGATCACCGCGCGCGCGATCAGATCGCAATACAGCGTAATCGCGCGGCCGGCGTCGTCATTGCCCGGCACCACGTAGGAGATGCCCTTCGGGTCCGAGTTGGTATCGACGATCGCGGCCACCGGGATGTTGAGGCGGTTGGCTTCCTGGATCGCGATGTCTTCCTTGTTGGTGTCGATCACGAAGATCAAATCGGGCAGACCGCCCATGTCCTTGATGCCGCCGAGCGAGCGGTCGAGCTTGTCGCGCTCGCGCTGCAGCGTCAGGCGTTCCTTCTTGGTGTACTGCGTGCCTTCCGCCGAGGAGAGCATCTCCTCGAGCTGGCGCAGGCGCTTGATCGAGCCGGACACCGTCTTCCAGTTGGTCAGCGTGCCGCCGAGCCAGCGCGAGTTGACGAAGTACTGCGCCGAACGCTTGGCCGCGTCGGCCACGCTGTCCTGCGCCTGGCGCTTGGTGCCGACGAACAGCACGCGGCCGCCCTTGGCGACGGTATCGCTCACGGCCTGCAGCGCACGATGCAGCAGCGGCACGGTCTGGGCGAGATCGATGATGTGGATGTTGTTGCGGGCGCCGAAAATGTAATCGGCCATCTTCGGATTCCAGCGGTGCGACTGGTGGCCGAAGTGAACGCCAGCTTCCAGAAGCTGACGCATCGAGAAATCAGGTAGTGCCATCGTTGTGTTCTCCGGTTGGTTCCTCCGGAAGCGTTGTGAGCAGAACGATCCACCAGCGGATCGGCTGCCACCGGACGGCACATGCGTTATCGGCAAAGTGTGAGCGGTTGGGCGATAAGGACCATGTCGACCTGACGATACAACGCAGTCCGGCGCGAAACCGGTTCCCACCCTGTTCGGGCGCACGAGCCATGCTTCCGTGTGAGATGGCGCGCTTATAGCCGCGCCCCTGCCCCAAGGCAAGGATATCCGGCGGCTTTTCGCCCTGCCGGGACCGTCGAAAAACCGGCCGGATCGAGATCCGGCCGGTGTGATTTTCAGCGTTTGCCTAGCATCGCGGCACGTTGGGCGGACACCTCTTGGCCGCTGGAGGAGGCGCGGCGCGCGGCGGCGGAGCCGCCGGCCGTGGCGGCGGTGCCATCCGCGGTGGCGGGGCTGCGGGCCGCGCCATCGGCGGGGCCTGCCGGACCGGAGGCGGAGCCATCCTTGGCGGCGGGGCCGAAGGCCGCGCCATCGGGGGCGGCTGCCGCATCGGCGGGGCCGACATGCGCGGCGGCGGAGCCGAAGGACGGGCCATCGGCGGAGCCTGCCGGGCCGCTGGCGGGGTCATGTGCGGCGGCGCGGACCGCTGCACCGAAGGCGGCGGACGCTGGACCGAAGGAGCCGGACGCTGGATCTGCGGTGCGCCGCGCGGCGGCGTCACCTGAGGCGTGGCGCGCGGGCCGTCGCGGCGGCCGGGGACGGCGTCACGGCCGGGATGCGGTCCCGCCGCTCCGTCACGCCCGAGCCGGCCAGCCGGACCCGAGGCATTCGGAGCGCCGGGTGTCGAACGCAGATTCGGCGCGGCGGTATTCGGTGCAGACGGACGATCTGTAGGCGCGGCTCCGGGCGTGCCGGGACGGCGGCCACGCGCATCGGGCGGCAATGCGGGAGTACCGGCACTGCCCGGTACCGGCAGCGCATTCGGACCACCGGAACGGCCCGGCGATACGTTCGGGCCACCCTGCTGACCGGGAGCGCCGGGACGCGCTCCGGGTATGGTTCCCGGTACCGAAGCACCGGGCGCGCCATTGATAGTCTGCGGGTTGGTGGCGAAGCCGCGCGGCCCACGCGGCACTCCACGAGCCCCCGGCTGGCCGCCGCCGGCCGGCGTGGTCAGGTTGGTGCGCGCCGCGGGATTGATGCCGGCGCTTGGCGGCACCGGCGCCTTGCCCTGCTGGATCAGGTTGGCGCGCTGCGCCACCGATGCAGGCAGGCTCGGGGTCGCGGCCAGCGGCGCGCCTCCCCTGCCGCCGGGCGGGCCTTTCATGCCGGGCGGGACGAACGCGCCGCCCGGTCCGCCAAGCCCGCGCGCGGAGAGCTGATCCGGCGCCATCGGACGGTTGATCACCGTGTCGATCATCCGCCGGTTATGGATGTTGGCGAAGATGATGTTGCTTGGCGGCGGCGGCCGCACATACAGCGGCGGGCGCACGAAGACCGGGATCGGCACGAAAAACGGCTGCGGCAGCATGAACAGCCCGTAGACCGGCGGCGGCGGCTCAAGATCGATGAAGTCCGGCGGCGGCGGCGGCAGGAAGAACAGCGGCGGCGGTGGCGGCGGCGCGAAGTCGAACTCTGGATCGGAGAACATCAGCACCGGCCGATCGACGTACACGATCTCGTCGGGCGGCGGCGGCGGCACGTCGTAATCGACCATGGCGAACGAATCCGGCGGCTCCAGCGCGGCGGCGAGGATCGACAGCCGGCGGCGTGCGTCGGCGGCATGCGGCCCGCGCGGATAGCGCTTGAGGTAGGACCAGTAGGCATCCGCGGTGTCGGTGCGATAGGTCCGCCGCCAGGTGATCGCCTCGCGGCGCGCGGCGACGATCGCCCGCACCCGCTTGGCCATCGGGTCGGACGGATAGGCGCCAAGGAAATCCTCATAGCCCTGCATGGTGTCGCGATCGAGCGCGGCGGCATAGGCGTCCTGCGCGCCGAGGTCGCGGATCGGCTTGTCGCGCAGCGCCGCGGTCTGGTCCGGCGTCGCCTCCTTCGGCGCGTCGGGCGCGCGATCGAAGAACACGAACTGCGCCTCGACCTTCCGAGTGTCCCACGGCACCTGCGCGCCCTTGGTGACCTCGTTGACGCGCAGCCGCAAGCGGTTGAACAGTTCGGGCAGCGGCAGGCCGCCGGAGCGGATCATCTCCGCCAGCGCCTGCGCATAGGCGCCGTACGCGCCCTGCTCTTCCGGCGCGACGGTGCCCGGCGCGGCGTTGAACGCGATCAGCAGTTTCGGATCAGGCTCGACCAGCGCAAGACCGCTGGCGATCGGCTGGCCGGTAACGAAGGGCTGCTCGCGCGCGGCATCCAGCACCACGATGCCGGCTTTCAGCGGCAACGCCGACAACTGGCGCATGTAATCGCTGATGCGCAAACCTTCGGTCGGGATATCGACGTCGCGATTCAGCGTGGAATCGACCGGGATGAAATAGTTCTCGCCGGCAAGCTGAAGGCCGTAGCCGGCGAGATAGATCATCGCGACGGTATCGGGACCGGAGCTTTCCGCCTTCTGCATGAAATCGCGCAGGGTCTTGCGCAGCGTGTCGCCGTCGAGATCGCGCGCGCCGACCACGTCGAAGCCGGCCGCCTGCAGGGTCTGCGCGATCAGGCCGGCATCATTGGCGGCGGTAGCGAGCGGCGCCTTCTGATAGGCGCCGTTGCCGATCACCAGCGCGATGCGCTTTTCCTGCGGCTGCGCCCGGTCCTGCGCCTGAGCCGAGACACTCTGCGGCCACATCGCCGACAGACAGGCGAGGACCAGCCCCGCTGCGAGAATGAAATTCGTTCCGGTCCGCCGCATGATACTCCGCCATTATCCATTCGGGCCCACCATCGCACATTGAGCGCAAAGTTGCCTGAACAATGTTTGAACGAAAAACGCTTGCAATGAGGCGGCGGCACGGACGGCCCGCGCCGGGGCGTTTCGCCCGCGCCGGTTCGTCAGATGGTCTGGACGTCGACGACGCCGGCCACCGCCTTCAGCGCGCCGGCGATCTGCGGCGAGACCGGGAAGCGTCCCGGCAGGCGCAATTCCACCTCGGTCTGCAGGTCGAGCATCATCACCAGCGTCACCTCGCCCTGCGAACTCGACGGCGCGGAGACAGCCCCCGCATTGGGGAAACGGCCCGTATTGCTGGCGGGGGCGAAGCCCTGCGGTTGCGCGACAAGACGCTTGCGGATCGATTCCAGCGGCTTGTCGTCGCGCACGAAGATCTTCAGCGCCATCGAGGTCTTGGCGGCCGCCTTGTCGAGCAGCTCGACGCTGTTGATGCGGGCGCGTACGTCCTCGCCCTGCACTTCGGCGGCAAGCTGCAGCAGCACCGCGAAACCCGGCTCCAGCATCTCGCGGAATTGGCCGAGCGTCTCGGAGAACAGCACCGCCTCGAAATGGCCGGTCGGGTCCGACAATCCGATGATGCCCATCTTGTTGCCGGTCTTGGTGCGGCGCTCCATGCGCGAGACCACCGTAGCGGCGACCTTGCCCGCGGTGTGGCCGCTCTTCACCGCGCTGGCGAATTCCGCCCATGACTGCACCTTGAGGCGCTTGAGCACCACCTTGTAGTCGTCGAGCGGGTGGCCGGAGAGGAAGAAGCCGATCGCATCGTATTCGCGTCGCAGTTTCTCGGCCGGCAGCCACGGCTCGATCGCCGGCAGGATGATCGAGGGCGCATCCGCCATGCCGCCGAACATGTCGTTCTGTCCGGAGGCCGACGCGGCATGGTCGCGCTGGCAGGCAGCGAGAATGGCATCGGCGCCGGCAAACACCGCCGCGCGGTTGGGATTGATGGTGTCGAACGCACCGGCCGCCGCAAGGCTTTCCAGCACGCGCTTGTTGATGGCGCGCGGCGAAACACGCGAGGCGAAGTCGGCGAGCGAGGTGAACGCGCCGCCGTTCTCTCGCGCCTCGACGATCATCTCGACCGCCTGGCTGCCGACGCCCTTCAGCGCCGCCAGCGCGTAATGAATGGTGTTGCCGCTGACCGTAAAGGTCGCGCCGGACAGGTTGATCGACGGCGCCTCGACCTTGATGCCGAGCCGCTGCGCCTCGGCGCGGAATTCGGCGAGCTTGTCAGTGTTGTTCATGTCGAGCGTCATCGACGCGGCGATGAACTCGACCGGGTAATGCGCCTTCATGAAAGCGGTCTGGTACGACACCAGCGCGTAGGCGGCGGCGTGGCTCTTGTTGAAACCGTAGTCGGCGAACTTGGCGAGCAGTTCGAAAATGGTCTGCGCCTGATCCTTCGGCACTTCGTGATGAACTGCGCCGCCGACGAAGATTTCGCGCTGCTTGTCCATCTCGGCGCGGATCTTCTTGCCCATCGCGCGGCGCAACAGGTCAGCGTCGCCCAGCGAATAGCCGGCCATCACCTGCGCGATCTGCATCACCTGCTCCTGGTAGATGATGACGCCGAAGGTCTCCTTGAGGATCGGCTCCAGCATCGGATGCAGATATTCCGGCTCCTCGTCGCCGTGCTTGCGCGCGCAATAGGTCGGGATGTTGGCCATCGGGCCCGGGCGATAGAGCGCGACCAGCGCGATGATGTCCTCGAAGCGGTCGGGCCGCATGTCCTGCAGCGCGCGCCGCATGCCCTGACTTTCAACCTGGAACACGCCGACCACGTCGCCGCGCGTCAGCATCTCGAAGGTGTCCCTGTCGTCGAGCGGCAACTTGGCGAGATCGATGTGAACGTCACGCTGCTTGAGCAGCTTCACCGCGACATCGAGCACGGTCAGCGTCTTGAGGCCGAGGAAGTCGAATTTGACGAGCCCGGCCGGCTCGACCCACTTCATGTTGAACTGGGTCACCGGCATGTCGGATTTCGGATCGCGATACATCGGCACGAGATCGGACAGCGGCCGGTCGCCGATCACGATGCCGGCGGCGTGGGTCGAGGCGTGGCGGGTCAGGCCTTCGAGCTTCTGGGCGATATCGAACGCGCGGGCGACCACCGGGTCCTCCTCCGCGAACGCCTGCAATTTCGGCTCGCCCGCGATCGCCGCCGCCAGCGTCACCGGCGCGGCCGGATTCTGCGGCACCAGCTTGGTCAGCTTGTCGACCTGCCCGTAGGGCATCTGCAGCACGCGGCCGACGTCGCGCAGCACCCCGCGCGCCTGCAGCGTGCCGAAGGTGATGATCTGGCCGACCTGATCGCGGCCGTAGCGGTCCTGCACGTAGCGGATCACCTCGCCGCGACGGTCCTGGCAGAAGTCGATGTCGAAGTCCGGCATCGACACGCGCTCGGGATTGAGGAAGCGCTCGAACAGCAGACCGAAGCGCAAGGGATCGAGGTCGGTGATGGTGAGCGCGTAGGCAACGAGCGAGCCGGCGCCCGAACCGCGGCCCGGCCCGACCGGAATGCCTTGCGACTTCGCCCATTTGATGAAGTCGGAGACGATTAGGAAATAGCCGGCATAGGTCATGCGGCTGATGACATCGAGCTCGAACGACAGCCGCCGGCGATAGTCCTCTTCCGACAGATTCGGAGCGAGGCCGTGACTGGCGAGCCGATGCGTCAGCCCCTCCTCCGCCTGACGGCGCAGCTCGGCGGCTTCCTCGGCATGGGCGTGGGCGGCATCGCCGCTACCCTCGCCGCGGGTGAAGCGCGGCAGGATCGGCTTGCGGGTGCGCGGCCGGAACGAGCAGCGCTCGGCGATTTCGACGGTGGAGGCCAGCGCCTCCGGCAGATCGGCGAACAGCACCGCCATCTCGGCGCGGGTCTTGAAGCGATGATCGGGGGTGAGCTGGGCGCGGTCGGTGTCGGCGACCAGCCGGCCTCCCGAAATACACAGCAGCGCGTCGTGCGCCTCGTAATCCTCGACGGTCGCGAAATACGGCTCGTTGGTCGCCACCAGCGGCAGGCCGGTGCGATAGGCCAGATCGATCAGCGCCGGCTCGACCCGCCGCTCGCGGTCAAGTCCATGACGCTGCAATTCGACATAGAGCCGGTCGCCGAACAACGCCTGCAACTGCTCGCAGCGGGCGGCGGCGAGCGCGGCATGATCGGCGGCGAAGGCGCGCGAGATCGGCCCGTCCGGACCACCTGTCAACGCGATCAGCCCGGCGCTCGCGCCGTCCAGCCAGTCGATCTTGATGTGCGGCTGCTCGTTGACCGGGGTCTCGAGGAAGGCGCGGGAGTTGAGCCGCATCAGGCTGCGATAGCCCTCCTCGCGCGCCGCCAGCAGCACGATGCGGGCCGGTGCGAGATCGGCGACATTGCGGGCCTTCGGATCCTGATCGCCGAAATCCACCGCCAGCGCGCAGCCGACAATCGGCTGGATGCCAGACGCCGCCATCTTGTCGGAGAATTCCAGCGCGCCGAACATATTGTCGGTGTCGGTGAGCGCCAGCGCCGGCTGGCGGTCGGCCTTGGCCAACTCACCGAGCTTGGCGATCTTGATCGCGCCTTGCAGCAGCGAATACGCCGAGTGGACGTGCAGATGGACGAATCCGGCGTTCGGCATGGCGGCTTCTTGGTTCTGATGGTGGGTGGGATCGCGCCGGCGTGCCGACTCAGGATCCCGATCATACCCCAGACCCCACGGCTGACAGTCCCCGGTGTGGCGCTGTCAGCCTTATCCCCAGCGTCGCCGAGGATATCATAGCTCCTAAAGCTGGGGGATCACCTGCGCCCAGACCGCGACGGTTCCCATGAACAGAACGATTGATGCCAGCGCCGCAGCCTCTTCCACGAAGGTCCTCAACATTGCTGATGCTCCTCTGATAACCCGACAGGACTCACTAGAACATATAAGGAACATAGTTCTGTTTTTGTTCTTTGGTCAAGCGCCCTTTGCGGCGCGCCTAAAACAGCCCTAACGAAAGGTAACGGAAGGACTCGATGGGAAATGAACTTCTCGCCGGAACGTGTGTTGTTCGTGGAACCGGGAGCGGTTACAGGGACAGAGTCCCGGACGCGGTTTTGAGTCCCGGCCCATGGAGATGACAATGCGCAGCCTGTTTTTCGCCCTCATGGCCTTCGGCATCCTCGCGGGCGGATCGCCGACACCGGCCGAGGCGCGCGATTATCCGTTCTGCATTCTGGGACGCGACTATGCCTCCCCGCTCGGCGACTGCAGCTATCCGACCTATGCGGCCTGCAAGGCGGCAGCCTCCGGCCGTTACGCCTATTGCCAGCAGAATCCGTTTTACTACCGCGAGGACTATGACGCCCCGCGTAAGCCGCGTCGGGGCCATCGGAGCAGCTACTGATGACGACCCCGATGGCGCGGATATTCACCGTCCGGCGACTGGCCGGAACGTTGCGCCTGCTGCTTCTGCCGCTGGCGCTTGGCACAACGTTTGTCGCGGCCGACACCTCGCCGGCCAAGGCGGAGATCAACTATCCCTACTGCCTGCGGGTCTACACCTCTCGCGATTTCTATAACGACTGCAGCTATTCCACGATGGCCCAGTGCCGGATGAGCGCATCCGGCCGGACCGCCGAATGCTATCGCGATCCGTTTTATTCAGGACCGCCGGGCAGCGCCTATGTGGTGACAAAGCCGCGCTTTTTGCCGGACCTGTCGGACGGCCCGGACAGCCCCTATTACGTGCCGCCGCAGCCGCGTCCGAAGAAGCAGCATCACCGCACCAAGCGGCGACAGCACAAGAACTGACATCGCAAGAACCGGACGAGGCTTCTAGAATCCAGCTTTGATGGAATCAAAGCTGGATTCTCGTCTAATGTTTTGACGCGTTTTCTTCACGCAAACCGGTTTCCACTTCGCTTGAAAACGCTCTAGTCCAGTTCGATGACCTGACCGTCCGCGAGCGATACGCGGCGGTCCATCCGCGCAGCGAGATCCATATTGTGGGTGGCGATCAGCATCGCCACCTGGGTCGCGCGCACAAGCTGCATCAGCGCCTTGAAGACATAATCGGCGGTGTGCGGATCGAGATTTCCGGTCGGCTCGTCGGCAAACAGCACGCGCGGCGCATTGGCCACCGCGCGGGCGATGGCAACGCGCTGCTGTTCGCCGCCCGACAATTCCGCCGGACGGTGGTTGATGCGGTCGCCAAGACCGAGATAGGCGAGGATTTCCCTGGAGCGCTGGATCGTCTCCTTGCGGGGCAAGCCGCGGATCATCTGCGGCATCATCACATTCTCGAGCGCCGAGAATTCCGGCAGCAGACGGTGCGACTGATAGACGAAGCCGATCTCGGTGCGCCTGATCCGGGTGCGCTCGGCGTCCGACAGGCCCGAGGTCGCGGCGCCGCCGATATAGACCTCGCCCTCGTCGGGCTGTTCCAGCAGTCCGGCGATATGCAGCAGCGTCGACTTGCCGGTGCCCGACGGCGCGACCAGCGCCACCGACTGCCCGGCCCACAGCGCGAGCTGGGCGTTGTCGAGAATGGTCAGGGTGTCCTCGCCCTGCCGATAGCGGCGGTGGATCTGATGCAGAAACACCACCGGCGCGTCGTTGTCCCCCTGCTCCATGGTGCTCACTCGTACCTCAGCGCCTCGATGGGGTCGAGCCGCGCCGCACGCCATGACGGGTAAAGCGTCGCGAGGAACGACAGGGTCAGCGCCATGATGACCACGGCGGTGGTCTCGCCGGCATCGATCTCGGCCGGCAGCTTGGACAGGAAGTACAGTTCGGGCGAGAACAGTTCGGTGTTGGTCAGCCAGGACACGAACTGGCGGATCGACTCGATGTTCATGCAGACCACCAGTCCGAGCAGGAAGCCCACCAGCGTGCCGACCACGCCGATCGCAGCGCCGGTGATCAGGAACACCCGCATGATCGAGCCCTGCGTCGCGCCCATGGTGCGCAGAATGGCGATATCGCTGCCCTTGTCCTTCACCAGCATGATCAGGCCGGAGATGATGTTGAGCGCCGCGACCAGCACGATCAGAGTGAGGATCAGGAACATCACGTTGCGCTCGACCTGAAGCGCGTTGAAGAACGTCGCATTGCGCTGGCGCCAGTCCACCAGGAAGATCGGACGGCCGGCCGCTTCGGTCACCGCCTTGCGATAGACGTCGATCTTGTCGGGATTGTCAGTATAGATCTCGATCGAGGTCACGTCGTTGTTGCGGTTGAAATAGGCTTGGGACTCGGTGAGCGGCATGAACACGAATGCCGAGTCATATTCCGACATGCCGATCTCGAACACCGCGGCGACCTTGTAGGGCTTGATGCGCGGCGTCGTGCCCATCGGCGTCACCGCGCCGCGCGGCGCGACCAGTGTCAGGGTGTCTCCTGCGCGCAGCGACAACTGGTCGGCGAGACGGCGACCGATCGCCACGCCCTGCCCCTCGTCGAAACCTTCCAGCGTGCCCTGCTTGATGTTCTTGGCGATCGAAGTGAGGCTGTTGAGGTCGGCGGCGCGGATGCCGCGCACCAGCACGCCGGCGGCATTGAACGGCGAGGATGCCAGCGCCTGCCCTTCGACGATCGGCGCGGCGAGCCGGACGCCCTTCACGTTGTTGATGCGGTCGGCGACATCCTTCCAGTCGGTCAGCGGCGATTCCAGCGGCTGCACCAGAAGATGGCCGTTGAGGCCGAGAATCTTGTCGAGCAGTTCCTTGCGGAAGCCGTTCATCACCGCCATCACGATGATGAGGGTGGCGACGCCGAGCATGATGCCGAGGAACGAGAAGCCGGCGATGACCGAGATGAACCCCTCTTTGCGCCGGGCCCTGAGATAGCGGGCCGAAATCAGCCACTCGAAGGGGGCGAAGGGCGCGGTCCGAACTCGCTCACTCATTGTTCTTATCCATCGCCCGGCGTCTCACACGATTCGGGCGAATTGTAGTCTTGGGCGTCGCGATCCGCGACCTGACGAGGCGCGATTACTGTGTAAATCGCTTCAGCGTCTCGTCCAGGCTGAGAAATTCGCGGCTGCCGTCGCTGCGCTTCTTGATCTCGGCCTTGCCCTCGGCAAGCCCCTTCGGACCGATCAGGACCTGCCAGGGAATACCGATCAGGTCGGCGGTGGCGAACTTGCCGCCGGGCCGCTGGTCGGTGTCGTCGTAGAGCACATCGACGCCCTTCGCGGCCAGTGCGGCATAGAGCTTCTCGCAGGCGGCGTTGGTATCCTCCGCGCCCTGCTTCAAATTGAGGATTGCGACGCGGAACGGCGCCACGGCTTCCGGCCATTTGATGCCGGCCTCGTCGTGGCAGGCCTCGATGATCGCGCCGACCAGGCGCGAGACGCCGACGCCATAGGAGCCGCCATGAATCGGCCGCTCGGTGCCGTCGGCGCCGGACACCACCGCCTTCATGCTGTCGGAATATTTGGTGCCGAAATAGAAGATCTGGCCGACCTCGATGCCGCGGGTCTGCACCCGCTTGTCCGCCGGCACCTCGCTCTCGTAGCGCGCGGCGTCATGGACGTCCTCGGTGGCGGCGTAGAGGCTGGTCCACTGCTTGATGATCGGGGTGAGATCGCCGTCGTAATCGACACTCTCGTCCGGGACCGGCAGATCGAGCACGTCCTTGTTGCAGAACACACCGGACTCGCCGGTCTCGGCCAGTACGATGAACTCGTGGGAAAGGTCGCCGCCGATCGGGCCGGTCTCCGCGCGCATCGGAATGGCTTTCAGGCCCATGCGCGCGAAGGTGCGCAGATAGGCCACGAACATCTTGTTGTAGGACAGCCGTGCTGCCGCCTCATCGATATCGAACGAATAGGCATCCTTCATCAGGAATTCGCGGCCGCGCATCACGCCGAAGCGCGGACGCTGCTCGTCGCGGAATTTCCATTGGATGTGATAGAGATTGAGCGGCAGGCTCCGGTAAGACTTCACGTAAGCCCGGAAGATCTCCGTGATCATCTCCTCGTTGGTCGGCCCGTAGAGCAGTTCGCGCTTGTGGCGGTCGGCGATGCGCAGCATCTCCGGGCCGTAAGCGTCATAGCGGCCGCTCTCTCGCCACAGATCGGCGAGTTGCAGCGTCGGCATCAGAAGCTCGATGGCCCCGGCGCGGTTCTGCTCCTCGCGCACGATCTGCTCGATCTTCTTCAGCACCCGGAAACCGAGCGGCAGCCAGGCATAGATGCCCGCAGCCTCCTGCCGCAACATGCCGGCGCGCAGCATCAGCCGGTGGGAGACGATTTCAGCCTCTTTCGGGGTTTCCTTGAGGATGGGCAGGAAGAAACGCGACAGTCGCATGGGAAAGGCTCGGGGAATCGGAGGAACGGAACAGCCCGCCACTGAAACCGGATTGCCCGGCAAAACACAAGGGCGGCCCGCCGGGCCGCCGTCCGGTCTCCTGTCTGCCGCCCCCTATCTGGCTCCCGCCCCTTGCGCGGCGGACCATTTCTCCAGATCGGCGATATCGGCGGTTCCCTCCAGCGTGGTGATCGAGCCGTCTCCGGCCACCAGCAAGGTGCGCGGAATATCGCCCTGCCAGTTCGGGTCGATCTCGAAGCGCAGCCGCTCGGCAAAGCCGCCGAAAATCCAGTTCTCGGCCGGTCCGAGCCCGGACTTGTCGAGCATGGCCTGCGCCGCCGCCGGCAGGTTGGGCACGAGGTCGGCGCTGATGGTCACCATGTCGACGCCCGGATGCTTCTTCATGAAGGCGCCGAGCAGCGGCAACTCGACCTTGCAGGGGCCGCAGGTGACGCCCCAGAAGTGCACGATGGTCGGACGGCCGTTATGCGCCTTGAGGATGGTCTGCCAGCTTCCGCGCTCGAACGGCTTGAGCGCATTCGCAGCGGGAGCCATCGACAACAATGCGAGCAGAAATCCGGCCACAAGCCATGCCCGTTTCATGATCCGCCCTCCAAAGCCTGAAAGCGATAGCCGTCCGCCTTGGTCATCCATGACAGAAACACCTTGCGGCCGTCGCTGACCAGCAGCGGATGATCGGAGGCATCCGTCGTGCCGGCAATCGCGCGCGGCTGCGACCACGTCTTCCCGGCATCTCGCGACGTCATCAGATTGACCGTGGTCGTCTCGCCATCGAATTCCTTCCAGACCAGTTGCGCTCCATTCGGGCCCGCCAGCACGAACGGACGTGAGGGCGCGCGCGCGGCATTGCCGATCGGCATCGGCGTGGAGAAGCTGCGGCCGCCATCCTCGGAGCGGGCGTAGAACAAGCCCTTGCGGTTCTTGCCGTTGGTGTACCAGGTGACGTGGTAAGTACCGTTCGCTGCGACCGCGAGGCTCGGCCCGTGATGCGGACATGCCGCGATCTGCCAGTCGTCGACGCTGACGCGGCGAACCTCGCCCGGCGTCTTCAGGTCGGAGAACGTCACGATGGCGTGGTCGCGAACGCCACCGTCGAAGATATTGCGGAACACCACCGCCGGATGGCCCGGCGCGGCAAAGGCAAGCCCGAGCCGGCAACATTCGCAGGTGTTATCGCGCGCGACATGCGCTTGCGAATAGGTCGCGCCGCCATCCTTCGACGAGGCGAAGAACAGCGCCGCGCCGTCATAGGCCTCGCCCTTCTTGCGCGCCGGGTCGCGGTTGCGCTTGTCGAGCCAGGCTGCGAACACCGAACCGTCGCGA
Source organism: Hyphomicrobiales bacterium (assembly GCA_017305455.1). Taxonomy (GTDB): domain Bacteria; phylum Pseudomonadota; class Alphaproteobacteria; order Rhizobiales; family Xanthobacteraceae; genus Afipia. The sequence goes on along the minus strand of JAFKKO010000059.1, from coordinate 14,212 downwards.
TCGAGCGCCAGCGCCTGGAAGCGCTGGCTCTCTTTGCTGGCAGTGATCGGCTGCGGCGGCGCGAAAGTCTTGCCGCCATCCACCGAGCGCGTGGTGAACACCTCGCCGTTGAACGCCTTGTCGCGGAAGGTCGAAAACGCGACGATGATGCGTCCCTGCGGATCGACCACGATCTGCGGCCGCGCATCAGGCCCCCAGTCGAGATCGGGATGGCCCTTGGTGATTACGACCGGGGCCGAAAACGTCTTGCCGCCATCGGTCGAGCTTGCGACCGAGAGCTGGCCGCCCGCCATCCAGATTGCCCATAATGTGCCTTGGGCGTCGAAGGTCGCCGTGACCTTCGAGGCGCATTTCAACGCGGTCTCCTCGCACGCGGCCTCGGAGTTGTGCTGGTGCTTCATCTGCGCCAGCACACCTGACGAGCACAGTGCGATCGCCGCGAAAGCGACGAGCGCGTGCCTAAGCCCATTTCGAATAGTCAACACGATGCGCCTCATCTGAACGCGACCTTCATTCCGGCAATGAACGTACGCGGCGAGCCGGCATAGATCGAGCCTGTGCTGTTCGCCAGCACGCTGGCCGGGTTCTGCACGCCGCACGTTGCGGACCTCGAAATACAGATTGAGCGATTTCAGATAATCCGAAACCAGATCCGTCTTGTAGTGTACGTTGAGATTGACCAGTTCATAGCCCGGCGCCTTCAACAAATTGGCATTGTCCATGTAGAAGGAATCCTTCCACTGCACCTCGACAAAGCCGCCCAATCCCTGCAACGGACCTGACACTTCATCGTAGGACAGGCGCGCGGTCAGTTCGTTGGGCGAAATGCCGGGAATCTTGTTGCCGGCGCGGTTGAAGCTGAAGCTCGCGCCGTTGTTCAGCACCTCGGTGTATTCGGTGTAGATCTGGTCAAGATAGGTGTAGGCCAGCGTCGCGCGCCAGCGCGGATCGATCCGCCAGTCGGCGGCCAACTCGACGCCGCGATGCTCCGAACGCGGGGCGTTAAAGGTGAAGCTGCCATTCGGCGCGCCGACCGGCGTCGCCTGGGTCACGAGTTCGTCGCGGAAGAACTCGTAGAAGCCGGTGAGGCTGACCCTGACCGCCTTGTTCGGCGTCCAGTCGACGCCGAGGTCGTAACCCAGATTCTTCTGCGATGTGAGCTGGGTGTTGTTGCCGTTCTGGCCGTTCGCCAGCACGAACAGATTGCCGACCTGCGGCGTGCCGTAGCCCGTTGCGACGCGCGCCCGCACCAGCCACTCGTTGCTGACCTTGTAGAGCAGCGCGAGTTCAGGCGCGATGTTGTCGAACTGCTTGTCGGCGGTGGTGATCTTCGTGCTGGTGATGCCGGTCGGTCCGGCATAGCTGTAGGCTGTGTTGATGCCGCTCAGCACCGACCTCTCCCAGCCGATGCCGCCGATCGCGGTCAACGCCTCGGTCAGCCTCAATTCCTCGCGCGCGCGCAGGCCGTAGTTGGAGTGCTCGCCCGTCACGTTGGACGACAGCCGCCCGAGCGTCGCATCGCCCCCCGGCATCAGCATGCGGGTGTCTCCGGACCAGTTCAGCGTGTTGTAGAAGCCGCCGAAATAGGTCGTCGAGTCCATGCCGAACAACTGGCCGCGGCGGGTCACGTCGCTGATGAAATTATAGGAAGGATAATCGCCGATCGCGCTGGTCGCGCCGGTCGGCTGGCTGATGTTGCGGTCGTCGAAGACGAACTGGTTGCGCCAGGTGGTCTGGTTGTCGAAATCGTGCTCCCAGCGGCCGCCGACAATGGTGCGACGATCGGTGCGACCAAGACCGGCCTGCTCCGCAGTTTCCCGGTCGGTCCCCGCGGAATTGTTGAAGCCGTTGTTGTTGAGCGTCACCGTGGCGCAGCCCGGCGCGGCGGTGGCAAACATCGTGCAACCGCGCTGGAACGGGTTCTGGTCAAACTGGTTGAGCGACAGCCGGATCGGCAGCCGGGCATCGAGATTGTTGTTGATGAACTTGACCGTGAAGCGGTCGTCCGGCGTCGCCTTGAAGGTCCCGAGGAAATTCACCGTCTGGGTGTTGAACCAGCTATTGCCGATGAAGCCGTTGCCGCGCGCATCGCTCGCGAACAGCGAAGCCTCGAAGTTTCCGATCTTCTTGCCCGCGGCGAGATAGTTGTTGAGATAGCCGAAGCTGCCGCCGTCGATGCCGTATTCGATGCCGTCGATCTCACCGCCCGGCCGGGTGCGGAAGTTCAGCGCCCCGCCGGTGGCGTAGTTGCCGTACAGCGCCGAGGACGGCCCGCGGATCACGTCGATCGCGCCATAGGCGTGCGGATCGATCAGGTCGGAGCGCGACAGGCCGTCGGGTTGCGTCACCGGAAATCCGTCGTCGAAGATCACCATGTTGCGGATGCCGAACCCGTTGCGCGCGTTCGAGCCGCGGATCGAGATGCCGAAATCGCGCGGGCCGTTGCCCTGCTTCACCGAGATGCCGGGGCTCTCGCGCAGCACATCCGCCACCGAGAAGGACGGGCGGTTGTCGAATTGACTTCGGTCAATCGTGGTCTGGGTCTGGCCCTGCGGCGCCTGACCGAGAATGGCCCGCGCCGTGCTGGCGCTGACGGAGCCAGCTTGGGTTTGCGAGGTGGCCGACGCGCCCTGCGCAATCGCAGGCTGTGGTGTCTGCCGCCGCGCGGCGGCCGTGCGTTTCGGCTTGCGCGGCTTGGCGCGCGCCGCCGCGGGTGCATCGACCGTCATCGTCGGCAGGACGTGACCGGATGTGTGCTCTGCAAGGGCTTGGGACATCGCGCCCGCCTCGATCATGCCGGCGACCGCCAGCATGCTGACGCCACACAAAACGTGCGGCCTGAACTTCCTGAACATGATTCATTCCTGATGGCTGCATCAAGCAGCGTTGATCCACGTTTGGGCCGGCGGCACGGGCTGCCGCGGCCGTATTGAGGTCGTGATCAGGAATGGAAAGGGGGCGCGCGAGCCTGCGCGAGACGGCCGCCGTCGCGCGCGGGCGGCATCGGCTGGTCGGCCAGCCACAGGAGGCGCTGATAGGAAAGCTGCAGCGCCACGAAAGGCGCATCGGGCGCCGGGACGGCTGCCGATCCGGAATGCACCAGCACGCACAACGCACAGCATGTGGTGTGCGTCTGTGGCGCTGACTGCCCCTGATCCATCAGATTGATATCGGAGTCGGATGCTCCGTGAAGGGTTACGCAGATCGGAGCATTGGCCAGCGGATCATGGAGCGCGGCCGCGGCCCATGCCGCCCCGACCGGCGCCATCAACTGCGCCAGAATGGCGAACATCGCGACGGGAAGATATGTCCCCAGCCAGCGGCGCATTGTTTTCACTCGTTGATCCCCGTCCCGACTAATCACGCTTCAGATGGGATGTCGAGAGATGCAGAAGGTTCCTGACGGCCTCGTTTCATGTGGCCGTTTCAGAATAAAACAGCCGTTTATTTCCTCATCTTTGTGCAGTGCGGTAAATAGGAGATTTCTTTCCGAAAAGGGTGACAACGCGGTGACGTTCGGCTACATAGTCTGCCCGGACGAATGCGGCTCGCCAATTTCATCCGGTGGTCCAAGTGGCCGGTCCAAGTCTTGGGAGGAGGCTCTGACGCGCACAAGCAGCGTCGTTCCCGTACAAACACGGATAAATCCAATCTCATCGGGAAATTAAGGAGTCGAGACAATTGCAAGAGCGGGGCTGGGCCCTGCTCTTTTTTTTGTCTGCCGCTATCTGCGTGTCCGATGTTCACTCGCCGCTGGGGCGCCAACGTCATCCAAGCGTCAGCGCGGAAAGCCGAGCAGATCGCTGAGCCGGTCGAGATTGAGATAGCCCTGTCGATGGGCATACAGGCCGATCGCAAAAAGAATTGCGGACACAACGGTGGTCCACAGTAGCTTCTGCGCCATGCGCGGCACCCGCGGTGCGCCGGGATCGGCTCCAGCCACGTTCTCGCCGGCATCGTCCTCGCTATTGCGCACGCCGAACGGCAGCACCGCGAACAGCACCACCCACCACAACACGAAATAGATCGCCAGGGCGGAAGAAATGGTCATGGTCTAGACCTGCTTGATCTCGATGAGCGCACCGGAGAAATCCTTCGGATGCAGAAAGAGCGCCAGAGCGCCGCCAACACCAGCCTTCGGTTCGCCGTCGCCGAGCACCCGCGCGCCCCGCGCGATGAAATCATCGCGCGCTGCGATGATGTCCGGCACCTCGTAGCACAAATGGTGAATGCCGCCATCGGGATTGCGCGCCAGAAACTTGGCGACCGGCGACGTCTCTCCCAACGGTTGAATGAACTCGATCTTGGTGTTGGGCAAGGTGACAAATAGCGCGACCACGCCGTGCAAAGGCGCCTCGATCGGCTCGGAAATCTTGGCACCGAACGCGGCGCGGTAGATCTCCGCCGCAGCTTTCACATCGCGCACGGCGATACCCACATGGTTGAGCCGGCCCAGCATCCTTGCCTCCATCGTCAAATCAGGTCGCGACGATATCAGACCACCAGCACATGAACCGTGCAGATCGTCTTCTTGCCCCATTGCTCCGCGATCGAAGCACGCACCGCGCGGCGCACCGCCTCCGACACCGCATCCGGATCGCGCCGTTTGGCGCGCGGCAGGCTCTCGACCGTGGAAACCGCGACATCGAACGCCTCGTCGGCAATGTCCTCGCCGGCGGCGTTGCGCTCGGGGATACCGATCAGTTCAATTTCGGGATCATCGGCAAGCTCGCCGCTCTCGGTCATGACGATGGAGACCAGCGCGCAGCCGGCGAAGGACAGGCGGCGGCGCTCGACCACCGCGCGCGCCTTCTGGTCCTCCAGAAGAATGCCATCCTTGTAGGTGCGGCCCGCCGGCACCTCGTCGATGATCGCGGGCTCGCCCGGCCCCAGCCGCACCAGATCGCCGTTCTTGCAGACCACGACCTTCGGCACGCCGCAGGCCCGCGCCAGCTTGGCATGCTCCGACAGATGCAGCGCCTCGCCATGGGCCGGGATCAGCAGTTGCGGCCGCACCCAGGAGATCATGTCGCGCAACTCATCCTGGCGCGGATGCCCCGAGACGTGAACCAGATGAGTGCGGTCGGTGATAACCTCGACGCCCTGCAACACCAGATTGTTGATGATCCCGCCAACCGCGCGCTCGTTGCCCGGAATGGTGCGCGAGGAGAAGATCACGGTGTCGCCCTTGTTCAGCGTCACCTGCGGGTGGTCGTCATTGGCGATGCGGGCCAGCGCCGCGCGCGGCTCACCCTGACTGCCGGTGCACAGCGCCAGCACCTTGTCCGGCGGGAAATGACCATAATAGTCCGCGCCTCGGAATGCGCCGATGCCGTCGAGATAGCCGGTCTCGCGCGCGACCTGGACCACGCGCTCCATCGCCCGCCCGATCACCACCACTTCGCGGTCGGCGGCGCGGGCGGCTTCCGCGACGGCCCGCAAACGCGCAACATTCGAGGCGAAGGTCGTCACCGCGACGCGGCCGCGCGCGGCCTTCACCAACTCGGTGAGGGTTTTGGCGACCTCCTGCTCGGAAGGCGAGCGGCCCTCGCGCACCGCATTGGTGGAGTCTCCGATCAGCGCCAGCACGCCTTCGTCGCCAACCTCGCGCAAGCGCTTCTCGTCAGTCGGCCGACCGATGATCGGCGTCAGATCGATCTTCCAGTCGCCGGTGTGCAGCACCGTGCCGACTTCGGTGCGGATCGCCAGCGCGTGCGATTCCGGAATCGAATGCGCCACCGGAATGAATTCGATGTTGAACGGGCCGAGGTCAATCCGCCCGCCCGATTGCACGACCGTGACCGGAATCTTCGGCGCGTTGCGTTCGGCGGCGCATTTGGCCTCGAACAGCGAGGCGCTGAACTGCGTCGCATAGATCGGGCATTGCAGGCGCGGCCACAGGTCGATGATGGCGCCGAAATGATCCTCATGGGCGTGGGTCAGCACGAGGCCGACGAGGTTCTTGCGTTCCTTTTCGAGGAAACGGATGTCTGGCATGATGACGTCGATGCCGGGCAGATGCTCCTCATTGCCGAACGACACACCGAGATCGACCGCGAGCCAGCTGCGCTGATGGCGGTTGCCGAGGCCGTAGAGCGACAAATTCATGCCGATCTCGCCGATGCCGCCGAGCGGCGCGAAGGTGAATTCGTCCGGACGCGCCATCAGGCCGCCCCCGCCGACATCGCCGCGCCGAAATGCACGTCGCCCGCCGCGACCGTCATCCGCTTGCCGTCGGCATTCACCAGCACCAGCCGCCCCTCCTCGTCGAGCGTCTCGAAAATCCCCTGCAAGGTCATACTGCCGCTCTGCACTCTCATCGGTTTGCCGAGTCCGGCGGCGCGCGCCAGCCACAGCCGGCGGATCTCCGAAAAACCGCGGCCGCCATCCCAGCGCGCGACGAACTCCAGCCACGCATCCGACAGTGCGGCGAATACATCCTCCGCGCTCGCCGTAATACCGCACGCCGCCAGCGAGGTCGCCGGATACGGCATGCCCTCCGGCGCCGCGACGACGTTGACGCCGATGCCGACGACCACGGCAAGCCCGCCGGCCACGGTTTCGGTCTCGATCAGAATGCCGGCGATCTTCTTGCCGTCGGCCAGCACGTCATTGGGCCATTTCAGCGCGAGCGAGGCCGCGCGCGTACCCGCGATCTGGCGTAGCGCGCTGTCGAGCGCAAGACCGGCGGCAAAGCCGAGCGTGGCAGCGACGGCAGGCGAAGCATCGATGGTCTGGATGATGCTGGCGGCAAGATTGCCCGGCGACGAAACCCATGCGCGGTTGCGCCGGCCGTGCCCGGCGCTCTGATGCGCCGTCGTCAACCACAACGGGCCGCGCTCGCCGGCGCGCATCCGCTCCAAAGCCTCGCCATTGGTCGATCCGATGGTTTCGAAGGCGGCCAGCCGGATTCCGGCGGTTTGTGCTCGCGGACCGAGCGCAAACGCCATCTCAGAACAGCGACTTCGCGGCGAGCGTCGCCGCGTTCACCAGCGGAGCCGGATAGACGAAGAACAGCAGGTTGAACACGCCGGCGACCGCGAGCACCGCTCGCAATTCGCCGCCCATCGGCTCGACCGCGCCCTTCGGCTCGTCGAAATACATCACCTTGATGATCGACAGATAGTAGAACGCGCCCACCACGCTGGTGATGACGCCGATCACCGACAGCACGAACAGGCCGGACTGGATCGCCGCGAGGAAGACATAGAACTTGGCGAAGAAGCCCGCGAGCGGCGGCACGCCGGCCAGCGAGAACAGCAGCATCGCAAACAGAAACGCCATCACCGGATTGGTGCGCGAGAGCCCTGCGAAATCACTGATCTGCTCGACATTGTGGCCGCCCCGTTTCATCGCCAGGATCACCGAGAAGGTGCCGAGCGTCATCGCGACATAGATCGCCAGATACAGGATCACGCCCTGCGCGCCCTGCTCGGTGCCCGCGGCGAGGCCGACCAGCGCAAAGCCCATATGGCCGATCGAGGAATAGGCCATCATGCGCTTGATGTTCTTCTGGCCGATCGCCGCGAACGAGCCGAGCGCCATCGAGGCGATCGAGACGAAAGTCACGATCTGCTGCCACTCGTGGGTGACGCCGGGGAACGCAGTCAGCGCGACGCGGGTGAAGATCGCGAGCGCCGCCACCTTCGGCGCCGAGGCGAAGAACGCGGTCACCGGGGTCGGCGCGCCTTCATAGACGTCAGGCGTCCACATGTGGAACGGCACCGCCGAGACCTTGAAGCACAGGCCCGCAAGCAGGAAGACGATGCCGAACATGATGCCGAGGCCGCCGGTCTTGGCGGCCGCCGCGATGCCGGCGAACGACACCGTGCCGGTGAAGCCGTAGATCAGCGAAGCGCCGTACAGCAGCATGCCGGACGACAACGAGCCGAGCACGAAATACTTCAGGCCGGACTCGGTCGCCTTGAGATTGTCGCGATGGCTGGAGGCGACGACGTAGAGCGCGAAGCTCATCAGTTCGAGGCCGAGATAAAGCATCACGAGATCGCCGGCCGAAATCAGCACCATCATGCCGATGCTGGAGAGCAGCACCAGAATGGCGTATTCGAAGATCCGGGCCTGATCGGCAAGATAGCGGCGCGACAGCAGCAGCGTCGCGGCCGATCCGATCAGCGACAGCACCTTCAGAAAGCGCGCGAAATCATCGACGATGAAGCTGCCGCCGAAGGTGGTGAGCTTGCCGGGCGGCAGCGTCAGCACCAGAACGCCGGTCACCACGAGCAGAATGGTGGAGAGCACCGTGATGGCGCGGACCGCGCTCGCGCCGCGATAGGCGCCGACCAGCAGCAGCAGCATCGCGCCGGCCGCCAGCACAATCTCCGGCAGCACCGGGAGCAGCGAATAGCTTGCAATGTCGAAATTCATGACGTGCTGTCCTGCCCTGCTCTCAGTTTAAGGCCGCGGCCTTCACGGCCGTGATCGCCGCGCTGTAATTGTTGACGAGTTGCTGCACCGAGGCCGCCGACATATCCAGCACCGGCTTCGGATAGACGCCGAACAGGATGGTCAGCACCACGAACGGCGCAAGGATCAAGACCTCGCGCGCGGTCATGTCCTTGATCGAGGCCAGCGCCGGCTTCTCCAGCACGCCGAACACGATCTTGCGGTAGAGCCAGAGCGCATAGGCCGCCGACAGGATCACGCCGGTGGTGGCGAAGATCGCGGTCGGGACCGAGACCTTGAAGGTGCCGAGCAGCGTGAGGAATTCACCGACGAATCCGGAGGTGCCGGGCAGACCGACATTGGCCATGGTGAAGACCAAGAACACCAGCGCGTAGAGCGGCATGCGGTTGACGAGGCCACCATAGGCGGCGATCTCGCGGGTATGCATGCGGTCGTAGATGATGCCGACGCACAGGAACAGCGCGCCGGAGACGATGCCATGCGACACCATCTGGAACACGCCGCCCGCCACGCCCTGCGTGGTGCCGGCGAAGATGCCCATGGTGACGAAGCCCATATGCGCGACCGAGGAGTACGCGATCAGCTTCTTCATGTCCTCCTGCATCAAGGCGACCAGCGAGGTGTAAATGATCGCGATCGCCGAGAGCGTCCACACCAGCGGCGCGAAATCATGCGAGGCCAGCGGGAACATCGGCAGCGAGAAGCGCAGGAAGCCGTAGCCACCCATCTTCAGAAGAATCGCCGCCAGCACGACCGAGCCCGCGGTCGGCGCCTCGACGTGCGCATCCGGCAACCAGGTGTGCACCGGCCACATCGGCATCTTCACTGCGAAGGAAGCGAAGAACGCCAGCCATGCCCAGGTCTGCAGATTGCGCGGCACCGCCGTCGCCATCAGCGTCGGAATATCGGTGGTGCCGGCATTCCAGTACAGCGCCATGATGGCGAGCAGCATCAGCACCGAGCCGAGCAGCGTATAGAGGAAGAACTTGAAGGTGGCGTAGACCCGGCGCGGGCCGCCCCACACGCCGATGATCAGGAACATCGGAATGAGGCCGCCTTCGAAGAACAGATAGAACAGCACGAGATCGAGCGCCGAGAAGGTGCCGATCATCAGCGTTTCCAGGATCAGGAACGCCATCATGTATTCGCGCACGCGCAGCTTCACCGCGCGCCAGCTTGCCAGGATGCAGAACGGCATCAGCGCGGTGGTCAGGATCACGAACGGCAACGAGATGCCATCGACGCCCATGTGGTAGACGATGGTGTTGGCGAGCCAGGGCGCCTTCTCGACGAACTGGAAGCCGGCTTGCGCCGGATCGAACCGCATCACCAGAATGAGCGAGACCGCGAAGGTGACGATGGTGGCCCACAGCGCGACCCAGCGCGCGGTGCGGCTGGCCGCTTCCTCGCCGCCGCGCGCCATCAGATAGACCAGCAGCGCGCCGACGACCGGCAGGAAGGTGACGATGGAAAGCACAGGCCAGGTTGTCATTGCTGGCCCCCAACGCCGAACATGAACCAGGTGATGAGCCCCGCGACACCGATCATCATCGCGAAGGCATAGTGATAGAGATAGCCGGTCTGCACGCGCATCAGCCTGCGCGTCACATCCAGCACCCGAGCGGACACGCCGTCCGGACCGAAGCCGTCGATCACGAAACCGTCGCCCTTCTTCCAGAGGAAGCGCCCGAGCCACTTGGCGGGACGCACGAAGATCACGTCATACAGCTCGTCGAAGTACCACTTGTTGAGCAGGAACTTGTAGAGCAGCGGGTGGTGGTCGGCGAGTTCGACCGGCAGATACGGCCGGCGGATGTAGAACATCCACGCCACGGCGAAGCCTCCCGCCATCATCACCGTCGGTGAGAACGCAATCCACGCCGGGATGTGATGCATTTCTTCCAGAATGTTCGGCTTCAGCTTCAGCGAGTCGCGGAAGAATTCCTCGACGCCGTGGCCAGCGAACAATTCCTTGAACGGAAAGCCGGCGAGCAGCGAGCCCGCGGCCAGCACGTACAGCGGCACCATCATCACCCACGGGCTCTCGTGCGCGGCCTCGTAATGATGCCGGTCGTGCGGTTCGCCGTGGAAGGTCTTGAAGATCAGGCGCCAGGAATAGAACGAGGTCAGGCCGGCGGCGACCACGGTGGCGAGGAAGGCATACAGCGCGAACGGGTTATGCGCCACGAACGCGGATTCGATGATCGCATCCTTGGAGAAATAGCCGGCGGTGAGCGGGAAGCCGGTCAGCGCCAGCGTGCCGATCACCATGGTCGCGTAGGTGTACGGGATGCGATCCTTCAGGCCGCCCATGTTGCGGATGTCCTGCTCGTGATGCATCGCGGCGATCACCGAACCGGAGCCCAGGAACAACAGCGCCTTGAAGAAGGCATGCGTGAACAGGTGGAACATGCCGACCGAATAGGCGCCCGCCCCCATCGCCACGAACATGTAGCCGAGCTGCGAACAAGTCGAATAGGCAACGATGCGCTTGATGTCGTTCTGCACGAGGCCGATGGTCGCGGCGAACAGCGCCGTGGTGCCGCCGATCAGCATCACGAAGGCCTGTGCGTTCGGCGCCAGTTCAAACAGCGGCGACAGGCGCGCCACCATGAAGACGCCGGCGGTGACCATGGTCGCGGCGTGGATCAGCGCCGACACCGGGGTCGGGCCTTCCATCGCGTCCGGCAACCAGGTGTGCAGCAGGAACTGCGCCGACTTGCCCATCGCGCCCATGAACAGCATCAGGCAGATGAAGGTCAGCGCGTCGATGTCCCAGTGGAAGACATGGATGGACTTGCCGACAAGGCTCGGCGCCGAGGCGAAGATGGTCTCGAAATCGATCGAGCCGACCAGCGCAAAAATGGCGAAGATGCCGAGCAGAAAACCGAAATCGCCGACGCGGTTGACCACGAACGCCTTGATCGCGGCGGCATTGGCCGACGGCTTCTGGAACCAGAACCCGATCAGCAGGTAGCTCGCCAGGCCCACGCCTTCCCAGCCGAAGAACAACTGCACGAGGTTGTCGGCGGTCACCAGCATCAGCATCGCGAAGGTGAACAGCGACAGATACGCCATGAAGCGCGGACGGTTCGGATCCTCGTGCATGTAGCCGATCGAATACAGATGCACGAGCGAGGACACCGAGGTGACCACCACCAGCATCACCGCGGTCAGCGTATCGACGCGCAGCATCCAGGCGACCTTGAGGTCGCCGGAATTGATCCAGGGCAGCAGCTCGATGCGGGCGGCGTGATGCAGCAGACCGACATCGACGAACGCCACCCACGACAGCGCCGCCGAAATCAGCAGCAGCATAGTGGTGATGACTTCCGCCGCGCGCGAGCCCGCGGCCGGCGGCTCGACCGGGCCGTGGTCGTCATGATCGTGACCGTCATGCGCGGCATGATCATGCGCCTCGTGCGCATGCGCGGCATGACCGTGACCATGGCCGTGGTCGGCATGCTCCATCTCGTCGCCGCTCGGGTTGCGCCCGTGCGCGCCCCAGATGGCGATCGCACCGGCGATCAGGGCGCCGATCAGCGGCAGGAATACGATGGCCTGAATCATGTTGGTCTCAGCCCTTCATCAGGTTGATGTCTTCGACCGCGATCGAGCCGCGGTTGCGGAAGAACACCACCAGCACCGCAAGGCCGATCGCCGCTTCCGCCGCCGCCACGGTCAGCACGAGAAGCGCGTAAACCTGCCCCACGATGTCATTGAGAAAACTAGAGAACGCCACGAGGTTGACGTTCGCCGACAACAGGATCAACTCGATCGACATCAGGATAATGATGACGTTCTTGCGGTTGATGAAAATGCCGAGGATCCCGAGCGTGAACAGGATCGCGCCGACCGCGAGGTAATGTCCGAGACCGATCGTCATTTCACCCACTCCCCGGCATCGGCGTCCTGGAGCCCCTGCCCCGACGCCACCTTGCGCATGGCCATCGCGGTCGCCTTGCCGCGCGCGTTCTGCGCGCTGACGTCCTGACGCTTGACGTTGGCCTTGTGACGCAATGTCAGCACGATCGCGCCGATCATCGCCACCAGCAGCACCAGACCCGCCATCTGGAAGTAATGGATGTAGCGGGTGTAGAGCACGAGGCCGATCGCCTCGGTATTGGTGATCGCGCTCGGGATCGGCGAGGTGATGGCCTGACCGACGTTCGGGCTGATGACCCAGCCGCCTGCGACCAGCAGAAGCTCGGCAAGGAAGATCGCGCCGACCAGAAGTCCGACCGGCAGATATTCGATGAAGCCCTGGCGCAGCTCGGCGAAGTCCACGTCGAGCATCATGATCACGAACAGGAACAGCACCGCCACCGCGCCGACATAGACGACCACCAGGATCATCGCCAGGAATTCGGCGCCGAGCAGCAGGAACAGCCCCGCCGCGTTGACGAAGGCGAGGATCATGAACAGCACGGAGTGCACCGGGTTGCGCGCGGTGATGACCATCACCGCCGAGGCGACGCAGACGCCGGCGAAGAGATAGAAGAAGAGCGCGGGGAAAATCATGCGGCTGCTCTATCGGTAGGGCGCGTCAAGCGCGATGTTCTTGGCAATTTCGCGCTCCCAGCGATCACCATTGGCGAGCAGCCGTGCCTTGTCATAGTAGAGCTCCTCGCGCGTCTCGGTCGCGAACTCGAAATTCGGTCCCTCGACGATGGCCTCGACCGGGCATGCTTCCTGGCAAAAACCGCAATAGATGCACTTCACCATGTCGATGTCGTAGCGCACGGTGCGCCGCGTGCCGTCGTTGCGGCGCGGGCCGGCCTCGATAGTGATGGCCTGCGCCGGGCAGATCGCCTCGCACAGTTTGCAGGCGATGCAGCGCTCCTCGCCGTTCGGATAACGGCGCAGCGCGTGCTCGCCACGGAAGCGCGGCGAGATCGGCCCCTTCTCGAAGGGATAGTTCAGGGTCGGCTTCGGCCTGAAGAAGTAGCGCATCGTCAGCACGAAGGCTGCGGCGAACTCCTTGAGCAAAAGCGAATTGGCTGCGGATGCTATACCCATGATGTCCTCACTTCGGCGCGATGCCTGCGAACTGCAGGACACCCGCGACGATCACGACCATTGCCAGCGACAACGGCAGGAACACCTTCCAGCCGAGCCGCATGAGCTGATCGTAGCGATAACGGGGAACGATCGCCTTCGCCATCGCGATCAGGAAGAAGAACGCGAAGGCCTTCAGCGTGAACCAGATGACGCCCGGCACCCAGGTGAACGGCGGCAGATCGACCGGCGGCAGCCAGCCGCCCATGAACAGGATCGCGCCCATCGCGCACATGGTGCAGATCGCGACGTATTCGCCGAGCATGAACAGGAGATACGGCGTCGAGCCGTATTCCACCATGAAGCCGGCGACCAGTTCGGATTCAGCTTCGACAAGGTCGAACGGCGGACGGTTGGTCTCCGCAAGCGCCGAGACATAGAAGATCACGAACATCGGCAGCAGCGGCAGCCAGTACCAGTTCAGGATGGTCAGCCACGGCAGGCCGATCATGGTGGCGAGGCCCTTGGTGTGCTGCGCCTCGACGATCGCGGTGAGGTTCAGCGAGCCGGCGCACAGCAGAACGGTGACGATCACGAAGCCGATCGAGACTTCATAAGACACCATCTGCGCCGCCGAACGCAGCGCGGCGAGGAACGGATATTTCGAGTTCGACGACCAGCCGGCCATGATGATGCCGTAGATCGACAGCGAGGAGATCGCGAAAATATAAAGGATGCCGACGTTGATGTCGGCGATCACCCAGTTGAGATTGACCGGGATCACCGCCCA
>JAFKKO010000058.1 GCA_017305455.1 Hyphomicrobiales bacterium | reverse complement strand
CTCGCGACCGTGCGCATCCAGATCAGTTCGTAGAGCCGGGCCTGATCGTTATCGAGCTTGCTCTTGATCTGCGAGGGACGGCGGCTGAGGTCGGTCGGGCGGATCGCCTCATGCGCTTCCTGCGCGTTCTTCGCCTTCGACGAATACTGGCGTGGCGTGTCCGGCAGATAGGACTTGCCGTAATCCTCGCCGATCACCTTGCGCACCTGGGTGATCGCCTCGGGGGCGATCTGCACGCCGTCGGTCCGCATATAGGTGATGAGGCCGGTGGTCTCGCCACCGAGATTGATGCCCTCGTAAAGGCGCTGGGCGATGCGCATGGTGTGCGCCGGCGCGAAGCCGAGCTTGCGGCTGGCTTCCTGCTGCAGCGTTGAGGTGGTGAAGGGGGCCTGCGGATTGCGGCGCGCCGGCTTGGCTTCGACGCTGCTGACGGCGAAAGCCGCCGCTTCCAGCGCCTTCCTGAAATCTTCCGCCTCGGCACCGCTGCCGATGTCGAGCCGCTGGATCTTCTGGCCGTCGGCGCCGACCAGACGCGCCTCGAAGCTTTCGCCGCGCGGCGTCGCCAGCGTCGCCAGCAGCGACCAGTATTCGCGGGCGACGAATTTCTCGATCTCGAGTTCGCGGTCGCAGACCAGCCGCAGCGCGACGGACTGCACCCGGCCCGCCGAGCGTGCGCCGGGCAGCTTGCGCCACAGCACCGGGGAGAGGGTGAAGCCGACGAGATAGTCGAGCGCGCGCCGCGCCATATAGGCATCGACCAGCGCGCCATCGATCTCGCGCGGATGCTTCATAGCCTCGGTAACGGCCTGCTTGGTGATGGCGTTGAACACCACGCGCTCGATCTTCTGATCCTTGAGCGCCCGTTTCTCCTTCATGATCTCCAGGACGTGCCAGGAGATCGCCTCGCCCTCGCGATCAGGGTCGGTGGCGAGGATCAGCTTGTCGGCTCCCTTGAGGGCGCGGGCGATGTCGTTGAGACGACCGGCGGCCTTGGGATCGTTTTCCCAGATCATCTGGAAATTGGCGTCGGGATCGACCGATCCGTTCTTGGCCGGAAGGTCTCGAACATGCCCGTAAGAGGCCAGAACCTCGTAGGAGGAGCCCAAATATTTGTTGATCGTCTTGGCCTTTGCAGGCGACTCGACAATGACGATATTCATATGATTCCAATGGCTTGCAGGAGTAATCAGCGCCGGAATCGAAGTTGCGGCGCGATCTGTTTCGCTCGATACATGGGTAAAGTCACACGCCCTGTCAAATCGCCATGGTGTGAGAGTTTTTGGTTTACACTCGCCATGGTTGAGAATTAAAACTATAAGTTGTGCAGACGGAGTGGATTCGTGTCAGGTTCCACGGACCAAAGCGGAGAAGACATGACCCCGCCGCGCCCAAAGCGTGGACCATCCATGTCTGATTGCCGCGATCCTGCTGACGGAGGCGGCGGTCCGGACGAGGCGGTCGCTTTCATCGCCTCGACGCTGTCCGATCTTGCGCGCATTGCCGCCCGGCACGGTCTTGGCACCCTGAGCTACCTGCTCGACATGGCGCAGATGGAAGCGAACGACACTCTGGCGTATCGCCGTGGGCCGGACGAGCGATAGCGCGTATCGGCGCTTGTTCACCGTCGCTCGCCGTATGCCACCTGCTTCATTATTATAATGTGAGCGAGACCATGCCGCCGCCGTGACGCTCCAGACGGCCGGCAAGCTCCAGTTCGAGCAGCACGGTGCGGACCACGGCAGCCGAGGTGCCGGACAGCCGGACCAGATCGTCGATGCCGACCGGCGAGGGGCCGAGCAGGCCGACGATGCGCGCGCGGTCGCTGGCCCGCGGCTCGTCGTCGATCGGCCCATCATTCTCCCGTTCCTCGATCGGCAATTCGATGGGGCGGCCCAGGATCGGTTGCACCGCATTGATCACGTCGGCCGCGCCGGTGGTCAGGGTCGCGCCCTGCTTGATCAGATCGTTGGTGCCGGCGGCGCGCGGATCGAGCGGCGAGCCGGGCACCGCGAACACTTCGCGGCCCTGTTCGTTGGCAAAACGCGCGGTGATCAGCGAGCCCGAGCGCAGCGCGGCCTCGACGATGATGACGCCGAGCGCGACACCGGAGATCAGGCGGTTGCGGCGGGGAAAGTCGCGGGCGCGGGGGCTGTGGCCGAACGGCATTTCCGAAATCGCGCCGCCGCGCTGTTCGAGGATATCGAGCAGCAGATCGTCATGCTCGGGCGGGTAGATCCGGTCATGGCCGCCCGCCAGCACCGCCACCGTCCCGCTTCCAAGCGCGGCGCGATGCGCGGCCTGATCGATGCCGCGGGCAAGGCCCGAGACGATGGCGAAACCGGCCTCGCCGAGATCGTGCGCGATGGTTTCCGCAAACTTCAGCCCGGCGCCGGAGGCATTGCGCGATCCGACGATGCCGATCATCGGCTGCATCTGGATTTGCGGCGCGCCGCGCACGCCGAGCAGCGGCGGGGCATCGTCGATCAGGGCGAGGCGCGGCGGGTAGCCGAATTCGCCGGGCGCGAGCAGCGCGAGGCCCATTCTTTTGCCGGCCGCGATTTCCCGCGCCGCGTCGTCCGCACTGCAAATTCGTCCCGGCTTGCTGGCGCCGCCGCGCCGCGCGAGATCCGGCAAGCGTTCCAGCGCCGCGCGGGCGCTGCCGCAGTGGTTGATCAGCGAGCGGAAGGTGCGCGGGCCGACATTGTCGCTGCGGATCAGCCGCAGCCAGTCGATGCGCTGTCCGTCGGTCAGCTTCAATGTGTGTGGTTGTGTATCCACGCCGCCCCCGCGGCGGGAAGTCTCGCGCAAGTCGGCGGCGCGGGCAATCGGGAGTTGCGCGGATTTATCCTTTCGCGCCGATCTTGCCCTCGGTCCCCGCCATCAGCCGCCGGATATTGGGGCGGTGCATGATCCAGAGCAGCGCCGACAGTACGGCGAACAGCACGGCGAGGTCGAAATGCTGCGCCCACAGCAGCATCAGCGGCGTGAGCGCGCTTGCGACCAGCGCCGCCAGCGACGAGTAGCGGGACAGGAAGGCGACGGCGAGCCAGATGGCGCAGAATGCCAGCGCGACGGGCCAGAACAGCCCGAGCAGGATGCCGATATAGGTGGCGACGCCCTTGCCGCCCTTGAATTTCAGCCACACCGGAAAAAGATGGCCGAGAAAGGCACCGAGGCCGGCGAGGATCGCGGCTTCCGTCCCGGCGAAATGGCGCGCCACCAGCACTGCGAAGGTGCCCTTGAGCATGTCGCCAAGCAGCGTGATCGCGGCAAGGCTCTTGCGGCCGGTGCGCAGCACGTTGGTCGCGCCGATATTGCCCGAACCGATCGAGCGCAGGTCTTCGGTGCCGGCAAGGCGGGTGGTGATCAGGCCGAATGGCACCGAGCCGCATAGATAACCGAAAGCGCAGGCGGCGACGAGAACGGGCACGGCCATGCCGATCCCCCCCTGTTACAGGTATTCGAACACGGTGCGGCCGCCGACGACAGTGCGGACGACGCGGCCGGTGAACCGGGCCTCGTCGAACGGCGTGTTCTTGCACTGCGATTTCAAATCGGCCGGATCGAGCACCCATGGCACATCGAGATCGATCACGATCACGTCGGCCGGCGAGCCGGGACGGAGCGAGCCGCCGGGCAGGCCGAGCAGTTCGGCTGGCCGGGTCGACATCGCGCGGATCAGGGTCTTGAGGTCGATCTCGCCGGAATGTACCAGGCGCAGCGCGGCCGGCAGCATGGTCTCCAGACCGATCGCGCCGGGCTCGGCCTCGGCGAAGGGCAGGCGCTTGACCTCGACGTCCTGCGGATTGTGATCCGACATGATGACGTCGATCAGGCCCGAAGCGAGACCGGCGACCAGCGCCTGACGGTCGTTCTCGGTGCGCAGCGGCGGCGACAGCTTGAGGAAGGTGCGATACGGCCCGATGTCGTTCTCGTTCAGCGTGATGTGATTGATCGACACCGAGGCGCTGATGTTGTGGCCGGAATCGCGGGCATGCCGGAGGATTTCGAGCGAGTCGATGCAGCTCACCGAGGCGGCGTGATAGCGCCCGCCGGTCAGCACGACGAGGCGCATGTCGCGCTCCAGCACCATGGCTTCGGCGGCGGTGGGAATGCCCATCAGGCCGAGGCGCGAGGCGAACTCGCCCTCGTTCATCACCCCTTCGCCGATCAGGGTCGGGTCTTCGGTATGATGCACGATCAGCGCGTCGAAATCGCGCGCGTAGGTGAGAGCGCGGCGCATCACCAGGGAATTCATCACGCTGCGGCTGCCGTCGGTGAAGGCGACCGCGCCGGCGGCCTTGAGCAGGCCGAACTCGGTCATCTCCTCGCCCTTCATGTCGCGCGTCAGCGCGGCCATCGGGTGGATGTTGACGATCGCGGTGTCGCGGGCGCGGCGCAGCACGAAATCGACGGTGGCGGAATTGTCGATCACCGGGTGAGTGTCCGGCTGGCAGATGATGGTGGTGATGCCGCCGGCGGCCGCGGCGTGGCTGGCCGAGGCGAAGGTCTCGCGGTGGCCGGCGCCGGGCTCGCCGACAAAAGCGCGCATGTCGATCAGGCCGGGAGCGACGATCTTGCCGGCGCAATTGACGATCTCGGTGCCGGCCGGAACGCCAGCGGCGCTGATGCCGCGCCGCGCGTCGCGGATCATGCCGTCCACGATCAGGACGTCGCCGATATCGTTGAAATCCCGTGACGGATCGATCAGGCGGGCGTTGGCGAGCAGAAGAGGGCGGCGGTCTATCGGCATGGCGTCACGCATTCGGCAGGTTGCGGGCGAGCGCTTCCAGCACGGCCATGCGCACCGCCACACCCATTTCGACTTGTTCGCGGATCAGCGACTGCGCGCCGTCGGCGACGATGGAGTCGATTTCCACGCCACGATTCATCGGTCCCGGATGCATCACCAGCGCGTCCGGCTTGGCATAGGACAGCTTCTTCTGGTCGAGGCCGAAATAGTGGAAATATTCCGAGCTCGACGGCACGAACGAGCCGGTCATCCGCTCGCGCTGCAACCGCAGCATCATGACGATGTCGGCGCCGTCCAGTCCCTCGCGCATGTCGCGCGCCACTTCGACGCCCATGCGCTCGATGCCGGCCGGCAGCAGCGTGGAGGGCGCGACGACACGCACGCGCGCGCCCATGGTGTTGAGCAGGAGAATGTTGGAACGCGCCACGCGCGAATGCAGCACGTCGCCGCAGATCGCGACCAGGAGACCTTCGAGACGGCCCTTGTTGCGACGGATGGTCAGCGCGTCGAGCAGCGCCTGGGTCGGGTGCTCATGCGCGCCGTCGCCGGCGTTGATCACCGAGCCGTCCACCTTGCGGGCGAGCAGTTCGACCGCTCCGGAGGCGCGGTGGCGCACCACCAGAATGTCCGGGTGCATGGCGTTGAGGGTCACAGCGGTATCGAGCAGCGTCTCGCCCTTGCGCATCGAGGACAGCGCCACCGACATGTTGAGCACGTCGGCGCCGAGCCGCTTGCCGGCGATCTCGAAGGAGGATTGCGTCCGGGTCGAGTTCTCGAAGAACAGGTTGACCTGGGTGCGTCCGCGCAAGTCGGAACGCTTTTTGTCGACCTGCCGGTTGAGTTCGACGAACTCCTCGGCAAGGTCCAGAAGGCCGGTGATGTCGGCCGCGGGAAGGCCCTCGATGCCCAGCAGATGCCGGTGGCCGAGGACAAAACTCGATTTTGTTGCAAGGGTCATTAAAGCAAGAGCTATAGGCAGACTTGGAGGGCCGGGCAAGGCAGATTTGCCCGATATCGAGTTTTCCCCCGGTCAAGCGCGGGCCCGGATTGCCGGGAACAGGCTTGGCGTGGCCTCGTCGTCCCGCGGAGCAGGACGGGTCAGGGCAGCAGCAGGCGCCGCGTTGCATCGGAATTGATGAAAACCATGGAGGCGGCATGAAAGCTGCGCGGATCGCGGTCGCCGGATGTCTTCTCGCTTTCGCCTCTGGCGTGGACGCGCTTGCGCAGCCGCTGCCGGCGGACTTCGTCTATCTGCGCGATGTCGATCCGAGCATCGTTCAGGACATTCGCTATGCGGGCCACAACAATTTCGTCGGCCGGCCGTTGCAGGGCTATCAGGCCGGCGAATGCATCGTCACCCGCAGGGTGGCGAACGCGCTGGCGGCGGTGCAGCGCGATCTTGCCTCGCGCAGGCTGTCGCTGAAGATGTACGACTGCTACCGCCCGCAGCGCGCGGTCGAGGACATCTATCGCTGGGCGCAGGACGGCCACGAGACGGCCGCGCAGCATCGTTACAATCCGAAGATGTCGAAGGCCGATCTGTTCCGGCTCGGCTACATCGCGCGGCATTCGGGACATTCCACCGGCAAGGCGGTGGATCTGACGCTGATCGCGTTGCCGGAGCCGAAGGTCGCGCGGTTCGAACCCCATGCGGCCTATGCCGACTGCACCGGGCCGCAGCGCCTGCGCGCGCCGGACTCCGGTGTCGATATGGGCGCCGGCTACGACTGCTCCGACGACAAGGCGCACACCGCCTCGCGCGCGATCTCGCTTGCGCAGCGCAAGTGGCGCGAGACGCTGGTCTCGGCGATGGCCAGGCACGGTTTCGTCAACTATCGCCTTGAGTGGTGGCACTTCTCGCTGCCGGGCCCGAACAATACCGCGTTCGATTTTCCGGTGACGCGGCGTTAAGCGTCGTCTTGGGTGAACATGGAATCAGGTCCGTTTCGGCGTATGCTGGCAAACAGTCTGGACCAGTGGTGAGGCGACGATGCCGATCCTGCGCGAGACCGACGAGGCGTTCAACCAGCCGCCGCCGCTTGGGGACATCGATCTGTTCGCATCCGATCCGTCGCTGGCGGAGGCGGTCGCGGCCAATGGCGGCAAGGCTCATGCCGCCGAATTGTCGGAGTTCGGCCGGCTCTGGGGTTCCGGCGCAATGGCGGAGCGTGGCCGCCTCGCCAACGACAATCCGCCGAAGCTCAAGATATTCGATGCGCGCGGCAATCGTCGCGACGTGGTCGAATTCCATCCGGCCTATCACGAGTTGATGGCGCACAGCGTCCACGCCGGGCTGCATTGCTCGACATGGACGGCGGCGGGCGAGCCCGCGGGCGGTGCAGCCGAGGTGGTGCGGGCGGCAAAATTCTTCATGGCGGCGCAGGTCGAGACCGGGCATCTGTGCCCGATCACCATGACACGCGCCGCGGTCGGCGCGCTCGCCGCCGATCCGGCATTGCGGGCGCAAATCATGGCCGTGCTCGGGACGCGAAGTTACGATCCGTCATTCGCGCCATGGCGGGGCAAGCGCGGCATGACCATCGGCATGGGGATGACCGAACGCCAGGGCGGCACCGATGTTCGCACCAACACCACGCGTGCCGAGCGCAATGGCGAGGCTTATGTCATCACCGGGCAGAAATGGTTCATGTCGGCGCCGATGTGCGACGCCTTTCTGGTGCTGGCGCAGGCGCAAGGCGGGCTGACATGCTTTTTCATGCCGCGTTTTCACTCTGACGGCTCGGTCAACGCAATTCATTTCCAGCGCCTGAAGGACAAGGTCGGCAACCGCTCCAATGCTTCGTCCGAAGTCGTGTTCGAGCGCGCTTATGCGCTGCGTCTTGGCGAAGAGGGGCGGGGCGTCGCCACCATCATCCGCATGGTGGCGCTGACGCGGCAGGACTGCGCCATCGCCTCCGCCGGGCTGATGCGCTCGGGGCTGGCGCATGCGCTGCATCACGCCCGCCATCGCACTGTGTTCCAGAGGCATCTCGTCGATCAGCCGATGATGACCGGTGTGCTCGCGGACATGGCGTTGCAGGTGGAAGCGTCCACCGCCTTGGTGCTGCGTCTGTGCCGTGCCTTCGATCGCGCGCCGATGGACAGCGGCGAGGCCGCCTTCATGCGGCTGCTGACGCCGGTGGTAAAATACTGGGTCTGCAAGAGCGCGCCTGCCTTCCTGTTCGAGGCGATGGAGTGCATGGGCGGCAACGGCTATGTCGAGGAGGGCATTCTGGCGCGGCACTATCGCGAAGCGCCGGTCAACGCGATCTGGGAAGGCTCCGGCAATGTGATGTGCCTCGACGTGCTGCGGGCATTGTCGCGCGATGCCGAGGTTGCGGACGCTGTCCTGAAACAACTTGCCGCGCAGGCCGAGGAATTGCCGGGCGCGTCTGAAACGGTCTCGTCGATCACGGACGCGCTGCGCCAGCCCGATGCCGAACGGGGCGCGCGGTTTGCGGTCGAAAGGCTCGCGATGCTCGCCGCCACCGCCGCGCTGAACGCCGTTCATCCCCGTCATGCGGCATTGTTCGCGCAAACGCGACTGGCGCAACCGCATGGGACCATGTATGGCGCTGTCGATCTTGATCCGGACGCGCTGCGCGGTCTTCTCGAGCGCGCGCTGCCATGATCTGCCGTGCCCTCCCGACATGAAGGCTGCTCCATGACCTCCGAGACCGGTTCCGCCGAATCCCCGCTCGCGCCGATCGAGGCGAATGCGTCCGCCAAACCGCCGCGGGTGTGGAAGTTCTGGGGCACGTTGCTCTGGGGCATCGTGATCTTCGTTGCGATGTTCTGCGGCCAGATCGCGGTGGTCGCCTTCTTCCTGATGAAGCAGGGGAACGGTCTCGATCTCGGCTCCATGAAAAGCGTGATGGGCGGCGGCCTGACCATCTCGCTGTCGGTGGTGGCGGGCCTGCCGGCGGTGCTGGCGGCGATCTGGCTGGCGACGCGCGTGGCGCGGGCGAAGTTCGCGGATTACCTCGCTCTGCATTGGCCGGGCTGGAAGGCGCTGCTGGTCGGCGCGATCATGCTCGGCGTCCTGATCACCTGCTGGGACCTGCTGTCGAAGGCGCTCGGCCGCGAGGTCGCGCCCGGTTTCATGACCGACGTTTTGAAGTCGGCGCAGGCGGACGGCGCGCTGTGGCTGCTGGTGCTGGCGTTCTGCGTCGGCGCTCCGGTCACGGAGGAATTTTTCGTGCGCGGCTTTCTCTATCGCGGCTGGTCGGAGACATTCCTGCGGCCGCTCGGGGCGATCCTGCTGTCGTCGCTGGTGTGGACGCTGATGCACCTGCAATACGACTGGTTCTTCCTCGGCCAGGTGTTCTCGATCGGCGTGCTGCTCGGCTATCTGCGCTATCGCTACCATTCGACCTGGCTGACGGTGGTGGTCCACGGCATCAACAATCTGGCCGCCACAATCCAGACCATGTGGCTCGCGAGCCAGTAACGCTCAGGGCGTCTCGGGCCGGCGCAGCACCGCGAGGCGGTCGAGCGCGCCTTGCAGAATGAAGATCGCGGCGTGCTCGTCGATCACTTCGGCGCGGCGGGCGCGGCTCATGTCCATGCCGATCAGTTCGCGCTCCACCGCCGAGGTCGAGAGCCGCTCGTCCCACAAGCCGATGGCCTGATCGGTCAGCCGCGCGAAATTCCTCGCAAAGGCGCGGGTCGATTGAGCGCGGGGACCCTCGCTGCCGTCCATGTTGATCGGCAGGCCGAGCACGAACCCGACAGCCTTGCGCTCGCCGGCGATGGCGAGCAGCCGCGCCGCATCGGCGGTGAAGGTCTTGCGCCGGATGGTCTCGACCCCGGTCGCCAGTTTGCGGTCGGGATCGGACACCGCGACGCCGATGGTCTTGGTGCCGAGATCGAGGCCGATCAGCGCGCCACGTGGCGGCCAGTGCGGCACGGCGTCAATGAGGGGAAGGATCGGCGCGGGCATGCGCTCTGGTACCACGCCGGTTGCACCGGGTGCAAAGGCGGGGCCGGCCCTGTCATGAAGATCGGCGATCCGGCTTCAAGGCCCGCCAAACGCCGCCGGAGCCATCGAAATTCCAGCTTTTTCAGACCAAACCGGCGGGTTTCCCCTGCGGGGCAAAATGCTTTATACGGCAGGCAGATCGGAGCCGCCGCTGCGGCTGTTTCGGAGTTTCCTGGAATGTCCGTTGATGCCGCCACTGTCCGCCGGATCGCGCACCTTGCCCGGATCGCGGTCAAGGACGAGGAGGTTGCCCATCTGCAGGGTGAGCTCAATGCGATTCTGGCTTTCGTCGAACAATTGTCGGAGGTGAATGTCGAGGGTGTCGAGCCGATGACCTCGGTGATGCCGATGGCGATGAAGAAGCGCCACGACGTCATCAATGACGGCGAGATCGCCGGCAAGGTGCTCGCCAATGCTCCGGCGACCGAGGATCATTTCTTCCTGGTCCCGAAGGTGGTCGAATAGCGGCCGGAGGCGAACATGTGCATCCTGTGCAGCGACGAGAAAACCTATGCGGCCTACATGGAATATCTCGACGCCATGGAGCGAGCCGGCAAGATCACCAATCCCGACGAGGCGATCGATGCCATCATTGAGGCGCTTGAAAAATCCCAATTCCAGAAGCGGCCGGGCAGCAGGCCGCCGCCGTCCTCTTCCTTCTCCTGCGATCCGGTTGACGAATGACTGACCTGACTTCCCTTACGCTCGCCGAGGCCAAGGCTGGCCTGGCGAACAAATCCTTTACGTCGCTGGAACTCACCGACGCCCATCTTGCGGCGATGGAAAAGGCGCGGGCGCTGAACGCCTATGTGCTGGAGACGCCGGATCAGGCGCGGGCGATGGCGAAGGAGGCCGACGCGCGGCTCGCCAAAGGCGAGGCCGGCAATCTTGAAGGCATTCCGCTCGGCATCAAGGATCTGTTTGCGACCAAGGACGTGCGCCTGACCGCGTGCTCGAAGATCCTCGACGACTTCAAGCCGCCTTACGAGTCCACCGTGACCTCGCAGCTCTGGCGCGACGGCGCGGTGATGCTCGGCAAGCTCAACAATGACGAATTCGCCATGGGCTCGTCGAACGAGACCTCGGCGTTCGGTCCGGTGGTCAATCCGTGGCGGCGCGAGAAAACCGGCTTTATCCGGGCGCCTGAGCAGGACCTTACAAATAAGGAAGGCTCAGTGCACTGGCAGATGATGCGGCCCACGGTAGAGTATGATCCAACTCCGTTGGTGCCCGGCGGCTCGTCCGGCGGCTCGGCCTCGGCGGTGGCGGCGGGACTTTGCTTCGGCGCGACCGGCACCGATACCGGCGGCTCGATCCGCCAGCCTGCGGCGTTCACCGGCATCACCGGTCTGAAGCCGACCTATGGCCGCTGCTCGCGCTGGGGCATCGTCGCATTCGCGTCCTCGCTCGATCAGGCCGGGCCGTTCGCCCGCACGGTGCGCGACACCGCGATCCTGATGCGTTCGATGGCCGGGCACGATCCCAAGGACACCACCTCGGTCGATCTGCCGGTGCCGGACTACGAGGCGGCGATCGGCAAGTCGGTGAAGGGCATGAAGATCGGCATCCCGAAGGAATATCGCATCGAGGGCATGTCGGCGGAAATCGAGAAGCTGTGGGCGCAGGGCGCGCAATGGCTGAAGGCGGCGGGCGCCGAGCTTGTCGAAATCTCTCTGCCGCACACCAAATACGCGCTGCCGGCCTATTATGTCGTCGCGCCGGCGGAAGCCTCATCCAACCTCGCGCGCTATGACGGCGTGCGCTACGGCGCGCGGGTCGATGGCCGCAACATCGTCGAGATGTATGAGAATACCCGCGCTGCCGGCTTCGGTCCGGAAGTGCGCCGCCGCATCATGATCGGCACCTATGTGCTCTCGGCCGGCTATTACGATGCTTATTACCTGCGCGCGCAGAAGGTGCGCACGCTGATCAAGCAGGATTTCGAGGAGGTGTTCGCGCAAGGCGTGAACGCGATCCTCACCCCGGCGACGCCGTCCGCGGCTTTCGGCATCGGCGAGAAGGGCAAGGCCGATCCGATCGAGATGTATCTCAACGACATCTTCACGGTGACGGTGAACATGGCGGGCCTGCCGGGCATCGCCGTGCCGGCCGGCAAGGATGCGCAGGGCTTGCCGCTCGGCCTGCAACTGATCGGCCGGCCGTTCGACGAGGAAACCCTGTTCTCGCTTGGCGATGTCATCGAGCAGTCCGCCGGCCGCTTCACTCCGGCGCATTGGTGGGCCTGAATGACGCAAGATCAGCACAGCCTGTCGGAACTGCGCGAGACCATCGACCGGATTGACCGGGAGATCGTCGCGCTGCTGGCCGAGCGCGTGCGCTGTCTCGACCGGGTGATCGCGGTCAAACACCGCGACAATCTGCCCGCCGCGATCCCCGAGCGGGTCGAGGAAGTGGTGGCGCATGTGCGCAGCGAGGCCGCCGCTGCCGGCATGCCGCCGGATCTTGCCGAGGCGCTTTGGCGCCGCCTGATCGATTGGTCGATCGCCTATGAGGATGGCCACCTCAAGAACAACGCGAAATCCTGAACCAAGTTCACCCATTAACCATGCTGCCCGTCCTTGCCGCGCGAACGGCGGGTGTTAGGGAAAAAGCGACCCCCATCCGTCAGGAATGGCGATGGGGACGGGGATTGCCATGGTGCGTGCACGTACATTTCTGGGAAGTCTGTCGGTCTGCGCGCTGCTGATCGGCTGCGCCACCATCCAGAACGAGCCGGTGAATGTCGCCGGCACGCCGGACACGCTCGCCAACCGGCTCGATATCGGATTCAAGGAAAACAGCGTCGAGAACGATGTGGTGATCGGCCTGTCGTTCTCCGGCGGCGGCACCCGCGCGGCGGCCTTCTCCTATGGCGTGCTGTCGGAGATGGAGCGCATTCCGCTGCGCGGCGCGCAAGGGCCGATGATCGACCGTCTCGACTTCATCTCCGGCGTATCGGGCGGCGCGGTGACGGCTGCCTATTACGGCCTGAAAAAGCGGGCGGGGCTCGCCGACTTCCGCGAGAAGTTCCTGCTGCGTAACGCCGAGGAAAATCTGCAGACCGATATCTCGCTGGCGACGCTGCCGCGCGCGATGGCGGGCGGCATCAATGATTCCACCGGCTTTCCGCGCTGGCTCGATGCCAACCTGTTCCACGGCGCCAATTTCGGCCAGTTCCGCGCCGAAGGCCGGCCGCGGGTCTGGATCAACGCGTCCGACATCTACAACCGCACGCCATTCGTGTTCGGCGCCACCGCCTTCCGTGCGATGTGCAGTGACCTGTCGGAGTATCCGCTGGCGGATGCTGTGGCGGCGTCGGCGGCGGTGCCGGTCGCCTTCGCGCCGGTGGTCATCAAGACCTTCCCTGGCAAGTGCAAGGAGCCGTTGCCGTCCTGGGTCGCGAAGGCGCGCGACAATCCCAACGCGCCGCCGATGCTTGGCGCTTTCGCCAAGGCGATCAGCCGCTACCATGACGGCTCGATGCCCTACATCAAGCTGCTCGACGGCGGCCTGGTCGACAATTACGGCCTGTCCGGCTTCACCATCTCACGTCTGTCCTCGGCGACGCCCTACGAGCCTTTGACGCCGGCGCAGGCGGTCAGGCTGCGGCGCGGCCTGTTCCTGGTGGTCGATGCCAAGTCCGGCGTCGCCGGCAACTGGATCAACACCGTGGAAGGCCCGAGCGGGTTCGAGCTGTTCCGCGCCGCCGCCGACACCGCGGTCGATGCCGGCGTCGCCGGCAGCTATACGGCGTTCGAGCGCGTCATGGCCGACTGGCACACGGCGCTGGTGAAGTGGCGCTGCGGTCTCTCCGCCGCCGAACGGGCGCGCTATGGCGCGCGGCCGGGCTGGAATTGCCGCGACATCAAGTTCTTTATCGGCCGTGTCGGTTTCGACCAGCTTGACCCGGCGCGCGCGGCTCGGCTCGACGGCGTGCCGACCCGCTTCAACTTGCCGCGCGAGCAGGTCGATGACGTGATCGAGGCGGGGCGGGATTCGCTGCGCGCCAGTCCGGCGTTCAAGACCTTCGCCGCCAGCCTGTGACCCTGGCGGGGGTTTTCCTGCCCGCTCGGGCGCGGTAAAAGCCGCTCCATGAACGCAACCGTCGATCCCAAGAAACTCATCAAAGGCGTCACCGGCGACTGGGAAGTCGTGATCGGGCTGGAAGTCCATGCCCAGGTGACCTCGCAATCCAAACTGTTCTCCGGCGCGTCCACCGCGTTCGGCGCCGCGCCCAACGAGCACGTCTCGCTGGTGGACGCGGCGATGCCCGGCATGCTGCCCGTCATCAACGAGGAGTGCGTCGCCCAGGCGATCCGCACCGGGCTCGGCCTGAAAGCGCAGATCAACCTGAAGTCGACCTTCGACCGGAAGAACTATTTCTATCCCGATTTGCCGCAGGGCTATCAGATCAGCCAGTACAAGTCGCCGATCGTCGGCGAGGGGACGGTGATCATCGACATCCCCGACGGCGGCACCGCGTCGGTCGGCATCGAGCGGCTGCATCTGGAGCAGGACGCCGGCAAGTCGCTGCACGACCAGCATCCCACCATGTCCTATGTCGATCTCAACCGCTCGGGCGTCGCCCTGATGGAGATCGTCTCCAAGCCGGACATGCGCTCGGCCGACGAAGCCAAAGCCTATGTCGCCAAGCTGCGCAGCATCCTGCGCTATCTCGGTACCTGCGACGGCGACATGGAGAAGGGCAACCTGCGCGCCGACGTCAACGTTTCGGTGCGCCGGCCGGGCGAGCCGTTCGGCACCCGCTGCGAGATCAAGAACGTCAACTCGATCCGCTTTATCGGCCAGGCGATCGACTTCGAGGCACGCCGCCAGATCGAGATCATCGAGGACGGCGGCGCGATCGAGCAGGAGACCCGGCTCTACGATCCCAACAAGGGCGAGACGCGCTCGATGCGCTCCAAGGAAGAGGCGCACGACTACCGCTACTTCCCCGATCCCGACCTTCTGCCGCTGGAATTCACCGCAGCCTATGTCGAGGAGCTGCGCTCGGGCCTGCCGGAGCTGCCGGATGAGAAGCGCGCGCGCTTCATCGACGCCTACGGCCTGACGCCCTATGACGCCGGCGTTCTGGTCGCCGAGCGGGAGAGCGCCGACTTCTACGAGGCGGTGCTGGCCGGCCTCGGCGATGCGGCGCGCGACGGCAAGCTTGCCGCCAACTGGGTGATCAACGAACTGTTCGGCCGCCTGAACAAGGAAGGGCAGGAGATTGCCGCCTCGCCGGTGTCGGCGGCGCAGCTTGCCGCGATCGTCGATCTGATCGGGGAAGGAACCATCTCCGGCAAGATCGCCAAGGACCTGTTCGAGATCGTCTGGACCAAGGGCGGCGATCCCAAGTCGCTGGTCGAGAGCCTTGGCATGAAGCAGGTCACCGATCTCGGCGCGATCGAGAAGCTGGTGGACGACATCGTCGCCGCCAACCCGGACAAGGTCGAGCAGGCGCGCGCCAAGCCGCAACTGATCGGCTGGTTTGTCGGTCAGGTGATGAAGTCGTCGGGCGGCAAGGTCAATCCGCAGGCGGTGAACGACCTCCTCAAGGCCAAGCTCGGTCTCTGATCTCTCCAATCCGTGATCGGACGGCGCGCTCATGGCGCCGCCGATCCCGCTCTCGGCTCCGATCGGTGTGCGAAGATCGCTGCCGTGATGGCTTTTATGGACGTGCAGCGAGCGCCGCGCGTCTCAGAGATCGCCGAAGACGGCGGCCGAAAAGCGAATCAGTTTTTCGCGACGATGCGAAAAACTTTGCCGCGAAGGGGCTCGCGACGCCTGAAACGTAAAACTCCCAAAAAATATTTTCGTTGCCAAATTTCGCGACTCAGGACGCGCGGCGCGCGTTTTGTCGTCGTCCTTCGTCATGCGCGATGGCGCGCGTGATTTCGCTGCACGCAGGATCGAAATTAAAAATGTCCGCGTCTTTCGGGCATTTTTTAAAAACTTCCGATGAGCGTTGTGATCTTTTGGGGATAACGCATGCGATCGCGTGACGGTCGTCCGCGTTGCCGGCGCGAAGCGCGCGCGATGCCGATCGGCACGCTTGCGTCAACACTTCCTTAAGCGGGGCGCTGTTCTTTTTTATGCGTTGGTGTAATCCATTCGAAGTGCACATCGATTCCCGGGTGCACGAAGCGATTAAGCCATCTCACTTATTTAGGAGGGCAACATGGCCAAGAAAGCGAAGAAGGCGAAGAAGGCGAAGTCG
>JAFKKO010000057.1 GCA_017305455.1 Hyphomicrobiales bacterium | reverse complement strand
GCTCGATCCGGGCTGGAAGACCTATTGGCGCACGCCGGGAGATTCCGGCGTGCCGCCGCGTTTTGATTTTTCCAAATCCGACAATGTCGAGGCGGTGAACGTGTTGTGGCCCGCGCCGAAGAAATTTCCCGACGGCTCCGGCGGTTTCTCGCTCGGTTATCATGAGCAGGTGGTGGTGCCGCTGCGCATCGTGGTGAAGAATCCCGACAAGCCGATGACGCTGCGCGCCCATGTCAGCTACGCGATCTGCGAGAAGCTCTGCGTGCCAATGGAAGCCGATCTCGAACTGCCGTTCGTCAGCGTCGCCAGCACCGAGGACAGCGCGCTCGCGGCCGCGCTCGACACCGTGCCCAAGCCGGCCAATATCGGCGATCCCACGCCGCTCACCATCCGCGACGTCAAGCGCAGCGGCGCCAAGACCGTGCATGTCGACGTCGCCGCGCCGGATGCCAAGGAGGTTGGCCTGTTCGTCGAAGGTCCGACGCCGGACTGGGCGCTTCCCGTGCCCAAACTGCTCAAGCACGAACCGCATAACGTGCAGCGCTTTGCCTTCGATCTCGACGGTGTGCCGTCAGGTGCCGATCCGGCCGGAGCGGCGCTGAAATTCACGCTGGTGGGCGGCAACGGCCGCGCCTATGAATTCAACGTCAATCTGAATTGACGGTACGCGAGAAATCCCCGAGTTGGCCCGCGCGAGCAGCGATGAGGCAGGTTGTCGTTTCATCGCATCGCAAAAGTCTTTACAACTGCTACATTGATCCAAGGAGATAGAAATGACCATCAAAGTTGGCGACCGTCTGCCTGAAGCCACCTTCACGGTGATGACCGACGAGGGTCCGCAGACCCGCACCACCGGCGATATCTTCAAAGGCAAGAAGGTCGCACTGTTCGCCGTCCCCGGCGCCTACACCGGCACCTGCCACAAGATGCATATGCCGAGCGTTTTCCAGAATGCGGCGGCGATCAAGGCCAAGGGCATCGACACCATCGCTGTTGTCGCCGTGAACGACGTGTTCGTGATGAAAGCCTGGAAACGCGACACCGACATGAAGGATGAAGCAATCTATCTCGCCGACGGCAATGCCGCGTTCGCCAAGGCGCTCGGTCTCGAATTCGACGGCTCCGGCAAAGGTCTCGGCATCCGCTCGAAGCGTTATTCGATGCTGGTCGAGGACGGCGTGGTGAAGAAGCTCAACCTCGAAGACAATCCCGGCGAGGTCAAGGTTTCCGGCGGCGACACGCTGCTCGGGCAGCTTTGATCGTCAGCTCATTCTGTCATGACAGATCATGCCCGGCTCCGGCCGGGCATTTTGTTTGCCCGCTGCCGCGAACTCAGCGCCCGCGGTGTTCTGCGAGCCCATCTCGCGCTAGTTGATCGGCGCGCTCGTTCTCGGCGTGGCCGGCGTGGCCCTTGATCCAGTGCCAGCGCACTTCATGCGGCTTAAGTGAGGCATCGAGCCGCTGCCACAGATCGGCGTTCTTCACCGGCTTTTTGTCGGCGGTGCGCCAGCCGTTTCTTTTCCAGTTGTGGATCCAGCCGGTGATGCCCTGACGCACATACTGGCTATCGGTGGTGAGATCGACGACGGCAGGCCGCTTCAACGCCTCCAGCGCGGAAATCGCCGCCAGCAGTTCCATGCGGTTGTTGGTGGTGGGATTTTCCCCGCCCTTCAGCTCTTTCTCGATCGCGCCGAAGCGCAGGATCGCGCCCCACCCGCCGGGCCCCGGATTTCCCGAACAGGCGCCATCGGTGAAGATCGTGACATGAGGCCGCTCCGCTTCGCTCACGCCGGATGTCCCGACATTGCGAGGCCGTAATCGCCGACGCCCTTGACGCTCCGATGAAACCGCAGCTTGCGGACATATTCGAGCGGGTCTTTCGGCTTGACCAGCGCGCCGGGCGGCACGTTCAGCCAGTCGACCAGGCGCGTCAGCAGAAAGCGCATCGCCGCGCCGCGCGCGAGCAGCGGCAACGCCTGACGTTCGCCCTCGGTCAGCTTGCGCACCTTCTCATAGGCGCCGAGGAAAGCGCGGGCCTTGGTGACGTTGAAGGAATGATCGATCTCGAAACACCAGGCATTGAGGCAGATCGCGACGTCATAGGCGAGCAGATCGTTGCAGGCGAAATAGAAATCGATCAGCCCGGACAGTTTCTCGCCGAGAAAAAGCGCGTTATCCGGAAACAGATCGGCATGAATGATGCCGCGCGGCAGATTCTGCGGCCAGCCGGCTTCCAGATGATCGAGTTCTGCGCCAAGGAAATCGCGCAGCCCCGGCTGCACCTGATCGGCACGCGCAGCCGCCAGATCGAACAACGGCCGCCAGCCCGTCACCGACAGCACATTGGCGCGCGTCATCGCAAAATCGC
The DNA here is from genome assembly GCA_017305455.1 of Hyphomicrobiales bacterium. Classification (GTDB taxonomy): domain Bacteria; phylum Pseudomonadota; class Alphaproteobacteria; order Rhizobiales; family Xanthobacteraceae; genus Afipia. The sequence goes on along the minus strand of JAFKKO010000057.1, from coordinate 23,324 downwards.
TGCCAGCCAGATGCAGCCGCGCCAACGCTTCGCCGATCGCGGCGCAATGCGCAACGTTCGGCCGCCGCGGCCACATGCCTTCGAGAAAATCGATAATCGCCGCCGGCCGGCCGGCCAGTGTGCCGAGCACGTCACCCGCTCTGGTCGCAACCGGCTGCGGACAGCGGATGCCGTGCGAAGCGAGATGCGCCATCAGACCGAGAAAAAACGGCAGGTCGTCTTTCGCCACCCGCTTTTCATAAAGCGTGAGGAAAAAATGGCCTTTGCCGGTATGCAGCAGAAAATTGGAATTCTCCACGCCTTCGGCGATGCCCTTGTAGGAGAGCAATTCGCCGACATCGTAACGTGACAGGAACTCCGCAAGCTCTTCGGCGGCGACGTCAGTGTAAACCGCCATCGCGGATTACTCCGCAGCGGTTTCGTGCCGCAACGGCCGGGGCAGCGGGAAGAATTCGTTTTCTTCCGCGGCGGATACCGTCTCCACGCTCAGCTTATAATGCGCGGCGAAGGCGTCCATGATCTCCTCGACAATCACCTCCGGCGCCGATGCGCCCGCGGTGATGCCAAGCCGTTTGACACCCTCGAATTTCGACCAGTCAAGTTCGGAAGCGCGCTGCACCAGCACCGAGACCTTGCAGCCCTCACGCTCGGCGACCTCACGCAGACGCTGCGAATTGGAGGAATTGGGCGAGCCGACCACGATCATGGCATCGACATTCGGCGCCACCTTTTTCACCGCAAGCTGACGGTTGGTGGTGGCGTAGCAGATGTCTTCCTTATGTGGGCCATCGATGTTCGGAAAACGCTCCTTGAGCACCGCGACGATTTCCTTGGTGTCGTCGATCGACAGCGTGGTCTGGGTGACGAAAGCGAGCTTGGAGGCGTCCTTCGGCTGGAAGGTGCGCGCGGCTTCCATGGTCTCGATCAGCACCACGGCCCCTTTCGGCAACTGGCCGAGGGTTCCGACCACCTCCGGATGGCCGGCATGGCCGATCAGGATGATCTCGCGCCCGCGCTTGTAGTGGATCGCCGCCTCGCGGTGGACCTTGGTGACCAGCGGGCAGGTGGCGTCCAGCGTGAAGAAATTGCGCTTGTCGGCCTCGCTGGGGATCGCCTTTGGCACGCCATGGGCGGAAAACACCACCGGCGCATCGGTCTGCGGGATCTCGTTGAGTTCCGAGACGAAAATCGCCCCCTTTTCGCGCAGGCTTTCCACGACATAGCGGTTGTGCACGATTTCGTGACGGACATAGACCGGCGCGCCGTACAGCTTGAGGGCGCGTTCAACGGTATCGATAGCCCGCACCACCCCGGCACAGAAGCCGCGGGGGGAACAAAGCACGATGGAAAGTGAGGGTTTTTGCGTTTCTTGGGTCATTTTGAACCGGAATCCCGCCGGATAGGACGAATCGGGGTGGTCTGGCAGCGAATTGATAGGATCGAAGCTGGAAAGGACTTGGGACTGCCCTCCCCATCCTGTCAAGGGCGAACCCATTGCACGGCCGGCCCTCGCCGGATTATATAGGTTCAATTCCCGTCATCGCCGATGACTAGACGGCTTCGCCCCTCAAAAGGCGGGCGAAGCGCAAAGGAGATTTGTCATGAGCAACGCACCGCTGATGCCGAAAGCGACGGCCGTCTGGCTGGTCGACAATACTGCTCTGTCGTTCGACCAAGTTGCTGAATTCACCAAGATGCACCCGCTGGAAATCCGGGCTATCGCCGACGGCGACGCCGCTCAGGGCATCAAGGGCATGGATCCGATCTCAACCGGCCAGCTCACCCGCGAAGAGATCGAGCGCGGCGAGAACGACCCGAACTACCGTCTCAAGCTCGCCGAATCCAAGGTGGTGCTGCCGACCGCGGCCAAGAAGAAGGGCCCGCGCTATACCCCGGTATCGCGCCGCCATGAGCGCCCGAGCGCGATCCTCTGGCTGGTGCGCAACCATCCCGAGCTCAAGGACAGCCAGATCATGCGCCTCGTCGGCACCACCAAGACGACGATCGCCAGCGTGCGCGAGCGCACCCATTGGAACGCCTCGACCCTGACGCCGATGGACCCGGTGACCCTCGGCCTGTGCTCGCAGATCGAGCTCGATTTCGAGGTGCAGCGCGCGGCCAAGGAAAAGCCCGCCACGCAGCAATATGGCGGCGCGACGCTGTTGCCGGCATCCGAGACCACCGCGCGCCGCGAGGCGGAGCAGCAGACTGGCGTCAGCGACCGCGATCGTGACGACATGGATGTCGATGCGGTGTTCGCCAAGCTGAAAAATATCGGCGGCGGCAAGAAGCACGACGACGAGGATTAATCTTCCTCAGACAACGAGGGCGCGCATCGCAGGGGCGCGCAACGGCCCTTTGATCTGAAAAATCACCACGCGATTATTGGCCGGCCTTGCTGCCGGCTTTGTCCTTGGCTTTGTCCGCCTTGGCCCTGGCGCGCGCATCGGCGATCGCGAGTTTGAACTGCTCCGCCGTCAGCGTGGTGGGAATCCGGAACGTCCCGACAATGAACGACGGCGTGCCCTGAAAGCCGAAAGCCTCGGCCTGCGCATTGTTGCGCTTGAGCAGCGCCTCGATCTCCGCCTGATGCTTTTCAAGATCGCTTTTGGCTCTGGCGACATCGACGCCGGCGCTTGCCAGCGTCTCCTCGATCACGCCCTCGGTGAGGCGGCCGATCCTGCCGATCAACGCATAATGCGCGGCCGCGTATTTGCCCTGATACTTGGTCGCGAGAACCAGTCGCGCCGCATAGGGCGACGGACTACCGAGAATCGGCCAGTCCTTGAGGATCAGGCGAATGCGGCCATCCTCCTTCACCACCTTGTCGAGATCGGGCGAGACCTTTTTGCAGTAAGGACACTGGTAGTCGTAATACTCGACGATGGTGATGTCGCCGTTCGGGTTGCCCAGCACCGGCATATGCGGATCGCGCAGCACGCTCTCGCGGGAGGTTGGATCGACGGCCTGCGCCGAGGCCAGCGAGACCGGCAACACGATGGCCGCGCCTGTCAACACCGCCAGCATGATCCGGCCAAAACGATTCCCGCTGAAAATCATAATCTCCTGCTTCCGCTGCGGCACGCCGTGTTGCGGCCATTCCGCAGGGTCCCGTGCAGTCATTGCCTATACGCAAAAACCGCCGGTTTGTTACATCACGTTTTGCAAAAGAAGCGTGATCGTGGCGACATACCGTCCGCGTCCGGCACAGGCTCAGCGGCGGTTAAGCATGTCCTCGGCGAGATTCCTGTGCGCGCGTTCGAGCCTTGCATCCGAACTGCCCCGCACCGCTGCGACATCACGATTCTTGCGGCACGCAACATACGCGGATGAGCCGGACGGGCCGGCATTGGCGCGGCAATAGGCATCGTCGTCAACCGTGGGAGCCGGCTGTGCGCTCGCCGATGTCTCCTGATTGACCTGCGCGCACCCGACCAGAGGCGGGACGAGTGCAAGCACGGCCACCATCAACGCAAACCGGATCGAACGCACGCCGCTCTCCTAGCCAAGATCGATGCTGCCATCCACCGCGAACGTCAAATCCACGCCGCCGACGGTCAGAACCATCTTGGCCGGGAGTTTCTCGTCGCCCTTCAGGCGGCCATTCGCAAGACCGGCGCGGATGGCCTTTTCGATCTCCTGCTGACTGGTGACTCCGACTTTTTTGAGGAATTTCCTCATGCTGATATTGAAGGTCTCTTCATCCACGACGATTCTCCTCTGTCACACGCGGCCTTCCAATGCGCTCTTGATCTCGTCGAGCGCCTTTGGATCCTCGATGGTAGCAGGCATCGTCCACGAATCGCCATCAGCAATCTTCTTGATAGTTCCGCGCAGGATCTTGCCCGAACGGGTCTTGGGCAGCCGGCCGACCGTGACCGCCAGCTTGAACGCCGCCACCGGACCGAGCTTCTCGCGCACCAGCGCCACCACGTCGTGCTCGACCTCGCTCGGGGATTTGCTGACCCCTGCCTTGAGCACGATCAGGCCGCAGGGGATTTCGCCCTTGACCGCATCCTTGATGCCGAGCACGGCGCATTCGGCGACATCGGGATGCGAGGCGAGAATTTCCTCCATGCCGCCGGTGGAGAGACGATGACCGGCGACATTGATGATGTCGTCGGTGCGGCCCATCACGAAAATGTAGCCGTCCTCGTCCTTATAACCGGCGTCCGAAGTTTTGTAGTAACCGGGAAATTCGGTGAAATAGGCTTCCTTGCAGCGCTCGTCCTGCTGCCACAGCGTCGGCAGGCAGCCGGGCGGCAGCGGCAGCTTGATCACGATCGACCCCATCTTGCCGGCAGGGACCGGCTTCGACGCCTCATCGACGATATCGACCTGATAGCCAGGCATCGCCACCGTAGGCGAACCATGCTTGACCGGAAGCGCCCCGAGGCCGACCGGATTGCCGGCAATGCACCAGCCGGTCTCGGTCTGCCACCAGTGATCGATCACCGGGCGCTGCAGATGCTTCTCCGCCCACTCCACGGTCGGCGGATCGGCGCGCTCGCCCGCCAGGAACAAGGTACGGAAACTGGACAGATCGTATTTGCCGATAAAGCTGCCGTCCGGATCTTCCTTCTTGATTGCGCGGAACGCCGTCGGTGCGGTGAAGAACGCCACCGCCTTGTGCTGCGAGATCACGCGCCAGAACGCGCCCGCATCCGGCGTGCCGATCGGCTTGCCCTCGTACATGATCGAGGTCGCGCCATGAAACAGCGGACCGTAGATGATGTAGCTGTGGCCGACCACCCAACCGATGTCCGAGCCGCACCACCACACCTCGCCCGGCTTCACGCCATAGAGATTGAACATCGACCATTTGACCGCGACCAGATGCCCGCCATTGTCGCGCACAACACCTTTCGGCACGCCCGTGGTGCCGGAGGTGTAGAGGATATAGAGCGGATCGGTCGCGAGCACCGGCACGCAGTCGGCGGATTTCTTGGCGGCGATCGCCTTGGCACGCAGTTCGCTCCAGTCGTGATCGCGGCCCTTGACCAGATCGCAACCCTGCTGCGGGCGTTGCAGGATGATGCAGGATTGCGGCTTGAAGCCCGCGATCTTGATCGCATCGTCGAGCAGCGGCTTGTATTGCACGATGCGGCCCGGCTCGAGCCCGCAGCTTGCCGACAGCACCAGCTTGGGCCGCGCATCGTCAATACGGGTTGCAAGCTCCTTGGCGGCGAAACCGCCGAACACGACAGAGTGGATCGCGCCGATGCGGGCACAGGCCAGCATCGCGATCATCGCTTCCGGCACCAGCGGCATGTAGATGACGACGCGATCGCCTTTGGCGACACCGAAATCCTGCATCACCGCCGCGAAGGCCTTCACCTCGTCCAGCAGTTCGGCGTAAGTGAACTTGGTGACGGTGTTGGTCAGCGGCGAATCGTGAATCAGCGCTGTCTGGTTGGCGCGGCCGCCGAGCACATGCCGATCAAGCGCATTGTAGCAGGTGTTGACCACGCCGCCCGCGAACCAGCGGCCGTAAAGACCCATGGAGGGATCGAACACCTTTTTCGCCGGTTCGATCCAGTCGATCTCACGTGCCGCCTCCCCCCAGAATCCTTCCGGATCGCGCAACGAACGCGCATGCAGTTCGGCATAATGGCTGGCGGCATTGTCGGTCATCGCTTGATCTCCTGACGGCAAATTTCCTCGGCGTTTCTTGTTGTTGCGACAACACGGCACAATCCTACCACCGCTTGCCGGCAAATCCAGGCGACTTGCGGATCGGTTCTATCCCAAAGCCCGATGTTTGGCTTCGGGCAAACCGATGCACGAGACCTGATCCATTACAGGTGGCCGGATACGATATCTGCGTAAATAGTTACTTCGTCGCACTCTTTTGCGACAGCGGCATCCGCGCCCCGAGTTGCTCTATCTCAAGGGCCAGCGCCTTACGATGGGCCAGCGCAATTTCGAGCGCGGGATCGAGCCGCACCGCATGCGTGAAATCAGCCAACGCGCGGGGCCGATCGCCCTTGGCTTGGTACGCCATGCCGCGATTGAGATAGAACGGCGCGGAGAGAGGCTGCAGCCGGATTGCCTCGTTATAGGCCGCGATCGCGTCGTCATAAGCCTTGTCGAGAGCATGCTGCTGCCCGCGGCGATTATAAGACGCAGCATCAAGCACGGCCGGTTCGTTCGACGTGGCGTCGCCAGCCCCAAGCCGTTCAGTCGCGGGCAGATCGCAAGCCCGCATCAGCGCGACATCGGCCCCCGCGGGGCGGCCGAGAAGGTCGGACAATGTCCGGCACACCCCGTTCGCGCAAATCCGCCATTCGCCCGCCAGGCCGGAATTGCCGAGCGCGATCTCCGGCAGCGGCGCCAGTTCCGGCTTCCAGTGGAACCAGCCGTCCTTGAGACGCGCTTCGGGCGGCGGCTCCATTCCCGCTCCCGATCCCTTGACGCGGGCCTCAACAAGTTCAAGGCCTCGCGACGTGACGCGCCAGTCCTCCTGCCACTCGATCTTCTCGATCGAATGGGTCCAGGCCAGCATGAAGGCCGCCACCGAAAGCGACTTGACCACACCGGCCGATGCGAGACACAGGCTCACGCATCACCCCTCGGCCCTGTTCAAACTGCGGCGGCGACCGGCGCGGGCCGCTTGCGCCATTGCCAAAGCGCGGAGAGAACGCCGAGCGCCAAACCGAGCTCGTCGCTGTAGGGAAATTCGCCGAGCAGGAACAGCGCCGCGATGAAAGCCACGATCCGCTCCAGCACCGACATGCGCGTGAACAGGAAGCCGATCGCCACCATGCCGAACAAGCCGATCGCGATCAGCGCCTTGATCGAGGCATAGATCACTGCGCCATAGAATCCGATCTTCGCCTCCATCGGATCTCCGGTCTGCAGCATGAGGGCCGGCGAATACACCGCGATGAACGGGATGACGTAGCCCGCAAGCGCGATGCGCATCGCCTCCCAGCCGATCTTGTCGGGGTTTTCCTTGGCGATCGGCGCCGCCGCGAAGGCCGCGAGCGCGACCGGCGGCGAGAGATCCGCCATGATGCCGTAGTAGAACGCGAACATGTGGCTGACGATCAGCGGCACGCCGAGCTTCGAGAGCGCCGGCGCGGCGAGCGCCGCGACGATGATGTAGGTCGGGATCGTCGGGATGCCGGTGCCGAGCAGAATCGACAGGATCATGGTCAGAATCAGCGCGAGGAACAGGCTGTGCTCGCCGAGGCCGATCACCCAGCTTCCGAACACGGTGCCGACCCCGGTCTGGGTCATCATGCCGATGATGACGCCGACGATGGCGCAGGCCATGCCGACGGTGAGCGAGGACTTCGAACTGTCGGCCAGCGAATCGCGGCAGGCGACGAGCGTCGCGCGGCCACCGCGGGTGACGGCACAGATGACGACCAGCACGCCGACGATCGCCGCGACATAGCGGATATCGACATTGCTGCCGTTACGGAACAGCGAGCCGACGATCAGCGCAAGCCCGATCCAGAAGATGTAGCGCAGCACCTTGTGCGGGAAGCCGGCGACAATGCTGGCGCCGAGGATCAGCGCCACGGTCAGCGCAAGACCCATGCTGCCGGCATAGAGCGGCGTGAAGCCTTCGAACAGCATGAAGATCAGCGCGATCAGCGGCAGCACCAGGAACCAGCCATTGAGCAGCGCCTTCAGCGCGCTCGGAATCTCTTCCTTCTTCATGCCCACGAGGCCGTGCTTGCCGGCCTCCAGATGCACCATCCAGAACGCCGAAGCGAAATAGAGGATCGCCGGGATCACCGCCGCCTTGACGATCACCGCGTAGTCGACACCGAGCGTCTCGGCCATGATGAAGGCGACCGCGCCCATCACTGGCGGCATGATCTGCCCGCCCATCGAGGCGGTGGCCTCGACGCCGGCGGCGAAGGCGCGGCGATAGCCGAACTTGATCATCAGCGGAATGGTGAACTGGCCGACGGTGACGACGTTGGCGACGCCCGAACCGGAGATGGTGCCCATCATGCCCGAAGCAACCACCGCAACCTTGGCGGGACCGCCGCGGGTGCGGCCAAACGCGCCAAGCGAGACGTCGGTGAACAGCTTGATCATGCCGGCGCGTTCGAGGAAGGAGCCGAACAGGATGAAGAGGAAGATGTAGGTCGCCGACACATAGATCGGCACGCCGTAGAAACCCTCGGTACCGTAGGACAGATGCGTGATGATCTGGTCGTAGCCGTAGCCGCGATGGTTGAAGGGCGAGGGCAGATATTGGCCGAAGAACCAGTAGAGCATGCACGCGCCGCACATGATCGGCAGCGCCGCGCCCATCAGCCGCCGCGTGCCGTCGAAGATCAGAAGGCCGAGGATGGTGCCGATGACGAGGTCGAGATTGGTCGGATCGCCGTCACGCGCCACGAGATCGGCGTAATAGAGCCACTGATAGAGACCGCAATAGAATCCGACGCCGCCGACTGCCCAGCCAAAAGCCCGTTGCCAGTCGGTCTTGGCGGTGAAGTTGGTGACGAGGCCGTACGACAGCAGGATGATGAAACCGACATGGATGCCGCGCACCGCTTGGCTCGGCAGGAAGTTCCAAGCCGCGATGATGATCTGGAAGGTCGCGAACGCGATGCCGATGGCATAAGCGAGATAGCCCCACCAGCCGGGCCCGAAGCCTTCCGGAAAGCCATGCTCGAAATTGTCGAGCTCGACATTTACATGTTCCTGGGTTCCGTATTCCTGCAGCATCGCTCTCCCCGCTTCTGTCGATGCAGCGCCCCTTAACCGTGGCGCAGTCTCTCCGGCCGTGGCGTGAACCGCCTGTTTTTACCGGGCCAAGATGTGGATGGCCGGGACAAAGCCCGGCCATCCGTCAAATGAATTGTTGCAAACCGCTTACTTCAGGACACCCTTTTCCTTGTAGTAGCGGATTGCGCCCGGATGCAGCGGCGCCGGGCTTCCCGCCGCGGCGGTCTCCAACTTGATGCTCTTACCGGCGACATGCGCGTTCACGAGTTCGGGCAGGTTCTCGAAAATCTGCTTGGTCATTTGATAGGCAAGATCGTCCGACACCGCCGAGCTGGTGACGAGATAGTTGATCACCGCCGCCGTTTCCACATCGGTCGTCTGGCCGGTGTAGGTGTTGGCCGGAATGACCACCGACACGAACGGAGGCCCGATCTTCTCCACGGTGGCCTTCGGCACCGCCACGACGTTGATCGCCGAGGAACTCGACAGATCCTTCAACGATGCGACGCCGAGCCCCGCCGACTGCAGCGTGGCATTGAGCTGGCGGTTCTTCATCAGATCCACGGATTCGGCGAACGGCAGATACTCGACCTTGCCGAGATCGCTGTAGCTCATGCCGGCAGCCTTGAGAATGGCGCGCGAATTGAGCTCGGTTCCCGACTTCGGCGCGCCGACCGAGAGCGTCTTGCCCTTGAGGTCGGCGAGGGTCTTGATGCCGCTATCGGCGGTGGCAACGATCTGGATGTAGTTCGGATAGATCGCGGCCAGCGTGCGCAGCTTGGTCAGCTTCTTCTTGAAGCCGGCTTCCTCGTCACCTTCGACCGCAGCTTTCAGCGAATCGCCAAGTGTGAAGGCGAGTTCACCGCGGCCCTGCTCGATCAGATTGAGGTTCTCGACCGACGCCTTGGTGGCCTGCACCTGCGTCTTCACGCTCGGAATCTTCTCGCCATAGATCTTGCCGATTGCAACGCCGAGCGGGTAGTAGACGCCCGACGTACCGCCAGTCAGCACGTTGATGAATTGCTGTGCCTGGGCAGGCGGCGCGGCCAACAACATGGCGGTCGCCGCGAAGGTCGCTATCAGTCCGGTTTTCATTAATCTTCTCTCCCTGCAGTTTCTTCTCGGATTGGTCAGAGAAGGTGAACGCCCAAAGCCGCGCGGTCAACCCATTGCATGGCGGGCCATGCGGGTCGGGTCGCACAAGACGTTCGCATCTTTAGCGACTTCGGAATTTTGCGGCGAAAAATACCGATGAAAAGCAAAACCGGTGCCTACTTTCGCCGGGCTGCGCTAGACATTGGTATGAGCAGATTCGCTTGGGAGCACCGGATCACCCATGCGGTCTTTGCTGCATTGCGATGAAAGGCAAGGCGATTTGGCGACCGCACCCCGGCCTTCAACAACCTCCTTCGACATTCGAGACGCCTGGCGTCTGCTGGTCGTCGTGACCCTCGCCGCTTCCGGATCCTGTGCCGATCATGCGTTCGCACAAACGCTGGCGGCTCCGGCCGCCAGCGCGGGATCCCCGCGGCCGGTCACCGCCCCGCAGATGGCCGATTATCGACGACGGCTTGCCGAATACACCGCCGCGCGCGAACGCTTCGAGAGCGAAGCAGGCGCTTACTGGAGCGCGATCAGCGAGAAACGACGGACACGCAACGCGCGCCGGCGCAACAACGAGCCGGTGACCGCCGATCATTATGTCATGATCCAGCCGCCGCTTTATCGCGGACCGCCGAAGCCGGTCGATCCATCGGCTCCGACGCCCGAGAAGCGGCCGTCCCGTCCACTTCCGGTGATCCGCGATTTCCTCCAGCATGCGTCCGAACAGTTTCAGTTCACGCCGCAGCGGCCGAAAAACGAAATCGAATTCAAGCGCGCTTATGCAGCAGCGGCAAAGTCAGCCGGCCTGACGAAAGACCAGGCCGTCCGCGTTTACGGATTCGAGTCCGGCGGCAATGGCACCTATGACATTCAGGCCGGACTCGAGCAGGCGCGACCCAATGCGCGCGCCATCTCCACTGCGCTGGGCTACAATCAGCTTCTGGTGGCCAATACGGTCGAGCTGCTCGCCGAACAAGGCCCGCACATCATCGAACAACTAAAGCGACGCGCCGACACGCTGCCGGAGCCGCAACGCGCGCGCCTCCTGCACAAGATCACGACGGTGCACAGGATGGTGACGTTCTGCAAATCCGTGCCCGACACCTGGAGTGCGCATGTGAAGCTGGCACAGACCCCGAAGGGCATGGGCGTTCACGCCCTCAACCTCGATGTCGATATCGGCCCCTGGCTGCAAACCCACAAACTGCTGACCTCGGTCGTGTTCGCCCTACGAAAGGGCTACACCGCAACGTTGACCGCGGCGGAGCTTGAAATGATGAACCTTACCGGCGACGGCACCGGCTTCGACATGGTGTCGATGCCGCACGCCCTGCGCGCGCAGGTGCCGACCTCGAATTTCTTCCAGCGTGAAGGCTATGAGCGCAATCCGGTCGCGATCAGAAACAACGTGGTGGCCAAACTGCTGGCGGCGACCGACACTCGCATGGACCGCGAAAGCGCGCTGCCCGGCGCGCGCGATCTTGCGGCCGCGTTTTGAGCGCGCCCCTAGGGCGAGGCTACGGGCTGGAATTGGCGGTCAACGTCTATGAACGGGAAAATGGCGCCAGCGGCGAAATCGAACCGTCGTCCAGCTAGTGGAAAATACCACGATTTTTGAATGACCGTTGCCCTAGCATACCCGCCAGTGCGCCCGGCGACTTTTTCCGTATGGCTGATGGGCACAAAATGCGAATGGGCTTCGCCCGACCACTCGCCCCTTCGCGCATGCCATCTCCCTGCCCATGGCCGAAGACGCTGAGTGTTTTGGCAATGTCGGCATCGATGATGATTGCCGGCTTCGTTCAAGCCCGCCAAGGCGTGTTACCAAGGCCTGTCACCAAGCATGGTATCATTAAATTAATTCTGAGATGGATATCGCCACTCGTATTCTGCATCATCCCATGATGCCAAGGGTTGAAGGTTTGGAACCCAGGCAAGACCACTCTTACTATCCGAAGATTCCGCGTCGGTAGTGATCACCACGTCAATCAACGCTGGCCGGTTTGTCATTGCTCGAGCAAGTGCAGCTCTAAACTGCTCGACGCTTGTTACACGTTCGGCGTACATTCCAAACGCGCGCGCCATTGCGGCGTAATCTGCGTTCTGGAGTTTGGTACCGACCACCTTGCCATATGTTTTCCTCTGATCGTCAACTTCGATTTGCCAGGCGCTGTTGTTCGCAACGACGATAACGACTTTGGCGTTGTGACGAACTGCAGTATCAATTTCCATTGCGTTGAAGCCAAACGATCCGTCACCGGTGAGAACGAGCACCGTCGCATTAGGCTGTGCGAGACTTGCTGCGATTCCATAAGGCACTCCAACTCCTATGCAACCGAACGGTCCGGGATCGAGCATCATCGGCGCTGAAATCGCCACCCTCGCAAAAGACAGGAAATCGCCGCCATCAATCGCAACAATTGATTGCGGATCGATGACTTTCTGAAGCTCGCTCAAAAGCCTGTTCGGGTGCATACCGCCGTCGGCGCCCTTCGAGGCCGACGCGATGCTTTGCAAGAATGATTTCGATTTTTCGCTATGCTTATTCCTGATTACGTCAATCCACTCTCGATCTATCGAAGAATTCCTGTCTCCCGCGAGACGGACGATAGCATTCAAGCTTTCGCTAATTGTCCCGAATAATTCCACGTCCCCGCGCCGGTTATCACGCAGCTCCGTGGCGCAATCACTGATACGCAGGAAACTAGCGCCTTTGAAAATTGCAGGAGATCCGTAAGCCAATTGAAAATCAAGCCGACGCCCCACCGTTACGATAACATCGGCTGAATTCATAACGGCACTTCGCATCGCAGTGACCATAGACGGGTGATCATCGGGAATAACCCCGCGACTCTCACCAGTATCAAGATGCAGAGCATCGAGACGGTCAAGCAACGCGAGAAGCTCCTTCGCAGCACCGCGGGCACCGCGACCGGTGATGAAAACGGGCCGCCTCGCACTCCAGAGCATGTTCACTGCAGATTCGACGTCTCTTTCACAAGGTTGGAATGTCCTTCGTGAGCGCGGCTGGAAATGCTCCTGCATCTGCATTGCCAGAGGAACCTCCGCGCGCAGCACGTCGGTAGGAAACTCGACGTATGATGGCCCTGGGGCGCCTCCATCGCCGAGCGCCAATGATACAGCCTCGTCCAAAAATTGAGGGATCATGGCCGGCTCGAATACCGTTCTTGCATAACGTGTTATTGAACGGACAATTTGAACATGGTCCACGTCCTGCAGTGCACCACGTCCTATCTGAGCAACAGGAGGCGTCCCCGAGATAATGAGAACTGAAGTGCGAGAAACGTGCGCGTTAGCAATTCCCGTGATTGCATTCGTTAAACCCGGTCCCGCAGTCACCAGCGCGACACCAATTTCTCCGGTAACTTCGGCATGCGCCTGCGCCATATGGATGGCCGCGCGCTCATCCCGCACGTCGATGATCTGAATCCCTGCTCGATCCACACTCATCCAGATTGGCATTATGTGGCCGCCACAGAGAGAGAAGATTCGCGTAATTCCGCGCGCTCGCAGAAATCGCGCGATTATCTCGGCCCCACAATTATCAGCCAACTGATTTGAGGATCTTTCCCGCATTTTCATCTCGATCGATTTCAAGATTTACATAGGCCGCCTTTGTCAGGCGCTAAGCAGGCAACGAGACGATAACGCTTCCTCGCTCCGTTCTTGAGCAACTATTGTTGCATCGGAGATCAGAATGAGCTTACGACAAAACCTCGCGGCCATCGACAGATCGTGAAGAACAATTACAGAAGCCTTTTCACCACGCGCGACGGATTCGCGAAGACAGGCGCCACTCCAACGACCAGACCGCCCCGAACTCTTCTTTCGTCGCTTGTTCGATGGAGAGGTTTGCCGGGTTAGCCCCTTGTTGTAAGCGCTTAGCGTTGCGGCACAGGGGTGCCGCTGGCATAATCGTAAAATCCCCTCCCAGTCTTCACGCCGAGCCAGCCGGCTTCTACATGCTTCACCAGCAGCGGGCACGGTCTATATTTTGAATCTGCGAGTCCTTCATGAAGCACCTGCATGATCGACAGGCACCCTCGTAAAGGGCGTATACGGCTTCATTTATCATCGGGATCAAAACCCGGTTCACGATGAATCCTGGGTAATCCTCCGAGGTTGTCATTGTCTTGCCGAGTGCAGCAACGAACTTTGTAGTCGCATCATAGGTCGTCTGGTCTGTTGCCAGCCCACGAATAACCTCAACCAACCTCATCGTTGGAACGGGATTCATAAAATGAATGCCGATGAACCGTTGCGGGCGATCCGTACCTGCCGCAAGGCGCGTGATTGAAATTGATGAAGTATTTGTCGCCAGCACAGTTGCTGGCTGCAGAAAGGGATATACCCCTTCAAATATCTTTCTCTTTGTCGCTTCGTGCTCGGTAGCCGCCTCAATCACTAGGTCGCATTGTTCAAAGGTACGAATCTTGGGCGCCGGAGCGATTGCCGATAGCAGGCTGTCAACTTGCTCATTGGTGATCTTTCCTGAATCACGGCGCTTCTGCAGCGACTTCAAGATGCGAGCAATTCCGCCGTTGATCTTTTCATCTGAAACATCGTTGAGATACACCTTGAATCCGGCGGCGGCGCAGACTTGTGCAATGCCGGATCCCATCTGGCCCGCGCCGATAATTCCGATAGACCGAAATACAACACCGCTCTCTGAGTTCATGATCATTCCTGCCCACCAGAGTGGCCGAGGCTCTTTCCTCGTTCCCACATCACGTCGGAAACCCTTTGTGTGTGATTTTCAATCCGCGAAACCACAAACAACAGGTCTGAAAGGCGGTTGAGATAGCTGAGCCCACACTCGAATGGATGACCTGCGGCGTGATGCAAGCCTTCTGCTGTGCGATCCAACTTGCTCAACGCAAACAATCGACGTTCTGCACGGCGGCAAACAGTGCGCGCAATATGCGCGAATGCGGACGAGAGAACGCCGCCCGGCAAAATAAACTCCTTAAGCATCGTCAGATCAGAGTTCAGTTGTTCTACCGTGTCATCAAGTCGCGAGACGTGCGCTTTAGATAGAAGGGGAGTCCCCGGAACACTGAGCTGAGCGCCAAGATCGAACAGATCATGTTGTACGTAAGTGAAAGTGTCTTTGACACGCGGGGAGTTCGCGACCGTTATCACGGTGCCGATCCAACTGTTTAGCTCATCAATTGCACCGAGCATTTCGATAACAGGATTGTCCTTATCAACCCGCATGCCGCTGCCTAGGCTTGTCTGACCTTTGTCGCCAGTGCGAGTGACGATCCGTGATAGACGATGCCCCATCTAACGTTCCTCCCGCTGCTGAAGGGACCGGTAATCACGCGCATAGGTGCAATAGATTGCGACAATCGATTGCATCATTTCCCGTCGTTGGTCGTTCAGCTTCGAAATCGGTCGTGCAGGCCGGCCAGCGTACAGCCAGCCGCTCTCCAAGCGCTGCCCGGAGAATGTGGTGGCACCAGCGGCAAGCAATACGTCGTTCTCGACGACGACGTTCGCACTAATCAAGCTGCCAATACCGATGAGGCATCCATTGCCGATACGAGAATCCTCAATGGAGACGTTGTGGCCAATTGTTGTATCTTTGCCGACGATGACACCGTCACGCCGTGCAACGATAGTTGTGTTGTCCTGGATATTTGTGTTGTCGCCGATGATGATTGAACCGGCGCCAGCATCAAGCTCACAGGAGAAAAAGACGCTTGCGTCCTCGCGGAGGTCAACATGTCCGGTCACTGACGCCGTCGACGCGATAAAGCTGGGCGTGGCCGGATTTCTCCCTCTTGCAACAGGCTCAAACATCGACGCGACGATCTCTCGCTCGATTTTCGCCGCGCGATCACTCATCTCTGCCTGAGAGAGCTGCCTTATAATAACGGCGGGATTTCCGCCATATAGGTGACCGGAAAGCAGCCGCGAGCGCGGATAGATCGTCGATCCCGCCTCAATCGCGACGCTACTCTCTATCTCAGACCCATCGAGAATGATGACATCATCTTCGATCACACAGTCATCGCCGACAACGCAGGCGTGAACGACAGCGTTACGTCCGACCCGAACCCGATGGCCGACGCGTGTCGGATATTCCTCGTGCGCGATATGAACAGTAGCCCGATTTCCCAGAAAGAAATCATCGCCAATATCGACAAAATGACCATCAGCTCGAATGACCGATAGCGGCGCAAGCGTAGCCCGCGATCCGAGTGTTACCTTCCCGAGCACACTTGAACCGGCCCCGGCGTAACGCGAATCCGTCTTAAGAGTGGGCAACACACCATCATAACTGAGGATGAAGGGAGACGGCGGCTTGTTGTCATCGGACATATGGGAAGACTTCTTGTTTAGGAAGGCACGGCGGCTCGCTTCAGTTGCGATGTGAAAGACCTCCGACGGAGGGAGTTGACGCGCAATCTCCAACACAGCGCCGCCGACCGGCTTGAGACCGTCAACCCCCAATGCACGCGCAGTAAAGTAACGACATAAACCGAGCGTCCATGGCCAGCCGAAAGGCTATGGAGCCATCAGCGATCTCAACGCCTCAGCATCTCGCCCCGTACGGCGCATCTCAGCTCTCTCACATTTCTCCGCGACTGTTGCAGATTACAGGCTAGAAGACTGGCGTCTCTCGGTACGTGCCCCACACCTTCTTGAGTTCTTCAACAATGTCCCCCATTGTTGCCCCCGATCTCACCAACTCGATCGTGATCGGCATGATGTTCTGGGAGGGATCGCGAGCGATTTCGACAAGCTGCTTCAGGAGCAATTCGAACCGGACCGGATCACGGTTCTGTCGTACGCTTTGTGTGCGTTTGATTTGGCGATCAGCGGTGGTCTGATCATAGGGGTGAGTGTGGATTGCCGGATCGGGCGCACCGTCGACAAAGCAGTTAACACCAATAACCGGCTTTTCTCCCGACTGTTTTCTCAGCGCGGTTTCGTACGCAAAATCGGCGATGTGCCGCTGAAACCAGCCATCCGCAATCAGCTTGAGAGTACCGCCGCGGCTCTCAACATCTTCGAGAATTTCGAAGATCCGCTGCTCGTATTCTGTCGTCAACGACTCGACATAATAGGAGCCGCCGAGAGGATCGGTGACTTGAGTAACGTTTGTCTCCTCGGCGATAACCTGCTGCGTGCGGAGCGCCATACGCATGGCGTCTTCGGTCGGAATCGCGAACGCTTCGTCATATCCGTTCGTATGAAGCGATTGGCACCCGCCAAGCACAGCAGCTAGCGCCTGCATCGAGGTTCGAATGACGTTGACCATGTACTGCGGTTTTGTCAGCGACGCGGCCGCAGTCTGACAATGGAAGCGAAGGCGCATTGACTCGGGATTCTTCGCGCCAAATCGTTCCTTCATGATCTTCGCATAGCAACGGCGAAGAGCGCGGAATTTGGCAATTTCTTCGAAGAAGTCGGCCTGGCAAACGAAGAAGAATGCGAGGCGAGGCGCGAAGTCGTCGATCTTCATTCCGGTCTTAAGAACCTCTTCGACGTAGACGATGAGGTTTGCCAGAGTGAAGGCGGCTTCATGAAGGGGTGACGATCCCGCTTCCGATATGTGGTAACCCGAGATATTAATCGGGTTATACCGCTTCATGTTCTTGGCGCTGTAAGTGATGATGTCGCGAACAATGCGCACGGAGGGCTCGACGGGAAAGATGTATTCTTTCTGCGCCATATATTCTTTGAGAATATCCGCCTGAACGGTACCGGACAGCTTGTTGAGATCGTAGCCGCGCTTCTCCGCCAGGACGATGTACATCGCCAGAAGAATCCAGGCGGATGGATTAATCGTCATCGAGACAGAAATCTTTTCGAGGTCGATGTCGGCAAACAGCGCCTCCATGTCGGCAAGCGTATCGATCGCGACGCCCTCGCGACCGACTTCGCCCTCGCTCATGGGATGATCAGAATCGTAGCCCATTAGCGTCGGCATATCGAAATCAGTTGAAATGCCGGTCTGACCTTGCGCAATCAGGTACTTGAAGCGGACGTTGGTATCCTCGCCCGTGCCAAAGCCGGCGATCTGACGCATCGTCCAGTTGCGCGATCGATACATCGTCGGATAAGGACCGCGAGTGAACGGATAGCGGCCGGGCAATCCGATATCCTCGATCGGCGTGCTCTCCAGGTCCGCAGCGGTGTAAGTGCGCTTGACCGGGAAATCGCCAAGCGTGAAGAATTCGCTCTTGCGCTCTTTCTGCTTGCTGAGAAAGGTCGCTACTTCGTTTTCCTCCCATGATTTCTCTTCGGCGCGAAGGTGATCAATCGCCTTTTGAGACAGGGGTTGATAGCCGGACGACTTGGTCATTTTTTATTCCTATCTAATCGATGCAGCGACGAGTTCGGTCGCAGACGTGTATGGGTCAGATTCGCGGCGCTGCAGACGGTCTGCAATTGAGGGCATAAATTGCACTGACTCGCGTGCGAAGCGCTCCATCAGGAGCGTCTCGGCGGTTTTTTGCAGCCGAAAGTTCGCAATTGAAACGCGGCGACGAGCTCCAGCTTCGCCCTCAAAGGCGATGCGGCGGTGGTCTTGTAGGACTTTGATGAGATCGTCGAAGCCTTCGCCAGTATACGAGCTGACGCCAACGACGCGGGTTCTCCAGTCAGACGTTGCAGCCAGTCCGACGCCTAGCGTCAGCATCTGCTTGATATCGACTAACGTCTTGTTTGCATCGCTCCGGTCGCACTTTGACACCACATGAATATCGGCGATTTCAAGGATGCCCGCTTTGATCGCCTGAATCTCGTCACCGAGTCCCGGCGCCGACACAACAACGGTCGTGTTCGATGCTCTGACAATTTCGACCTCGTCTTGGCCGACGCCTACCGTCTCGATAATGATCGTATCGAAGCCAGCCACATCGAGGATGTCGACCGTCTCGAGCGTTGCCCGAGCCATTCCACCTACCGCGCCGCGCGTCGCCATGCTCCGAATGTATACTCCGGGGTCATTGGCCAGATCCGACATCCGTACCCGATCGCCAAGAATTGCGCCTCCCGAATACGGACTGGACGGATCAATTGCTACGATGCCCACGGTTAAACCAGCTTCTCGAAGCCGCGTAGTCAGCGTCGCAACAAGCGTGGATTTCCCGCTGCCCGGAACTCCAGTAATGCCGATCACATGCGCGCGACCCGCTCTCTTGTAGATTTCGGAGAGAGCTCCACGCGCTTCGGAAGAGCCCGATTCGGCGCGCGACATCAGCCGCCCGATTGCCGCGATTTCACGCGCCGCAATTCGCTCGATCAATTGCGTCGACGGTACATAAGACGTCACGATGCGCCTCCGATCTTGAGCTGATTGTTCATGTCTCGGAACACAGCACGATCGTCGATGACGCGACGGGCTTTGAAGTCGGTGCGCGGCAAGCTTCCTTTCGGCACAATTTCAGCTTTTGTACGAAGCCCCAGGAGCTTTTGTATCCGACGGCTCACCTCGTCTCTGAAGTGATCCGAGCAGCCGTTCAGCACCGAGCTTTCGTTGCACTCAACGCGCAGGAGCAACTCATCCATTGCAGCCTCTCGCGTAATGATGATCTGATGCTCGCCGCCGTAGCCGGACATTTCGTTGAGCGCCGCATCTATCTCGCTGGGGTAGACGTTCTCCCCTCGTATCGTGAACATGTCATCGATACGGCCAAAGATTCCTTGCGGCAGGCGCGGATAGGTTCGACCGCAGGGATTTGGTTCACTCGTCCAGAGCGTGAGATCTCCCGACGCGAGCCGGATCATGGGCTGCGATGTACGTTCGAGGTGCGTATACACAGGAGTACCGCGTTGCCCAAAGGGCACGCGACGCATCGTGCTCGGATCGCAAACTTCAGTGTAAACGACGTCCTGCCAACACAACATGCCTTCAGTTTCGGCAGATCCCGCGACGTTCATCCAAGGCGACATTTCTGCCATGGAGCCCGAGTCAAAAACCTTTGCACCGTAAAGATCAGCGATACGATCACGCACGCCTGGAATCGAGGCGCCCGGCTCACCTGAAAAAAACATGTACTTCAGGCCAAAATTTCTGGGATTGAGACCTTCGTCCGTCGCAGCCTGTGCGAGATGAAGCGCGTAAGTTGGCGTGCCATAGAACCCGGCAGGCTTCATGAAATCGAGCCATTGCGCACAACGCACTGTCATGCCCGGCGCACCAGCACCAAACGGAAATGCTTTTGCACCCAGACGTTCAGCTCCGGCTAACGCGCCCCAGCTCCCCATATAGAGACTGAGGATCGCAGCGATACAGATCATATCTCCCGGACGCATTCCCATCGCCCACATAATGCGGGCATGAGCATTGGCAATCGCCGCCCAATCGTTGCGACCAATCGCGAACGCTGTCGGCCGTCCTGTCGTGCCGCTCGTCCCGTGAATATGAAAAATTTCACTATCCGGGACGCAAAGGTAGTCGCCAAAGGGCGGCGCGAGGGCCTGCGAATCACGAAGGTCTTTTTTTGAGACAACTGGAACCTTATCTTCGAAGTCCTCAAGCGAGCGCAGATGCTCAGGATGGAATCCCGCTTCATCCCACTTGCGACGATAGAAGGCCGAGTTCGCGTAAGCATAACGGCAAACCAGTTGCAGCCGCTCAAGGATGGCCTTCTCACGATCTCCGGCTGGCATGGTTTCGCGCTGCGGAAACCAGTAGCGACTATCCGAAGGCGGCAGATACGATGCGTCGTATGCTGCGGGAAATGACCAATACTCCATGTCCGCAGCTCCAGTCAGCGCTCGCCGCGTTCGGAAACGAGGCGGTTAAGCGTGGCGACGATCGCTTCTGGAGGAGTGTCCTGAAGAAGAACTTCAGCGACGCCCATTTTTTTGAGCTCGACGACATCTTCGTCGGGCATCACACCACCTGCGACGACGATCATGTCGGTCGCACCCTTACTGCTTAGAAGCGCGAAAATCTTCGGGAATACGGTGAGCTGCACGCCGGAAAGCAAGCTGACGCCTAAAACGTCGACGTCTTCTTGGATGGCGGCGTTGACGACCTCTTCTGGCGTCCGATGCAAGCCGGAGTAAATGACGTCCATCCCGGCATCACGAAGCGTCCGAGCGACGACCTTCACGCCTCTGTCATGGCCATCAAGTCCGACTTTCGCCAAAAGAATACGAATAGGTTGCGACACAGCGTCCCCCTCAGTAACAATTCGTTTTAAGTTTTGAGTTCCGGACTCCGCGTCCCGAGTTCTGAACTCTGAATTCAGAACTCTGAATGACGCAGACTTGTACTGCTGTCAAGCGCGCCACATATTGCAGCGCGGAATCAGAAGAGGATCGGGTGGAATCTCTAGAAGCAGCAAGAAGCTTGGTCGACCAAGCCTATGATGTCATTCTTGATGCCTTGTGCGATGGCACATTCAAGGCAGGCGAGCGCTTGACCCAAGAGGATATTGCCGCCCGATTGAATGTTTCGCGTCAGCCCGTAACTCATGCTCTTGCCGTCTTAAAGGCGCAGGGCTTTGTCATCCAAGGACGCCGTGGCGTTGTAGTAACGTCGGTTGAGCCTGAATTCTTTAGGGCGATCTATCAATTTAGATCCGCCGTTGAGCCCCTGGCTGTACGACTGGCAACACCCCAGATAACGAAACAGGCAATCATTCGTGGCCGGTCATTGGTAGAGCACGGTCGCAATTTAGTCGTCGCCGGCGATAGCAGAGCGACTCTTCAAGCTGACATCGATTTCCATTCGTTCATCTACGAGTTGTCCGGCAATCCGCTTATTTCGGAAACGATGCGATTGCACTGGCGTCATCTGCGGCGAGCGATGGGCCAGGTTCTCCGCCACCCTGGAATGTCGATAAGCGTGTGGCAAGAACACGGAAGGATTTTAGAGAGCATGATTCGCGGTGATGCGGACGCCGCTTCGGAACTAATGCGGCGGCACATACTCGATGCAGTTGAACGGGTAGAGAAGATCGAAGGGCCGTCAGACAATCGTAGGACAACGTTGTCTGCGGCGCCTCGATCATAGTCAGGTGCCCCCCGGACGACCTCGAACCGCACCGAGCATCAACATAAGCTAAAACGCCTGATTTTAGAGGGTTCTTGCTGATCGGCGGACGGATGCGGATGAGAAAGAACGGGGCGGAGAAGCCAATGGTGCCAGGGGCGGGTTGCGCTTCGCTAACTAGCGAGTACTGAATTTACAGGATTTTTCTTACTCAAGTTCAGAAATGTTTACCACCCCTGTTACGCACTGGACGGCCCCATTGCCATCCGATCCTACCAACCAAAGTCAACGCGGTCTTGATGTGAAACGATGAGCTAATGGATACCCTGACGATAAAGCAACGCAGCGACCGGATGCGGCTAATCCGGAGCTATGATACGAAGCCCGAGATAGTCGTTCGAAAATTAGTTTACGAGCTTGGCTACCGTTTTCGACTCCACCGACGAGACATACCTGGTCATCCTGACCTAGCTTTTATTGGCAGAAAGAAAGTTATTTTCGTCCATGGCTGTTTTTGGCACCGCCATCACTGCAACGCGGGCAAAAGACTTCCGAAGACTCGTCGCCATTATTGGAATCCTAAATTTGCACGAACGGTGGAGCGAGACAAAAACAATCGCGAGAGGCTAAAGGCTCAAGGATGGAGCGCTCTGGTCATTTGGGAGTGCGAATTAAAGGAGCGACATTTAGTACGCCGCAAAATTGCGACGTTTCTCAAGCCGCGAAGAAGTTCTAAGGCGTCGGCACATTAATAAGAGTCGCTCTTACCTCGCGCTTCAAAAGTAGCTTTTGACCAACTGCGCTCCAATTACAGCGGCTAACACAGGAGGAACCGCGTTCCCGACCTGAGTAAATTGCCTCGCCGTTGGGCCGATAAAAACATAATCGTCAGGGAATGTCTGAAGCCGAGCGCACGCTCTAACACTTAATGTTCGGGGTATTTCCGGATGCAGATGCGACCTACCTCCACCATTAGCTCCACCTGCAATAACGGTTTTAGACGGCTTAGAAGGGTTTAATCTATCGACACGCCCGAGCTGATCACGCTGACCGTAATCTAAGAGCATATATCGGCTGACCGATTGGACCTTATGGTCTCTCGTCTCATGATTATTTGCCGACGAATTCACTCTTCTCTTAAGTACACTGCCCGACCCGATCTGCTCTTGTTTAATCGGCGCAACAAATGAGCGCCCCTTACGAGAGCCCAAAACAAACATTCGTTCTCTGAATTGGGGAACTCCATGGTCTGCGGCGTTAAGCACTAAAGGCTGAGCAACCGTATAGCCCGCTTTTTCAAGCTGACTTATTGCCAGCGAAAGTTGTTCGCCACCATCGAGATCACGCAACCCTGGAACATTTTCGATTACAAATGCGGTTGGTAGAAATTCAATCACAAGCCTAACAAAGTCGAATAAAAGGTTGCCATTCTTTTGATGACTGAATCCTACTCGTTTGAAGTTTTCTCCATCGCGCGAAAAGCGTTGATTTGCCGCGATTGAAAAAGGCTGACATGGCGGGCCTCCAACGAAAACACCGT
>JAFKKO010000056.1 GCA_017305455.1 Hyphomicrobiales bacterium | reverse complement strand
GGGCCGACCGAGAGGATTTCGCCCTGCGAAGGCTTTTCCTTCGCACTGTCGGGAATGATGATGCCGCCAGCGGTCTTCTCTTCGGCGTCGATGCGCTTGACCACGACGCGGTCGTGAAGCGGACGGAATTTCATGCAGTCCTCCTAGGATTTTGAAGTTACTCAGTTTTTTAAAAGTGGCAGTCCTGCCTTGTGAGTGCCAAAGCCGGACTGCTGCCGACATAGGCGGACGCCCGACGGCAGACAAGGGGTGCTAGCAAAATTTTTGGCACTCCAAAATGCCGACTGCCAGCCTTCCTCGGAGCATCGTTAATTGCAGGCGGCTGAGTGCCAGCCTCTGTCAGCAGGCATCAGACGATGCTGCCAGGCTATTGATAGTTAACAGTTTATTTAATTTTTAGGATTGAGATCGAGTGACGGACTGCGTCAAATTTCAATCTGAGTGCGTTGTCGAACGGGTTTCGAGCGCATCTTGAGGCGACCACCGTTCGACCAATGCGCTCCAGGAATGGAGGTTGGCATGGCGTTGCGACGGGTGGCATCGGGAGAAGGGGTCTCTTCCGATTTTGTGAAACAGCTTGCGGGTTACGGTCTGACCACGGCGGAGATCCTCTATCGCCGCCCCGATCATCGCTGGCTGCTGCAATCCTATGTCTGGCAGAACTACGACCTGTTCCCGAACTTCCCGGCGCTGAAGGACTTTCTTGCGTTCTGGCAGGAGAAGCTGGAGGGGCCGTTGTTCTCGGTCACCGTCGCGCACTCGAAATTGATCAAGCCGGCCGAGCTGAAAGCGGTGGACGGAGTGTTCCGGCTGCATTGAGGGGAAGGACGGATTGCCCTCATGGTGAGGAGCGAGGTGAAGCCTGGCGTCCCGAACCACGAGGCTGCGATCAACGGTCGGCATCTTCCCATCGTCATGGCCGGACTTGTTCCGGCCATCCACGCCTTTCTTGAAAAGCGAAGACGTGGATAACCGGGACGTAGGCGAGCAAAGCGACGCCGTTCTTCGAACGGCTATGCCCGGTGATGACGACTGCGTGTGGTGAGACATGGCCTGGGGTACCCCGGACGCTGCGCAACGCTTAGCGGTGCGCTGCTGATCTGGGGCCGTTCCCATTCAGTGTGTGCGACGGTCCCGGCTCTGCGCAGCCGCGTTTCACGCTGCGGCGCGTCCGGGACAAGTCCTTCTTCGAGACGCATCGCCATAGCAGGCGTAGCCTGCGTAAACTTGGCTAGGTGGCGATACTTCTCAGGATGAGGGGCGCGGCGCGAGGCTGGAGTGCTTCCTCGCTCGCGCTTTTCGCAATGAGGAGGTCTGCGTTTATCCCCGTCCCACGAACGGCATCTTGGTCGCCATCACGTTCATGAACAGCACGTTGGCGTCGAGCGGCCGCGTTGCCATGAATACCACCGCATCGGCGACGTTCTGCACATCCATGGTCGGCTCGACCATGGTGTCGCCGCGCGGCTGGCGGATACCCGCCGCCATCGGCTTGGTCATCTCGGTTGCGGCGTTGCCGATGTCGATCTGTCCGCCGGCGATGTCATAGGCGCGGCCGTCGAGCGCGATCGAGCGGGTGAGGCCGGTGATGGCGTGCTTGGTGGAGGTATAGGGCGCCGAGAACGGCCGCGGCGCATAGGCCGAGATCGAGCCGTTGTTGATGATGCGGCCGCCGCGCGGCGTTTGGTCCTTCATGATGCGGAAGGCGTGCTGCGTGCACAAAAACGGTGCGGTGAGGTTGGTCGCCACCGTCGCCTGCCATTGCGCCAGCGTGAGGTCTTCCAGCGGCACCGGCGGGGTGCCGACACCGGCATTGTTGAACAGCACGTCGAGCCGGCCGTACTCCTTCACGATGCGCGCGAACAGCGCGTCGATCGAGGCGGGATCAGTCATGTCGGCAGCCACGGGAAGACTCTTGCCGAACGCGGCACCGGCCTTCGCGGTCTCCTCCAGCTTCTCGATGCGCCGTCCGGTCAGCACCACGGTGAAGCCGGCCTTCATCAGCGCCAGCGCGCAGGCCTGGCCGATCCCGGTCCCCGCGCCGGTGACGAGTGCGATTTTCTCCTGCGACATGTATTCCCCCTGCACTTTATTATTCAGTTGATTTTTCAATCGTCACCACGAGGAGCGCGAGCGACGAAGCAATACTCCCATCCCAACCCTCCCCCGCTTGCAGGGGAGGGAAAAGGCGCTGGATTGCTTCGCTCCGCGCGCGATGACGATAAATGACATATCACGTCATCTGGCTTTGCCGTAAGGCGGGCGTGGAATGCTTTGATGCGCGGCGCGCAGGGCTTCGGACCAGCGCGCGCGCAGATCGTGGAAATAAGGCTCGCCGGCCTCGATCCGCATGTTGAGTTCGGCGTCGAGCGCATCGGGACGCACCAACAGAATGTCGATCGGCATGCCGACGCCGAGATTGGAGCGCATGGTGGAGTCCATCGAAATCAGGCCGATCTTCAGCGCGTCATAGATATCGACGTCATAGGTAATGGCGCGATCGAGTACCGGCTTGCCGTATTTGTGCTCTCCGATCTGCAGATACGGCGTGTCGGTGGTGCATTCGATGAAATTGCCGGCCGGATAGATCATGAACAGGCGCGGCCGCTCGCCCTTGACCTGACCGCCGAACAGGAACGAGACATCGAAATTGATGTCCTCGGCTTCCAGTGCGCGGCCTTCGACCCGGTTGACCGCGCGCACCGCGCGGCCGATGCGCTGCGCCGCCTGGAACAGCGTCGGCGCGTTCATCAATGTCTCGCGCTCGCCGGTCGCGGCGTTCTCCAGCCCTTCGGCGAGAACCGAGAGCACCGACTGGCTGATGGCGAGATTGCCCGCCGAGGCGATCGCCATGATGCGCTCGCCCGGCTTGCTGAAGACGTGAAGCTTGCGGAAAGTGGATATGTTGTCGAGACCCGCATTGGTGCGGGTGTCGGCGATCATCACCAGCCCCTGTTTGACCAGGATTCCGCAACAATACGTCATTCCAACTCTCCAGACGAGTGTTTTTACGCGGCGCGCGGCGAGGGGGCAACAGGGCGCGGTGTTGCAGTGTGGATGCATCGATCGCGGTCAGCTCCGCGTGCCGGGGCTGTGGGCAAATGGGAAAATGCCCGCCGGATGGACGTATGCGGACCATGACGGCTTGCTTAAGAGCCGTGCGATATCGGATATTGCAAACGAGGCGACTGGGATCGTCCCAAGAGGGTATCGATGAGCGAAATCGTTACGGCCGGCATTGTGGTGATCGGCGATGAAATTCTGTCCGGGCGCACCAAGGACAAGAACATCGGTTTCATCGCCGAATATCTCACCAATCTCGGCATTGACCTGAAGGAAGTCCGCATCGTCGCGGATGACGAGCCGGCCATCGTCGAGGCGCTCAACACGTTGCGGGCACGCTACGACTATGTCTTCACCACCGGCGGCATCGGGCCGACCCATGACGACATCACCGCAGACGCGGTGGCCAAGGCCTTCGCGGTCGGGATCGATCATCATCCGGACGTGGTGGCGCGCTTCCGCCAGCGCTATGCCGAAGCCGACCTCAACGAGGCGCGGCTGCGGATGGCGCGGATTCCCGACGGCGCAGAACTGATCGAGAGCGCGACCATCCTTGCGCCCGGATTCAAGCTCGGCAATGTCGTCGTCATGGCGGGCGTGCCCTCGATCATGCAGGCGATGATGGATATCGTCGCGCCGAGATTGAAATCCGGCGCGCGCATGCTGTCGGATTCGGTGCCGGCCAATGCGCGCGAGGGCGATATCGGCACGCCGCTGCGCGCCATCGCCGAGGCGCATCCGGAGACCACCATCGGCAGCTATCCGTTCATTGAGGACAACGGCAAGCCGAACACCAATGTCGTGGTGCGCTCGCGCGATCCGGAGAAGCTGAAAGCGGCGATGGACGACGTCAAGGTGATGCTCGCCGGGTTGAGCATCGGGCGTTGACGCGCATGATGCGCCAATGTGCTTCCTCATGGTGAGGAGCCCTGCGCAGCAAGGCGTCTCGAACCATGAGGCGTGATATCCTATGGGTGGCCTTCATCCGTCGAGACGCGGCCTGATGGCCGCTCCTCAGGATGAGAAGCGGGGTTTGTGCCATCACCCGACATGCTTTGCATGTCGACCTCTGCCCACGGGAGAGGTGAAGTTTGGAGTCTGAATGATGACCGAGGAGACAGTACGCAAACCGTTTCCGGTCTCGTGGGATCAGTTTCATCGCGATGCCCGCGCGCTGGCATGGCGGCTCAACGGAGCCGGGCCGTTTCATGCGCTGGTCGCGGTGACGCGGGGCGGACTGGTGCCCGCCGCGATCGTCGCGCGCGAACTCGGCCTGCGCGTCATCGATACGCTGTGCGTGACGAACTACGAGCACACCACGCAAACCGAGATGCGTGTCCTCAAGGGCGTGTCCGAGACGGTGGCGCGGGTGGGGAGCGGGGCGGGCGAGGGCGTGCTGATCGTCGACGATCTCGTCGACACCGGCAGCACGGCGCGCGTGGTGCGCGAGCTGCTGCCGCGCGCGCATTTCGCGGCGGTCTACGCCAAGCCGATGGGCAAGCCGCTGGTCGATACTTTCATCACCGAGGTGTCGCAGGACACCTGGATCTTCTTTCCGTGGGACACCGGCCTGTCATTCCAGCCGCCGATCCGCGAGGGCAGTCTGTAGCTCCAAAGTCGGGTTGAACACTCTCGCAGGCTGCCTATCTACGTCCAGCCCATGCCGGCCGGTCTGTGGCCTGATATCTGCAGGAGGGAATTCCATGCTGAAAGTTCGCGGTTTCGCGGCGCACGACGCCCATTCGCCACTCGTTCCGTTTACTTTCGAACGCCGCGAACCCGGCCCGCACGATATCCAGATTGAAATCCTCTATTGCGGCATCTGCCATTCCGACCTGCATCAGGCGCGCGACGATTGGAAGAACTCGCTTTATCCGATGGTGCCCGGCCATGAGATTATCGGACGTGTCGTTCGGGTCGGTTCGGAAGTCAGGAAACTGAAGGCCGGTGATTTTGCCGGAGTGGGCTGCATGGTCGATTCCTGCCGCCACTGTTTCGCATGCGACGAAGGGCTGGAGCAGTATTGCCAGCACGGCGCGACCTGGACCTATAATTCCAGGGAGCGCGACAGCGAACGTCTCACCTTTGGCGGCTACTCCGAACAGATCGTGGTCGAGGAACGTTTTGTTGTCAAAATTCCGGCGACTCTCGATCTGAAGGGCGCCGCGCCGCTGCTGTGCGCCGGTATCACCACCTATTCGCCGCTGCGGCACTGGAAGGTTGGCCCCGGCCAGAAGGTCGGCGTGATCGGTCTCGGCGGCCTCGGCCATATGGGCGTGAAATTCGCCAAGGCGCTCGGCGCGCATGTCGTGATGATCACGACATCGCCGGACAAGGGCAAGGACGCAAGGCGTCTGGGCGCCGACGAGGTGCTGGTGTCGCGCGATGCGGATGCGATGGCGAAGCATGCCGGCAGTTTCGATTTTCTGCTCAACACCATTCCTGTCAGCCATGACGTCAATCCGTACATGACGCTGCTCAAGCTCGACGGCACCATGGTGCTGGTCGGCGTGCTGACCGAACTCATGCCGCCGCTGAGCGGTGCGAACCTGATCTTCGGCCGCAAGCGCGTCGCCGGATCGGGTATCGGCGGCATGCCGGAGACTCAGGAGATGATCGATTTCTGCGCGAAGCATGGCATCGTCAGCGACATCGAGATGGTGCCAATCCAGTCGGTCAACGAAGCCTATGAGCGGCTGGAGAAAAACGACGTGAAGTATCGTTTCGTGATCGACATGGCGTCGCTGGCCAAACAGGCCGCCTGATCCCGGAAAGCAGGTTTGGTGTCATCGTTTCTCAACGGCGCAAGGCAAAATTTGCAAAACCGGACAGACGTTTTGCAGTGACATCTCGCCATTTCTCCTCTAAGCGGTTGAAATATAAGCGCGCGGACGTGGCGGAATTGGTAGACGCAAGGGACTTAAAATCCCTCGATGGTAACGTCGTGCGGGTTCGATTCCCGCCGTCCGCACCACCTGTTCTCGATATCCTGTTCTCGATGTTGATGGAGTGCCGATGCCGCGCCGCCTGATCCTTGATCGCATTGCACTTCACGGCAGGCTGCCGGTCGTTGCCGGCCTCGCTTTGGCCGCGGCCATGCTGTCGGGTTGCGCGACAGGCGGGGACGCGACCCTCAGCCCGTTCGCCGATCCGGCGCATTACGATCTTTACGATTGCGCGCAACTCGACACCGCGCGCAAGCCGGTCGCCGAACGCTTGTCGGAACTGCGCGGTCTGATGGCCAAGGCCGAGACCGGGGCTGCCGGATCGCTGGTGTCGGGCGTCGCCTATCAGAGCGATTTCACCGCGACGAAGGCGCAGCTCGATCTGATCGACCAGAATCGCCGCCGCAACAATTGCGGAGAGATCGCGCCCGACAAGCCGGCGACGCCAAATGTGCCGACACAGCGGCGCGGCCATCGCCGCTAGAGCCGCTTTGCGCGAAAATGCTACAGGCGTCAGCGCGCGATTTCGGCCAGCGCGCGGCTGAGGTCGTAGATCTGGTACGGCTTCTTGAGGATGGCGAAGTCGGCGCGCGCGGTCTGCGCGGCCTCGCTGTAGCCGGTGGCGAGCAGCACCGGCAAATTCGGCCGCTTTTGCCGGATGGCGCGGGCGAGGCCGAGGCCGTCCATTTTCCCCGGCATGACGATATCGCTGAGCACAAGGTCGATGCCGTCGCGCTCGATCGCTTTCAGCGCGGCTTCGGCATCCGATACCCAGCGCACCGAATAGCCGAGCTGCTCCAGCAGTCCCGCACTGGCGCCGGCGACATCGGGATTGTCCTCGACCAGCAGCACGGTGCCGCTGACGCCGATTTTATCGTCATCGCCATCGTTCTGCCGGCATGAGGTGGCCGCCGCGCCGCGCGGCAGCAGGATGGTGAAGCAGCTGCCTTGCCCCAGTTCGCTCTGCAGCGTCACCGTGCCGCCGGCCTGATGCGCGAAGCCGTGGACCTGCGACAGGCCAAGGCCGGTGCCTTTGCCGACCGCCTTGGTGGTGAAGAACGGATCGAACACCCTGGCGATCACGTCCTGCGGGATGCCGACGCCCGAATCCTCGACCGCGATCGCGACGTGGTCGCCTTTGCGATCGTCCTCGTCGAGCCGGACGTTTTTCGCGCTGACCCGGACTGTCCCGCCGTTCGGCATGGCGTCGCGGGCGTTGATCAAGAG
This sequence comes from Hyphomicrobiales bacterium, assembly GCA_017305455.1. GTDB lineage: Bacteria > Pseudomonadota > Alphaproteobacteria > Rhizobiales > Xanthobacteraceae > Afipia. The sequence goes on along the minus strand of JAFKKO010000056.1, from coordinate 9,836 downwards.
GTTGATCAGCGCGGTGTCGAATTCGGTGACGTCGACGGTGACCGGCCAGACGTTCTGCTCGATCTCGACAGTGAGATGCACGTTGCTGCCAAGGCCGGTGTCCAGTACCTCACGCACCGAATGGATGCGCTCGGCAAGCTCGATAGCTTGTGGATTGACCCGCTGGCGGCGCGCGAAGGTGAGGAGCTGGTTGGTCAGTGCGGCGCCGCGCTGGCTAGCGGTCTCGATCGCCTGTACCGCGCGCACTGCTCTGACATTGTCGCCTGCCAGACGCTTGAGCGTATGCAGGTGGCCGCTGATGATCATCAGAAGATTATTGAAGTCGTGGGCGATGCCGCCGGTGAGTTGGCCGAGCGCATCGAACTTCTGCGATTCGGCGAGCTGTTGCTGCACCCGCTCCAGTCTCTGCTGGGCCTCGTGGCGTTCGGTGATGTCGCGCGTGACTTTGGCGAAGCCGAGCAGTCTGCCGTCAGCGGCGGTGATGCGGTCGATCACCACGCTCGCCCAAAAGAAGGTGCCATCCTTGCGTACGCGCCAGCCTTCCTCCTCGTAGCGGCCATGATCGATCGCCGCCTGCAACGCGTGGGCGGGGCGTCCGGCGGCCTGATCGGCGGGCGTGTAGAAGCGCGAGAAATGCTGGCCGATGATTTCCTCCGGCGCATATCCCTTGATGCGCTGGCCGCCTATGTTCCAGTTGGTCACGATGCCGGCCGGGTTGAGCATATAGAGCGCGTAATCGACCACGCCGCTGAGCAGCATGCGAAACTGGTTTTCGCTTTCAGCGAGCGCGGCCTGCGCCTTCTGGCGTTCGGTGATGTCGCGCGTGATCTTGGCAAAGCCGATCAGATCGCCGTTCTCGTAGATCGCGTCGATCACGACCGAGGCGAAGAACTTCGAGCCGTCCTTGCGGATGCGCCAGCCCTCGGCCTCGAACTTGCCGTTGCGACGGGCGGTCTCCAGCGATCGGGTGGGCATGCCGGCCGCGCGGTCTTCAGGGGAATAGAAGCGGCTGAAATGCTGTCCGATGATTTCGGAGGCTTTGTATCCTTTGATCCGCTCCGCGCCGGCATTCCAACTCGTGACGGTCCCTGTGGGGTCCAGCATGAAAATGGCGTAGTCCGACACACCTTCGACAAGTAGGCGAAAGCTGCGCTCGCTCTCGAATAAGCTGCGCTGCGGACTAGGTTTGCTGGGCATGCTCTTTCCCGTCTAACCCGGTGTAACGGGCCGGACCTTGATTTAGTTCCATCCTCGCCGGTTGTCGCGGTGGAAAGCTGGAAGAGCGTGGTTAAGGTGAAGGGGAATCGTTAACGGCGCCAGCCGTAGATCCAGTCTTGCCGGGACAACAACGCAGGCCCGCCCAGCCAGCCGATCACCTGATCGCGCGCGAGCGCCATCGGTCCCCGCAAATGGTAAACTTCTCCGTTGCGGCGTGCGGTCCGCTGCACCCGGCCGACGCGGGGCGAGCGGATTTGCCTGTAGCGGGCGAGCGCGGCGGCGACATCCCTGTCTTGCGCAAGGATATCCGCCAGCACCGCGGCATCCTCGATGGCCATGCCAGCGCCCTGGGCGGCGAAAGGCAGCATGGCATGGGCGGCATCGCCCAGCAGCGCGATCCGGCCCTGACCCCAGATCCCGCCATCGGGCATGCCGAACAGCGCCCATCGGCGCCAGCTCTCCACAGCGCCGATCAACCTGCGCGCGGCGTCCGGCCAGGCCGCAAAGGCCCGCGCGACCTCGGCGACATCGCCCGGCTCGCTCCAGCCGGGGCGGTCCCATTCACCGGTGGTGACCGCCACGAGGTTGACCTGCCGTCCTTCGGCCAGCGGATAGACAACGAGATGAGCGTGCGGTCCCATCCAGAGTTGCACGTAGCGGTTGTCGAAACCTGGCAGGCTCGCCGCCTCGCAGGTGCCGCGCCAGGCGATGCGGCCGGTGAAGCGCGGCCGCAGGTCGGGAAACAGGCGGCTGCGGACGCCCGACCACACCCCGTCGGCGCCGATCAGAGCGAGGCCGGTGTGCTGCCGCGGGCCGTCCGTCGTGTGGGCGGTCACCGTGACGCTGTCAGCGTCCGTCTTGAAGTCCTCGACCGGGGCGCCGAGCCGCAATTCGATCCGTCGATGCTCGCTGACCTTGGCAAGCAGCGCCGCCTGCAAGTCCGGCCGGCGCAGCAGCCAGTAGGGCGCGCCATAGCGTTGGCCCGCATCTGCCAGCGGGATGCGGGCGATCTGCCGGCCGGCGCGGACGCTCATGACATTAACGGCGTCCGGCGCGACGAGGCGGGGCGCCAGCAGCGGCTCCAGCCCGAGCGCGATCAGGATACGGCTGGCATTGGGCGAAAGCTGCAAGCCGGCGCCGACTTCCTGCAGCGTGGTTTCACGTTCCAGAATGATGACATCGAAACTGCGCGCGGCAAGCGCGAGCGCAGCGGTCAGGCCTCCGATTCCGGCGCCGGCGATGATGATGGTGCGCGACGGCGCCACGCCGCCGGGCCGATGGCGATCAGGCCGCCTTGTCCTTTACCGCGCATTCGGGCGGGCGGGCCGCGCCCGGCGCGAGATCGGCGGCGAAGCGGTACAGCGTGGAGCAGTACGGGCAGATGATCTCGCTGTCGTTGCCCAGGTCGAGAAAGACGTGCGGGTGATCGAACGGCGGATTGGCGCCGATGCACATGAACTCGCGCGAGCCGATTTCAATCACGGTCACCCCGGGATCGTTCTGGAAATGTGGGACGATGTGATCGGCCATGACCTTCAAACCTTGTCGGACTTCAATTTGGACTTGTCTTGAACCTGGACTCATCCTCGGGGCGGTTGCTGCGACGTCGCACCTTTTCCGGGGCGCGATGACCACAGCGGCAGGACCGCTGGAGCAATGCGGCGCACCATACGATTCGCGGTGCAGGATTACTAGATCGCCGCAAAAGATTCCGGAACCAGTGCACAAACGTTCTTGTGCGAATTCGACACAATCGCGATCGCCCGGAAAAGCCCTTCTTTCGTTGGTCCCTGCTTTCGTCGGGAGGTTTATGCCTTGAAAGCGACATTCATACCTGCTCACCAGATTGTGCAGTCGATTGCGATAAAAAATGGATGGTTTCGGAAAATCCCCAGAATGAACCTGCGACGTATTATCCCGGTACTGACTGGTTTGGCCGCAACGGCGGCGGCGCTCGCATTGCTGTTGCCGCAGGCGCGTCAGGCCGGTGCGCTGTTGCTGGCGCAGGACGATCCGGCGCAACTGTCGGATCTGCGACTCGATGTCGCGCTCGGCTCCGCCGATGGCGGCCGCGCCGGCGCGGTGATCGAACAGAACGTCGCGCAGGCGCTGGCGCAGGGTGACGCCGATCTGGCGGACAGTTTTGTTGCGCTGGCGCATGAGCGGGGCGTCTCCATTGCCCCGGTGGTGTCGGAGCAGGTGGCCGCCGCGCGCGCCGAACACAACTCGGCCTCGTCCTATACTCGCCGTTTCGCCCGCGGGCTGGTCACCGGCGAGATCGAGGACGGTGCCAGCCTCTCCGGCACGCTGGCCGGCGATCTGTTCGTATTCGGCGACATCCGTGATGCGGTGCGCGAGGGCAAGCGCCTTGTTACCGGCGAGGAGGCCGACCGCCTGGTGCTCGGGCTTGCCGGCGTCGGTCTTGCGGTGACCGCGGCAAGCTATGTTTCCGCGGGGGGCGCCATGCCGCTGCGGGCAGGACTCTCGCTCGTCAAGGATGCGCGCAAAGCCGGCCGTCTCGGCACGGGATTGTCCGCGTGGACCGGCCGCGCCGCGCGCGATGTCGTGGACACGCCGATGCTGCGTCAGGCGGTGGAGCGCGTTTCACTCACCCGTCCGGGTGAGACCGCGTGGGCGATCAAGGCGGCGTTCCGGGCGGAAAAGGCCGGCGCGCTGGTGCGCCTGGCCAAGGATGTCGGCCGCATCGGCGAGAAAGCGGGCACCAAAGGCGCGCTTGACGTGCTGCGTATCGCCGATGGTCCGAAGGATGTCGCGCGCGCGGCGCGGCTCGCAGAATCCAAGGGCGGCCAGACCCGTGCGATCGTCAAACTGCTCGGCCGCGGCGCGGTGCTGGGCCTGACCGGATTGTTCAATCTGGCCTGGTGGGTGTTCGCGGCACTGCTCGCGCTGATCGGCCTGTTGACATCGATCAAGGCCACCACGGAGCGACTGACCTGGTGGTGGCTGCGGCGCGCGAAGCGCAAACGCGCGCGGCGCATCCTGGCGCAGGCGCAGAGCGGGGCTGCGTAAACGGCCTGCTAGTGTCCCGAATCCGAAGTTCGCCTGCATTTTGCAGCACGCCCCATAGCGAACTTCGGATTCGAAAGGACACTGGAAAGCTATGTTCTGGTGTGGTTTAGGTTCGCAAGTCCGCAAACGGGCCCGCGCCACCATGATGCGGACTTGCGAACCACCACACCAGGTACTGGCAAAACCTGCGACCCACGGTTAGAACCTCATTCAGAGATCTGATCCACCCGACATATTGGAATGAACGATGCCGAGCTTTCACAACGGCTCCGTTGAAATTGCGTATCACGACGAAGGCGAGGGCGATCCGATCGTTCTCGTTCATGGTTTCGCCTCGACCAAGAACGTCAACTGGATCTATCCGAGTTGGGTCTCGACCCTGACCCAAGCGGGGCGGCGCGTCGTCGCGCTCGACAATCGCGGCCATGGCGAGTCGAGCAAGCTGTACGATCCGGAGCAGTATCACATCGGCACGATGGCCGGCGACGTGCGTGCGCTGATGGATCATCTCGATATCGAACGCGCCGACATCATGGGTTATTCGCTTGGCTCGCGCATCGCGGCCTATCTGGCGACGCGCGATCCGCAGCGTCTGCGCTCTGTGATCATCGCGGGCCTTGGCATGGGGCTGATTGAGGGCGGTGGCCCCGGCGAGAATGTCGCGCTCGCGCTCGAAGCGGGTTCCATCGACGACGTGACCGATCCGGTCGGCAAGACCTTCCGCGCGTTCGCCGATCAGACACGCTCCGACCGCCGGGCGCTGGCGGCCTGTTTGCGCGGCTCGCGCCGCCTGATGACGCGAGACGAAGCCGCGACCATCAAGGGACCGGTTCTGATTGCGGTCGGCACCAGGGATGATGTCGCGGGCTCCGCGCATCGTCTCGCCGAGGTCATCACGCAAGCCGAAGTTCTCGATATTCCCGATCGCGATCACATGCGCACCGTGGGCGACCGCGTCTACAAGGACGGCGTGCTGGATTTCCTGACCCGGCGGCCCTGAGTTGCTTCATCCTGAAAGCGAGGGGAATATTATCCCTGTTCGTCGCCCATGCAGGATTGCAGGGTTACCGAAACCCACTATGTGGTAGATTATTCCGGGCAGACTGTCCGCCTCACCACCGGAGCCGCGTCATGGCCAAGCAGCATCTCGATCCGACCACCGCGCTGTCGAAGCTCGATCCGGTGTGGTCGCGCATCCGCGACGAGGCGGACGAGATCGTGCGGCGCGAGCCCGAGCTTGCGACCTTCATCTATTCGACTGTGCTGCATCATGAGCGGCTCGAGGCCGCGGTGGTGCATCGCGTCGCCGATCGGCTCGATCATCCGGCGCTGTCGGGCGATCTGATCCGGCAGGCTTTCAACGATGCGTTGCGCGACGATCCCGATATCGGTAACGCGTTCCGCGCCGATCTTGTCGCGATCTACGATCGCGACCCGGCGACCTCGCGCTTCATCGATCCGCTGCTTTACTTCAAGGGCTTCCATGCCATTCAGGCGCATCGCCTCGCGCACTGGCTGTGGAACAGAGGCCGCAAGGATTTCGCTTTCTACATCCAGAGCCGCTCCTCGGCGGCGTTCCAGACCGACATCAATCCCGCGGCAAGGATCGGGCGCGGCATTTTCCTCGATCATGCCACCGGTTTTGTCGTCGGCGAGACCGCGGTGATCGAGGACGACGTGTCCATCCTGCACGATGTCACCCTTGGCGGTACCGGCAAGGAGAACGAGGACCGCCATCCGAAAATCCGCCGCGGCGTGATGATCGGCGCGGGCGCCAAGATTCTCGGCAACATCGAGGTCGGCCATTGCGCGCGCATCGCCGCCGGCTCGGTGGTGGTCAAGCCTGTGCCGCATAACGTCACGGTGGCAGGCGTGCCTGCAAGAGTGGTCGGCACCGCCGGATGCGCAGAGCCCTCGCGCACCATGGATCAGATGCTCAACGGCAATGGCGTTTGAGGCGCGAACACGCTAGGGTTTTGCCGGATCGGCACGCCTCGTGCGGCCCTGTTGCCGCGCCGGCCGTAGACATCATCAATTTCGGGAGAATCTCGTGGACGTCACTGAAGTCAGAAAACTCGACGCGTATCTGAAGCGCCTGTTCGGCAATCCGAAGATCCGCGTGGTGCCGCGTCCCAAGAAAGACGATTCCGCCGAAGTTTATATCGGCGAGGAGTTTGTCGGCGTGCTGTTCGTCGATGACGAGGACGACGACCGTTCCTATCAATTCCAGATGGCGATCCTCGATACCGATCTCGAGGAAGACGAAGACTAGATCGGATCATCCGGAATTTCTTTTCCGGTCGTTCCGGCGTAGGCCGGGACCCAGAGCCACCAGCCTCTCTATAGCGGTTGATGTTTGACGGAACATACCATCATGGCCGGGCTTGACCCGGCCATCCATGTTTTTCTTCGTTGAAGTTCTCAAGACGTGGATGCCCGGCATAAAGCCGGGCATGACGAATTTCTGATTTTCTCCGAACCCAATCCGTTCTGGAGAGTCACCGAACTCGTTATTTTAAAAGCACTGACCGCGGTGATGGGGCCCGGCCTGCGCCGGGACGACCAATTGGGTTCGGAGCGACCGTAGCGTCAGTGTGTCCCGCGCATCCGCACCACAAGCTGTCCGATCGCCGCCGCGACCTCGCGCCATTGGCCGAGCCATGCGCGCGGAAAGCGGAAATTCAGATCGGCGCCCTCGATCCGCAATTCAGTGAAGCACATGCCCGGCGTGGCCGCATCGCGCGTGCAGCGCGCGACAAAAGACTCCGCACTCGCCAGATCCTCGCCGGCATAGGGCGTGGTCTCGCGGAAGGCGCGCCAGGTCAGTCCGTTCTCGACCGCTGTTGCATGGGCTTCCAGATAACGCGGATAGATCGTGGTGATCCGCTCGTCCGGCGAGATCGCGCCGTGATGCGCGGCAATCGAGACGAAAATCCGGTCGATCGGTTGCGTCTCGGTTTCCACCGTGGCGGCGGTGACGTGTTTGGGCGCCTGCGGCGAGTCCAGCGACGGGTAGAGGAAGCCGAGATCGACCCGCTCCTGCGGGCCGGTGCGTTTCTGCACCTTCACCCGGATCGACTTTGTCGGCACGTTGAACAGTGTGTTGCCGATCGTCACCGGCAGGCGATCCGGATCGCTCACGCGCTCGCCACGCCAGGTTGGCCATAGCAGATAGACGATCGCGGCCAGCGCGCATGCGCCGATTGCGCCCGAGGCCAGCAATGGGGCGAGGTGGTGGCGGCGCGCGGGACGGCGGCGGGAGCGCGAGGGAGCAGTCGTCATCGTCATGAGGGCGCAGGATTCCGGGAACAGGACAGCGGTTCGAATCACACCGGAGTATGCCACGGCGAGGGGACACGCCGGTGCGCCAGTCCGCGGGTTCCCCGCATCCGGCCCTGCGCGGAGCGGGCGCGGCGTTAACCCTTTTTTAAGGATGAAGTGGCGCGCTGCCCGGCATTTTGCGAAGCGTGACGGACCAGTACGCAAAGGTTGGTCCGATGACGCCGGAAGCCATCAATTCGTTTTTCTCACTGATGATCGGATTTGCCTTCGCCGGCGCGTTGACCAGCGGCTATCAGGCGCTGGCGGATCGTCCCGCGGGCTTCGGACTGCTGGCGCAGGACGCCGCCACCAAGGCCTTTGCGGCGGTGCCGTTTCTGGCGTTTGCCGCGCCCTTCATCATCATGCGCAACACCGTGCGCGGCCGGCAGGTCGAGCGGCGGCGCATTGCATTCGTGGCAATGGCGACGATCATCGCTGGCTTCTGGAGCCTGATGTCGGGCACCTGCATGCTGACGATCCTGCACGCGACCGGGCTGTTCGTCTGATCGCGCTCGCTGCTGTCACGGCCTCATCCTTCGAGATGTTCCTCTTGGTGAGGAAGCGCCAACAGCGCGTTTACGTGCGTCTTCCGACGAGCTATGGCGCCGTCTCGAACCACGAGGCTCTGTTGCGCCGGATGCATGGCGCGACCCTCGCCATCGTCGCTTCATCCATGGCATGGTGTTTCGCGAAAGGGGACCCCGATGTCGATCTACGAGCTTGATGGCGCAGCGCCGCAATTGCCTGCAGACGGACAGTATTTCATCGCCGATTCTGCGCAGGTGATCGGTAAAGTCCGACTGGGCACCAACGCCAGCGTCTGGTTCGGCAGCGTGGTCCGCGGCGATAACGAGCCGATCGAGATCGGCGAAGGCTCCAACGTGCAGGACAATTGCACCCTTCATACCGACCCCGGATTTCCGCTGATCGTTGGCGCGTACTGCTTGGTCGGTCACAACACCATTCTGCACGGCTGCACCATCGGCGATCGCTCGCTTATCGGCATGGGTGCGATCGTGATGAATGGTGCGAAGCTCGGCAGCGGCTGCGTTGTCGGCGCCGGTTCGCTTATCTCCGAGGGCAAGGAATTTCCGGATCGCTCGCTGATCGTCGGCGCACCGGGACGCCTAATCCGCACGCTGACCGAGGAACAGGTCGAGGCGTTGACCGGCGGCGCAACGCGCTATGTGAAGAACGGCCAGCGCTTCAAGGCCAGGCTCAAGAAAATCGGCTGAGCGCCGCGATCCGGTCGCGGCTTTCAGGATTTGGCGCCGTCGCGCCGGGCATCGTCATGGTCGGGAGCCGCGGCGGTTCCGGTCAGGCTCAGGAGTGCGGCGTTTCGATGCGGCGCGACCAGTCCTCGGTCCTGCCCGAGGCGAGACGCGCATCGGCAAGATGTCTCCAGCTTTCCGGCAGGCCGGGCAACGCCGCAAGCGCGGCGAGCGCGGGACGGTTCATCCGGTCATGATAGAGCAGGTGCGACACCCGCGCGAGCGTCCAGCCCGGATGCGGCCGCTCGATCAGAACGCCGCGATCGCCCGCCGTCATGGTGCCGGGCTCGCTTACCCTGAAGTACCAGCCGGTGCGGCCGCTGTCCTGTACCCGCCGGGCCATATCGGCGACATCGAAGCGCAGGTTCAGTTTCCAGCACGGCTGGCGGCCCTGGCTGACTTCGGCCAGCACAGAGCCGATCCGCCAGCGGTCGCCGAGACACAGGTCGGTTTCGCTGGCGCCGCTGATGACGAGATTCTCGCCGAACGCGCCGGGACGGAAACGATCGGCGTGGCCCGGCAACTCGCTCGCCCACGTTGCGAAATGCGAGATCGAATAGGCGTGGATCGCCTTGTGCGGCCCGCCATGATGCTTGCGGTCGGCCTGCTCGTCGCCGTCGAGGCCGAGACGGCCGGCGGCAAGCGGGCCCGCGACCTTGTGCTTGTCGATGGCGCTCAAGGCTCCGGCGGGACCGAGCGGCGCGGCGCGGCCGATGCGCAGTTCGAGCACTTTGAATTCGGCCATCGCGACGTCCTCATCTGCGCGGCATTGCAATCGAGCGGAGATTGCGCAGCGGACGCGCGGATTTCAATACGGCATGACGAAGTCCTTGCATGCGCGGGCGGCAGGAGAGTGCCGATTTGCAACGCGCGCTGTTCTGCAAGCCGTCCTGCAAAGGGGGTGCGGCCAGTTCCTTGGGGGAGGAACTGGCCGCGCGCGAGCCGGTCGGGACGGGGAGGGGTGGGGATGTGACCTGTCGCGGGTCTGTGTGTGCG
>JAFKKO010000055.1 GCA_017305455.1 Hyphomicrobiales bacterium | reverse complement strand
GAGCGAGGCAGAGATGCCGCCCTGCGCCGCCACGGTGTGCGAGCGGGTCGGAAACACCTTGGTGATGCAGGCGGTGCGCAGGCCCGCCTCGGAGCAGCCGACCACCGCGCGCAGTCCCGCGCCGCCGGCGCCGACCACGATCACGTCGTAGGTGTGGTCCTCGATCGGGTAGGCCGGTCCGGACTTGCTGCTGGCCGCCATGCGCTAGACTCCGGATGACAGTTTGACGATCGCGTAGATCGAGGCGAGGCCGATCGCGAACGCGAGGAAATTATTGGCGATGATGGCGGCGAGCTTGGTCTTCTCGCCGCTGATATAGTCCTCAATCACCACCTGCATGCCGATCTTCATGTGCCAGACGCTGGCGATGATGAAGAGGATCATCAGGATCGCGACCGCGGGCGAGCCGAGGATCTGCGCCGCGCCGGCCTGACTGCGGCCGAGCAGCATCATGATCACGACGATGACGGGCACGAACAGCACCACCAGCGCGATGGCGGTGAGCCGCTGGCGAAAGAAATCCGATGTGCCACCATGGGCGGAGCCGAGATAGCGGACGCGGCCGAGCGGGGTGCGCATCGAGTGATTGGTGTTCTGGCTCATCGGCCGCCTCCGATGGCAAACGCGACGATCCAGATCGCGATGGTGAGGACGAAGCCTCCGATCAGCGCGGCGCGGGTCAGCCATTCCCGTTCCGCAGCCTCAAACCCGTAGCCGAGGTCCCAGGCGAAGTGGCGGATGCCGCTCAGCATGTGATGAACCAGTGCCCAGGTGTAGCCAAACACCACGATGCGGCCGATCCAGCTTCCGGTGAAGCTCTGCAAGGTCGCATAGGCGTTCGGCCCGGATGCGGTTGCGATGAGCCACCAGGCCATCAGCAGCGTGCCCAGATAGAGCGCGACGCCGGTGACGCGGTGGACGATGGACATCGCCATCGTCAGCGTCCAGCGGTACGTCAGGAAGGGTGAAAGTGGTCGGTCGATCCTGGGGGTCATCGGCTGCTTTGACGGTTTGCGGCAAAAGATCGATGCGGCGTGAAGGGACCGTTAGATGGTTTCTATTTACGGAGTCGGAACAGTCCGTGCAACGCAGAAATCATCCAAAAATGAATATAAATTCGGTCTTTCTGTTTTTCGCAAGAAAAACCCGCTACGCTTGATGAATGCGTAGACGAAGTGCCAATACGAAAAACTGAAATGAATTTCCATTCATAATATTATTCATTCTCTCGTCCCGCTCTTTCGCCCCTGAAAGCGCTGCGATTACGATTGCGGGTTTGAATCGCTCCGATCTGGGCAATCCGCGCTACCGCTTGTCATCGCCGGAGGCATTATTGGCTTTCCAGCGGCATGTTTGGCGTCGCGCGGTGCTGGGGCTCGTGCTGCAGGAATGCCTTTGTCCTGGTGCAGCGCTCCCGCTCGAGGTGGTGCCGCGCAAAGGGGCCGGTTCGGCTGACATCTCGGCGGCCGCAGCGGTTCGTTGTCAGCGCACAGGCCTTCATGTTTTGCAGGGAGGGCATGCTCATTTCGGTGAGCGTGCTTTTCCTGCGCTTCGGTTCATCGGTTTCTGACCGGCCAGTTGTTCGACCAGGTAATCGACGAAGACGCGGATTTTTGTCGATGCGAGTTTGGCGGGCTGGAAGAGAGCATGCACCGGTGTCGGAGGGCGCTCGTAGGCCGTGAGAATCCGTTTGAGGCGTCCGGCCGCGATATCGTCGGCGACCTGCCATGACGGAACACGGACAATTCCCGCATCCTCTTTTGCGGCGGTCGCCAGCGCATTGAGGCTGTTGATCCACAGCCGTCCCGTAATCCGGACACTCTTGCGGCCGGACGGCAATTGAAAATGCCAGTCCGTCACCCCCGGCACAGCCGAGAAGGCGAGACAGTCGTGCTGGCAAAGGTCGTTCGGCGTCTGCGGCACGCCTCGGCGCGCCAGATATTTCGGCGAGGCGCACACCACCATGTGAATCTCGCTCAGCTTGCGGGCGAGAAGCTGGGAGTCCGGCAGCCGGCCGACGCGAACCGCGACATGGATGTTCTCTTCAATGAGATTGACCGGGCGATCGACCAGAAGCAGATCGACGGCGACCGCGGGATAACGCTGCAAAAAACCCGGCAGCAAGGGAGACAACAACACCTCGCCCATGAGAACGGGCGCGCAGACATGCAGCCGTCCCGAGGGTTCGGTCCGGCCCGACAGCAAGGTCTGTTCGATCTCGTCGATCTCGCCAAGGATTGCTTTCGCGCGATCGTAAAACAGCCGGCCGTCGTCGGTGAGCGCGAGGCGCCGCGTCGTTCGTATCAGCAACGGCGTGCCGAGCCGGTCTTCCAAGGCCGCGATCTGCCGGCTGACCGAGGTCAGCGATGTTGGGATGAGACGTGCCGCGGCCGAAAGGCTGCCCGCCTCCGCCACGCGCACGAATGTTGCCATGGCATCGAGACGGGCCATCTATCTTTCCAGATTTCGCAAGGGTGCCTCCCGAATATGGAGGATACATCCGCTGCCGGAAATAATCTAACGGTGCGGAGAACGAGAGATAAGGAGCCCGCATGCCCAGACATTGGTGTTTCGGAAGCGTACGGATTCGCTCGGCGCTCGTACGTCCGGACGGCTTCGTGATGCATTCGGATTGGTTGCGCTGGTGGGCGGGGTTTCGGTCTTGAACCTGTCGCTGGCCGGCCTCCCGTCGAAGCTTCTGGCGGACGGAAAATTCTCTACGCCCGTGCTGTTTCTCGTTCTATGTCTCGTGCCGGCGGCCGCCGCGCTGGGGCTCGTCCTTGATGGTGCCGGGCGATGACGGTCCGCGTCGGCGCGCCGATCTCTGGAGAGGGTGAATGGTTGCAGGTCTGAATCTCTCCGAGCTCGGCGAACTCGCGCTGCTGCTGGTCATCGTCGGAGGCATTGCCGGCTTCCTCGCCGGCATGTTCGGCATCGGCGGCGGCGCGGTGCTGGTACCGGTGCTGTACGAATGCTTCCGCCTCGCCGGCGTTCCGCTCGAAGTTCGGATGCCGCTGTGCATCGGCACTTCGCTGGCCATCATCATTCCGACCGCGATCCGGTCCTACGCCGCGCATCGCGCGCGCGGCAGCGTCGACATGGAGGTGTTGCGCAAATGGGCGGTGCCGATTCTGCTCGGCGTGATCGTCGGCAGCGTGATCGCACGCTACGCGCCGGAGCGGCTGTTCAAGATCGTGTTCGTCATTGTCGCCTGGGCGGCGGCGGCGCGGTTGCTGTTCGGCCGCCAGGACTGGCGTTTCGGCGACGATTTGCCGGACGGCTGGCTGATGAAGCTCTATGGTTGGGTGGTCGGCCTGCTCTCGACTTTGATGGGCATTGGCGGCGGCCTGTTCACCAACCTGCTGATGACGTTCTACGGTCGCTCCATCCATCAATCGGTGGCGACTTCGGCCGGTCTTGCGGTTCTGATCTCGATTCCGGGCGCACTCGGCTACATCTACGCCGGCTGGCCGGCAGCGTCGCGCTTTCCGAGCGTGCTGGCTTTGCAGTTTCCGTTCGCGATCGGCTACATCTCGCTGATCGGCGCGGTGCTGGTGATGCCGACCAGCCTTCTGGTGGCGCCGCTCGGCGTCAAGGTCGCGCATGCGATGTCGAAGCGCGCCCTGGAGGTGGGTTTCGGCATCTATCTCCTGATCATGGGCGCGCGCTTCTTCGCGGCGCTGATCTATGCGTAAAGCGATGCGCGACCGCAGAGGGTCGCGCGCCTCTCAAGGCTTGGCGTAGAGCTTGGCGTAGGCGTCGCGCAGCACGTTCTTCTGCACCTTGCCCATGGTGTTGCGCGGCAGGTCGTCGATGAACAGAACGCGCTTGGGCAGCTTGAATTTCGCCAGCCGGCCGTCGAGCGCCCGCATCACGTCGGCCTCTTCCAGAGCCGCACCGTTCTCGCGCACCACTACGGCGGTGACGCCTTCGCCGAGATCGCCGTGCGGCAGGCCGATCACCGCGCTTTCGGTGACGCCGGCAATGGCGTCGATCTCGCTTTCGACTTCCTTCGGATAGACGTTGAAGCCGCCCGAGATCACCAGATCCTTGCCGCGTCCGACGATGTGGACATAGCCGCGCTCGTCGATCTTGCCGAGGTCGCCGGTGATGAAGAAACCGTCGGGACGGAATTCGGATTTGGTTTTCTCGGGCATCCGCCAGTAGCCCTTGAACACGTTGGGGCCCTTCACCTCGATCATGCCGATCTCGCCGCGCGCCAATTCCTTGCCGGTGTCGGGATCGGTGACGCGCGCCGAGACGCCGGGCAGCGGGAAGCCGACCGCGCCGGGCACCCGATCGCCGTCATAGGGATTTGAGGTGTTCATGTTGGTTTCGGTCATGCCGTAGCGCTCCAGCACGGCATGGCCGGTGCGCGCCGACCATTCGCGGTGGGTCTCGGCCAGAAGCGGCGCCGAACCCGACACGAACAGCCGCATGTGGCTGGTCGCCTGTTTGGTCAGCCGCGGGTTTGCCAGCAGGCGGGTATAGAAGGTCGGCACGCCCATCAGCACGGTGGCGCGGGCCATCAGGTCGATGATGCGGTCAGCGTCGAACTTGTTCAGGAAGATCATCGCCGCGCGTGAGAACAGCGTGATGTTGCTCGCCACGAACAGGCCGTGGGTGTGATAGATCGGCAGCGCGTGGATCAGCACGTCCTTGTCAGAAAAGCGCCAGACCTCTTTCAGCGTCAGCGAATTGGAGGCGAGGTTGGCATGGGTCAGCATCGCGCCCTTGGAGCGGCCGGTGGTGCCGGAGGTGTAGAGAATGGCGGCGAGATCGTCGTCGGCGCGCTCCACGGTCGTGAACGCGGTGTCCGCCGCTGCCGCGCCGTCGGCGAGCGAGCCATGTCCATTGGCGTCGAGCGTATCGACCTTGGCGCCGATCTTGTCGGCGATCGCCTTGATGCCGTCGGCCTTCGAGGGATCGCAGACGATCAGCGCCGGCTCGGCGTCGCCGAAGAAATAAGACAGCTCGTTGAGCGTGTAGGCGGTGTTGAGCGGCAGGAACACGGCGCCGGCGCGCACGGTGGCGAGGTACAGCACCAGCGCCGGCACCGACTTCTCGGTTTGCGATGCTACCCGGTCGCCGGGCTTGACGCCGCGCGCCACCAGATAATTGGCATAGCGGCCCGACAATGCGATCAGATCGCCATAGCTGATCCGCGCGCCGTCCGGCGTCTCGATCGCAAGCCGCGTGGGATCGTCGATCTGGTCGAACAGGCGGGAGAACAGATTGGCGTTTTTGCTCATGGGATGGGTCCGGCGCATGGGGCGGGAGAGACATCCGCTTTAGCAAAATCGCGCCGCCCGAGGCAATGCAGACGAAAGATCAGCCCAGCCTTGCGCTGCCGTCACGGCTTCATTTGGCGGATGCGTGCCGGCGTTCCTGCACGGCGCGGTGTGAAAACCCGCCGCATAAATGGCGGGATGTATGTCTCAGTCGCGCAGCGGACGCTGGAACGCGCTGACGAGCGCGCCGAGCGCGAGCATCGCGGCGGAGATGTTGAGCGCATAGGACAGGCTGCCCAGTGCGTCGGTGATCGCGCCGATCGCGATCGGTCCGAGAATCTGGCCGAGCCCGAACGCCACCGTGATGATGGCAATGACTTTCGGCCACGCCGCGGGCGGATAGTTGAAACGCGCGAAGGCGGTGGTGGCGATGGTGACGGCGAGAAACGCCGCGCCGAACACGAAGGCCGAGACTGCGAGCATGACCGGCGAGGTCGAGATCAGCGCCAGCGCCGCGCCGACGCCGGTGAGGCCGATCATCAGCGCCATCGCCATGCCGCTTTGGCCGCGCGCGATCAGCGGCCGCCATAGCCATGGCGAGATGTAGCCGCCGACGCCGATCAGCACCCAGAACGCGCTTTGCGCAAACGCCGCGCCGCCGGCATCGCGGACATAGGCGATCATGAAGGTCATGTAGGCGATGTAGCCGGCGCCATAGAGGAAGTAGCCGGCAAGATAGAGCAGGATCGGACGCAGCGGCGCAGCGGTCGATTGGTCTGTGGTCGCCATCGTGAAGCCGCGCGGCAGCGACAACGCCAGCGGCACCGCCATCACCAGAGCAATGATCGCCAGCGCGCTCCAGACGATCCACCACGAGCCGGCGCCGAACGCCTGCAGCAGGAATGGCGCGACCGATCCGGAGATGATGATGCCGAAGGCGGGGCCGGTGTAGAACAGGCCGATCAGCAGCGCCGACTGCATCGGGCGTGATTGCGCGATCGAGGCGGCGAGCGCGCCGCCGGCCACCTGCGCGATGCCCGCGCCCGCGCCCGAGACGAAGCGCGCGGCGGCGAACGGCACCACCTCGCCGGTGAGGGCGCAGAACACCAGCGACACGACGCCGATCAATGTCCCGATTGCGATTGTCTTCGACAGACCGAGCATCCGCACCACCGGCGCGCCGATCAGCGCTCCGGCGAGATAGCCGACCGCGTTGATGGTGTTCATCGAGCCCGCAGTGGCATAGGACCAGCCGAGCGAGTCCCGCATGTCGGGCAGCACCAGCGCATAGGCGAAGCGTCCCATGCCGAGGCCGATGGCCGTTGCGAAAGCCAGGATCAGGACGGTGCGGACGGGATGGGCGAAGGGTGTCGGGGCGACATCCGGGCTGGGCATGAAGAGAGCTCTGTCCCGTGTTTTCAAGGGCTTATCGGCCCGACCGAGGGGGTTTATGAAAACCGCGACGCGGCTTGCAAAACCCGCGACATCGCTCTAGCAAGTCCGCACATTTCATCTGCGGCCACAATCACCAATAAGGCATATCGATCATGACAACGCATAAACTCCTGCTTCTTCCCGGCGATGGCATTGGCCCCGAGGTCATGGCCGAAGTGAAGCGTCTGATTGACTGGCTGAATGCGCAGGGTATCGCCAAGTTCGAGACCGAGACCGGTCTCGTCGGCGGATGCAGCTACGATGCCGACAAGGTCGCGATCACCGACAAGACCGTGGCGCTCGCCAAGGCGGCGGACGCCATCATCCTCGGCGCGGTCGGCGGCCCGAAGTGGGATCCGGTGCCGTTCGACGTGCGTCCCGAGGCGGGCCTGCTCCGCCTGCGCAAGGATCTCGAACTGTTCGCCAATCTGCGCCCGGCGATCTGCTATCCGGCGCTGGCCGATTCCTCGAGCCTCAAGCGCGAGATCGTCGAAGGGCTCGATCTCATGATCGTGCGCGAACTGACCGGCGGCGTCTATTTCGGCGAGCCGAAGGAAATCACCGATCTCGGTAATGGCCAGAAGCGTGCGGTCGACACGCAAGTTTACGAGACCTACGAGATCGAGCGCATCGCCCGCGTCGCCTTCGAGCTGGCGCGCAAGCGCCGCAACAAGGTGACCTCGATGGAGAAGCGCAACGTCATGAAGAGCGGCCTGCTCTGGAATGAGGTTGTCACCCGCGTCCACGCCAACGAATACAAGGATGTCGAGCTCGAGCATCAGCTCGCCGATTCCGGCGGCATGCAGCTCGTGCGCCGTCCCAAGCAGTTCGACGTCATCGTCACCGACAACCTGTTCGGCGATGTGCTGTCCGATATCGCGGCGATGCTGACCGGCTCGCTCGGCATGCTGCCGTCCGCCTCGCTCGGCGCGGTCGACGCCAAGACCGGCAAACGCTCGGCGCTGTACGAGCCGGTGCATGGCTCGGCGCCCGACATCGCCGGCAAGGGCCTCGCCAATCCGGTGGCGATGCTGACCTCGTTCGGCATGGCGCTGCGCTATTCGTTCGACATGGGCAAGCTTGCCGACAGCATCGACAAGGCGATCGCCAACGTGCTGGATCAGGGCATCCGCACCGGCGACATCAAGTCGGAAGGCTCGAAGGTGGTTTCGACCACGCAGATGGGCGAGGCGATCCTCAAGGAGATCCAGAAGCTGCACGCCTGAGCGCAGCCTTCACGCATCAATGAAAATGCCCGGCGCGAGCCGGGCATTTTTGTTTGGCTATTTGTCCGAAACCGAACCGCGTTCAGCCCGCAAGATCAGTAGAGCGGAAAGGCTTCCGGGAAGCCGCCGAGATCCCACTGGTCGTTGAGCGGCTGGCGGCCCTGATAGACGCGATCGATGCTGCGGCCGTAATGATAGCCGGGCGGATAGGCGTAATCGGTGAATTTGCGCTCGCCGGGCAGCACCTGGGTGCCGGCATCGAGCCAGGAGCGGCGGCTGATGTAGACGCGGGTGCGCGGGCCGGCCTGATAGGAATAGTTCGGGCCATTGCTGCGCACGACGCGCTCGCGTTTCTTCGGCGCGGCGTCGGCGGTGGGGACGTTGATGGCCATCGCGGCGGCGGCGCCGATCGCCA
Organism: Hyphomicrobiales bacterium; assembly: GCA_017305455.1. Lineage (GTDB taxonomy): Bacteria > Pseudomonadota > Alphaproteobacteria > Rhizobiales > Xanthobacteraceae > Afipia. The sequence goes on along the minus strand of JAFKKO010000055.1, from coordinate 8,889 downwards.
GAGCGATCGCGAAGGATTTTGCACGGCTGGCCGGCGCGACAAGTTTCAAGGTCATTATGTCCTCATGGAATCCAGATTGTTGCCATATTACCCGGTCCACAGCGCGAGCCACAAGGTGAATTGGGCCACAGTCCGGCACAATAAGCCCCGGTGCGTCGAAAATGTTTCATGCCCGACAGGGATTTAGCGGCGGCGGTCAGAACCGGCCGCGCAGCGCCGGCTCCTGCATCTGGGTGATCCAGTCGCCGGTGAAGACCCGCGTGCCGCAGCCGGAGCGGCGCAGTTCGGCGCGGGCGAACAGCGCGGCGAGCCTGGGGTCGCTGCCGGCGCTGAGCAGCATCAGGCGGTCCAGCGTGCAGGCGACAAACGCCCGCTGCTCCGCGATCGGCAGCTTCTGGCAGGACCAGCCGGACAAGCGCAGCGCCGGGTCATCGAAGCTGGTGACGAAGCCGAGGCAGGAGGTGGCTTCTTCCGAGCCGGAAAACCGGATCAGGCTCACCGGACCGAGCTTGCTGGCGATGACCCCGGCGGCCTCGCTCTGGGTGGCTGCCGGCAGTCCGATCCGGGCGGCGATATCTGCGCCGGCGGCGCTGGGAGACGGCGCGGCCTCCTCGCCGGAACGGTAGAGCTCGATCTCGACATTGGCGTCGGGGCCGGGCGGTACTGCCCAGCGCAGAATGTCCCTGCGGCCGCCTTCGGGGTGCCGTAAGATCTGGTAAGGGTCTGGAATTCCGCCGGAATCGAGGTGAGTCACGGCGAATGCCGGTTGCGGGCGGTGGGCCGCGATCCAGTCCGGCTGCGGTGGAACCGGGGCCGGGCCGACCGCCGCGGCAGGCGTGCCGCCGAACAGGTCGGCGAGCAGGGCCGTCAGCACCGCCAGACCCGAGACATAGGCCAGCATCCGGACGAAAATCATCCGGCGGGTGTCGCGGCCAGTGCGCAGCAGAGGATGGATTTCGCTCAAATCGGGCGGCGGCAGGTCGATCGCGGCGTGATTCATGACGGTTGTTTTGCTTCAATTCTTGAAACCGGCGCGATCTCCTGCGATGGAAGGGCAGGCGGCCGGGCCGGACACCGCGTGTGCGTTGTGTCGGCGACGTTTTTCGCATAGAAGCGCTCGCTCTTTCCTTTCTGCGGAGTGCGGTAGGCCGAGCATTTTTCTTCGGAGAGTCAACGATGGGTTACAAGGTTGCGTGCGTGGGAGCGACCGGCAATGTCGGCCGGGAAATGCTCAACATTCTCAGTGATCGCGCCTTTCCGGCCGACGAGGTGGTGGCTTTGGCCTCGCGTCGCAGCCAGGGCGTCGAAGTGTCGTTCGGCGACCGCACCCTGAAAGTCAAAGCGCTGGAGAATTACGATTTCAGCGACGTCGATATCTGTCTGATGTCGGCGGGCGGCTCGGTGTCGAAGGAGTGGTCGCCCAAGATCGCAGCGCAGGGCGCGGTGGTGATCGATAACTCCTCCGCCTGGCGTTACGACGCCGACGTGCCGCTGGTCGTGCCGGAAGTGAACGCCGACGCGGTCGCCGGCTACACCAAGCGCAACATCATCGCCAATCCGAACTGCTCGACCGCGCAGCTCGTGGTGGCGCTCAAGCCGCTGCATGACGCGGCGACCATCAAGCGCGTCGTGGTCTCGACCTATCAGTCGGTGTCGGGCGCCGGCAAGGATGCGATGGACGAACTGTTCTCGCAGACCAAGTCGGTCTACACCAACGACGAGATGGTGACGAAGAAGTTTCCGAAGCGGATTGCCTTCAACGTGATCCCGCAGATCGATGTCTTCATGGAGGACGGCTACACCAAGGAAGAGTGGAAGATGCTGGCCGAGACCAAGAAGATTCTTGACCCGAAGATTCAGCTCTCCGCCACTTGCGTGCGCGTGCCGGTGTTCATTGGTCACTCGGAATCGGTCAACGTCGAGTTCGCCAAGCCGCTCACGCCGGACGAAGCGCGCGAGATTCTGCACAAGGCGCCGGGTGTGCTGGTGATCGACAAGCACGAGCCGGGCGGTTACGCGACGCCGTACGAGGCGGCGGGCGAGGACGCCACCTATATCAGCCGCATCCGCGAGGACGCCACGGTGGAGAACGGTCTGGCGTTCTGGTGCGTGTCGGACAACCTGCGCAAGGGCGCGGCGCTGAACGCGATTCAGATTGCCGAGTGCCTGATCAACCGCAAGCTGCTGCAGCCGAAGAAAAAGGCGGCCTGAGCGGCCGCCGTTTCATTGTGATCGGACAAGCCGCCTTCGGGCGGCTTGTTTTTTGGCAGCTTGATCTGGAAAGGCGTGAAGCGGCTTTCCGGGCGGATCATGCTCAAACGATAAAGAGCTTCAGTTCGAGTGCCCGTGCAGCGGGTGCGCCAGGGCGCCTTCATATCCCGGCGGCAGCGTCTGGGTCACGATCTGGAATTCGCCGGTGGCGCGGTCGAGGATCGACAGCGAGCCGTGCGACACGCCGAAATAAGCGCCATGCAGCAGCAGCTTGCCGCGCTCGACTAGGATGCGCACGCAGGGAAAGGTCATCAGGTTCTTCAGGCTGGTTTCCACCGCCCTCTTCTCGATCCGGGTGATGAACGCCTGCTCGGTCTCGCGCGGATCACGGCCTTCGCCGTCCATCGCCGGCGCGAGCAGCGACATCCATTTGCCGATGAAGTCGCCGGGCGATAGCGGCGCCGGTCCCTGCACCAGCGCCCGGATACCGCCGCACTGGGCGTGACCGAGCACCACGATATGCTTGACCTTCAGCACCTGCACCGCGAATTCCAGCGCCGAGGACACGCCATGCGCCTCGCCGTCCGGCGCGTAGGGCGGAACGAGGTTGGCGACGTTGCGCACCACGAACAATTCGCCGGGGCCGGCGTCGAAAATCACTTCCGGGGAGACGCGGGAATCGCAACAGCCGATCACCATCACTTCCGGTGACTGGCCGCCGTCGGCGAGCTCGCTGTAGCGCGATTGCTCGGTCGGCAGGCGATGTTCGGCGAAGGAGCGATATCCGGAGATCAATTGCTTGGGAAATGTGGCTGGCATGGTGCTTCTCAATGATAACCAAGCATGGCTAATCATGATCTGGTCTCCGGAGCAAGGCTTCCGTCCCGTTTGTCGGGATGCTATCGCGGGCGGCTGATATGTCTCTGGAGAGAGTCTGATGATCCGCCCACGCCGCAGCGTCCTGTTCATGCCCGGTTCGAACGCGCGTGCCGTCGCCAAGGCGCGCACGCTGCCGGCGGATGGCATCATTCTCGATCTCGAGGATTCGGTCGCGCCCGACGCCAAGGCCGCCGCGCGGGTGCAAATCGCCGAGGAAGTCGCGGCCGGCGGCTTCGGCGGACGGGAGCTGATCATTCGCGTCAATCATCTGCAGTCGCCCTGGTGGCAGGATGATCTGGCGATGGCCGCGAAGGCCAGGCCCGATGCCATCCTGATTCCCAAGATAATCGGCCCCGACGACATCGACTTGATCGCGCGCAAGCTCGACGAATTGAAAGCCGATCCGGCGTTGCGGGTCTGGGTGATGATCGAGACGCCGCTCGCGGTGGTGCGCATTGACGAGATCGCGGCGCGCGCCATCGACACGACATCGCGGCTCAACGCCTTCGTGGTGGGGCCCAACGACATCGCGCTGGAGACGCGGATGCGGATGCTGCCGGGCCGCGCCACCATGGTGCCGATGTTCGTGGGCATCATTCTCGCGGCGCGCGCTTATGGCGTCGAGATTCTCGACGGGCCCTACAGCGATTTCAGCAATCCCGCGGGCTTTGCCGAGGAATGCGCGCAGGCGCGCGATCTCGGCTTCGACGGCAAGACGCTGATCCATCCCTCGCAGATCGATGCGGCGAATGCGACCTTCACGCCGCCGGCCGGAGAGCTGGCGCGTTCGCGCGCCATCATCGCCGCATTCGAACTGCCGGAGAATGCCGGCAAGGGCGCGATCCGGTTCGAGGGACAGATGGTGGAGCGGCTGCACGCCGAGATGGCGCGGCGCACGATCGCGATGGCAGACGCGATCGCAGCATTGCAGGCAGGCTAGAGCGTTTTGTTTCTGATTGACCGCGGTGTTGCGTTGCAGCTCGGCGCTGCGATGTATCGAGCATGCAATATGAAAATGGCCGGGGTTTTCCCGGCCTTTTTCATCACTCAATCAAGGTGAGTCGTCTCACAGCCAGGGGCGCTCGACCTTTTCCTTCACCTCGAAGCTGTCGATGGACTTCTTCTTCTCCATCGTCAGGCCGATATCGTCGAGACCGTTGAGCAGGCAGTGCTTGCGGAACGGATCGATCTCGAAGGTCACCACGCCGCCGTCGGGGCCGCGGATTTCCTGCTTCTCCAGATCGATGGTCAGCGTCGCATTGGCGCCGCGATCGGCGTCATCGAACAGCTTCTCGAGTTCTTCATGAGTGACGCGGATCGGCAGCAGGCCGTTCTTGAAGCAGTTGTTGTAGAAGATGTCGCCGAACGAGGTCGAGATCACGCAGCGGATGCCGAAATCCGCCAGCGCCCACGGCGCGTGCTCGCGCGAGGAGCCGCAGCCGAAATTGTCGCCCGCGACCAGAATCCTGGCGTTGCGATAGGCCGGCTTGTTGAGCACGAAGCCCGGGTTCTCGCTGCCGTCGTCGTTGTAGCGCTGTTCGGAGAACAGGCCCTTGCCGAGGCCGGTGCGCTTGATGGTCTTGAGGTACTGCTTGGGGATGATCATGTCGGTATCGACATTGATGATCTTCAGCGCAGCGGCGACACCGTTCAGGGTGGTGAATTTTTCCATGGTCGTCTTTCGTCAGCCTTGTCTGGCCAGCTTGGCGAGGCCACCGGGGGTGGCCGGATTTAGACGGGTTCTATCGCGATTGCGGGTTCCGGCAAAGGCCAAATTGCTTGAACCCTTTCAAGGTCTTGCCATCGCGCGGTTGACGCACGGACCGCAATCAGGAACCTTGCGCGTCGATTGTCGCCGGAATGGAGAGAAAACATGGGTGCAGGACTGCGACAGGTGCTGGCGGCGGGCGGCTTCGCGCTGATCTGCGGTCTCGGCGTCGCGCTCTCGCCGGCCGGCGCGCAGACGGCGGCGTCTTCATCGGCCGCGCAGGCCGCCAAACCGATGTCGGCGCAGGATGTCTCGGCCCAGAGCCGGCGCCGGACCGTACGCCGCGCGCCGCATCGCGTGCGCATCTATGCGCCGCGGCTCGGGCCAAATTCGGTGCGGGTGTGCCATGCGTATTACGAGCAGGAATATCGCCCGAGCGGCACCGTGATCGTGCCGCGCATGCAGTGCGCCTGGCGCGGCTGAATGTGACACGCGCGCCCGCGCTGCGATATCGGCAGTCGCGGCATTCGATCGTGTCATCAGGATGACAGTCACATTCATTTCACGTTCACCTCGCATCCCACATGCTGACGATGTCGCGCAAGCGGCGGAACCGATATCGCGCGCGTGAGTTATTACGCATCACCACAGTCAGGGCATGACAAGGAGAGCATGAGCATGAAGAAGGTTCTCGGTTTTCTCGCGGTCGCGGGTTTGATGTTTGTCGCAACGCCGGCACAGCAAGCGAATGCGATGTCCCTGTCGAGCCCGCTGGGTGTCGCGACCGCAGGCTATGTTTCCGAGAGCGGCAGCATGACGAGCGAAGTTCAGTATCGCCGTCATCGCCACTGGCGCGGTCATCGTCATGGCTGGCACCGCGGTCATCATCGCGGCTGGCGTCATGGTCACCGCCATCATCACCGCCGCTGGTGATGTTATCGCCTGACCGGGCTGCGGCATTCGCCTTGCCGCAACCCGGATGGCGACCTCGATGTTCTGACAAGACGCTGGAGAAGGTCCGCGTTGCGGGCCGCAATGGCGACGGCAGCAAGGCCATTTTGCTGCGCAAAGGCACATGAACCGGCCCGCTGTCTGTCGCGACAAGACCGTAGGAGGTGTTCATTATGAAGACAGTTCTCGGAGCGGTGGTGATCGCCGCGGGTCTGGCGTTTGCGGGCCTTGCCTCGTCCGCGCCGGCCCAGGCCTCGTCTCTCGCCGCCACATCGGATCACGCCCGGACGGCTGAACCGGCCCTGACTGATGTCAGCGCGCGGCGCTATCGCCGTCACTACCGCCGTCATTACTATCGGCCGCATTACTATCGCCCGTATTATCGGCCCTATTATCGGCCATACTACCGTCCGTATTACCGGCCCTACGGTTATGGCTATGGTTACGGACATCGGCCGGGCTTCTATTTCGGCTTCTGAGGTCGCCGCCTGACGCACGATCCCGAGATACGTTTAGCGGCTTTGGCAAAACCCGAGGCAAAATAAAACAGGCGCTCGCAGGAGCGCCTGTTTTTGTTTGAGGCCGAGGTGGCGCGCGGTTACGAGCGCCACTCGCGAATGTCGACGAAATGGCCGGCGATCGCTGCCGCCGCCGCCATCGCCGGCGAGACCAGATGCGTGCGGCCCTTGTGACCCTGACGGCCCTCGAAGTTGCGGTTCGAGGTCGAGGCGCAGCGCTCTTCCGGCGCGAGCTTGTCGGGATTCATCGCCAGGCACATCGAGCAGCCCGGCTCGCGCCATTCGAAACCGGCGTTGATGAAGATCTTGTCGAGACCTTCGGCTTCCGCCTGCTCTTTCACGAGGCCCGAACCCGGCACCACCATCGCATTGATGTTGGCGTTGACGTGATGACCGTCCACCACCTTGGCGGCGGCGCGCAGATCCTCGATGCGGCCGTTGGTGCACGAGCCGATGAAGACGCGATCGAGCTTGATGTCGATGATCTTGGTGCCGGCCTTGAGGCCCATGTAATCGAGCGCGCGCTGCTTCGACAGCCGCTTCGCCTCGTCCTCGATCCGCGACGGATCGGGCACCACGCCAGCGACTGACGCGACGTCCTCGGGCGAAGTGCCCCAGGTGACGATCGGGGGCAGGTTGGCGGCGTCGAGCCGGATCTCGTGATCGAAATGCGCGCCCTCGTCGGAACGCAGCGTGTCCCAGTAACGGATCGCGCGATCCCAGGCCTCGCCGGTCGGCGCCATCGGCCGGCCCTTGAGGAAGGCGTAGGCCTTCTCGTCCGGCGCAACCAGACCGGCGCGCGCGCCGCCTTCGATCGACATGTTGCAGACCGTCATGCGGCCTTCCATGGTCAGCGCGCGGATCGCCTCGCCGGCGTATTCCAGCACGTAGCCGGTGCCACCCGCGGTGCCGATCTCGCCGATGATCGCGAGGATGATGTCCTTGGCGGTGACGCCGTCCGGCAGCCTGCCGTCGACCACCGCGCGCATGTTCTTGGCCTTCTTCTGGATCAGGGTCTGCGTCGCCAGCACATGTTCGACTTCGGAGGTGCCAATGCCGTGCGCCAGCGCGCCGAACGCGCCATGCGTCGAGGTGTGACTGTCGCCGCACACGATGGTGGTGCCGGGCAGCGTGAAGCCCTGCTCCGGGCCGATGACGTGGACGATGCCCTGACGCTTGTCGTGCTCGTCGAAGTACTTCACGCCGAACTCGCGTGTGTTCTCGGCGAGGGCGGCGATCTGCTCGGCGCTTTCCGGATCGGGGTTCGGCTTGGAGCGGTCGGTGGTCGGCACGTTGTGATCGACCACGGCGAGCGTCTTTTGCGGCGCGTGCACCTTGCGGCCCGCGGTGCGCAGTCCCTCGAACGCCTGCGGCGAGGTCACTTCATGGACGAGATGCCGGTCGATATAGATCAGGCAGGTGCCGTCGGGCTGCTCATCAACCAGATGATCGTTCCAGATCTTGTCGTAGAGGGTGGTCGGTTTGGCCATGGTCGCCTGTTCGCTGTCGCTTTTGGGGATAGGTCGCGGCGCTGCCGGGCAGGCGCCTGCGTCCGCCGGGCTTTTTACTCGCATAACGGCCCGCGGGAAAGTATCCTGCTATATAGGATCCTGCATGGGGGTACTCAATGACTGCACGGCCACCGGTTGCCCCCTATCTCACGGTTTCGCCCGCCGCCGGCGCCATCGCCTTCTACACCGCCGCTTTCGATGCCCGGCAGCGGGCGCTGATGCCGGCGCTCGACGGCATGCGGATCATGCATTGCGAGCTCGAGATCAACGGCGGCACGGTGTTCGTGGCTGATGCCTTTCCCGAATTTGGCAAGGTGCGCACGCCGCTGCCGGCCGAGCCGGTCACCGCGTCGGTCAGCCTCGAATTCGCCACCTCCGAGGAGGTGGACGAGACTTTTTCCCGCGCCACCAAGCTCGGCGCGGTCGGCGAACTTGCGCCGACCCATTCGTTCTGGGGTACGCGCACCGCGATCCTGCGTGATCCGTTCGGCCATCGCTGGATCATGAACGGGCCGCTGACGGCTTAGAGGCTGTTTGAAAACTTTGAAAACCTCATCCTGAGGAGCCGTTTCGTCAGAAACGGCGTCGCGAAGGATCGAGGCTTTCAAAGATAAAGTCCTCGATCCTTCGAGATGGCGCCATAGCGCGTCGCAGACGCGCGTAAACGTGCTTATGGCGCGTCGGAAGACGCGCGTGAGCGCGCTGTTGGCGCCTCCTCAGGATGAGGACTTTTCAAATAGTCTCTTAAAAGCGCCAGCAAACCGCAAAACAAAAAAAAACGCGGCAAACGCCGCGTTTTATAGTGTTTTCGTGAAAGTCGCGTCTTTGCGAAAAACGTCGCCGCGCAGGCCGCTTACTCGGCGCTCGCCGCCTGACGGTTTTCCTGCTTCTCGACGATACGCGCCGACTTGCCGCGCAGGCCACGCAGATAATACAGCTTGGCGCGACGCACCTTGCCGCGGCGCACGACCTTGATCGAGTCGATCATCGGCGAATAGATCGGGAAGACGCGCTCGACGCCCTCGCCGTAGGAAATCTTGCGCACGGTGAAGCTCTCGTTGAGCCCGCCGCCGTTGCGGCCGATGCACACGCCCTCATAGGCCTGCACGCG
>JAFKKO010000054.1 GCA_017305455.1 Hyphomicrobiales bacterium | reverse complement strand
ATCGTGATCTTCGTGCCGATCTTCCTGCCGATGCTCAAGCACTTCAACGTCGATCCGGTGCTGTGGGGCGTGCTGGTGTTCGTCAACCTGCAGGCGGCGTTCCTGTCGCCGCCGGTGGCGATGTCGGCCTTCTATCTGAAGGGCGTCGCACCGAAGCACGTCACGCTCAACCAGATCTTCGGCGGCATGATGCCCTATATGGGGATCGTGATCGTGTGCATGATCATCATGTATCTGTGGCCGGGCATGACGCTGTGGTTGCCGACTTATCTGTACGGCGGCGCTGGTGGATAAAGCAGCCCGACCGGCTCATGATCAAACGCCCCGGCAGCAATGCCGGGGCGTTTTTGTTTGTTGATCAATCGGGGTGGTCCGCTGCGCATAGTGCAGGCCGGATAGCGACCCGGCCATGCCAGTGGCGAAGCAGGGCCGGCTCTGCTAAGGAGACCGGGCCCGCGCCGTCGCGGCGGGGCGTGGCTCCGGTCCCGTAGCTCAGCCGGATAGAGCGGCGGTTTCCTAATTGGACGCTCTTGATCGGAGAAGGCTAATCGGATCATAAGCATATCGCCTGTCCGGCTCGGCCGAGCACCGGATAGGCACCGAAGATGAGGCGTTCAGTCCCGGTAGCTCAGCTGGATAGAGCACAGGTTTCCTAAACCTGGGGTCAGGGGTTCGACTCCCTTCCGGGACGCCACCATCGAGCTACAGCGCTCAAATCAATGGTCCTGTAAGAATCGCTCGACGCGGGAAATCAGCAGGTCGAACTTGGCCAGTTCGCACTCCCAAACCGTCAAAGGGGTCCAGCCGGCTTTCTTAAGCTCTCTCAAATTCCTCCTGTCACGAAGTCGGTTACCCTCAATTTTGGGTATCCAGTATTCGGGTCGTGATTTCGGCATCCGAAAGAGGTGGCATCTATGGCCGTGCCAAAAGCAGCCATTCAAGAAAATCACTTTCCGACGTGACGCAAATACCAAGTCTGGTCGTCCAGGAAGGTTCTTTCCGTGCTTCCGATAGCGGTACCCGAGCTTGTGAAGCGCGCTTCTTACCCGCAGTTCGAATTGCGTATCCTTAGATCGGATGAGCGCCATCCGAGCTCGGCGCTCGCTCGGGCTCCAAGCTCTCTTGGCGCTCACTGTCCGCTTTGCACTTGAATGAGCCAGTCTCGCGCCAGTGCCTGAGGGACATGGAAAGCCAGCAGAGGCGCTAACTGCGCTACTTTCGTGTTGTTTTGGATAAGGTCGTAAGCGTGTAATTGAACAGAAAGTTGATTAGGCTGAGTATAGAAGGTATCGCCTGGATAACCGCCCTGTCGGTCCGTTCGACCTTGTAGGAAATTTTCGATCGTTCCATCGTCTTTGATATTACGACGCCCCCCTGCGGTAGGGCGCATCCTGTAAACAGTTGCAGTGAGATTTGGTTCTCGCTTTAGCGCCTCTACAAGAGTCACAAGAAGCCCGGTAAAGCTGGCCGTATCCCGTGGCTCCTCAAGTTGGTAGTCAGTCAGCATGTCAATGACGCTCTGCATCGGCACATCTCTGGCGATCTCGTGTCTTTGTGCAGCTTCATTGGAAAGATAAGTTGTATCCGCCACGAAACTAAGCGTCGACACCAGCCGTTGTAACATGCTCGCGTTTGCTTGCCTTGCAGCTTGTGTCATTAGCGCACCGCGTTGCTGCGTCCACCCGCCACCTGCTCGTATCCGCGTAACGGGATCAGAAATAACGGACTGCCGACATGGGCGAAGAGCCGGATCAAGAATAAATCTGCGGCGCCATGTGCGAAGATTTTCTCCGGTTTGCTGGAGTCTTTGCATCTCTCCTCGCATGATCTGCTCGTGCTCAACATAATCTTCAAACGCTGTTCTCAAGCCCTGCTCTAAATAAATGCGGCAAAGTCCGAGATAGCGGCGCTTGTAACCAAAAAAACGTGCGCGCTGCTGAAGAGTGTCCGCATTGCCAACGCCAGTGCCACGGGGCATGTAAGTGATCGAGAGCGAGTCAACTGTGAATCCACGATCGACAGCTTGCCCGCCCACTAGGATCCAACCTTCCGCGTGGCGCCAGTTTATTTCGGGCGTTTTTGGACTCCCGCGCGTATTGAATTCGATGACCGTTGTATTTCGCAATGCTCGTGGCAGCTTCTCGACAATCACGTCAAAGTTGGGCATCGCTTGATCGGTTGTCGCCAGCTCATCATAAGCTCTCTTGAAGTCTGCCAGCACATCATTCCGATCCAGATCACCCAACGGCGCCTTCAGCGCGCTCTCCCATTCCTCTTTAGCGGCTGTCGCCCACTGCGCATTCTCTTGATGCACCAATCTCTCTCGCGCGGGATGGATAAGCATCGATCGTCGTCCCGCACCATTGATGATGCTGACGGCCAGTCCCACGAAGAAAAGACGAAGCGCTCCTAAAAGACTATTTGGAGGGTCAACTGGAAGCGCATTGTTCGGCGGGATGTCCCCTGCTGGAATTGTTCTAACGTATGGACTTCCTGCTCTGAAAAATTCTTCACCTCCTACATATCCGTCGCCTGGCTCCAGCACGTGAACAAAGTCAGGAGAAAGCGTATCAGCAATGTTGATGAGAAGGGGCGCCTGAGGCGTAGCCGTGTACTGTAAGAAGGTATGGCACGGCAGTGCATTCCGTAGTTCCCGTAGGCGCGTGTAGGTAGTGCTCTCTTGTCCCTGATTGACTTTGGTATTGAGGCTCGCCTGATCGGCTTCGTCGTCTATTACAAGGACTGGGACATCACGCAGGTCCATTCTACTGAGCAGGTTGGTTAGCGATTGTAGTCGCTGATTTTGCTTGAGGACGGTCAGGAGGAGCGTAGGCTTTTCGTCGGCATCGAGTGTGCTGTCTCGCCAATTTGTGATTGTACGACGTATCAGTTGCTCATATTGATTGTTTTGTGCGCGCGGGTTCTTTTCCATTATCCAAGCGGGTAGCCCAACGCCGCCTTCAACATCTAAATCTTTTGCAAGCCTTTGATGGGATTGCGTCAGCAAACTATCCTTGTTGCCGGCAACGACAATTACGAGCGGGAATCCGTTATCGCGCGCTAATCCAATGACGGTTGTGAAGGAGAGCGTCTTTCCACTCTGCACATAGCCAACGATAAGGCCCGTGGCGGCGCCTATGCCCGTACCGGGCTCGACGCCTGATCCTAGGATTTCTCTTGCGGACTGAAGGAGCCTCGCGCGAGCAGCGTCGTCTATGTTGCTTCGTTCGATAACACCGTTCGCTTCCTCACCGGCGGTTGGCGACCATCTATGCATTTGGGAATTGGTCATGGCTGCGACAGTGCCTCCCTAAGAATTTCGTTCATATTCCTACGGATGGTTCCGGCGGACTTGACGCCCGCTCGGCGTGCAAGCTTCTCGGAAATTGCAAGCGCCGCAGCAATTCTCAGCAGAGGCTCGATGTCGTCTGCATCTGTCTGCGCAAACGTGACCATGAAGGGATGAGCCATGGAGAGCCGGATCTCGATTGTATCCGGACCCCCATTTGTCGTTCCAAGATCGCTAATGGTCAGCCAGTCGCTTTCAGCAGGGTCATCAGAAAGCTCAATGCGGACGAGCCACGGCTGTCCACGGAAATCGATATTTAGCTCTCGCTTCGCTAGAGTTGGTTGAGCCGGAAGTGGTGCCGTTGGCGTTTCTACGGGATCCTTTTCGGCGACTGTCGGCAGAACCTCAGTTGCCTTCTCAGCTATGGCGTCGCCGGTTCTTTGAAGCGCCTTGGTTGCTGCTTGCGTTCGGTCTTTCTTGGAAGCGAGAGAGCGATAATTTTCGCACTGTCTTAGTAGCGGGAGTTCTTCACTGTCGAGGTGCTCTTTCAGCAACTCAAGAAATGGCTCCTCATTCTCATCCCATCTGAAGCCATCCTTGGTATGGCTTACATCGAAGCCACTTAGGTGAAGCTCTCCAAATAGCCGTAATCGGGCATAGCTACTGCTGCCGCCAATACCGAAAATTGATGTCGGCCTATATCCTTCTTCTCCGCTGCCCTCGATCAAGCGATCTCGGCGAAATAATGCGAATCCAGAGCGGGAATAGTTACCTGGATCGCGCAAGGCGGCGAAACCATGCACGGCAAGGCCACCACCAAGTTCAAAATTGATTTCTTTGCGCCAGAGGCGGCTTGGACCGTTAGGGTCTTTATAATACGGCGCCTGAAGGATTGGTGGTTCCTCATAGGCGATTGACTCGGTTCCGAAACGAAGTTCAAGGATGCCCTTGCGTATCAAAACGCGATAGATGTCTGTCAGGTGTTCCTTTATCTTGCCGAGCGAGCGCCCAACGGGCACATGATGTAAGTCGCTCAAGATAACTTCAGTATAGTGCTGCTTCTCGTCGGCGGCTCTTTCTTCGATACCGAGTTCTTCGATTTCGTCGCGAACGATATGAGAAATGTCGAATCGAACGGTTCGCTCTATCGTTTCGGTAAGCGCCTTAGTTCTGACCTGCCAACGAGGAGAAAACCAGCAGGCTGCACTTTTCATCCCCATCCCGAATTCGGAAAGGCCGGAGCGGTCTGGGGGAATTACGGCGGGACGAAACGCCCGAGGAAATACACTGAGCGAGATACCGGCGGCGTTGTCGCGAACTGCAATTCGACCGGGCGCCGACGTGTCTACATCAATTGTGACTTTCAGCTTCCATTGGTATCCGTGAAGCTTGTGGAGGGCTTCCTTGTTGTCAAGATAGCTCTGAACCGCATTGTCCACGAACTCGGCCAATGCAAACCATGGCTTGTAGTTCAGATGCCGCAGAACAGATAAGACGCTGACACCCGGTCGGATGCTGACCCGTTTAAGCTGCTGACCTGACTCAGGCCGCATGAGCGAGCTCTCGCCGGCTCACCCGCTTCGGGAGGGGAAGCTTTGTCGAGCCTCTGCTTGGATGAGCCTTCGCACGTTGTTGTTTTTTTGCGCGGTGCTTTGTTTCCTTAATCAAATGGCTGTCCGCCTTTAGGAGCGCTTTCGCAATCGCTTTAACGACCGTTACGTTGACCGCATTTCCTAGAGCCTTAAACGCACCGCTTTTCGTCGCGGGGAGATGTTTTAATTTGCCCATACTTTGAAGGCGACTGCATTCGCGTTCGGTCATAAAACGACGTTCCCACGCGATCACAGGCACCTGACTCATTGTCATGGCTACGAGTGAGGGAGCGCGCTTCGGTGATTTGACACGTATGCCTGAAGCACGAAATTGAATCACATATGACCAGATATTTCGTTTCCCATCCTTGCAATTCCATTCCAGTTTTTGAAAGCTGGGCGCGAAATTCTGAATGCGAGGAAGCCATGCGTCGATCGTCTTCTGATGCTTCCGATAGAACTCACGGTTCTTTCGAATGAATTCGATCTTCCAGTCGGGAAATTTCCTTGCCCTCTCGCGAGCGTATGAGGGAAGGGAAGATGCGACATCTTCGGGGGAGAGTTTTGCTAAGCGCTTCCCTAGTGCCCCTGTATAGCGTCCCATGTCCTTGTATTTTCGACTATAAGGCGTCGCGTCTGCATAGGGATAGGTGGCGCCAAATTCCATTGCCCAAATCGGCCATGTAGGTAGAGGCTCGTCGGTCGGAAGCGCTTCAATCAATTCTTGCCATGCGGCTAGGTATTCGACGAAGTGTGGTTCGAGATACCGCGCATTCTTCGGCTTTTTGTCCAATACAGTCCGTATGGACAGCTTGGTCGGCTGGATTCCAGTCGGCCAAATGAAACCTCCTAAATCGCCTCGACGTCCAACAATGAAGGCTCGCTCACGTGTCTGCGGAACACCGAACATGTCGGGAGACAATTTGGCCTCCGATACGACATAGCCTGCCCGGACTAGCTTCCGGCGAATTCCTTTCCAGGTTTCTCCTCCCTCGTGCCTCATGAGATTGGGCACGTTTTCCATAATCAGCATGCGAGGCTTATGAAAGTTCAATACCCTCACGATGTAGCCAATCAGATCGCCCCACTTGGGACAATCTAATCCCAATTGATCTCCGGCTTTGGAATAGTTCTGACAGGGGAATCCCGCGCACAGAATATCATGCGCAGGAATTCTTTCTGGCTCTACATCTCGAATATCGCCGTGCGGACGGAGACGGAAATTTTTCTCGTAGAGGTCCGATAATTCGGGATCAATTTCGCTCGCAAACACACATTCGTGTCCAAGCGAAGTGAGCGCCTGATGAAATCCGCCCAGACCTGCAAACAGGTCAATAAATCGCAATCGCTCCTTCTGGCGATCATCACGCATCGCGCTTCACCTAGATATCGAAGCGCTGACGTATGCGGCGCTCTTTGATGACGATTGGCAAACCAGCCGACCGCCACGACGGTCGGCTGCCCGATTCTGGCGATTCTGTGGCAAGCATCTTAATAAATCGGGAAAGGTTGTAAAGCGGTGAGCCTCGCGGGCCGGCTGTGCGCTACTTGCGCTCGCCATTGGCTCCGCCGCGGCGCAGCACCTCCACCCCCGATTTTCTCATTTTGCTTGCGTACCACCGGACGCTCTTGTCGGTGGTCTTGGCCCCCTCGATCCGGATGTTCACCTCCTCGGCGATGCGCCGATAGGTCCAGTCGGGGCGCTCGACGATCAGTTGCTCGGCGAGTTTGCCGATGCCCTTGCCACGGTTCGATGCGGTGGCCGGTGACGGCTTCGATGCGTTCGGCTCTGATGTCGGCTCGGCTTCGGCTACCGAAGGCTTCTCGGGCCATCGGAACGCGCCTGGATCGAGCTTGTATTGTCTGACAAGCTCGCGCGCCTTTCTGATCGCGGCATCGGCCTCGCCCGGCGTGCAGCCGTTGGTCTCGGTCTTGTCCAGCAGCGCCGCGATGCGCCGCTTGACCAGTGGCGCTTCCCTCGCGCTCGGCTTCTTCGTCTTCGTCATGGTCCTGACTCCCGGCGGCGGGATGCCGCAGGACCATGCTGTCGCGGATAGGGGAGTCCGCGAGCCGGGCAGGATGGAAAAATTTCGGGGCTTGATCGGCTGGGAGTGGTTCTCGATGAAGGGGCCGGTAACCACTCATCGGCGGGCCATTTTCTGCCGGACGAGTTTTCGCACGCGGTGCCATTTCCCCTGGTCGTAGCTCTCTGACCGGAACCAGGCGGCGTGCTCCTCGACGAAGGCTGCCCCCTGGGGATCGGATGGATATCGTCGGATCAGGTCGTCAGCCAACCGCTCGATTTCCTTGTGAGGGATCAGCCTGGGCAGGAGCGATCCCTCCACGATCTCCCATCCGATGCCGATGACGATCGGCGACACCGCGAGCGCGACCAATCCCCATTTGAAGATAAGCAACAGGATTTCAGGCACGGTCAAATCCGTAACTGGAGACCGTATTTTTCTATATAGGAATCTGTAAGTCGTAAATATCAAAACCAGAAGCTCTGATTCCTCGAAACCAGACCTGTTGCCTTCGATCATGGAAAATCGGAGGTGAGGGGTGGACCTTAAGCAGGCATTCGGGACGAACGTGCGCCATCACCGGCGGGCAGCCGGCATGACCCAGGAAAGCCTGGCTGAATCGGTCGACGTGTCGGTCGAGACTATCGGTAAGATCGAGCGCGGCGTTGCTGCTCCGTCCTTCGACACGGTAGAGAAAATCGCCCTTGCTCTTGGCTTGCCGCCGCTCGCCCTCTTTGGCGTCGGTGACGATGCAACGCCGAAGGGCGAGCGCGGAAAGTTGTTGATGCACATCCATGCCGTTCTTGCCGACATGAACGCGGATCAGTTGGCGCGAACCGCAAGTATGCTTGACGCCTTCATGGGACGCTTGACGCCACCTGGTTAGGTGCTGTCAGCGTTCGACATCAAAGCGAATGGATGGTGCTCGGCCAGACCGACTGTCCGGCGCCGCCGAGCGGTGGATGTCCGCGCACGACGAAGGGCGGCGCGGTGGAAAGATCGACGACGGAGAAACCGGCGAGGTCGCCGGGATTGGCGCCGATGTGCTGCTCCGCAGCAGTGCGGGCCGCGTCGGCGTTATCGGCCTGCACGACGATCGTGTTGCGGCGATCGGCGCGGCGTTTGTTCTCCGTGTCGGCGAAAACGCAATAGGTGGTCATGACTCAGTCCTCCTTGGTTTCGGTGATGGCATCGAGGTCGGTGAGGTCGGCGCCAACTGCCTCCTCCTCGCGTCGCATGAATGCGGTCTGCAAGGTGCGGGTGAGATTGGTCCTGCCGGTCTCGAACGCGGAGTCGGAGTGCAAGGTTTCGACGGCGATGCGCTCCGTTTCCATGATGGCCTGGGTGACGCGGCGATGATCCTCGCCCACCAGGGCGTCGGCCAGTTCATGCGCGGAGAAAGGACGGTCGTGGACCGGCAGCATCGAGACGCGGGTGCAGAGCGCCGCGCCCAACTCCTTGTCCTTGGTCGCAGCCGCGTATGAGGCAAGCGATGCCAGTTCGGTCACGCCGGAATTTGCGATCTGTCCGAGCAGGCGACTGCGGCGCTCGCTGCCCAGGCTCTCGCGCATCAAGCATTGCATCGGAGATTGATAGTGAGCGCGGACGGCGGCGACCTCGTCGCGCAGTCGTCCCGCCTCACGGACGAGAGCGAGCCGTGCGTCGGCGGACTTGCGCCGCAACTCGGCACTATGGCCGTTAACGGCGCGCGTCACGATCTTGCTGCGCTCATTGGCAGGAAGGTCAGCCAGGCTGCGCTCGACGTCGGTGCGTCGCTGCGTTACCTGGCCTTCAAGGGTATTCAGCATTTTCGCGTGCTGATCGCGATTTTCTCTGGCCCGGCCAAGCCGCTGGATCAAATCCGTCGCGGAAAGCCAATTGCTCGCAAGGGCCGCATTTTTGACCGCCATGTCCATCTCCTTTCGCTCCGCGTCACGCGAAGGCCGAGGCGAGAACAGGCGCGGCACAGCCGCATCGTCGTCACCGCCATCGCGGTTCGAGCCGATCAGCACCGGCCCTAACGCGATGACGATGCGACCAGGACGGTTCTCAGAGAGCCGTCATTCAGTTGACCTTCTTCTTGTCAATCAGCGGCAGAAGCGTACACAGTCCCATCGCGTCGAGCTTGTTCACGGTCTCAGTATCAACGCCGCCACGCAGCAAGCAGCCCGACAGCGTTCCATTGCTGACGGCCTCAGCCAAGCGATCACCCTTGAACTTGCCCTCATCGAGGTCGAGCGCGAGGTACAGCATCTTGGTCAGACCATACAGCGTGAACTCATTGAAGTTGGTCATCACCTTCGGCGGAAGCCACTTCTGCGCCCGCAACTGCGACGACGAGTAATCGACGCTCGCAAATTTGCCGAGGTCGAAGGTGATCGCGCCCACCTGCACATCGCCGTCGTCGTGACCATCGACGAGCATGACCTCGCCGACCATCTTCAAGCGAACCTGGTAGTTCTTCTCGGTATGCATGGCATTGTTCTCCAGTTGCGTCGTCCGCGACCGTTCGCGGGTTCGACAGACAGGAGAAACCAGAAATGCAAGCGGAAATGGATAAACGAATTATGCGGGACAAAACGATGATTGACTTTTCTTATTCGTCTACGTTGCCCCGATGAGCCGCCTGATGCTCGATGGCCATCTCCTCCCACAAGGCTATCCCTTCTTGGGCTGCGCCGAATTCCAGGTGCCAGTAGCCGATGCAGGTGGCAATGCCGAAACCGGCAAGCATCGCCTGTGCACCACCGTGGCGCTGGCAAGTCTCAGGCGCGGTCATGCTCAATCGCGCAACCAGGTCTTCGACGGCAACGAGGTTGCGCAGCAGAGAGATGGCGGTACTAACCTTCGATAACGACTGCTTGCCGGTCATTGCGCTGCTCGACATCGAGATATTTCTCCAGGAGGCCGATCAGGGCAATGCGATCGGCAGGAACCATCTTGGCGATGACTCGCGGGTCGAGCCCGACAGGCCCAGACGTGTCGGCAGGGCCATCGCCGACGACGGCGAGGAAGCCGTTCAACCGCTCAGGCCACCGAAATTTCAGCAAAACCTCGATCAGCCGATCGCTTGGCTCCTCGTCGTCAAGCGATCTTTCAAAGGCGCGGCCAAGGACATTGTGAAACGCCGCGTCCATCGCCTCGCCGTATTGAGCGCCGAATTCCAGGTCACGCTTGCGGTGGTCGTGGATTGTCGCTACGGAGACGCCAGTCGTCTTGGCGGCCATCTTCGGTGAGCCAGTCCTAGCGACGATGGCGAGCACGCGCTCTGCGACGGCAGGCGACCACCTGCGATCCATCAGAGGACGGCGCACGTCGCGCGTCTCCAGTGATCGGCCCTTTGATTGCTTGACCATGACTGGCTTTTCTTGCGTCATCTCATACAAGAGAATGCGACGCGCGGAGCTTGCGGGACGCCAGCGATCGCCGCGCATAATTTTCCAGCGTCGATGCTGCCGGTATGGCTTCAAAAGGAAGGGCCGTTGTGGCGATGACAGGACGCCGGCGCTTTTTTATCGGGAAGCGGGTTTTCGCCATGGTCGCGCCGCGATCCAACGCCAGCATCATCATGCTGGATGTCGTTCCGTCGGCACCCTTGGCGCGAAACCGGTGCCTAGGCCGGTGCTTTGAAGGTTGCTGCCGATCATGCCCTTGATCGGACTCATCTTTGAGACTCAGAGCATACAATTCAACATTGTCTGCTCTCGCCTTTCGGCTTTGGTTCTCCCCCAGGCCGATGCTGCCGGAGCCCTCCCCCTCCACGTTCGCCGCTGATTGACTGCGCTACGCGCGCGAGGCGCACGGGGCCTGCGTGCTGTGTGTGCTTTATAGGGAATTTCCCAATCCAAACTCGACGGCCTGTCTTGCAAGAATGCCTAGCCGTTCTCGCTCATGACCGTTCTGCCCAAGCCAGTTTGGAATATTGGCACCTTGCGATGCGAAGTGCTCGACGTGGACTACAGTTATCTTCTCATCCGCATAGGCGACTTCGTTGACGGTGCGCCACGCACCAGGTCGCCCCTTCTCGATTGCTCGTCTCGCTGTTCCGACGTAGCTGAGATTCGCCCCTAGGCCGAACATGATGACAAGCTTTGTCTCTGCCGGCAGATTTCGCAGGAAGCGCGTTGCACAGGTTTGTGAAATTTCCTGACCAAAATCGGTCGTCATGAATTGATCGATCATCCCGCCGCTTCCGACCCACTCTTTTCTCTTGGCATCGAACCGCTCGACCGTACATCGGACCAACGATCCCCAACCGAAACGGCCGGCAGGGTCGGCAATCGCCTTCTCAACTATCTTCTTAAGATCGTCTGGCGATGCTTTCGGAAGTAATCCGACGTGAGACAGGATTTTCCCGACCTGCTTACGACCCTTTCGATAGGGAATGTCATTGTGCGGCAGCCGCCCGAGTTCGCCGGCTTGGCTCGGTCCCTTGGAGAAACCCAGAACCAGCACCTCTGGCCGTTGATTTCCCCAGGCGAGAGGGTTTGCCGTAATGCGCCAGTCTCGCTTTGCCGCCTCTGCTCTCGTCTCGTCGAAAACGACTGGCTTCCCGTGGCAGAGAGAGCATGCAATCCGGCCGTGAGGTGGAAGGCTGGACGAAACTGGTTCGGTGATTTCCATAAAGCTCAACTCTTAAAGGAGACAAGTAGACAAGGTTTTCGAGGCGTATCGAAGTCATAAAGGCTCATGACGCCGATGCCGCCATGCCCTTCGTCGATCCGTCGTTATCCATCCTGCCATAATCTGAAAAGTAATTGTCTACCTGTCTACTCAATGCGTAAGGCGCTGATTTTATTGCTACAGCCGGTGGACAACGAAGGCCATCCACCGGCTGTCGCCCCTGTCTATCTCTTGAACTGGTCGAGCACGTCATCCGAGACGTGGGCCATGTAGGCGTCGATCCTGCCGGAAGCGCCGATGTTGCCCCAAATGTCATGATTGCGGACCGACCAAAGCTGATAGGCCGGTCGCTTCCTGTCGGCCTTGGTGTAACGAGCATGGCTGACGGCGCCGATCTCGTCCTTGAGGAACTTCGACACCCGAGCACGAAGGTTCGAGCGACCACGAAGCGCCGAAGGAACTGCATCGACCAGTTCATCGACACGCACGAGGTCGAAGTCGAAGGGCGGCTGATGCTCCTCGAACAATTCGAGGAGATACGCCTCGGCATCGCCGATCGACAGACGCCGCATCGCCTCCTTGCCGGCCGTGAACGGCGCCACGCCATGCGGGTTCAAGCCGACCTTCCGCTTGAGCAACCAATGCTTGACGTATGACGCACCGTCGCCGTCGAGGAACTCGAACAAGCCCTGGTAGTAGGTGCTGTCCCTCGGCCTCGCCGGCGAGAACACGACAAGCCAGCGCCTGTCGCCATGCTCGATCGGCAGGGCATCCTCATGGTTGGTGAAGCTGATGAAGTTCAGGCAGTTCGGGATCGAGTAAAGCGAGCAGTTCTTCTCCTCGATCCTGATGGTCGGGTCGGTGATCGCAGGCTTCAGCCTGTTCGCCACCTCCTTGCGCCCGAGCGTCATCAACTCCTCGATGATGGCAAGCTGCGCGCCTTCCATCCACCGGGTCCAGTGCGAAACGACCTCCTCGTTGGAAGGCCGAACGGTGTTTCGACTGCCGACGATCTTTTCCATCAACCTGCCGATCCAGCTCTTGCCGGTCCCCTGCGCACCACGAATGAGCAGCGCAAAGTGGATCTTGTCGGCAGGCCGCTGCACTAGCAGGGCGAGATAGTCGAGAACGTGGTCGCGGTCCTTCTCGTCGGGGAACAGATAGGCCATGTGCACCAGGAAAGGCGTCACGTCTCCCGCCTTCGCCTCGACGCCGTCCTTGCGCCAAATGTTGTAGCGATTGCCGCTCTCACCGTCGGGGAACTCCGCCGTCTCGGGCAGATAGACCAGCGACTCGAACTTGCGCATCGGAACGCGGCCCTTCCATATGGCGTTCAGAACCTCGCCATCGGGATTGAGACCGGCATAGAGCGCCTTCCACTGGTCGGTCCGGTACTTCTTCCCGTCCTCGCGCCGCACAAACTGCATGGCATCGGCCACGAAGACCCAGTCGTCCCAAACCGACCGCGACGTGTCCGACTCGGCACCGAGGTCGTCGGGGAAATCGTCCTCGGGCTCGGTACGATCGATCCTCTCGACCGCCTCGCGACGCTTCTCACGCGGCAGGTAGCCGATCAGCGTCCTGATCGTGATCCCGTTCGGAACGGCATCGAGCGAATCCCAGCGCCGCCGAATGATGTCGCCGTGGTCGGAGTATTCAGGGTCCGACGTGCTCCAGGCGATGAACTCGTCAACGCCCATCCCGTTGGTCGCATGGTGGCAGGCCATCATCATGTCCTGCCACTTCCTCTGGTCCTTGAAGTCGGCAGGATCGGCCGCCTCCAGCCATTCAGCAAGAGTTTCGGGATCGACCGCACCGGGTTCGTCGCTCGAAGCCTCGACGGTCGGCTTCCTGATCGCGTTCAGGAGCGCCGTGGTCGCCTCGGGTGCTTCCGACAACGACATCGCAAGCACGTCGTCGTCGAGCGCGTAGACGAGTCCAGTGTCGGGATGGATCGAGCCGGCAGCGACCACCTGACGGCCCTTCGACTTGAGCTCGATGCCGGGATAGGCCGCAAGCCTGTCCACGACCTCAACGTCGTCAGTCTTGCGCAAGTAGAAGTGGAAGCCGCCGCCGCCCGTCCTCACAAAAGGACATTCGGGAAGGACAAAATCCTTCCAGAGTCGCGCCACCGGGTCGTCGCCGTCCTCGAAGTGCCTCGGATCGACATCAATCACCAGATCGGCCGCACGCAGCCTCACGCCGACATTCTTGCCGGCCCGCATCCGCGCCTTGGCCTTGTCCAGGTTCATCGGCTCGGCCCTGGTCCATCCGCGCTCGACCGGCACCTTGCCGGCGATAGGGATCAATTCATGGCCAGCCTCGGCATGGGCATCGAGAAAGCTCGCATCCTGGAACGACGGCGTTTCGGAAGTACCGACCTCGGCATTCTCGACAACGTCGGCGTCGAACCCGGCATCCTTCTCCCGAGCATCTGCGGGCGCGTCGATCTCCCCGATGCGCCCGTTTTCGTTTTCCAAAACGTCGCTCATCGGTTGGCCTCCCCACGCACGAAGGAGTCCAAATCGTCGCGATGGTAGCGAACAGACTTGCCGTTGATGAGGTGATAGCGGGGGCCTTCGCCTCGCGTGCGCCAGGTCTTCAGCGTTCCAGGCTCGCAGCCGATATAGGCCGCGGCCGACTCCGTCGAATGCCAGGGCGAGCGGCTGTGGGCATCGAGAACGCGACGCAGCGCGCCCTCGACAAGATCAATCGTGATGTCCTTCATGGGACACACCTCCAGTAAGCATCGGCGCGCGAAGGCGCCGGCGAGTTGATGGGAAGTGTGACCGGCTCTCTCGCTTGCTTGCTCACTGGATGGGGTCGGCCCGATCACCTGCCGATGCGCGAAGCCTCAAAAGGCATCCCCGTCGCGCGCACGGCAACCAAGGCGGAAAACCGCCCCAGTTGCAATACTCATTTTCGAGCGGCCAAGATTTTCGTCTCAAGCGCCTGGGCGTGAGGCCGCAGGTGCTCGACGAGATGCTCGGCATGGACGTAGCCGCCGGAAGCGCCGGGCAGCTTCTGTCCGAGCAGCAAGGCGCTCTCAGCATAGGGAGCGCCAGCCGCGATGAACATGGTGCGGGCCAGGTGCCGGTACTCGTGCGGGCTCGGCAGCTTCTTGCGCGGCTCCTTCGGCTCCTCGACTTTGCCGCTTTCGCTCGTCGGCGACGGCCAAAGCCATTCGCTGTTCAACGGGGCATCGGTCTCAAGCCGGGCCTTCAGCATGTCCCGCAGGAAATTCCCCATCGGGAACATCATCGCCTGGTCGCTGGTCTTCATGTGCCTGAAGACGATCACGCCCCGCTCGAAGTCCACATCGTTACGGCGCACCTGCAAGAGCGAGGATCGCCTCGCGCCGGTCAGCATGAAGGCGCGGTGCAGATCGCGTCGGATCGGGCTCAAGGTCTCCGTCGCCTCCCACCAGGCCGCAAGGTCGATTGCATCGACTTCACGGCGCTTCGGAACAGGAATGCGGATCGCCGCAACCGGATTGGACGGAATGGTTTCATCCAGCCGCCGCGCCGTGTTGATGACCGCCCGCAAGGTCCGCATCACGCAGATGGCGACGGTCTGTCCATTTGAAGTGCGAAGGCGGTCGTAGATGTCCCGGACCTCCGAGCGCGAGAGATCGGCCACGGCCCGGTTCTTGATGCGGCTCAAATAATGAGTGCAGTTGTACCTGTAGCTCTCGACCGTCGCCTCGCGAAACGGCTTCTCTCCGAGGTGCGCCTCAAGCGCCTGCAAGACGGTGATGCCGGTCTCCTCCGGCCCTGCGGTCGGGTCCACGCCAGACTGTATCTGGCTCATGATTGCCTTGGCCCGATTTCGAGCCTCGCGAAGGCCGATCCGATCCGTCCGGTCGATCTTCATCCTCACCGTGCGAACGTGTCTGCCGTTACGGCGCACGTCGCCCTGGACGGCATAGGTCTTGGTAGTGGCATGGCAGACGACCATCAGGCCCTTCACCTGTTCGTCGCGCCAAATTCCAGAGCCAGGTTTGAGGTCGCGGATGCGAGCCTCGGTCAAGTTCACGACAGCCATTTGGGTCTTCTCCGAGCACCGTGTTGAGCACCGCACGGTGATCGCCGACGATCACCGCACGTCGCCTACGATGTCGTGTAAGACCTTGTCCGCGAACCAATAATCTCCGATAGTGCGCTGCCGGTCACCCTAGGTTCGCGCATTTCCTAAACCGCAGGTCGGAAGTTCGAGTCTTCCCGGGATCGCCAAGCTGTTACGCGGGCGTCACGCCGCCCCCAACTCATCGTCAGGCGCGCCGGCGTCCGCCGAATTTGACGCGATCAGATTCGGGCCGGGGAAGAAACTGCGGTCTGCGCGGTCGGCGCAGGACGTGCATCCGCATTCGCCGCATCGGCTTGTGATGCGCCGGTATCGACCAGCATCACCCGTGCGAGCAACAGCACCGCGATGATTGTCCAGAACATCACGACGCCGAGCCGGTGCCGCTCCGTGCCGGTGTCGATCGCCCGATGCCTGCGCTCGGCCCGATCGATAGTCCCCGATCGGGGCAGAAGGACACCGTCGGAACGCAGCGGAGAATAAAAATGCACGGGATCGCTCATCGGAAGAGAGTGGTCTGTTCACGCGAGAATCGGCTTGAAAATCAATAAATTCAAGAAAATGAAGCGCCATATTTGGGCGCCGACGGAGCACAACAGCGCCGCATCGGACGGCCGCGGAAGATTGTTTTTTTTCGAAAGGGTGCGGACTGCTGTTTTGCTGCGGCCGCATCTGCCTGGCGCGAACAGGCGGGCTTCAGATCTCGATCATGCGGGCAGGTCCGTACTATTGCGCGCGCCGCTTCGCGCAACGCTTGTACCGCTCCGTCTCGCGGATCATCCGGTCCTCATCGGAGCAATCGGCCGCAGGCTGCCGGTTCGGCCGCATCGCCGCAGGCAATAAGCTTCTGCATGACATGTCACGCGAGACGAAATCTCTCTCCGTCGGCAGGCCGCTCTTGCGCGGCGAAATCATCTCTCGCCGCTGCGTCGGCGCGGGATGTCGTGCGGGCGTCCGGTCATGAGCGGCTTGTTTCAATAAGCTCCAGTAAGCGTGTCGCCTCTGATGGTCCGATGTTCGGGGGATGCCTGATGGCGCACGAGGTGGTTCACCGCTCGCGACGTCAAGTCTTATATTAGACATATGACATCTTTACAGGTACGCTGGGGGATGGCACGTTGGTCCGATGACGGGACACGTCAAACAGGGAGGACGCCGTCCGCGAGCCGGGCATGACCGCGAGAAACCCGCCACAGAAGCAGGGGTCGGCGTTGTGAACGGCTCGCTCTATCAAGCGCGCAATTCGGGAGAAGAACCTCGCCGATCACGGGCG
Organism: Hyphomicrobiales bacterium; assembly: GCA_017305455.1. Lineage (GTDB taxonomy): Bacteria > Pseudomonadota > Alphaproteobacteria > Rhizobiales > Xanthobacteraceae > Afipia. The sequence continues at coordinate 498 of JAFKKO010000054.1, read as the reverse complement.
AAAAAGGGTGAAACAGCCTCTTTCCCCGAGCGCAACAACAACGGAAGCTGAGACAGGTCGATCTTGGAGGAACGGATGGAGACGACGAGCCCGCTTCTGGAAGTGGGAGGAGTGACGCTTCAGTACAAGACGCCGCGCCATCTGGTGACGGCGACGTACCGGATCGATTTTCAGGTTTACCAGGGGGACCGGTTTATTCTGCTGGGCCCGTCGGGGTGCGGGAAGTCGACGCTGCTCAAGGCGGTGGGCGGCTACATGACGCCGACTGAGGGCGAGATGCGGCTGAAGGGCCAGTTGATCCGCCAGCCGGGACCGGACCGGATGATGGTGTTCCAGGAGTTCGACCAGCTGTTGCCGTGGAAGACGGTGCGGCAGAACGTCATGTTCCCGCTGCAATGCACCCGCCGGCTCTCGGCCAGCGAGGCCGAGCAGCGCGCGATGCACTACATCTGCAAGGTCAATCTGGAGAAGTTCGCCGACAGCTATCCGCATATGCTG
>JAFKKO010000053.1 GCA_017305455.1 Hyphomicrobiales bacterium | reverse complement strand
CGCTCCTTCTTGATGGTGTTGCCATAGGAGATGCGGTCCGGCGTCGCACCGGCGGCCAGCGCCATCTCGATCTCGGCGACCGTCGCGGTGTCGAAGCACGAGCCCATCGAGGCCAGCAGCGACAGCACCTCCGGCGCCGGGTTCGCCTTGACGGCGTAGAACACACGGCTGTCCGGCAGCGCCTTGGCAAAGGTCTGATAGTTGTCGCGCACGACCTCGAGGTCGACGACGAGGCACGGCTCGGTGTCGCGGCCTTCGTGGCGTCGCTGACGCAGGAATTCCTGGATGCGTTCGGTCATAGCACTCTCCCAAACGGCCCTGCGACGGACCATTCAAAATACGATGCCGGGTATGAGCGCTTCGGTCAGGTCGCACGATGGAGACGCGACGATAACCTGAGCTCAAACCAGACTGTGCTGCCGTGGATTGGTTGGGAAAGCTCCCGAAGCCTCTTCGGTATTCGCGCCGGCTGGTGGAAAGCCGGCAGAGACCAAAAAAGCCCGCTCCGTCGTTGCTTTAAGTCGCGTCCCCCGTTGAGAGCGGGGTGCGCCGGTTCGCCTCCGGCTGTCAGTCACGGTTGCAAGGAGCGAAGTCACCTTCAACGGCATCCCTGGAGAGAGATGCTGGCCACCAAGTCTTCGTCGACTTCAGTGGCCCTCGGCTTCTTCATCCCTTGGCGGCTGTCCGGCCTCTTGTCCGGATACCCACCGACTGACACACGACCACAGGCACGTGCGAAATTGGGCAAGGCTGGAAATATGGGCTTTGAGTCTGGGGTGCAAGTTTTTTTTTGATCGCTGCACGGGTTTCCCCGGGAAGTGATCGAAATGTCGCGGCGGCGTCGATGAAGATGAACGCGCGTTAAGTTTTTACCGCGGCAAAAGCGCTCAGAGGCTGCGGGTGAAGGGCTCGACGCGCTGCGCGCCGCGCACGAACTTCACCATCACCGCGGCGCCGATCAGGAACAGCACCACCTGCAGGATGTGCGCCCCGGTCTCGCCAAGATCGAACAGAATCGCCAGCGCCCAGCCGCCGGCAAAGGCCGCGCCGAACACCTCGGCGCCGATCAGGATCGCCGCGCTCATCACCGTGATGACGCTCGGCCAGGCGATCGTGCGGGCACCGACTTCGAGCTTCTTGGCGTTCATGACGTTAATCCTGGCGGGTCCGTGTTGCGGCCCGCAATGTCTGCGAAATCGCCTCCGGGATCAAGCGCCGGGCGGCCTTTCCTGGCGCAAAAAAGCCTCAACGGATGCTATATCTGTCTGCGTCGAAATTGCTGAAAACAGGGCTCTCCATGTCAAATGTGTCTGAATCGCGGTCGCCGACCCTCTCATCCGCGGCGGCCAATCCGCTGCTCGCGGCTTGGCGGACCCAGTTCGAGACACCGCCGTTCGGCGACATCCGGAACGAGCACTTCGCCCCCGCTTTTGCCGCAGCCTTCGCCGCGCATGACGCGGAGATCGCCGCCATCAAGGCCGATCGTTCCGAGCCGACCTTCGACAACACCGTCGCGGCACTGGAGCGGGCCGGCAAGGTGCTCACCCGCGTCTCGGCGGTGTTCTACGACCTCGTCTCGGCCGATTCGACGCCCGAACTGCTCGAGATCGAGACCGAGATCGCCCTGCAGCAGGCGCGGCACTGGAATCCGATCATGATGGACGCAACGTTGTTCGGGCGGATCAGCACCCTGCGCGACAAAGCGGTGACGCTCGGACTTACGCCGGAACAGGCGCGGCTGCTCGAGCGCACCTGGACCCACTTCCGCCGCGCCGGGGCGGGCCTCGACACGGCCGGCAAGGCGCGGATGGCGACCATCAACGAGCGCCTCGCCCATCTTGCCACCAGCTTCAGCCATCACCTGCTCGGCGACGAGCAGGAGTGGACGCTGGAACTGGGCGAGGGCGATCTGGAGGGTTTGTCCGACAACTTCGTCACCGCTGCCAAAGCTGCCGCCGAGGAGCGCGGCCTGCCGGGCAAGATGGTGGTGACGCTGTCGCGCTCCTCGGTCGAGCCGTTCCTGCAAACCTCCGCCCGCCGCGATCTGCGCGAGAAGGTGTTCAAGGCCTTCACCGCTCGCGGCGACAACGGCAATGCCAACGACAACAGCGTCACCATTCTGGAAATCCTCAGGCTGCGCGAGGAGCGCGCCAGGCTGCTCGGCTATCCGACCTTCGCCGCCTACAGCCTTGCGGATTCGATGGCCAAGACGCCGCAGGCGGTGCGCGGCCTGCTCGAGCGCGTCTGGAAGCCGGCGCGGGCGCGGGCGATGGCCGATCGCGACGCATTGCAGGGGCTGATCGCCGAAGAGGGCGGCAACTTCAAGCTCGCTGCCTGGGACTGGCGCTATTACGCCGAGAAGCTGCGCCAGCGCCGCGCCAATTTCGACGACAGCGCGATCAAGCCCTATCTCGCGCTCGACAATATGATCGACGCGGCGTTCGACTGCGCCACGCGCCTGTTCGGCCTGACCTTCAGTGAGCGCAAGGACATCCCGGTCTGGCACCCCGACGTGCGGGTCTGGGAGGTCAAGGACGCCGCCGGCAACCACAAGGCGCTGTTCTATGGCGATTACTTCGCGCGCGCTTCCAAGCGGTCCGGAGCCTGGATGACCTCGCTGCGCGATCAGCATAAGCTCGACGGCGATATCCAGCCGCTGATCCTCAACATCATGAATTTCGCCAAGGGCGCGGAGGGCAGGCCGTGCCTGCTGTCGCCGGACGACGCGCGGACCCTGTTCCACGAATTCGGCCACGGCCTGCACGGCATGCTGTCCAACGTGGTCTATCCGTCGCTGTCCGGCACCAGCGTGTTCACCGATTTCGTCGAACTGCCCTCGCAGCTTTACGAGCACTGGCAGGAGCGGCCCGAGGTGCTGCAAAGATTCGCGCGGCATTACCAGACCGGCGAGCCGCTGCCGCAGGATCTGCTCAAGCGCTTCCTTGCCGCGCGCAAGTTCAACCAGGGCTTTGCCACCGTCGAGTTCGTGTCCTCGGCGCTGCTCGACCTCGAATTCCACAGCCAGCCCGCGGACAACATTACCGACGTGCGGGCGTTCGAGCGGCGCGAGCTGGAGAAGATCGGCATGCCGGCCGAAATCGCGATGCGGCACCGGCCGCAGCAGTTCGGCCACATCTTCTCGGGCGATCACTACGCTGCCGGCTATTACAGCTACATGTGGTCGGAAGTGATGGACGCCGATGCGTTCGGTGCCTTCGAGGAGGCGGGCGACATCTTCGATCCGGCAGTCGCGAGGCGTCTGCATGACGACATCTATTCCTCGGGCGGCTCGCGCGATCCTGAGGACGCCTATATCGCCTTCCGTGGCCGCAAGCCGGAGCCCGACGCGCTGCTGCGCCGGCGCGGTCTGCTCGATACGCCCGAGGCCGCATGACGCACAGATCGATGGCAGCCATGATGCGCAATGTGCTTCGCGGTCTTTGTCTCGCCGCCGCCCTCGTGATGACGGGGCAGGCGGCGCAGGCGCATCCGCATGTCTGGATCACCGCGCGCAGCGAACTGCTCTACGCAGCGGACGGCACCATCACCGGCGTGCGTCACGCCTGGACCTTCGATGACATGTTCTCGACCTATGCGCTGCAGGGACTGGAGAGCAAGACCAAGGGCGTCTACACCCGCGAGGAACTGGCTCCGCTGGCGCAGACCAATGTCGAGTCGCTGAAGGAATATGCCTTCTTCACTTTTGCCAAGGCGGGCGCGCCCGGCAGCCAGAAGAAGGAGAAGTTCAACGAGCCGATCGACTACTATCTCGAATACAAGGACTCGGCTCTGACGCTGCACTTCACCTTGCCGTTCAAGACGCCGTTCAAGGCGCAGCAACTGGCGGTGGAGGTGTTCGATCCCGCCTTCTTCATCGACTTCAAGATGGACGACAAGGATCCGGTGAAGCTGGTCGGCGCGCCGGCCGGCTGCAAGATAAATTTCGTTCGGCCGTCCGACGGCACGTCGTCGCAGACGCTGGATGAGAGCACCTTCCTCAATGGCGACAATTCCAACTACGGCGCGATGTTCGCCAACAAGGTCACGGTGGAGTGCCCCTGATGTTACTGTCGCGTGCGTCCGCTTTTCGATTGGCACTGATTGCGGCCGCCGGCGGTGCGGCAGTGGCCCTGATTCTTCACGGCTCCGACGCGCTGGCGGCGAATCCGTTCGGTGCGCCGAAGGGCGCGGCGGCCGAACCGCAGGCCGGCGGCATCATCGGCTGGCTGCTCGCCAAGCAGTCCGAGTTCTACCGACAGATGTCCTCGACCATCCGCGCCGCCAAGACTGACGGCACGGCGGTGTGGACGCTGCTCGGCATCTCCTTCGCCTACGGGATTTTCCATGCCGCCGGTCCCGGCCACGGCAAGGCGGTGATCTCCTCCTATCTCGTTGCCAACGAGGAAACCGCGCGGCGCGGCATCGCGTTGTCGTTCGCCTCGGCGCTGATGCAGGCGCTGGTCGCGATCGCAGTAGTGGGAATCGGCGCGGTGCTGCTCAACGCCACCGCCGGCGCGATGTGCAACGCCGAACGGGTGATCGAGATCGTCAGCTACGGCCTGATCGCCGCGCTCGGCGCGCGCCTGGCCTGGAGCAAGGGTGCTACTCTGTTTCGTGCGCTCGGCGCATGGCGCGGCGAGGCCACGTCGTCCCTGGTGCCGGCGATGGCGACCGCAGCGGCTGTGCCGGCGCATGGTCATCACCATGGCCACGATCATCATGATCATGCGCATCATGATCACTTGCATCGCGAGGATATGCACCACGATCATGCTCATCACGGGCATGCGGCTGCGCATCATGCTCACGATCATGTCCATGACGAGCATTGCGGCTGTTCGCACGGGCCGGACCCGAGCGCTCTCGCCGGTCCCGGCGGTTGGGCGCGCGGCCTGAGCGCGGTGCTCACCGTCGGCGTGCGACCCTGCTCGGGTGCGATCCTGGTGCTGGTGTTCGCGCTGGCGCAGGGCCTGTTCTGGGCCGGCGTCGCCGCAACGATCGTCATGGGTATCGGCACCGCGATCACGGTTGCGGCTATCGCAATCCTCGCAGTGTCGGCCAAGGGGCTCGCGCGGCGGATGGCCTCGGGCTCAAGCGGTGGCGGCGCGGTTGTCCTGCGCGGCATTGAATTTGGCGCCGCCGTGCTGGTGCTGCTGTTCGGCGCCGGATTGTTGCTGGGCTATATTGCCGCAGAGCGCGTGACGTGCTTCTGATAGAATGCGCGGGCGCGGCATTGTCGCCCGAACCAAGGTGAATTGAGCCTGATGGCCGTTGTTGTTCCAATTGAAGCCCGTAACGTGACCCCTGAGACTTCACCGCAGCGCGTTGGCGTGCTGCTCGTCAATCTCGGCACGCCCGACACCGCCGATGCCGATGGTCTGCGGGTTTACCTGAAGGAATTCCTGTCCGATCCGCGCGTGATCGAGGATCAGGGCTTGATCTGGAAATTGGTGCTCAACGGTATCATCCTGCGCGTGCGCCCTGCCAAGAAGGCGAAGGACTATCTGAAGATCTGGAACAACGAGCGCAACGAGTCTCCGCTCAAGACCATCACCCGCGCGCAGTCCGATAAGCTCGCCGCCGCGATCGCCGATCATGACCATGTCGTGGTGGACTGGGCGATGCGCTACGGCAATCCGTCGATCCAGTCCGGCTTCGAGGCGCTGATGGCCAAGGGCTGCGACCGCATTCTGGTGGTGCCGCTCTATCCGCAATATTCCGCCGCGACCACGGCGACGGTGTTCGACAAGGTGGCCGAGGTGCTGTTCGCGATGCGCGCGCAGCCGACGGTGCGCTTCACGCCGCCTTATTATGTCGAGCCGACTTATATCGACGCGCTGGCGAATTCGATCGAGGAGCAGCTTGCGACTCTATCGTTCAAGCCGGACCTGATCGTCGCCTCGTTTCACGGCATGCCGCAGAAATATGTCGACAAGGGCGATCCCTATCAGGCGCAATGCGTCGCCACGGTCGAGGCGCTGCGCAAGCGCCTGAACCTCGACGACAAGGGGCTGATTCTGACCTTCCAGTCGCGCTTCGGCTACGATCCGTGGCTGCAGCCCTACACCGACAAGACGATGGAGCGGCTGGGCGCGGAGGGCGTGAAGCGGATCGCCGTCATTACCCCCGGCTTTTCGGCCGATTGCCTGGAGACGCTGGAGGAGATCGCGCAGGAGAACGCGGAGATCTTCCGTCATGCCGGCGGCGAGCAGTTTTCCTTCATTCCCTGTCTGAACGACAGCGATGGCGGCATGGACGTGATTCGGCAACTGGTGCTGCGCGAGTTACAGGGCTGGATCTAGTTTTTCACGCGATCCTTTTGCGGGGGAGCGAACCGGAATCGTTGCCGCGGAGACTATAGGGACGGCGGAGCGTCCTGCTGTGTTTCGACAGGATGGTGATGGTTGGTTTTGGAGCGCCCATGTCCGGATTTGATATTTTCGTCATCGTCTTTTTGTTGCTGGTCATTCTCACGCTGTTCGCCGGCGTCAAGACGGTCGGGCAGGGCTACGACTGGACCGTGGAGCGGTTCGGCAAATACACCCGCACGCTGGAGCCGGGCCTCAACCTCATCATTCCCTATTTCGACCGCATCGGCCGCAAGGTGAACATGATGGAGCAGGTGATCGATATTCCGCAGCAGGAGGTCATCACCAAGGACAACGCCACCGTCACAGTCGATGGCGTCACCTTCTTTCAGGTGTTCGACGCCGCCAAGGCGAGCTACGAGGTCGCCAATCTCAATCATGCCATCGTCACGCTGACCATGACCAACATCCGTTCGGTGATGGGCGCGATGGACCTCGACCAGGTGCTGTCGCATCGCGACGAGATCAACGAGCGGCTGCTGCGCGTGGTCGATGCCGCGGTGTCGCCATGGGGCGTCAAGGTCAACCGCATCGAGATCAAGGACATCGTGCCGCCGCACGATCTGGTCGAGGCGATGGGCCGGCAGATGAAGGCCGAGCGCGTCAAGCGCGCCGAGATTCTGCAGGCCGAAGGCCAGCGCCAATCGGAAATCCTGCGCGCCGAGGGTGCCAAGCAGGCGCAGATCCTGCAGGCGGAAGGTCGCCGCGAAGCCGCATTCCGCGACGCCGAGGCCCGCGAGCGCGCCGCCGAGGCCGAAGCGCTGGCAACCCAGATGGTCAGCGACGCGATCGCCAAGGGCGACGTCGCGTCGCTGAACTACTTCATCGCCGACAAATACATCAAGGCATTCGGTCAGCTTGCCGATTCGCCGAACCAGAAGGTGATCATGCTGCCGCTCGAAGCCACCAGCATGCTGGCCTCGCTCGGCGGCATCGGTGAGATCGCCAAGGCGACCTTCGGCGACAGCGCGGCGTCGAGCGCGGCGGCGCGCCGCTCCGCCACGGTGCCGAACGCCGGCACGTCCAAGCCCGGAAGCTGAGCGCCATCATGACCGATCTGATCGCGGCACTCGGAAGCTGGAACTGGCTAATCCTTGGCGTCATCCTGATCGCGCTGGAGACCTTTGCGCCCGGCGTGTTCATGCTGTGGCTTGGCATCGCCGCGCTGGTCGTCGGCGTGCTGTCGTTTTTCATCACCTGGGCATGGCAAAGCCAGCTTCTGGTCTTCGCGGTGCTGGCGGTGGCGATGGTGCCGCTGTGGCGGCATTTCGGCCGCCGCGGCCCGGCGGCGAGCGATCGGCCGTTCCTCAACCGTCGCACCGAGGCGCTGATCGGTCGTGTGCTGACGCTGGAGAAGCCGATTGTCGACGGCTTCGGCACGGTGCGGATCGACGATACGGTGTGGCGGGTCGAGGGGCCGGAATTGCCGGCAGGCAGCCATGTCAGGGTCGAGCAGGTCGATGGTGCGCGTCTGAAAGTCGGGCCGGCCTGACCAGGTTCAGGCGACGCCGACTGTCAGGATGTCGTGCAGACGCACGATGCCGATCGGCTTTTTCCCCTCGGTGACGATCAGCGTGGTGATCTTCGACGCATTGAGGATGTCGAGCGCCTCGCTGGCGAGCAGATCCGGCCTGATCGTTTTCGGATTCCGTGTCATCACCTCGTCCACAGTCGCGGTCATCAGGTCCGGCCGCATGTGACGGCGCAAATCGCCGTCGGTGACGATGCCGACAATGTCGCCATGGCCGTCTACGATGCCGACGCAGCCGAAATTGTTGGAGGTCATTTCCATCAGCGCTTCCGACATCCGCGTGCCGAGTGGCTTCAGCGGAACGGCATCGCCGGTGTGCATCAGGTCACGGACGAATTTCAGCATCGCGCCGAGCTTGCCGGACGGATGCAGCGTGCCGAAATCCACCGCGGTGAAGCCGCGTCCCTCGAGCAGCGCCACCGCGAGCGCGTCACCCAGCGCAAGCTGCATCAGCGCGGAGGTGGTCGGCGCCAGATTGTGTGGGCAGGCCTCGCGCGTCTTCGGCAGGGTCAGCGAAATATCGGCGGCGCTGCCGAGCGTCGAGTCGGCCTCGGAAGTGACGGCGATCAGCCCGATGCGAAAACGCCGCGAATAATTGATCAGGTTCTTCAGTTCGGCTGTTTCGCCCGACCACGACAGCGCGACGATGACGTCGTCGGCGGTGATCATGCCGAGATCGCCGTGGCTTGCCTCGGCGGCATGGACAAAGAAAGCCGGCGTGCCGGTGGAGGCGAGGGTGGCGGCGATCTTGCGTCCGATATGGCCCGATTTGCCGAGGCCGGTGACGATGACGCGGCCTTTGGCGTCGCGGATCAGGTCGCAGGCGGCAATGAAGGCCGGGCCGAGATCGCCTTGCAGCGCGGCGGCGATGGCGTTGACGCCTCCGGCCTCCGCTTCCAGCGTATGCAGCGCCGAGCGGATCGGAGAAGCCGAGGTGTCCGCCGAAGCCGGGGTCGTTCGCGGTTTGGGATGCGCCATCTGATGTCCGGGTTGGCGGGTCGGATCGTCCCGCCGGCATGGGATTTCCTTTAGCATGCTCAAGCACATCGTGCGATGCGCGAGGGCGCTCTCAACGGCTCATTAACCATAATTGTTTTAACTCTGTTAACGGGATCCGGCGCCTCGCTGGATGTCGGGTTTTGTCGCAACTCATTCAATTTGTTGCGGTTTCCGGTCTGTCCGGAAAAGTTGCGAGAAAGGTTGCCGCGCGTGCCTGCAAGGCCGCTCCTTGTTTGTTTGCGACGTTGCCATCGCGCGCTCGAAATGCGTGCGGTCGCGGCGGGTTTTGTCGCGACTGCGAGCCTGGGCATGGTGCTGTCCGCCGCCGCGACAAGTGCCGAGGCCCAGACGCTGACCGCCGACATGCTCGCGCCCAGCCAGGGCGGTTTCGCGCCGGCGGCGCAGTCGCCGCTGCGGCGGACCGCCGACAATGGTTATGACCGGGTTGGCGAGCTCAGGACCGGCAGAGCATCGTCGCGGATCGGCAACCCGCCGATCTATGCCGTTGCTGCCGCAGCGGGCGCGGCCGACACCGGCTTTGATTCCCTCAACCGCAAACGTCGCAAGCCGAAGCCCTATCCCGGCACGCCGCAGCCGAAATTCGTCGGACCGGGCAATCCGCCCGTTCCCACGCCGCCCCCGGCGAGAGTGACCGCGCCGGTCGCGCCCGCGGTTGCGGGCAGCGTTGCGGGACAGCCGCCGCGCCGCCGCCTCAAGGTCGAAGACGATCCGTTCGGCAATGTCGGTTTCCACACCGGCAGCTTTCTCACCAAAGCCGCGGTCGAAGTCGGCGGCGGCTATGACAGCAATCCGGGTCGCTTGAATACGCCGAAAGGCTCGGCGTTCTACAAGGTATCGCCCGAGCTACAGGCAGTATCGGACTGGAGCCGCCATGCGGTGGCGGTGGATCTGCGCGGCTCGTTCACCGGTTACGACCGCACCTTTGCGTCCGACACGAATTTCGTCTCGCCGGTGCCGACCCGGATCGATCGTCCGGACTTCACCGGCAAGGTCGACGGCCGGCTCGACGTGACGCGCGACACGCGGATCAATTCGCAATTGCGGCTGCGCGTCGGCACCGACAATCCCGGCAGTCCGAACATTCAGGTGGGTCTGGCGAAATATCCGCTGTTCGCGACCAGCGGCGCGACGCTCGGCGTCGAGCAGGACATCAACCGCCTGCAAGTCTCTCTGAGCGGCACGGTCGATCATACCGCCTATCAGAACTCGACGCTGACCGATGGCACCACTTCCACCAACGACGATCGCAATTTCAATCAGTATGGCGGCATCGCGCGGGTCAGCTACGATCTGATGCCGGGTCTCAAGCCGTTCACCGAGGTCGAGGCGGATAGCCGCACGCACCAGACTGCGTTCGATCGCTCGGGCTATGCGCGCAACTCCACTGGCGGCTACGCCAAGGCCGGCACCACCTTCGAGTTCTCCCGTCTGCTGACCGGCGAGATCGCCGCCGGCTATGCGCTGCGCAATTATGAAGACGCGCGGCTGTCGCAGATGAAAGGCCTGCTCACCAGCGCCTCGCTGGTCTGGGCCGCGAGCGGGCTGACCACGGTGCGGCTCAATGCGACGTCATCGATCGACGAGACCACGCTGCCCGGCGTGTCCGGTGCGCTGTCGCGCGACTATGCGCTGACGGTCGATCATGCGTTCCGCCGCTGGCTGATCGGCACCGCGAAGATCGGCTACGGCACATCGGATTACGGGGGCGCGCGCTTCGACAAGCGCTATTTCGCCGAAGCCGATCTGGTCTACAAGCTCAGCCGCACCTTCCACATCAAGGCGAGCGTGCGCCGCGACTGGCTCGACAGCAGCATCGTCGGCGCGTCATCGTCCGGCACCATCGTGATGCTCGGCCTCCGCGTGCAGCGCTGACGGGATCTCGGCTCTATCGCCTCGCCGGACGTCACCGGAGATTTGCACTCGTATCAAGACGCGATCGGAACAACGACCGTGCGGTGCGCGCCGGGCCGCCGGCAGCGTGTCGTGGGCGCCGTGCCGAACTTTTTCTGACAGCAGACGTTATCCCACGCATGCGCCGGGTGACAACCGGCCGCAACGGGGATGACGGACGCAGCCTCTTTTGCCGGTTTCTGGCTGCGGCACCAACGCATCGGTACGCGTTTTGTCTAACCTGTTCCCGGCGTGTGCGCCCGCAGCCTCGCCGGGTCAAGCCCGGTGATGAAGGCGTCTGTTTTCACATATACTTCTTCATCTCGCCCAGTAGATCCCCGCGCAGATCCTCGCGGTCCATCGCATACGCGATGTTCGCGGCGAGAAAGCCTGACTTCGAGCCGCAATCGTAGCTCTTGCCCTTGAATTTGAAGCCGTAGAACGGCTGCTTGCCGGCGAGCGCGAGCATCGCGTCGGTGAGCTGGATTTCGCCGCCCGCGCCGCGTTCCTGCGTTTCCAGAATGTTGAAGATCTCCGGCTGCAGGATGTAGCGCCCGGTGATCGACAAATTGGACGGAGCGACCTCCTTCTTTGGTTTCTCGACCATGCCGTTCAGCTCAAAGAGGTCGCCCTTCGATTTGCCGACGCCGACCACGCCATACATGTGGACCTGATCCATCGGCACTTCTTCCACCGCGATGATGTTGGCCTTGTCGGCGCCCGCCGCTGCGGCGGCGTCGATCATCTGCTTGAGGCCGCTCGGCTTGTTTTTCACCAGCACGTCCGGCAGCAGCACCGCGAACGGCTCGTTGCCGATGATGTCGCGCGCGCACCACACCGCATGGCCGAGGCCGAGCGGCGCCTGCTGCCGTGTGAACGAGGTGGCGCCCGCTTCCGGCTGGTCGCGCTCGAGAATGTCCATCTCCTTAAGCTTGTTGCGCTCCCGAAGCGTGTCCTCAAGCTCGTAGGGGCGGTCGAAGTGATCCTCGATCACGCCCTTGTTGCGGCCGGTGACGAACACGAGGTGTTCGATTCCCGCTTCCAGCGCCTCGTCCACCACGTGCTGGATCAGCGGGCGGTCGACCACCGTGAGCATCTCTTTCGGCATCGCCTTGGTGGCGGGCAGGAAACGGGTGCCGAGACCGGCGACGGGGAAAACGGCTTTGCGGATTTTCATGATGCTCTTTGCGTGACTTGGAAGAAGCGGAGGGTTTGTTGGCAGGGTTGCGAGGTGGGACCCCGCAGGGAGGGAAGGTACATTGTAAGGTCAGTGGATGAACAGCATCTGAGCGGGTCAAGGATTTTTCGTGGCAGAGGCTGGGTTTTCGGCCTGCTTTCGTGCCGGACAGCCTGCAAAAGGTGGCTGCGGCGATACGGTCGCCAAAAATACCCATCTTGTTAAGCTCATTGAAACCCTGTGGGGGCCTCCTAGTGTCCTGAATCTGAAGTTCGCCTCATTTCGCCGTCCGCTCTCTCTGGCGAACTTCGGATTCAAAGGAACACTAGGAAATTTAAAACTCTGGTGTGGTTTTGGTTCGTGTCGAGCATGCGGGTTTTGCGAATGGTTCGGAGCGGTTTGTACGGAACAGCGACGATGGCGGCGTTGGGCGCGCTTGCGCTCACGGTGTCGGCCTGCGCGCAGGGCTCCTCGGGCGGCGGTCCGGTGATGGGCGCACGCGCCGAAGCCGTCACCGGCTCGATCCCGCAAAGCGCGTCCGCGCCGCGTGTCGCGACCCCGCAGCGGCGGGTGGCGCAGGCAGGCTCCGCGAAAGAATGGAGCGGCGAGGATGGCGGCTCCGGTCATCCGCTGATGAGCGCGGAGGCGATCCGCGATGCCGCCGCCAATTTCGATCGCTGCGTTGCCGGCATGTGGCCGGATGCGGCACGGCGCGGCGTCACCCAGGCGAATTTCCAGCGCTTCACGCAAGGGCTGACGCCCGATCTGCGCATCATGGACCTGATGGATTCGCAGCCCGAATTCACCAAGGCGGTGTGGGATTATCTCGATGTGCTGGTGAACGACACCCGTATCGCCAAGGGCCGTGAAATCCTCGCCAGATACAAGGCGCAGTTCGATGCGGTCGAACGCGCCTATGGCGTCGATCGCACTATCGTCGCCTCGATCTGGGGAATCGAATCCAACTATTCAACGCTCGGCGGCGATCGCAGCGTGCTGCGTTCGACCGCGACGCTGGCCTGTGTCGGCCGCCGTCAGGCCTATTTCCGCAACGAATTCCTTGCCGCGCTGGACATCCTCAATCGCGGCGATCTCACGCCCGACGAGATGGTTGGCTCGTGGGCGGGCGCGTTTGGCCCGACCCAGTTCATGCCGACCGCCTTCAATCGCTATGCGGTCGATTTCGATGGCGACGGACGGCGCGATGCGGTCGGCAGTGTCGCCGACCTGATCGCCTCCACCGCCAACAAGCTCAAGCAGGACGGCTGGCAGGCCGGCCAGACCTGGGGCTACGAGGTCGCGGTGCCGGCGGGCTTCAACTACATGCTGGCGGATCGCGCCAAGTCCTACACACTGGCGCAGTGGGAGCATCTGGGCGTGCGGCGTCCCGACGGCCGGCCGTTCCCGCGTCCGGGCGATAAGGCTTTCCTGCTGGCTCCGGCCGGTGCGGAGGGCCCTGCCTTCCTGATGCTGGGGAATTTCCGCGCCATCCTGCGCTACAACCCGGCGGAGTCCTATGCGCTCGCCATCGGCCATTTCGCCGATCGGCTGCGCGGCGGCGCGCCCTTCATGCAGGCCTGGCCGCGGCAGGAGCGGGTGCTGACCCGGGCCGAGCGGCTTGAACTGCAGCAGCTTCTGGCGCGGCGCGGCTTCTATCGCGGCGAGCCGGACGGCCAGCTTGGCGGCAGGACCCGCGAGGCGCTGCGCTCGTTCCAGGCCAGTATCGGAACCCCGGCGGACGGGTTCGCCTCCTCGGACGTGCTGGACCGGCTGCGCCGGCGCTAGGCCCGGACCGGGACGGTAGGCAATTCTGTTGCGCGACAGGCGGCTGGCCGCTTGACGGATGCGGCGGGGACCGGTCTATGACGCCGGGCCGCCCCTTTCGGGCCGGAATCTGCTAGTAATTTGCCTGTTCCCTGTCACGGACGCCGCCCGGATGTCGATGCGCGCTTGCCTGCGAAAACTGCTGACTGAAACCGGGCCGCTGATCGCGCTCGCGGTGGCGGCGGTCATGACGTTCGGCATCATCGCGCCCGCGTCCGCGCAGTTCTTCGATTTCGGTTTCGGCCGCCGCTCGGCCCCACCGCCGCAGCAGCGTGGCGGCGGCTTCTTTGCGCCGTTCGGTGGTTTCGCGCCCGAACAGCCGGCGCCGCCGCCGCGGGTGGACTATTCCCGCGCCCCCGCGCCGGCCAAGCGTGAGGTGCCGGCCGAGCGCAATGTGCTGGTGCTGGGCGATGCCATGGCCGACTGGCTGGCCTATGGTCTTGAGGATGCGCTGTCAGAGACGCCCGAGCTTGGCGTGATCCGCAAGCACAAGACGGTGTCAGGTCTCATCAGGTATCAGCCCAAGGGCGAGCCGTCGGACTGGATCGCGGCGGCGAAGCAGATTCTCGCCACTGAGAAGCCCGACGTCATCGTGGTGATGCTCGGTCTGCACGACCGCATGGCGATCCGCGAGGCCGAGAAGAAGCCGGAGCCGAAGGCCGATAAGGACAAGAAGGGCGCGAAGAAGGATTCGAAGAAGGACGCCGCCAAGCCGGATGCGGCCAAGTCCGACACTGCCAAGAAGGACGGCGAGGCCGCCGGGCCTGACGACGAGAAGACCGCGGTCGATCATGCCGCCGACAAGCCGTCCGATGCCGATATCGCGCCGGATGACGAGGAGGACGACAAGCCTGCGGCACCGAAGACCACGCGCGCCGCCAACGGCATTGCCGAATTCCGCGACGAGCGCTGGGTCGAACTCTATTCGAAGAAGATCGAAGAGATGATCGGCGTGCTCAAGGCGAAGGGCGTGCCGGTGCTGTGGGTCGGGCTGCCGGCGGTGCGTGGCCCCAAGGCGACCTCCGACATGCTGTTCCTCGATGCGCTGTATCGCGACGTCGCGGGCAAGACCGGCATCACCTATGTCGATGTCTGGGACGGCTTCGTCGATGACGCCGGCCGTTTCCTGACCCAGGGCCCGGACTTCGAAGGCCAGATCCGCCGCCTGCGCTCGGCCGACGGCGTGTTCTTCACCAAGGCCGGCGCGCGCAAGCTCGCCCATTACACTGAGCGCGAAATCCGCCGCGTGCTCGCCACGCGCCTGTCGCCGATGGCGCTGCCGAGCGAGCCGCTCGACAACACCGCGCCGGTGCGTCCGGGTGTCGCCGGCCCGCGTCCGCTGGTCGGTCCGGTGGTGCCGCTGGTGGCATCGTCGGTGGGGACCGATGAACTGCTTGGCGGCGTCGGTACGCGTCCGGCCGCGGTCGATGCGCTGGCTGCGCGCACGCTGGTGAAAGGCGAGCCGCTCGCGCCGCCCGCCGGGCGCGCCGATGACTTCTCCTGGCCGCGCCGCGAGATCGGCAGGCTCGATGCGCCGGCCGGCGAGGGCGTCGCCGCGGTGACGCCGGGCGATGCGCCGGCCACCGCGCCGAAGCCGAAGAAACCGACGGCCGCCGCCGCGCCGCCGCCGGGTTTCTTTGGCTTTGAAGCCAATCGCGCGCCCCAGCGTTCCCACCCGCGCGAGAATGCGCCGCGTCCGCCCGGCAACGTCCGCTCGTCTTCGCCGTTGCCGCGTTTCTTTCCGTGGTGAGGCCGGCAGGTTCATTGTTCTGGTCGATCGCTATCGCAATCCCGCCGCAATTGTCCGACGCTGCCGTTCGCAACGCGGCGGCATGTTCCCTCATTTCAGCAAAATCCTGCGCGTGATTCAGAGGAACGCTGCTCGCGCGCTGTCGTTGTCCTTCGCATTCACAGTGACGATTGGAGGACGATATGAAATTTCGCACAGCGATGACCGTTGCGGCTCTTGCGCTGACGCCGACCCTGGCGATGGCGCAGTCGACGATCCGCGACGGCGCGGAGAGCGGTGCGGCCGCCGGTGGCCAGGTGCTCGGCCCGGCCGGCGCTGTGGTCGGCGGCACCGTCGGTGCGGCGGTTGGCACCGCGGTTGCGATTCCCGATGCCGTGATCACGGCGGTGCGCGGCGAGCGTGTGCCTTCGGTGGTGGTGCGCGAGCGCGTAGTGGTCGGCGAGCCGTTGCCGACCACGGTGGTGCTGCATCCGGTGCCGCGTCACACCGAGTACCGTTACGCGGTGGTCAACGATCAGCGCGTGATCGTGGACCCGGGCACTCGCCGGGTGATCCGCATCGTCGAGTAACGCTCAACATCTGAGACAACAAAGCCCCGTCGCAAGACGGGGCTTTTCGTTGTTCAGCGCGAGAGGAATCAGCGCGGCAGTGTGCTTGATCCCATCAGGAAGCGGTCGATCGCGTTGGCGCATTGGCGGCCCTCACGGATCGCCCACACCACCAGAGACTGGCCGCGGCGCATGTCGCCCGAGGAGAACACCTTGGCGACAGAGGTCTGGTAGTCGTTGGTCGAGGCGCGGACATTGCCGCGCGGATCGAGTTCGACGCCGAGATTCTTCAGAAGGCCTTCGTGCACCGGATGCACGAATCCCATCGCCAGCAGCACCAGTTCGGCCTTCAGTTCGAATTCGCTGCCGGCGATCGGCTTGAACTTGTCGTCGACATGGACACAGTGCAGCTTCGTCACCTTGCCGTCATGGCCGGTGAACTTCTGCGTCATCACCGCGAATTCGCGAACCGCGCCTTCGGCCTGGCTGGAGGAGGTGCGCATGCGCAGCGGCCAATACGGCCAGGTGAGCTCCTTGTTCTCCTGTTCCGGCGGCTGCGGCATGATCTCGAGTTGTGTCACCGAGGTCGCGCCCTGGCGGATCGAGGTGCCAATGCAGTCCGAGCCGGTGTCGCCGCCGCCGATCACCACGACGTCCTTGCCGCCGGCGAGAATCTCGCGGATGTCGCCGAGCGGCTCGTCACCGACGCGGCGGTTCTGCTGCGGCAGGAAATCCATCGCATAGTGGATGCCGTCGAGGTCGCGGCCGGGGATCGGCAGGTCGCGCGGCGCTTCGGCGCCGCCGGTCAGCGCCACCGCGTCATAGGTCTTCATCAGGTCCTGCGGATCGATCGCGCCTGGCGAATTGCCGCCGACCGCCTTGCCGTAATGGAAGGTGACGCCTTCGGCTTCCATCTGCACGACGCGGCGGTCGATGATGTGCTTCTCCATCTTGAAGTCGGGAATGCCGTAGCGCATCAGGCCGCCGGCCTTGGCGAACTTCTCATAGACATGGACGTCATGGCCGGCGCGGGCGAGCTGCTGCGCGCAGGCGAGGCCCGCGGGGCCGGAGCCGACGATGGCGATCGTCTTGCCGGTCTTGTGCGCGGCGATCTCCGGACGCAGCCAGCCGTTCTCCCAGGCGCGGTCGGTGATCGCGCATTCGATGGTCTTGATGGTCACCGGATTGTTGTTGATGTTCAGCGTGCACGAGGCTTCGCACGGCGCCGGACAGATGCGGCCGGTGATCTCCGGGAAATTGTTGGTCGAGTGCAGGTTGCGCGAGGCTTCTTCCCAGCGGCCCTGATAGACGAGATCGTTCCAGTCCGGGATCTGGTTGTTGACCGGACAGCCGGGCGTGCCGGGCGCGACCGAGCCGGTGCCGTGGCAATAGGGCACGCCGCAATTCATGCAGCGCGCCGCCTGATCGCGCGTCTCTTTCTCGCTGAGCGGGATCACGAACTCCTTGAACGACTTCACGCGCTCGGCCACCGGCTCGTAAGCGCGGTCGTGACGATCGAATTCCAGAAAACCGGTAATCTTGCCCATGGCGTTTCACATTCACGGTAGAATAAAGGGGAAAAAGTACCAGTAACCGAAGCCGATCACGGCACCCAAAACAACAGTCCAGAGTTCGAGCGTTCCGTTGACGATGTAAATCGCCACCGGAATCGCAACGGCCACCGCCAGCGATGTGAGGCGGTGGATTGTTGCGAAAGAGGCTCTTTGCATCATCAGTCGCTCATGCGCCGATCGCGATTTTCGGTTCGGACCCCGCCCGTGCCTTCATTTCCTTCAGCGCGCGGCGGTACTCGACCGGCATCACCTTGCGGAATTTCGGCAGGTAGGTTTTCCAGTTCGTCAGGATCTCGGTGGCGCGGCGCGAGCCGGCCAGCTTGGCATGGCGCGAGATCAGGACGTGCAGGCGCTCGACATCCTCGTTGAGGAGATCGGCGAACACATCGACCCGGCCGTGCGCCTCGAGATCGCCGGCATGGTG
>JAFKKO010000052.1 GCA_017305455.1 Hyphomicrobiales bacterium | reverse complement strand
GGGAGGTCGACACGCGTAGCGTGGCGGGAGGGGGCGCGATAGAACAACACTCGCGGCTGAGGGAGGGGGCGATGGTCGACGAGCCGAAGCGGCCGGTCTGGCATGTTCGCGCCACGACGCGCGACAACGCGCGCCGCCTTCGCCGCGACTCGACCGATGCCGAGCGCTTGATCTGGAAGGAACTGCGCGCCCATCACCTCGATGGCATAAGCTTCCGCCGTCAAACTCCTGTCGGCCCTTTCATTGTTGACTTCGTCTGCCATGCCGCAGGTCTCGTCATCGAGATCGATGGCGGCCAGCACTATGAGGCTCCCGGCCGCGCGGCAGATGCAGCGCGCGACGCCTATCTGAAGGCCAAGGATTTTGACATTCTGCGCTTCAGCAATGCCGACGTGCTGACCAATCTGCCCGGTGTCCTCGAAACAATCCTGCTTTTTGTAAGAAAGAAGAACCCCCTCCCGACCTCCACCGCAAGCGGGGGAGGAGAAGAGGGCGGAGACAAATCATGAAATTCACTCTCTCCTGGCTGAAAGAGCATCTCGAAACCGACGAGCCGCTCGAGAAGATCGCCGACACCCTCACCATGATCGGACTCGAAGTCGAGCACCTCGAGGACAAGGCCAAGGCGCTGGCGCCTTTCACCATCGCCAAGGTGATCTCGGCGCAGCAGCATCCGAACGCCGATCGCCTGCGGGTGTGCATGGTCGATACCGGTGACGGCGGCGCGCCGGTTCAGGTCGTTTGTGGCGCGCCCAACGCGCGCGAGGGCCTTGTCAGCGTGTTCTCGCCGCCCGGCACCTACATTCCCGGCAAGGATATTACGTTAGGAGTGGGCACCATTCGCGGCGTCGAGAGCCGCGGCATGCTGTGCTCGGCGGCCGAACTCGAAATTTCCGAAGACCATGACGGCATCATCGAACTGCCGGCCGATGCGCCTCTGGGCAAGGCTTACGCGGAATGGGCTAGTCTCGGCGATCCGGTCATCGAGATCAATCTGACGCCGAACCGCGCCGACTGCACCGGCGTCCACGGCATCGCACGCGATCTTGCCGCCGCCGACATCGGCAAGTTCAAGGACCCCGCACCGAAGCAGATCAAGAGCGAATTCCCCTGCCCGGTCGCGGTGACAATCGAAGATCCCGCGCTGTGTCCCGGCTTCGCGCTGCGCCTGGTGCGCGGCGTCAAGAACGGTCCCTCGCCCGAGTGGCTGCAGCAACGCCTGACCTCAATCGGCCTGCGCCCGATCAACGCGCTGGTCGACATCACCAACTTCATGACCTTCGACCGCGGCCGTCCGCTGCACGTGTTCGATGCCAACAAGGTCAAAGGCAATCTCGTCATCCGCCACGCCAGGGACGGCGAGCAGTTCGTCGCCCTTGATGGCAAGACCTATACGCTTGATCCCGCGATGTGCGTGATCGCCGACGAGAGCGGCGCGGAATCGCTCGCCGGCATCATGGGCGGCGAAACCACCGGCTGCGACGAGAGCACCACCGACGTGCTGATCGAATCGGCGCTGTGGAACGAGATCAACATCGCCCAGACCGGCCGCAAGCTCGGCATCAATTCCGACGCGCGCTATCGCTTCGAGCGCGGCGTCGATCCGGCCTTCATGGTGCCGGGCCTCGAACTGGCGACGAAACTGGTGCTCGACCTGTGTGGCGGCGCGCCGTCGCAGATCACGGTCGCCGGCAGCCGCCATGGCGAAGACCGCATCATCGATTTTCCGATCGACGAGGTGAAGCGGCTCGCCGGCATCGAGGCGGCGCTGCTCGACATCCGTCGCATCCTCAGCCATCTCGGCTTCATGGTCGCGGGTCAGGGTCCGGTGGTGAAGATCGCGGTGCCGTCATGGCGCGCCGACGTGCACGGCAAGGCCGATATCGTCGAGGAAATCGTGCGCATGATCGGCGTCGATCGCGTGCCGCTGACGCCGTTCGATCGCGGCGAGGCACCGCGCAAGCCGGTGCTGACGCCGTTGCAGCTTCGTACCCGCCGCGCCAAGCGCGCGCTGGCGGCGCGCGGCATGATGGAGGCGGTGACCTGGTCGTTCGTCTCCAAGACGCAGGCCGAGCTGTTCGGCGGCGGCAGCGCCGAACTCGCGCTCGCCAATCCGATCGCGTCCGATCTGTCCGACATGCGGCCTTCGCTGATCGCCGGCCTGATCGCCGCCGCGCAAGCCAATGTCGATCGCGGCTATCCGGATATCGCGCTGTTCGAAGTCGGACAGATCTTCCGTGGCGATCGCCCCGAGGATCAGTTCATCGCGGCCAGCGGCGTGCGCCGTGGTCTCGCCTCCGCGCAGGGCATGGGTCGCTCATGGGCCGGCAACGCCGCGGTCGATGCGTTCGACGCCAAGGCCGACGCCTTCGCGGTGCTGGCGGCGGCCGGTGCGCCGACGCAAGGGCTGCAGATCGTGCCGTGCTCCGAGGCGAAGAACGCGCCGGCCTGGCTGCATCCCGGCCGCTCGGGCGTGATCCAGATCGGTCCGCAGAACGTGCTCGGCCATTTCGGCGAGCTGCATCCGCGCGCGCTCGCCGCGCTGAAGGCGGACGGCCCGGTGGTCGCGTTCGAGGTGATCCTCGACGGCATTCCGCAGGCGAAAGCAAAAGCAACGCGCGCCAAGCCGCTGCTCGAACTCTCGGCCTTCCAGCCGGTGTCACGCGATTTCGCCTTCGTGGTCGATCGCACCGTCAAGGCGGCCGACATCGCACGCGCCGCGCAGAGCGCCGACCGCAAGCTGATCACCAATGTCGCGGTGTTCGACGTCTATGCCGGCAAAGGCATCGATGAGGCCAAGAAGTCGATCGCCATCGCGGTGACGCTGCAGCCGCGTGACAAGACGCTGACCGATCAGGAGATCGAGGCGGTGGCGGCCAAGATCGTCGGCGAGGTCACCAAGCGCACCGGCGGCGTGCTGCGGGTGTGAACGCAGAACATTTCGTTTCAGCTGAGACGCCGCTACAGACGCAGGACAACTCCCTCTCCCCTGTGGGGAGAGGGCTGGGGTGAGGGGGTACAGCCCTCTCGACAAATCTTAACCCCTCACCCGGCACGCTTCGCGTGCCGACCTCTCCCCATGGGAGAGGCGAGTAACCGCCGCAAAATGTGATTCAATCTGAAATGAAAATGCCCTAGCGCGATCCCGGCCAGAAGAACCCGCGCTGCGGCGGGGGCGCAGAATGATGCTGCGCCGGAGCCTTGCGCTTCGCCGGTTTCGCCGCCGCCTCGCTTTTGCCGCTGAGTTTCTTCAGCACCGCATCCGCGGCGCGCTCGCCGGACGTCCAGGCCCCGCCTACCGTGCCCCATTGCGTCTCGTGCGTCGCCTCGCCGGCGAAGAACACGCTGCCCAGCGGCTCGGCGAGAATCTTGCGCGCGGGCGCGCCGCCGGGCTGCGCCGCCGACATCGCACCGAGCACATGCGGCATGTCGTTCCAGCGCGTCGCCGTGGTGCGCTTCATCGCTTTCTCGATATCGCCGCCGAACAATTTCTTCAGCCACTCGACCCCGAACGCCACCATCGCCGCTTCGCCCCTCGCCGCCAGATCACGACCGAACGCGCCAGCGACATCGACTTCGCACAGCGCGGTGCCGCCGACATTGGCGATCAGACAGCCGGTGCGATTGTCGCTGCTTTGTTCAATGAACACGTCGTCATGGCCGAGACCAAACGGATTGCCCGGCAGCTCCAGCGCGATGTGATCGAAACTGCCGAGCGGCAGCTTCATCACCGCATCCTGCTGACGCTTCGGCAGATCCGGCGCGAACTTGATCCGGCCGGCGGCCAGCACGCCGGTCGAGACCGTGACGATCACCGCGCGCGCGGTCAGCGTGCCGACACCGGTCTCGATCTTCGCATCGCGGTTGCTCCAGGCGATCTTCGTCACCGGCGTCGACAGAGCGAGCGGCAAGCCGTCGCCGAGTTTCGCGATCAGCGTACCGAGGCCCTGATCGCAGGCCGCGATCGGATCGCGCGGCATCATCGCGGCGAGATCGACTGCCGACAGATCCGCAAGATCGCAGCCGGTGGCGAGCGGCCCCAGCACGAAATCGTTGGTGCCGGCCCATTCGCGCAGATCCTTCGGCAGCGCCGATGCGGCGGCGACATCGGCGCGGCCGCGCGCAGCTTCGTTGATGGCGCGATTGGCGCGCACCAGCAGCGCGAGAAAATCCTCGGCCTCGCCGGCGCGGGCATTGCGCCGGCCGATGCGGATCTTCTGGCCGCGCTGCGCCGGAGCGACGCGCAAGCCTGCCTGCCGCGCCAGCGCCGGCAACGGGCTGCTGTCGAAATTATAAAGCCAGCGCGCGCCGCGCTCGAACGGCGTCTCGAACATCGCATTGTCGGTGGCGCAGCGGCCGCCGATGACGCCGGACGCCTCGATCACGATCACCTTGCGGCCGGCGGCGACCAAACGCCGCGCCGCCGCGATCCCGGCCGCGCCGGCCCCGATCACCGCCACCTCGACCTCGCGCGGCAGCGGCGCGGCCCATGCCGGTGTGAAGGCCGGCAGCATCATGGCCGCCGAGCCGGCGAGGAAATCGCGGCGCGTGATTGTCATTTCATGGTTTCCGAAGCTTCAACCGCAGACCAGAACACCTGGCGAACTTGCCGGAATGACTGGCCCTTCGCAACGGTCATGGTGAATATCCGGTAATGACGCTGACAGAGCCGTGAACGAAGTCGCAATCGCTTTCGACGAAAATTTAAGGCAAGAACAAAGGGCGGCCTGAATGTGCCGCGCCGGGGAAGACCATCATGGGCTTTGTGCTCGATACGGTCGGCAAACTGATCGCGCGCTACCTCCAGAAGGAGGTGCCGGGCTATGAACCCTTCACGCCCAGCGATCCGGAACGGCTGCGCAGCCTGCTCCAGCAGGGCGACGTGCTGCTGGTCGAGGGCAACAACCGCATCTCCGGCATCATCAAATATCTGACGCAATCGACCTGGTCGCATTCGGCGCTCTATGTCGGGCCGATCGACGGCGCGAGCGAGCCTGACGGCGAGCCGCATGTATTGATCGAAGCCAATGTCGGCGCCGGCGTCGAGACCGCGCCGCTGTCGAAATATCTCTCCTATCACACCCGCGTCTGCCGTCCCGTCGGCCTGTCTTACGAAGACCGCAACACGGTGTGCCGCTACGTCATCAACCGCATCGGCTTCGGCTACGACACCAAGAACATCATCGATCTGATGCGCTTCCTCTTTCCGCTGCCGATCCCGCAGCGCTGGCGGCGGCGCATGATCGCGCTGGGCTCGGGCGATCCCACCAAGATCATCTGCTCGGCGCTGATCGCGCAGGCGTTCGGCGCGGTGCGCTATCCGATCCTGCCGCGCGTCACCCTCGCCGGCAGCCGGCAGGCGCGGCGCGAGATCCTGCACATCCGCGATTCCTCGCTCTACATGCCGCGCGACTTCGACATCTCGCCCTATTTCGAGATCGTCAAGCCGACCATCGAACATGGCTTCGACTACACGACACTGCACTGGGCCGACACGCCCAAACCGCCCCAGGAGGTGGCGGAGGAAGACGATCCCTTTCCAGAGGGAGTCTTCGAAGCACCTGGTTTAGTGCCAGAACTCGCCGATGCCGAACCTGTCGAGGCCTGTCGCGAGCGGCCCGTCGCCGCGCTGCAGGCGGCCGAGCCGGAGCGGATTGCCGCACGCGCAATCTGACAATCGCTGCGCCGCCCTTGTCCGGCTTTGCTGCGATATCTAGATCTGCGTTGGCATAACGGAGGAACGCCCATGCTCGACGCGGCCGTCAAGGCACTGTCCCAGATCCTGTCGCCGCCGATGCGCGCGATTCTGTGGAAATCGGTCGGCCTTGCGCTGATCCTGATCGTAGTGGTCGCCGTCTCGCTGCAACGCGCGCTGAGCTGGTTCGCCGGCTCCGGCGAAATGTGGGCGGAATCCGCGCTCGGGCCGGACTTCCATACCCCGCTCCTCGTGCTGTCGTGGTTCGTCTCGATCGCCGCCGGGCTCGGCATCGTGCTCGGCGCGGTGTTTCTGATGCCCGCCATCACCTCGCTGGTTGCCAGCGTGTTCGTCGATGACGTCGCCGACATTGTCGAGCGCGAGCACTATCCGGCGGAACGTCCCGGCAAGGCGCTGCCGATCGGCCGCGCATTGGTCGAAGGCACCAAGACCGCGGCGCTGACCATTCTGGTCTATCTCGTGGCGCTGCCTTTCGTGTTTTTCGCCGGGGTCGGCGTCATCGTGTTTTTCTTCGCCACCGCATGGCTGCTCGGGCGCGAGTATTTCGAACTCGCGGCGATGCGCTTCCGCTCGCCCGCCGAGGCGAAAGCGATGCGCCAGCAGAACGCGGCGCAGGTGTTCATCGCCGGTCTCGTCATCGCCGCTTTCGTCTCGATTCCGATCGTGAACCTTGCGACCCCGCTGTTCGGCATGGCTTTCATGGTCCACATGCACAAGCGGCTGTCCGGCGGTCCTCGCGCGGAGTTGATCGAGCCAACGCGCAAATCCGGTGTTCCGGTAGGCTAAAGCGGTCAGCGGCCCGTAACGAAACGGCGTTTGCGTCCGTAACACCGGATGACGCCGCCTCGCGCGGCGGATGAACGGAAAGATCCGGAAATGACGTTGTTCGTGCTGGCCTATCTCGGCGGCGTGCTGACCATCATCAGTCCCTGCATCCTGCCGGTGCTGCCTTTCGTGTTCGCGCGCGCCGACCGCCCGTTCCTGCGCAGCGGCCTGCCGATGCTGGCGGGCATGGCGCTGACCTTCGCGCTGATTGCGACGCTGGCCGCGGTCGGCGGCGGCTGGGCGGTGGAAGCCAATCAATATGGCCGCTTCGCCGCCATCGCTTTGCTGGCGCTGTTCGGCCTGATGCTGCTGTTTCCGACGCTGTCGGATCGGATGACGCGGCCGCTGGTCGCGCTCGGCGCGCGGCTGTCGCAATCCGCGCAGGAGAAAGGCGAGACCTCGATCGTGCCGTCGCTGCTGCTCGGCATCGCGACAGGTCTGTTGTGGGCGCCGTGCGCGGGCCCGGTGCTCGGCCTCATTCTCACCGGCGCGGCGCTGCAGGGCGCCAATCTGCAAACCTCGCTGTTGCTCACCGCCTATGCCGCCGGCGCGGCGACTTCGCTCGCGCTCGCGCTGCTGATCGGTGGCCGTCTGTTCGCGGCGATGAAACGCTCGATCGGCGCCGGCGAATGGATCAGGCGCGGCCTCGGCGTCGCGGTGCTGGCCGCGGTCGCCGCGATCGCGCTCGGCCTCGACACCGGCCTGTTGACGCGGCTGTCGCTCGCCAGCACCGCATCACTTGAGCAGAATCTGCTTGATCGCTTTCACACCGCGCCGCGCGAAAACACCGCGATGATGCAGGCCAAGCCCGATGCGAGCGGAAACCAGACGCTGCCGATCGAAGGCGAGATGCCGACGCTGCCCAATGCCACCGCGTGGCTGAACTCGCCGCCGCTGACCAATGCCGATCTCAAGGGCAAGGTGGTGCTGGTCGATTTCTGGACCTATTCCTGCATCAACTGCCTGCGCACATTGCCTTATGTCCGTGCCTGGGCGGAGAAGTACAAGGATCAGGGCCTGGTGGTGATCGGCGTGCATACGCCCGAATTCGCCTTCGAGAAGAAACTCGACAATGTGAAGCAGGCAACCGTCGATCTGAAGGTGAACTATCCCGTTGCCATCGATAACGACTACGCGATCTGGCGCGCCTTCCATAACCAGTACTGGCCGGCGCACTACTTCATCGATGCCAACGGCTTCATCCGCCACATGCACGCCGGCGAGGGCAATTACGACCAATCCGAGCGCGTGATCCAGCAACTTCTCGCGGAAGCCGGCAGGGGCGGCGCGCCGTCGATGCCGCTCGTCAGCGTCAGCGGTTCGGGCACCGAAGCCGCGCCCAGCAAGGGTGATGTACGCTCGCCGGAAACCTATGTCGGTTACGACCGCGCCGAGAACTTCATCTCGACCGGCGGCGCGGTGCAGGATGCGCCGCATGTCTATCGCGTCAACGAGACGCCGAAGCTAAACGAATGGGGCCTCACCGGTGACTGGACCGTGAGCGAGGAGCACGCCGCGCTCAACGCCAGAGACGGCAGCATCGTCTATCGCTTCCATGCCCGCGACCTGCATCTGGTGCTCGGGCCCGCGGCGGACGGCAAGCCGGTGCGCTTCCGTGTCACCCTCGATGGCGCCGCGCCCGGCGACAATCACGGCACCGATACCGATGCGGACGGTTACGGCACCATCACCGGCCAGCGGCTCTATCAGTTGATCCGGCAGACAAGCGAGATCGCCGATCGCACCTTCCGAATCGAATTCCTCGATCCCGGCGCGCAGGCCTACGCCTTCACCTTCGGCTGATCCGTGTTCAGCTCTCGCCGCGCGATCACGACGCGGCGAGGAACACGGTCTTTTCCGGCCAGCGGCACAGATCGTTGATGATGCATTTTTCGCACAGCGGCCGCCGCGCCACGCAGGTGTAGCGGCCATGCAGGATCAGCCAGTGATGGGCGTGGCGCATGAACTCGTCCGGCACGACCTCGAGCAAATTCAATTCGACTTCCAGCGGCGTCTTGCCGGGCGCGAGGCCGGTGCGGTTGCCGACCCGGAACAGATGGGTGTCCACCGCGATGGTCGGCTCGCCGAAGGCGATGTTGAGCACCACGTTCGCGGTCTTGCGGCCGACGCCCGGCAGCGCTTCCAGCGCGGCGCGATCGCGCGGCACCTTGCCGCCATGCTGCGCGATCAGCTGTTCCGACAGCGCGATGACGTTCTTCGCCTTGGTGCGATAGAGCCCGATCGTCTTGATGTACTCGCGCACCTTCTCCTCACCGAGCGCGATCATCTTCTGCGGCGTATCGGCGATCGGGAACAGATGGCGCGTCGCTTTGTTGACTCCGACGTCGGTCGCCTGCGCCGACAGCACCACCGCCACCAGCAAGGTGTAGGCGTTGAGATGTTCCAGTTCGCCCTTCGGTTCCGGATTGGCGGCGCGAAAGCGCGCGAACGCCTCGTAGACCTCCGCCGCGCTCCACGGCTTGGAAGCCGTCTTCGATTTCGCCTTCGCGGCGGCGCCGGTCTTGCTGCGCGGCATGGCCGTTTGACTCGATCCGGTCTTGACTTTGCGGCCCTCGCCTTTCGGAATGGGCTTGCGGGATTTGCGCGCCTTCACGGCTGTGGTCTTGGTTCTCGCGCCCGTATTTTTTGCCATGTTCCCGGTATACTGAAGCCCCATGACCAGCGGCAATGATTTTGACAGCGGCCTTGACCCGCAGCCGATCCTGTTTTCCGCCGAGCTGACGCCGCATCGCTCGCTGAGCCGGCGCGGCTTCACCATCTTCATGATGGTGGTTGCGGCGATCAGCTTCGCCGCCGGCATGGTGTTCTGGCTGATGGGCGCCTGGCCGGTGTTCGGCTTTTTCGGCCTCGACGTGCTGCTGATCTACTGGGCGTTCCGGATCAATTTCGCCCGCGCCCGCGCCCGCGAGGAGATCAGCATCACGCCGTCGGAACTGCATGTGCGGCGGATCAGCCATCGCGGCCACGCCATGGAATGGAGCTTCAATCCGCTGTGGGTGCGGCTCGATCAGCAGATCGACGATGAATTCGGCGTCGAAAAGATCTATCTCGCCGCGCGGGGCCGCCGGGTCTCGATCGGAAATTTCCTCGGCCCGGAGGAAAAAGCCAGTTTTGCCAAAGCGTTAATGGTCGCCTTGCAGGCCGCCAAACGCGGCCCGACCTACAACCCGATCACCTGATGCGCGGCACGCGGTAGTCGGAAATCGGGTGGAGATGCGCGCTGGTCCGGCTTAAATCTCAATCATGACCATGCCCATCATCCCAGAACCGGCCTCGTTCGCCACCGTCTCCGAGCGCATCGCGCATAGTGCGATGCCGGGGGATGCGCTGCGCGACTACGACACCGTGCGCCGCGCCATCGCCTTCATCTCCGAACACTGGCGCGGCCAGCCGACCACCGAGGAAATGGCGGAAGCGGTCAGCGTGACACCGGACGAATTGCATCATCTGTTCCGGCGCTGGGCCGGACTGACGCCGAAAGCCTTCGTGCAGGCGCTGACGCTCGACAACGCCAAGCGGCTGCTGCGCGACTCCGCCAGCGTGCTCGACGTCACCTACGATTCCGGCCTGTCGAGTCCGGCGCGGCTGCACGACCTGTTCGTCACCCATGAGGCGATGTCGCCCGGCGAGTGGAAGAAGGGCGGCGCCGGCACGACGCTGCATTACGGCTTCCATCCCTCGCCGTTCGGCATCGCGGCGATCATCGCCAGCGAGCGCGGCCTTGCCGGCCTCGCCTTCGCCGACGAAGGCGAGGAACGCGCGGCGCTGATCGACATGCAGCAGCGCTGGCCGCTGGCGACCTATATCGAGGATCCCGCCATGACCGGTGCGCTGGCGCAAAGGATTTTCGATCCCTCGCACTGGTGCGCGGAGCAGCCGCTGCGCGTGGTGCTGATCGGCACCGATTTCGAGGTGCGGGTGTGGGAGACGCTTTTGAAGATTCCGCTGGGCGGCGCCACCACCTATTCGGACGTCGCGCGCAAAATCAACGCGCCGAAAGCCTCCCGCGCGGTCGGCGCCGCGGTCGGCCGCAATCCGATCTCTTTCGTGGTGCCGTGCCATCGCGTGCTCGGCAAGAGCGGCGCGCTCACCGGCTATCACTGGGGCCTGACGCGCAAGCGCGCGATGCTGGGCTGGGAGAGCGGCCGGGCGACGGGCTCATAGGCAAATCCCGTACGTCGTGCCGGCGGCAGGCCGGGACCATCACCACCAAGTTCATAGTGGTCCGCAATATCTCAATCGTGGCTCATCGACTTCCGGATTCAACGACAGTCCGGGGCGTATCGGTCCCGGCCTGCGCCGGGACGACATCGAAACAGGACTAATCCGCCAGATCTTCCTTCGACGCCACCGTGGAGTCGGCGTTGAGTTGGTAGATAATCGGCACGCCGGTGCCGACCTCGCGCTTGAGGATGTCCTCGGGCGAGAGCTTTTCCAGCACCATGATCAGCGCGCGCAGCGAATTGCCATGCGCCACCACCAGCGTGCGCTGGCCGCGCAGCACGCCGGGCAGGATCTCCTGCACGTAATACGGCAACGTGCGCGCCAGCGTATCCTTGAGACTCTCGCCGCCGGGTGGCGCGATGTCGTAAGAGCGTCGCCAGGTGTGCACCTGCTCGTCGCCCCATTTCTTGCGCGCCTCGTCCTTGTTGAGGCCGGACAGATCGCCATAGTCGCGTTCGTTGAGCGCCTGATGGCGGGTCACCGCAAGCTGCGGCTGGCCGAGTTCGGCCAGCGCAAGATCGAGCGTGTGCTGCGCGCGAATGAGCTGCGAGGTATAGGCGACATCGAAGGACAGGCCCTTGGCCTTGAGACGGCGGCCGGCGTCGCGCGCCTCAGCAACGCCCTTCTCGGTGATGTCCGGATCGCGCCAGCCGGTGAACAGATTCTTCAAATTCCATTCGCTCTGGCCGTGACGCACCAGCACGAGAAGACGATCGGTCATTTCAGATTCCAGCCTCGGTCCTATTCGCTCGCCGCAACATCTGCCTCCCCCGTTCTGCCCGGCTTGACCCGGACATCCATCCTTTTGATGGGATGAATTGCCGGATCACGCCCGACAATGACATCCTACTTTCGGGGAGTTCTCACACTCCGAGTCCCAGCACATCGGCCATCGAGTAATGGCCGGGCTTGCGGCCATGCGCCCAGATCGCGGCCTTGATCGCGCCATGGGCAAAGATCTTGCGATCCTCGGACTTGTGCGCGATCTCGATCCGCTCATAGGGGCCGGCGAAGATCACGGTGTGATCGCCGGTCACGGTGCCGCCGCGCAGCGTGGCGAAACCGATATCGCCGACACGGCGCGCCCCGGTATAGCCGTCGCGGGCGCGCACCGAATTCTGGGTGAGATCGATGCCGCGGCCTTCCGCCGCCGCCTGGCCCAGCATGTAGGCGGTGCCGGAGGGCGCATCGACCTTGGCGCGATGGTGCATTTCCAGCACCTCGATATCGAAATCCTGATCGAGCGACTTCGCCACCTGCTTGACCAGAGCGGCGAGCAGGTTGACGCCGAGGCTCATATTGCCGGACTGCACCACGATGGCGCGCGTGGTCACGCTCTTGATCACGGCGTCGTCGGAGGCCGACAGGCCGGTGGTGCCGATGACATGGACAAGGCCACGCTCCGCCGCGATCGCCACATTGGCGATGGTCGCAGCCGGCACGGTGAAATCGACGATGCCGTCGGCGTTCTTCGACAGCGACCACAGGTCGGCCGACAGTTCGATGCCGTTGGCGGGCAGGCCGGCGAGCACGCCGGCGTCCTGGCCGAGCAGCTCGGAGCCCGGCGCTTCCAGCGCACCGGTCAGCACCGCGCCGCTCGTCTCCGCCAGCGCGCGAATGAGCGTGCGGCCCATCCGGCCACCGGCTCCCGCCACGATCAATCGCATATCGGACATGGTGCGCCCCTTGAGACTAATCTTGCGGGTATAGCGGTGCGGGGAAGCGGCGTCCACTTTCGCCGCGCTCATGCCTCGCATGGGCGCATGCAAGCGCGGTATGCGCCGTCAGGAGGCGCTGGCGGCGATCTCTGCGACGATGGCGTCGGCGGCGGCTCTGGGGTCGGCGGCGGCGACGATCGGCCGGCCGACCACGAGGTAATCCGCGCCGGCGGCGATCGCCCGCGCCGGGGTCATGATCCGCTTCTGGTCGCCCGCCTCGCTGCCGGCGGGACGGATGCCCGGCGTCACCAGCCGCATCGCCGGATCGACGATGCGGCGCAGATGCGCCGCCTCCGCCGCCGAGCAGACAAGACCGTCGACGCCGATGTCCTGCGCCTGCCTGGCGCGCTTCTCGACCAGCTCGGTAACGCCGAGCGCATAGCCCGCCTCTTGCAGATCGGCATTGTCGTAGGACGTCAGCACGGTGACCGCGAGGATCTGCAGGTCCGAGCCTTTTGCGGCTTCGACCGCCGCCTTCATGGTCTGCGGATAGGCATGGACGGTGAGAAAAGTCGCGCCGAGCCCGGCCAGACTGGTCACGCCGCTCGCCACCGTGTTGCCGATGTCGTGCAGCTTGAGGTCGACGAACACCTTCTTGCGCGCGCGCACGAGATCGCCGACCAGCGCAAGACCGCCGGCATAAGCGAGCTGATAACCGATCTTGTAGAACGTCGCGCTGTCGCCGAGCTTATTGACGACATCGCGCGCGGCGGCGATGTCCGGCACATCGAGGGCGACGATCATGCGGTCGCGCGGCGGGATGGTCTGTAGCGGCACTCGTCAACCTCACATCATGCGTTGGGACACATCGATCAATTGCCGCACCGTGGCGCGCAGCATCTCGGCGTCGCGCGCGTCCTTCAGGCGGTCCATCTCGTCGAAAGCACGGTCGGCAAACGGCAGCGCGATCTGTTGCGGAATGACATGCGCGCCGCAGCCCTGCGCCAGAATCTGCCGCAGCGCCTGCAACGCGGCGAGCCCGCCGCCGGGCCGTTCCGACGCCGCGCCGATCGCCACCACGCGCTGGCGTAGCGCAGAACCTGCCGCCTCGCCGCGCTCGCGCGCGCGGCTGATCCAGTCGATCGCGTTCTTGAGCAGTGGCGGCACCGAGGCGTTGTATTCGGGTGTGGCGACGAACAGGCCGTGATGGATGCCGATCATGTGCTTGAGGTCGCGCGCGGCCTCCGGCACGCCGACCTTGGCGTCCAGGTCGGCGTCGTAGAGCGGCAGCGGAAAATCTTCGAGCGAGATGCGCGTTGCCTCGACATCGGCGAGCGCGAGCTCCTTGGTGACGGCGGCGGCCAGCCGCACGTTGAGCGAGCCGCTCCGGATCGAGCCGGCAATGACAAGGATCTTCAGCGCAGCCATGCGGCAGCATTAGCGCATGATGGGGAGGGGTTGAATTGTTATTGTCGTCATGGCCGGGCTTTGAGCCGGCCATCCACGTCTTTGAGCTTCGCAGAACCAGCGTCATGGAGAGCCAACGGGTCCGCGCCAAAAGTGCGCTGACGCGCGTCTTCGACGCGCTATGGCGCGGCCCGATGATAAACTCCGCGAAGCAATCCAGCGGGCCCCAAACCTTGCAAAAGGACTGGATGGCTTCGTCGCTTGCGCTTCTCGCAATGACGGATGCTGACTGGTGCAAATATCTAGGAGGGAGAGAAAGGCATCCCGCTTTCGCGAGAAATCAGCCCTTGCGATAGACCCACACCCGCGCCGGCGGCAGGTTCATCCAGATTCGCTCGGAAGCCTGGGTCTTGACGCCCGGCAGCGATTTCGGGATCGGCGGAGCGACGGAATAGGTGAACTGGATGAAAGGCGCGCCCGGCGTGAGCCGGCCGAAGGAATCGCGCAGCAACTTGAGGCGGGTCAGCATCGGCTTGGTGACCAGCGGCAGGCCGGAGACCACGGCCGCCACGGAATCTTTCAGCGCCGCCAGCGTGGTGTCGAGATGATAGGCGTCGCCCTGGATGACGCTCGCCTGCGGATAGCGTTCGCGCAGCAGCGCGCAGAAGCCCGGATCATATTCGACCAGCACGAGACGTGCCTGATCAACACCATGCGCGATCAGGGCATCGGTGATCGCGCCGGTGCCCGGCCCAAGTTCGACGACAGGTCCTTGAGATTCGAGATCGACATATTGCGCGATGGTGCGGGCGAGAATCTTGCCCGACGGCATCACCGCGCCCATGTGCAACGGCTTTTCGATCCACGAGCGAAGAAAACGGACCTCATCATCGAGACGAAGCGGCTTCTTGAGCGCGCGCGCGGATTGCAAAGCCATGGCGTTACCAACCGGACCCGACGTGAGAGCGGGCCTTTTATAAATGTCTTCACAAATGGATACAGCGCGCGAGCGCGCACGGTCAAGTTCCGTCTCAGGATGCAGCACTGCGCGATCCGAAGAAGTCTTTGACCGTCTTGAAGAAACCCGAAGCTTCGGGCTGGGTTTCCCCGGACGACAGCTTTTCGAACTCGGCCAGCAGTTCCTTTTGCCGCTTGGTCAGGTTCTGAGGGGTTTCCACCACCACCTGGACATACATGTCGCCGGTCTGGCGGGAGCGGAGCACCGGCATGCCCTTACCGGCGATGCGGAAACGGCGGCCCGACTGGGTGCCGCCCGGCACCTTGACCCGCGTTTTGCCCTTGTCGATGGTCGGCACCTCGAATTCACCGCCCATCGCCGCGGTCACCATCGAGACCGGCACCCGGCAATGCAGGTCGGCGCCGTCGCGCTGGAAGAACTGATGCGAGGCCAGCGAGAGGAAAATATAGAGGTCGCCCGCCGGGCCGCCCTGCACCCCGGCCTCGCCCTCGCCGCCAAGGCGGATACGGGTTCCGTCCTCGACGCCCGGCGGAATGTTGACCGACAGCGAGCGTTCCTTCTGCACCCGGCCCTGCCCCGAACAGGACGGGCACGGCGTGTCGATGCTCTGGCCGCGGCCCTGGCAGTTCGGGCAGGTCCGCTCCAGCGTGAAAAAGCCCTGGGCCTGGCGGACGCGGCCGGCGCCGCCGCAGGTGGCGCAGATTTTCGGCTTGGTGCCGGCCTTGGCGCCGCTGCCCGAACAAGCCTCGCAGGTCACCGCAACCGGGATGCTGATCTGCGCGGTCTTGCCGGTGAAGGCCTCCTCGAGCGTGA
The DNA here is from genome assembly GCA_017305455.1 of Hyphomicrobiales bacterium. Classification (GTDB taxonomy): domain Bacteria; phylum Pseudomonadota; class Alphaproteobacteria; order Rhizobiales; family Xanthobacteraceae; genus Afipia. The sequence continues at coordinate 2,800 of JAFKKO010000052.1, read as the reverse complement.
TCTCCATATTGTAGCGCAGGTCCGCGCCACGCTCGCGGCCGCCGCGCGCGCGGCCGGACATTCCGAACAGATCCTCGAAGATGTCGGAGAAGGACGAGGCGAAGCCCGCGCCGAAGCCGTGGCCGCCGCCATTGCCCTGCTCGAAGGCAGCATGGCCGTAGCGGTCATAGGCAGCACGCTTGTTGCTGTCCTTGAGGATCTCGTAGGCCTCGGAGATTTCCTTGAACTTGTGTTCGCACGACGGATCGCCCGGATTCTTGTCCGGGTGCCACTTCATCGCGAGCTTGCGAAAGGCGGATTTGAGACCGGCCTCGTCAACCGTGCGTTCGACTTCCAGCGTCTCGTAATAGCAAGTCTTGGTCATAGCCTCGCGTCCGTCATCGCGCCGTCGCCGGCAAGCCGGTCGCGGATATCATCCAGCTTCCAGAGGCCAAGCGACTTGTCCTTGTAGATGCCTTTTTTCTCGCTGCAGTTCTCGTTGAGCAGCCGCAGCGGCGGCGGCAGCGAGAACGGCGGCCGCGCCAGATTGAGGACGCGCCAGCCGCCGGTCTTGATATCGGTATTGGCGGCGCGATCCGCAAATGTCGTCGTCACCAGATAAACCGAGCCGCTGGCGACGATATTACGCAGCGCGGCGAACGCATCGGCATAGGACAGGTGCACCAGACAGTCGCGGCACAGCACGAGGTCGGCGGCCGGCAGGGCGTCAGTGGTGATATCGAGTTTGGCGAAACGGATATTGGCGCGCTGATGCTGCGCCTGATTGCGCGCGACCACCGCCTCGACGATGTCGGCGCCGGTGTAATCCAGCCCGGACAGATCGACATGCTGCATCCAGTTGAAGTCGCCGCACGGCGCATCGAGAATCGAGCGGATGCCGAAATCGCGGATGATGTCCGCCACGCCCGCCCGCACGGTTGCGGTCTGGCCCAGCGCCGATCCGGTGCCGGAGCGGGATTCCGAACTCTTCCAGCGGTTGCGGGTATAGACGTCGGTGAAAACCTGCTCGATGTCGCCGGCGATCTCTGGCTTGCGGCTGAAGCGGCGAAACAAGCCACGCGCAGCCTCGCTCCAGCGTCGCCCCGGCGTCGGCTGGGAGAGCGTCACAGGACGCCCTCCCCTGCCGGAGCAGATCGCAAGACGGCAGACCGGCACATGGCCGTCAGGCCGACTTCTTGCTGTTCTTGTCGTCGTCGACCTCGGTGAACTCCGCGTCGACCACGTCATCCTTGGCGGCGTCCTTCGCCGCGTCACGGGCCGCATCGCTTTCGGCCTGCTGCTGATACATCGCCTCGCCGAGCTTCATCGAAGCCTGCGCCAGCGTGTTGGTCTTGGCCTTGATGGCTTCGGCATCGTCGCCCTTCAAGGCTTCCTTGAGATCGGCCAGCGCGTCCTCGATGGCCTTGCGCTCGGGCTCGCCGACCTTAGAGCCATGCTCGGCCAGCGCCTTCTCGGTGGAATGCACCAGCCCGTCGGCATGGTTCTTGGCATCGACCGCCTCGCGGCGCTTCTTGTCCTCGGCCGCGTTGGCCTCGGCGTCCTTGACCATCTTCTCGATGTCGGCATCCGACAAACCACCGGAGGCCTGGATGCGGATCTGCTGCTCCTTGCCGGTGGCCTTGTCCTTGGCCGAGACGTTGACGATGCCGTTGGCGTCGATGTCGAAAGTGACCTCGATCTGCGGCATGCCGCGCGGCGCGGGCGGAATGCCCATCAGGTCGAACTGACCCAGCGCCTTGTTGTCGGCCGCCATCTCGCGTTCGCCCTGGAACACGCGAATGGTCACCGCATTCTGGTTGTCCTCGGCGGTCGAGAACACCTGGCTCTTCTTGGTCGGGATCGTGGTGTTGCGCTCGATGATGCGGGTGAACACGCCGCCCAGCGTCTCGATGCCGAGCGACAGCGGGGTCACGTCGAGCAGCAGCACGTCCTTGACGTCGCCCTGCAGCACGCCGGCCTGAATCGCCGCGCCGATCGCCACCACCTCATCGGGGTTGACGCCCTTATGCGGGTCCTTGCCGAAGAACTGCTTCACGACTTCCTGAATCTTCGGCATGCGGGTCATGCCGCCGACCAGCACCACTTCGCCGATCTCGCCGGCGGTGAGACCGGCGTCCTTCAGCGCCTTGCGGCACGGCTCGATGGTCTTCTCCACCAGATCCTCGACCAGCGCCTCGAACTTGGCGCGGGTGAGCTTCATGGTCAGATGCTTCGGACCGGTCGCGTCCGCGGTGATGAACGGCAGATTGATTTCGGTCTGCGTGGTCGACGACAGCTCGATCTTGGCCTTTTCAGCAGCTTCCTTCAGACGCTGCAGCGCGAGCTTGTCATTGCGCAGGTTGATGCCCTGCTCCTTCTGGAATTCATCGGCGAGATAGCCGACGAGGCGCATGTCAAAGTCCTCGCCGCCAAGGAAGGTGTCGCCGTTGGTTGACTTCACCTCGAACACGCCGTCGCCGATTTCCAGAATCGAAACGTCGAAGGTGCCGCCGCCGAGGTCGTAGACCGCGATGGTGCCCTGCTTGGTCTTGTCGAGGCCGTAGGCCAGCGCCGCCGCGGTCGGCTCGTTGATGATGCGCAGCACTTCAAGGCCGGCGATCTTGCCGGCGTCCTTGGTGGCCTGACGCTGGGCGTCGTTGAAATAAGCGGGCACGGTGATGACCGCCTGATCGACCTTCTGGCCGAGATGGGCTTCCGCGGTCTCCTTCATCTTCTGCAGGATGAAGGCGGAGACCTGCGAGGGCGAATAGGTCTTGCCGTCGGCCTCGACCCAGGCGTCGCCGTTCGATGCCTTGACGAT
>JAFKKO010000051.1 GCA_017305455.1 Hyphomicrobiales bacterium | reverse complement strand
GGACTTCCGATTGCAACACGTCCGAACGCCGCCGCAGGCCGGTGGCCCGATGCGGAGCCAGTAATGCTTTGGCCGTTCAAACACTTCCGGAGTTCTGCCCCGTCCGGCGGCACCATTGAAGCGATCTATGGCATGATCGTGGCGCAGGCCCGACAACCGGCATTTTACGCTGGCCTCGACGTGCCCGACACGGTGAACGGGCGTTTCGACATGCTGGTGCTGCATCTGTGGCCGGTGCTGCGCCGGCTGCGGGGGGTGGAGGCTGCCGATCTTGCCCAGCAACTGTTCGACCGCTTCTGCACCGACATGGACGGCAACCTGCGCGAAATGGGGGTCGGCGATCTCACCGTGCCGAAACGGATGCAGGCGTTCGGCGAGGCATTCTACGGCCGTACCGCCGCCTATGATTCCGCGCTCGCCGCCGGCGGCGAGGCGCTCGCCGCCGCGATCAACCGCAACGTTCTCAACGGAGCGCATCCGGGCAGCGCGGCCAAGATCGCCGCCTATATGGCCAGCGTGCTGGCCGCGCTGGAGCCGCTCGACCGCGCGGCCCTGACCGGCGCAGACTGGCGCTTTCCGGCCCCGCCGTCCGGATCGAACTGAAAGGCACCATCGCCATGACCGAGAAACCCCGCCGCTTCCGCGCCCCGGAGCAGGATACCCCCTGGAGCGTCCCCGTCATCGTGGCGCAGATTCCGGAGGCCGGATCGCATGTCGCCTTCACCGCCAATTCGGCCCAGCGCGCCGCGCTGGCGGAACTCGGGGCCTTGCGCGAGATTTCCGAGGCGTCGGCGGAATTCGATCTCGCCCATGGCCGCGGCGGGCTGGTTCATGTCACCGGGCAGGTGCGGGGCAGGGTCGGCCAGACCTGCGTGGTGACGCTGGAGCCGATGGAAAGCCTGGTCGTGGAGCCGGTCGATATCACCTTCGCGCCGGCCGGCATGGTGGCGACGCGGGCGGTGCCGCATACGGCGGACGAGGAGGAGGATATTCCCGAGCCGCCGGAGGAGATCGTGAACGGCACCATCAATCTCGGCCGGCTGGCGACCGAGATGCTGTTTTTGGGAATAGATCCCTATCCGCGCAAGGCCGACGCGGTGTTTGTCGCGCCCTCCGAGGCGGCCGATCCGGACGAGCACCCCTTCGCCGCCCTCAAGGCGCTGAAGGAGACCGCCCCGCCGTCCGGCAGGAAACCCAAACCGCGCTGAGCGGGGCGAGACAGACCCGTCAAGATGTTGTATCGCCACGCGGACAAGGTATTGTTTTGGGGTCAGCCCACCGCTGTCCGCTTATCGCTACTTGCAGCGCCCTCGCGGCGTTCCTGCAGGGGAGCGGTTTTTGGTTTTTGACCGCAGATTCAGGTTTCCGGAACGGACATGGCCCAAAAGGTTCGAATTGCGCTCGACGCCATGGGGGGCGATTACGGCGCATCGGTCGTCGTTCCCGGAGCCGGCTTGTCCCTGACCCGGCATCCCGATACCGAATTCCTGCTGTTCGGCGACAGCGCGCAGATCAACCGCGAGCTCGACGCCCATCCGGCGATGAAGGCGGCCTCGCGGGTGATCCATACCGACGTCGCCATCACCATGGACGAGAAGCCGAGTCAGGCGCTGCGGCGCGGGCGCAAGACCTCGTCGATGTGGCTGGCGCTCGACGCGGTGAAGAAGGGCGAGGCCGATGTCGCGGTCTCCGCCGGCAACACCGGCGCGCTGATGGCGATGGCCCGCTTCAACCTGCGCATGCTGCCGGGGATCGACCGGCCGGCGATCGCCTGCGCCTGGCCGACGGTGCGCGGCGAGTCGGTGGTGCTCGATGTCGGCGCCTCGATCGGCGGCGACGCGCAGCATCTTGCGGCGCTCGCGATCATGGGCAGCGCGATGGCGCGGGTGCTGTTCGATTTGGAGCGGCCGACGGTCGGCCTGCTCAATATCGGGGTCGAGGAGGTCAAGGGCGTCGAGGAGGTGCGGCGCGCCGCCGAACTGCTGCGCGCGATGAACCTGCCCGAGCTCGACTTCATCGGCTTTGTCGAGGGCGACGGCATCGGCAAGGGCGCGGCGGACGTCATCGTCACCGAAGGCTTTTCCGGCAACATCGCGCTGAAGACCGCGGAGGGCACCGCGCGGCAGATCGCGCAATATCTGCGCAGCGCGATGGGGCGCACCTGGCGCTCCAAGCTCGGCTATATCCTGGCGCGGGGCGCTTTCAACGCGCTGCGCGACAAGATGGACCCGCGCAAGGTCAATGGCGGGGTGTTCCTCGGCCTCAACGGCGTCGTGATCAAGAGCCACGGCGGAACCGACGCCGAAGGCTTTGCCTCTGCCGTCGATGTTGGCTATGACATGGTCCGCTACGATCTCCTGACAAAGATCAATCAAACACTCAACCGCGGCGGCGGCCTTCTGGCCATGATGCCGGCCGCGCAGGAGGCTGTCTCGTGACCACGACACGTTCGGTTGTGCTCGGCTATGGTGCATACCTGCCCGAGCGGATCGTCACCAATGCCGAACTGACGAAAACGGTCGATACGTCCGACGAATGGATCGTGCAGCGCACCGGCATCCGGCAGCGCCACATCGCGGCGGACGGCGAGTACACCTCGCATCTCGGCATCAAGGCGGCGCAGGCGGCGATCGCCAATGCCGGCATCGACGCGCAGTCGATCGATCTGATCGTGCTGGCGACCTCGACTCCCGACAACACCTTTCCGGCCACCGCCGTGCAGATCCAGGAGGCGCTCGGCATCAACCACGGCGCGGCGTTCGACGTGCAGGCGGTGTGCTCCGGCTTCATCTTCGCGCTCGCCACCGCCGACAACTTCCTCAAGAGCGGGGCCTTCAAGCGGGCGCTGGTGATCGGCGCCGAAACCTTCTCCCGGATCCTCGACTGGAACGACCGCGCCACCTGCGTGCTGTTCGGCGACGGCGCCGGCGCGGTGGTGCTCGACGCCCAGCAGCAGCCCGGCACCAGCGCCGACCGCGGCGTGCTGACCACCCATCTGCGCTCGGACGGCCGCCACAGGGACAAGCTGTTCGTTGACGGCGGCCCCTCGACCACCCAGACCGCCGGCCATCTGCGGATGGAGGGGCGCGAGGTGTTCAAGCATGCCGTCGGCATGATCACCGATGTGATCGTCGATGCCTTCAACGCCACCGGCACCACGGCGGACGACATCGACTGGCTGGTGCCGCATCAGGCAAACAAGCGCATTATCGACGCCTCGGCCAAGAAGCTGCATATCGCGCCGGAAAAGGTGGTGCTGACCGTGGATGAGCACGGCAACACCTCGGCCGCCTCGATTCCGCTGGCGCTGGCCGCGGCGGCCGGCGACGGGCGGATCAAGAAGGGCGACCTCGTGATGCTGGAGGCGATGGGGGGCGGCTTCACCTGGGGTTCGGCGCTGCTGCGCTGGTGAGAATTAGATAAAAATCAAACGGTTTCCCCCGTGAAAACAGATCGTTTTGAGGGGTGAGTGCGGGTTGACCCCTCCGGGTTAACCCCCTAATTTCAGACGCGAATTATTCGCCGGAAACATTGTGGGGCAGGCGATGAGCGAAGTTGGCAAGACCGTAACACGCGCGGATTTGTGCGAAGCCGTCTATCAGAAGGTGGGACTGTCGCGCACCGAATCCTCCGCCTTCGTGGAACTCGTGCTGAAGGAAATCACTGACTGCCTTGAAAAGGGCGAGACGGTGAAGCTGTCCTCGTTCGGCTCGTTCATGGTCCGTCAGAAAGGCCAGCGGATCGGGCGCAATCCCAAGACGGGAACCGAGGTTCCGATCTCGCCGCGCCGGGTGATGGTGTTCAAGCCGTCCGCCATCCTCAAGCAGCGCATCAACGGCCACGCCAATGGCAGCGCCGCGGCCGAGTCCGAATAGGTTTCGGTTTCGATCCTCACGCCGTCGTCGTGAATCGCCGACGCGCCTGATAATTGCCTCGTTATTTCCTTGAGAATTCCCCTGCGCCGGAAAACGCGGTAGATTCCGTGCGTCGTGATTCAGTCCGCGCGCTGAGTCGCCGCCTGATGACGGCCCGGCAATAAGGGGAGTGTGCATTTGGACAAGGCGCCGGATGCATTTCGGACGATCAGCGAGGTTGCCGATGATCTCGATATCCCGGCGCATGTGCTGCGCTTCTGGGAGACCCGCTTCGTCCAGATCAAACCGATGAAGCGCAGCGGCGGCCGCCGCTATTATCGCCCCGACGATGTGCATCTGCTGCGCGGCATCCGCCGTCTGCTGTACGGCGAGGGCTACACCATTCGCGGCGTGCAGCGCATTCTGCGCGAGCACGGTATCAAGGCGGTGCAGGGCCTGATGGAGGATTCCGCCATCGCGCCGGCTGCCTTCAGCGGACCCGCCTTCGATCAGGAGACACGGACGCGCGGCGCGCGCCCGGCGCGGCGCAAGCCCGAGGATGACGACGAGGAGATCGAGGCCGAACTCGAAGAGGAGGAGGCCGATCTCGAAGAGGCTGACGAGGAGGAGGCCGAGGAGCAGGAGTTCGACGAGGAGGAAGAGGACGAGGGCGACGAAGTCGAGATCCAGGAAATCGAGGTTCACGAAGTCAAGGTCCGCGCCCGGACCGCGCGTGGACCGATGGATTTCGTGCCGCCGTCCTCGCACCGTCTGAGCGAGACACGCCTGCCCGAGCCTCGCCTGAACGAGCCGCCGATGACGCATCCGCGCGGCGAGCCGGTGCCGGTCGCCACGGTGCCGATGCCGGACCCGGCAAGCCTGCAGCCCCGGCCGGTGGTGGCGCGCCCGGCCTCCGGGCCGTCCGGCGCGCAGGCCTACGCGCCGCCCAGCATCCGCAATGGCGGCGTGCCGACGGTTGACCGCGACAAATTGAAGGCTGTGCTCGACGATCTGGTCGATGCCCGCGAAATGCTCGGCCGCGTATTGAACGACGAGGACGGGCAGTCCTGAGTCCGGTCCTGGTGTGGCGGCTACCGGCATGGCGGCGGCGAGGCGCGAGGCGTCCGTCGCGAATGATCACGAAGTCCAAGCTATACCAATCGCTTGCCGCCGGAGTTTGCGAGTTCGCCTTAACAGAGATGAACTGCCGGCAAACACCGGACGAGCCCTTGAGGCGAGGCCCGCGCGTTCCGCTCTATCGCGGACCCGCGATGATGACGGCGGCGCCGATCAGGCAGATCGACGCGCCCGCGATATCCCATCGGTCCGGACGTACGCCCTCCGCAAGCCACAGCCACAACACCGACGCGACGATGTAGATGCCGCCATAGGTGGCATAGGCGCGACCGGCCGCCTCGCTCTCGACCCGGGTCAGCAGATAGGCGAACAGCAGCAGCGAGACCACGCCCGGCGCCAGCCACCAGGCGGACTTGCCCAGTCTCAGCCACGCCCAGAACGCGAAGTAGCCCGCGATCTCGAAAACAGCGGCTCCGGCAAAGGCCAGGAGGGTCGGCATTGGTTTTTCAGAGAGGTAATGGTCGGAGCGGCGGGATTTGAACCCACGACCCCTAGTCCCCCAGACTAGTGCGCTAACCGGGCTGCGCCACGCTCCGACGTCTTATCGACTTCGGTTGATTAGGGAAATTCGCCGCGCGGCGCAAGCAGCCCGACGCCGATTTCGGATCATTTCAGCCGCTCGGGGACAGATTTGGGCCGGGGACGGGCGGGGGTTCGGCTTGCGTTCCGCCGTTGCGCGCTTGTGCCCGTATTGCGCCGGCACCGCCTGAAGGCCGGCGTCATCGCGGGGCCGCGCCGGCCTCGCTATGCAACGGGTTTAAATCAATGTTCAGGATTGACCACTAACGTCATACCGAGACGTCTGATTAAAATACCGATCCCGCGTTAGTCGGAGAAACATTTTCGTTCGACTGCGGATTTTTCAATTTTTTTCGAGCCTCAATTGGGAGGTTGCCTTGAGCAAAGAACAGCGCCTGACTCCGCGAGTTGGCTTTGAAAAGGGCGTCGATGTTCACATCATGGGAATCGACGGCACCTGGCGTCGCTCATGCAAGATGATCGACATTTCCGCCAGCGGCGTTCTGCTCGGCGTCGAGGGGTCCGTTGCCGGTCTCGATCTGCGCGAATTCTTCCTGCTGCTGTCATCGACCGGGCTGGCCTATCGCCGCTGCCAACTGGTGCGGATCAGCGGCGAGCAAATCGGTGCGCGTTTTCTCAAGGCCGGCGCGCGCAGAAAGTCCTCGGCATCGTCGCGGCGTGAGGCCGCCGCGGCCGATCACTGAAGCGTCGGAGGCATGCCGACACACCGGAGCGATCACCACGCGAGGCAACAGGTTTCACCATGAGACAGAATCGCCGTTTCGAACGTGTGCGGCCCTCGGGCCGGGTGTCCAAGACCGGCAAGATCATCCTTGATGCCAAATCGCCGATGATGGATTGCGGCATTGTCGATTATTCGGCGGGCGGTGCCTGTCTCGAGGTCACCGCGCCATTGCCGCAGCGGTTCGAACTGGTCTACGGCAACACCCGCAAGAAGTGCCGCGTGATCTGGACCCGCGGCGTGCGCGTCGGCGTCATGTTCTGAGAGTTTTCCGGAACGGTCAGGACGCCGCTGCATTCGCGGCGGCCGTCCGGCGTTGTGCCGCGGGTTGATCCTCAACCCGGTTCTTGACCCGGTTCTTGGCCATGTAGTCGTAGGCCGCGGCGTTCATCGCCCACATCGCGCCCAGCAGCATCCAGAAATGCCGCCAGTGATCGACGTCGATGATGAAGGCTTCGCCGACGGTGCCGAGGAAGGCCGAGAACAGCGCGAGATAGCTGCGCTGCCAGGGCACCCGCACGAAGATCAGCTTGAAGCTCATCGCCACGGTGATGAACACGAGCACCGGGAAGCAGATGCCAGCGATCCAGCCGCCCGACATGAAGGCGTTGAGGAACGAGTTGTGGGTGTCCTCGGGGAAGAATTTGGTGAATTGCAACGGGCCGATGCCGAGCGGCAGGTCGAGCGCCATCTGGAAACCGAGCGCGTGGCGGCCGAAGCGGCCGAACCTTCCGCTGTCATAGCTCTGGTGCAGGCTGGCGCGCTCCTTGAACAGCGTCTCGATCGAATCGAACGACAACAGCACCAGCACCATCGCGATCGCCGCCACGATCACCGCCGCCGTGGTCAGCATGATGCGGTTGCGCTGCCGCCGCAACGGGCTGGTCAGATACATCAGCATCAGCATCAGCGCCGAGGTGAAAACAAGCTGGCCCCACGCCGCGCGCGAGAAGGCGAGCAGCAGCGCGACGGCGATAATGCCGAAGGCGAGGCCGCTTTTCATCGCCTTGCCGAACGGCTGCGTCACCACGCCCTGCAGCGTGAACAGCGCCGGCAGGATCAGGAAGGCGCTGATCACGTTGGGGTCCTTGAAGGTGCCCTTGACACGGCCATAGAGCGTGAACAGGTCGAACGCGCCGGGGAACAGCCGGAAGTAGCCGGCGATGCCCGCGAGCGAAGCGATCAGCGCGCCGACGATCAGCCCGCGCCGGAACAGCTCCAGCCGCGCTTCGGTGTCCTCCGACAGCACCATGGCGAAGAACAGCACCGTCACCGCCATGTACCAGGAGGTGACGATCCAGTTCACGATCTGGGATTTGTCCATCAGATAGGCGGCGCAGATGGTGTAGCCGAGATTGAGCGTGATCAGCAGCACCAGCAGCGGCAGGAACACCGGGCGAAAGCGCAGGCCCGTGGCGTAGAAGAATATGAGACCGACCAGGGTGGCGATCTCGTAGGGGCTCGGTTCGATCATCACGATCGCGCCGCCGCAGCCCACCAGCCACATCAGCGCATGCTGCCAGCGCGCGACGCCGGGCGGCATGGGGCCGACGGAGGAGGGGCGGTCAGCGGTGAGGGTGATGGTCATGCCGCCCCCGGACGCCTCAATAGGCGTTCTCGCCCTTGATCAGTGCGATCGGGGTCTTCAGCACGATGTAGAGATCGAACAGCACCGACCAGTTCTCGATGTAATACAGATCGTACTCGACGCGCTTCTGGATCTTCTCCTCATTGTCGATCTCGCCGCGCCAGCCGTTGATCTGCGCCCAGCCGGTGATGCCGGGCTTGACGCGGTGGCGGGCGAAATAGCCGTCCACCGCCTCGTCGAACAGGCGGCTTTGCAGCTTGCCCTGCACCGCATGCGGGCGCGGGCCGACGATCGACAGATTGCCCTTGAACACCACGTTGAAGAGCTGCGGCAGCTCGTCGATGCTGGTCTTGCGGATGAAGCGCCCGACGCGGGTGACGCGCGGATCGTTCCGCGTCACCACCTTGGCGGCGAGCGGGTCGGCCTGATGGTGATACAGCGAGCGGAATTTGAACACGTCGATGCGCTCGTTGTTGAAGCCGTAGCGCTTCTGGCGGAACAGCACCGGGCCGGGGCTGTCGAGCTTGATCGCGAGTGCGACCAGCGCCATCACCGGCGCCAGCATCAGCAGCATCAGGCCGCCGACCACGCGGTCGAACAGCCATTTCAGCACCATGTCCCAGTCGGTGATCGGCTGCTCGAACACGTCGAGCGTCGGCACCGAGCCGAGATAGGAATAGGAGCGCGGCCGAAAGCGCAGCTTGTTGGTGTGCGCGGACAGGCGGATGTCGACCGGCAGCACCCACAGCTTCTTGAGCATGTCGAGGATGCGCGTCTCGGCCGAGATCGGCAGCGCGAACAGCACGAGATCGACGCGGGTGCGGCGGGCGAATTCGACGATGTCGTCGATCCTGCCGAGCTTCGGCTTGCCGGCGCAGGTGTCGAGCGCGCGGGAATCGTTGCGGTCGTCGAACACGCCGAGGATCTTGATGTCGGAATCGTCCTGCGCGGCGAGCGCCGTGATCAGCTTCTCGCCGTTCTGGTCGGAGCCGACGATGATGGTGCGGCGGTCGAGCCGGCCCTCGCGCGCCCAGCGCCGCACCAGCGTCCGCAGTATCAGCCGTCCGGCGATCAGCGCGGCGAGGCCGGTGAAGAAAAATCCCGACAGCCAGACCCGCGACACCGTGTTGCCGAGCTTGGCGAAAAACGAGGCGCCGATGAACAGCAGAAACACGAACGCCCAGGACGAGGCCATGCGCGTCATCTGCCGCAACTGGCCGCGATAGATGTCGATGTCGTAGATCTCGGCGGCCTGGAAGCAGACCACCGCGAGCGTCGCCATCACCACGATGGCGCCGAGAAATTTCCACGAGAAGCCGTCGATCGGAACGACATAGACGGCATAAAGCGCGATGCCGATCAGGCTGATGCCGACAAAATCCACCGCCCGCATCACGCCGTTGATCACTACCGGCGAATAGGCGCCGAGCACTTTCTGGTTGGTGACGGCGAGGGCGGCGGCGGACAGGCGCTTGCGGCGCTCGAAGGGATGCACGCTCGCAGGGCCGGAGGCCACGGCGGCGCCGGCTGCGGCGGAGTTGATCATCGAGCGGACGTCGATCGGTTCCACGTCAAACTTCCTGTCGGACTAATACCTGCGTGCGGTCTTGCCATGCGGATATGGCCATGCGCGCGAGCAGGCGAAACGCTTTTCAGCTTTGACTAGCGGACAAATCGGAAGATTTCGTTATCGTTGGTAAATGCCGGTTAACCGGCATCAAAGGCGGCGCGGTATCCGGAGAGGACGCCGTCCACCATCGCGCGTTGCGAGAAGTGCGTGAAGATGCGCTCGCGCAGGTCCTTGGCCGCAAGCCGCGCGGCATCGAGGTCGAGCAGCGCGCTTTCGATGGCGTCGGCCATCGCGCCGACGCTGTCCGGCGCGAACAGTCCGGCGGTATGGGGCCCGAGAATCTCAGGAATGCCACCGACCTTGGCGGCCACCAGCGGAATACCTGCAGCGGCCGCTTCGATCACGACATAAGGCATCGAATCGCCGCGCGAGGGCACGACCAGCAGGCGGCCCTTGGAGAAGCCGTGCCGCGCCTTGACGTGGCCGATGAAACGCACCGCATCGCCGAGCCTGAGCCGATCGATCAGCGCTTTCAGGTTCGCGGTTTCCTCGCCGTCGCCTGCCAGCGTCAGCGTCACCGCCTTGCCGTCGGCGCGCAGCCGCGCCACCGCCTCGATCAGAAGATCGGCGCCCTTGATGTGGCGAAATTCGCCGACATAGACGAGGTCGGTGGCGTCACTTGCGAGCGGCACCGGATCGAATTCGCCGGCGGTGACGCCGTTGAAGACGCAGCGCACGAGACCGCGCGGAACGCCGACCACGCGCTGATAAGTGTCGCGCGCGAACGCGCTCTCGAACAGGAACAGATCTGTGCGGTTCATCACCGCGCGTTCGAGCCGGGTGTAGAACGCGCCCTTGAGCGAGCGCGGCGAATAATGCAGCGAGCCGCCATGCGGGGTGTAGACCCGGATGGTTTTCTTCGAGCGGCCCTTGATGCGGATGAAGGCGCCGGCCTTGGCGCCGTGGCCGTGCAGCACGTCGAGCTTCAGGCCATGGGCGATGCGCAGCACGCGCAGCGCCGTGATCGGGTCGAGCGGATGCGGCTCGCGATGGATCGGAACGCGGTGGATGCCAAGCTTCATGCGCGGCCCGATCTCGCGGAACGCGGCTTCGGCGCGTTCGCCCCCGGTCAGGCTGTCGGCGAGGATGCCGACATGATGGCCGCGCTCGGCCTGGCCGCTCGCAAGATCGAGGATGTGGCGGATGATGCCGCCGACCGGCGCGCGCACGGCGTGCAGGATGCGGAGCGGGCGCTCAGGCATGGTCATGATCAGAACCGGCGTTCGCCGGCGACAGGTGCCGCGAGCAGGCAGGCTAATAATGTGCGACGGCCACTCATAGGAAATCCAATAAATTAATCGGGCTGATTAAGCCGGCTCGTGGTTAACAAAACATGACCGCGTCCGATTAACCCCGCAGCAACCTTAATGGAATGTAATCGCCCCGCGCGTAGAGTTGCGGTGTTGGGAGCGTTCGATGAGTTTGGCGGAGTGGCGTGACAAGATCGGTCATGCGGGGCGGTCGTTCGCAAGATACATGGCGACGCCTGCGTCCGTGCCGGCTGCTGCCGCGGCCGCGACGCCCCGCGCGCAACAGCCGCTCGGCGATGTCGACATGCGTCAGATCTGGCAGGCGCTGCTGCGCCGGCGCAAATGGGTCCTGGTGCCGACGGCGCTCGTGTTCGTGCTGGCGATGGTCGCCGTCAACGTCATCTCGCCGCGCTACAAGTCCGAATCCCGCATCCTGATCGACGGCCGCGAGAATGTGTTCCTGCGCCCGAGCGGCGAGCGCAGCGAGGAGCGCGGCGCGCTCGACGCCGAGGCGGTGGCGAGCCAGGTGCAGCTCCTGCTGTCGCGCGAACTTGCGCTCGACGTCATCAAGAAGAACAAGCTCGACCAGTTGCCGGAATTCGATCCGGTGCTGCGCGGCATCTCGCCCTTGCGCACGCTGCTCAGCCTCGTCGGCATCGGCCGCGATCCGTTCCGGATGACGCCGGAGGAGCGGGTGCTCGACGCTTATTACGAGCGGCTCGCGGCCTACGCGGTCGACAAGTCGCGCGTGGTGGTGGTGGAATTCCAGTCGCGCGATCCGGTGCTGGCGGCGAAGGTCGCCAATTCGATCGCCGACGGCTATCTGGTGTTGCAGCAGGCCGCGCGGCAGGATCAGGCGAAGTCGGCAGGGCAGTGGCTGTCCGGCGAGATCGATGGCCTGCGCAAGAAGGTCGCTGAGGCGGAGAGCCGGGTCGAGGCATTCCGCTCGCAATCGAACCTGTTCGTCGGCTCCAACAACACCACGCTGTCGAACCAGCAACTCGGCGAGCTCAACACCCAGCTCAACAACGCGCGCGCCGCCAAGGCCGACGCCGAGTCGCGCGCCCGCGCCATCCGCGAGATGCTGCAGACCGGCCGTTCGATCGAGGCGTCGGAGGTGCTCAATTCCGAACTGGTGCGGCGTCTGGCCGAGCAGCGCGTCACCCTGCGCGCGCAGCTTGCCGAACAGTTGGCGACCCTGCTCGACCAGCATCCGCGCATCAAGGAACTGAAGGCGCAGATCGCCGATCTCGACCGCCAGATGCGCGAGGAGGCGAGCAAGATCTCGCGCGCGCTGGAGAACGACGCCCGCATCGCCGGCGCGCGGGTCGATGGTCTCAATGCCAGCCTCGATCAGCTCAAGGGCCAGGCGACTTCGTCGAACAGCCAGGACGTGCAATTGCGCGCGCTGGAGCGCGAGGCCAAGGCGCAGCGCGACCTCCTCGAATCCTATCTCGCCAAATACCGCGAGGCGACCACGCGCGAGAGCATCGACGCCGCGCCCGCCGACAGCCGCATCATCTCGCGCGCCATCGTCTCCAACACGCCGGCTTTCCCCAAGAAGCTGCCGATCGTGCTAATCGCGACGCTGGCGATCTTTCTCCTGACCTCCGGCTACATCGTCACCGCCGAACTCCTGCGCATGACCGCGCCGCGCGGCCCGGACGAGGGCAGCGACCTGCCGCCGCTGCGCGAGACGCTGCCGCAGACCGATGTCGGCGTCAGCGAAATCGATACGCTCGCGGGCACGCTGCGCGGCGAGGGTACTCACGCGCGCAAGGTCACGGTGATCGGGGCGCGGCAGGACGAAGGCATTACGCTGACCGCGCTGACGCTGGCGCGACTGCTGGCGCGCAGCGCCAAGGTAGTGCTGGTGGACCTGTCGATGCGCTCGCCGATGCTGAATGCGGTGTCGATCGATCCGGCCGCGCCGGGGCTGTGCGACCTGATGCACGGCGCCGCCTCGTTCGGCCAGATCATCACCCGCGACAAGTTCTCCGGCGTCCATATCGTCGGCGCGGGGCGGCAGAACGATCGCGCGGTGCTGGCCTCGCCGCGTCTCGCGCTCGCCGTCAATGCGCTGGCGCAGGCTTACGATCATGTCGTGCTCGATGCCGGAACGGCCGAAGGCCTGTCCGCCGACCTGATCGCGTCCGGCGCGCATGCGGTGATCGTGCCGAGTCCCGATCTTACGCCCGCCGCGCGCGCTACCATGCGCGGGCAGTTGCTCGCCTCCGGCTTTGCCGCGGTGACGATTCTCAGCGCGCCGGCGCAGGTGGTCGAGGCGGCCGAGAGCGAAGACATCGCGGCGGCGTGAGTTCTCCAGCCGGCCGGACCTGCATAGGATTTTCGTCATGGCCAGGCTTGGCCCGGCCATCCACGACTTTCTTTCTGCGGCTAGGCGAAGACGTAGATGCCCGGCACAAGGCCGGGCATGACGGATTTCAACAACACGCTGATTTCTTGAGGTGGCTGAAACACGTTACCGATGCAGCGCGGCGCGCAGCCGCTGCGCCATCTGCATCAAGGCCGGGTTCTGCTTGACGATGCGCTTGGCATGGTTGAGCGAGGACAGGCCGAGCGCGGCGAAGCGGCCGCGCGCCGACAGCGCAATGAAGCTGTCGAAGACCGCCTCGTCGCTCTTGCAGAACTGCCGCTTGTATTCGTCCGACCCGATGCCGAGGTCGAGCGAGTCGTAGTTCTGCGCCGCGTAGTTGTCGATGATGTCGCGCAGCAGGATCAGGCCGGGGCTGTGCTTTGCGCTTTCGGACAGGGTGTAGGTGTTGAACATCATCGAGAAGCGGTGGCCGTCGACCGGACCGGCGAAAATCGCGATCACCTCGTCGTCGCATTCCAGCGCGTGGATGACGATGGCGCGGCCGCCGTCCGGCGTCTTGGCGAGGCAGGCCTGATAGACGAACTCGCGCACACCCGGTTCGTCGAACACGTCGGGCAGGTTCTGCGCCGCCATGCGCTGCGGCTTGATGACGAAGAACCAGTCGAGCAGATGCCTGATTTCGGCATCGCTCTGTGCCACATGATAACGGAAATTCGGCATCGCCTGCAGCTTGCGCTCCTTGCCGCGCAGGCGTCGGCGGAAGCCGTTGCTGATATTGTCCTCGGGCTTGCCGGAGGTCGCGAACAGCATCAGCGGGCAGCCGGTCGGCGAGGTCTGCGCCGGATAGAGCGTGAGCGGATTGGCGACGCCCTGCCACACCCGCGGCTGCTGCGTCAGCGCCAGCACGTCGATGCCGGCGGCGCCGATCGCGGCCCACACCGTATCGATGTCGCGTTTGGTCGCGGCGGCGGCGAAGTCGCGGCGCCACAGTCCCATGTTGAAGGTGATGTGCTTGCCGCCCATGAAACGGGCGACGCTGGCGCCGCTCTCATGCGATGCGGCGAAAGGCAGCAGCAGCAGCGGCGCGCCGTCGGCGGCGTAGGCCACCGCGATCAGCGGCGTCGCGCCTGCCGCCGCGCCGACATGGTTCTGCCAGGCGTTGAGCAGGTCGAAACGCTGAAAAGCCGTGGCGAGAGGAGCGCTGCTTTCGAAGCCGCGCCACACCGGCTCGGCCTGCGTCATGTCGCGGATGATGTCGACGCGGGCGACGCCGATCGCACCTGTCCCGTCTTGCGGAGAGGCGGGTCGGCTATCGAGGGCGGCGGCCATGGTCATCACGCGACCTTGAAATCGATGAAATCGTTGCGCGGCCGGCGGCCTCGCGTTTGCAGCCCGACCTTTTCAAACAAACGTCAACAAAGAGTAATGGCCTGCGGTAGGCGATAACCTGCTGCGCGCTATTCGGCTTTCGGCGCATCGGGCCGCGACATCCATGCAATCAGCGGCATCGCCGGCAGAATCCAGCCGAGCCCGGCGACCGCATAGAAAATGCCTTGCGCCAGGCGCGAGCCGGCGAGATACGGAATCTGCGCGATTGCCATGCCGGCCAGCGACCACACCACCACGAGCACCAGCAGGAGGCAGGTTCCAACGAATTTTCGCGCGCGGATCGTCATGGCCGGAGTCCGGAAACCTGCGTGTTGGTGAGCTTGCGCCCAAGGACAGCCGGACTATAAGGACCGCGCCAGTTCGTTCAAGGGACCGATCCCGGAAAGAGCATCCGATGACAAACCCCCGCAGTCAGGGCGAAACCGGCGCGGCCGCGCCGCGCCAGCGCGCATTGCGCATCTGGCTCATCATCGTCGCGGCGATGGTGGTCGGCACGCTGATTGTCGGCGGCGCGACGCGGCTCACCGAATCCGGCCTGTCGATCACCGAATGGAAGCCGGTCGCCGGTATGGTGCCGCCGCTCACCGACGCGCAATGGGCGCGGGAATTCGAGTCCTACAAGCAGATCCCGCAATACCGCCAGATGAATTTCGGCATGAGCCTCGACGAGTTCAAGACCATCTTCTGGTGGGAGTGGGCGCACCGCCTGCTGGCGCGCTCGATCGGTGCGGTGTTTCTGCTGCCGTTCCTGTTTTTCCTGTGGCGCGGCGGTCTGTCGTCCGATCTGAAGCGGCGGCTCTGGATCATCTTCGCGCTCGGCGGGTTGCAGGGCGCGGTCGGCTGGTGGATGGTCAAATCGGGCCTCACCGAGCGGGTTTCGGTGTCGCAATATCGTCTTGCGGTCCACTTCATGCTGGCGCTGCTGATTTTCGCCGCCATCGTCTGGACGCTGCGTCGCCTGATGCCGCAGCCTGCGGTGAAGGTCGCGGCCGGCGTCGTCACCATGAGCCGCGTGCTGCTCGGCCTTGTGTTCCTGCAGCTTTATTTCGGCGCGCTGGTCGCGGGGCTGCGGGCCGGACACATTTACAATACGTGGCCGGATATCGACGGCAGCTTCATCCCGGCAGCAGCGAGCCTGTTCTTCGAGCAGCCCTGGTGGCGCAATTTCTTCGACAACACGCTGACGGTGCAGTTCACCCATCGCATGATCGCCTATGCGCTGTTCGTGCTGGCGCTGCTTCATGTCGCCGGCGTCGTCCGCGCCAAAGCGGGCGCGGCGGTGCTGAACGGCGCGCTGTGGCTCGCCGCCGCGATCAGCGTGCAGGTGGTGCTCGGCATCTTCACGCTGCTGCATGTGGTGCCGATCTCGCTCGGCCTCGCGCATCAGGCCACCGCCATCGTCGTGCTGACATTGGCGCTGGTCCATGTCGAGCGGCTCGGCCATGCGGGTGATGCGAGGGACGTCGCGTTCGCCTCTCGCGAGTTGCGGGTTTAAGAGCGAACTTCATCGCGTATCCGATCCTCCCGAAATCGTCATCACCGGGCTTGTCCCGGTGATCCACGCCTTCACACAACATCCGTACGAAAGACGTGGATGGCCGGGACAAAAGGGCGTTCACGCCCGTCTTTGACGGGCTATGCCCGGCCATGACGAGAGAAAAACTGATCCGACTTGAAGCAATTCTAAGTCGCTATCGGCGCGTTCCCGCGTATTTGGGCGTATCATGAGCCATCTCAAGAATGAGGCGGAACTGTTCCGGACGTGATGCGCGTCGCGCGGAACAAGCTCCGCGCGGTTCAGGTCGATGTCGAACGTCTTCATTCAGGCTGCGGTTATCCTGTTGCGTGAGGGCCTCGAGGCCATGCTGGTGATCGCCGCGCTCGCCGGATATCTGCGCAAGGTCGGCGGCGCGCATCGCGTCACCGCGCTCTATGCCGGCGCGCTCGCCGCGATCGGCGTCAGCATTATTGTCGCCTGGCTGTTCGCCGTGCTCAATTCCGGCCAGCATAGCGACGTGCTGGAAGGCGTCGTCATTTTGGTGGCCGCGGCGTTGATGCTTTATGTCAGCGGCTGGCTGATGGTGAAACAGGACCCGCGCGGCTGGCAGGATTATCTGGCCGCCAAGGCCGACACCGCGCTGGCGCAGGACACCGCCTGGGCGGTCGGCGCGCTGGCGTTTCTCGCCGTGTTCCGCGAAGGCGCGGAGACTATCCTCTTTATCTATGCACTTGCCAGCACCGAAGGCGGCTGGAGCTTTGCGCTGTTCGCCGGGCTTGGCGCTGCCGCAGTCGGTCTCGCGGTGCTGTTCTATTTCATCAATCTTGTCGCGCAGCGCATCCCGCTGCGGCCGCTGTTCGTCATCACTTCGGCGTTCCTGTTCGCGATGGGCATCAAGTTCATCGGCGAGGCGGTGCAGGAATTCCAGGAGCAGAACATCATCTCCGTCACCGAGGTGAAATCGTTCGGCTGGCTCGAGAGCATCGGCCTCAATCCGACGCTCGAGGCGCTGTCGCTGCAGTTTCTGGTGATCCTGTTCGCGCTCGCGACCTTCTCGGTGGTGCAACGAAACCGCCGGCTGACACGGCAGGACAAGGCCGCCGCGGCGATGCGCACCCACCACACCTGAGCTTCCTCACCTTGCTCATAAAGCAACGGCGCCATGCCCGGCGCCGTTTTTCTTTTGTGCGGTGATGTGGTGACTCAAAAAGCGCAGTGAATAAAGCGCTTGCCCGTCGTTGCGTCATGGCCGGGCATAGCCCGTCGAAGACGGGCGTGAACGCCCTTTTGACCCGGCCATCCTCGCCTTTTCTGAAGCAACCATGAAGACGTGGATGGCCGGAATAAATCCGGCCATGACGGATCAGTGTTTCCGCCAAAATCCAACGGGCTCAGAGACCGTTTGAAAAGTCTTCATCCTGCGGAGGCGCCAACAGCGCGTTCACGCCCGTCTTCCGATGCGCCATAAGCGCGTTCACGCGCGTCTGCGACGCGCCATAAGCGCGTTTACGCGCGTCTGCGACGCGCCATAAGCGCGTTCACGCGCGTCTGCGACGCGCTATGGCGCCGTCTCGAAGGATCGAGGACTTCTCCTTGAAAACCTCGCCCTTCGAGACGCCGTTTCTGACGAAAGGCTCCTCAGGATGAGGTTTTCAAAGTTTTCAAACAGTCTCTCAGCCGTGGACGGCGAGCGCCTGATCGAGGTCGGCGATCAGATCTTCCTTGTCCTCGATGCCGACCGACAGCCGCACCACGTCCACGCCGGCGCCGGCCAGCGCCTTTTGCGCGTCGTCGAGCTGGCTGTGCGTGGTCGAGGCCGGATGGATGATCAGCGAGCGGGTGTCGCCGACATTGGCGAGGTGCGAGAACAGCCGCACGTTGGAGACGAGGCTGATGCCGGCATCGTAGCCGCCCTTGAGGCCGAAGGTGAACACCGCGCCCGCGCCCTTCGGCGCGTATTTGCGCGCGAGGTTGTGATAGCGGTCGCCGGGCAGGCCGGCATAGTTGACCCACGACACCGCCGGATGGGTCGAGAGCCATTCGGCGATCGCCTGCGTGTTCTCGCAATGCTTCTGCATGCGCAGCCCCAGCGTCTCGATGCCGGTGAGGATCATGAAGGAGTTGAACGGCGAGATCGCCGGGCCGAGGTCGCGCAGGCCGAGCACGCGCACCGCGATGGCGAAGGCGAAGTTGCCGAACGTCTCCTGCAGCTTGATGCCGTGATATTCCGGACGCGGTTCGCTCAGCATCGGATAGCGGCTGTCGCGCGACCAGTCGAAGGTGCCGGCATCGACCACGATGCCGCCGATCGAGTTGCCGTGGCCGCCGAGGAACTTGGTCAGCGAGTGCAGCACGATGTCCGCGCCGTGATCGATCGGCTTGACGAGATAGGGCGAGGCGAGGGTGTTGTCGACGATGAAGGGCACGCCGGCCTGCCGCGCGATCGCCGCGATCGGCTCCATGTCGGTGATGGTGCCGCCGGGATTGGCGATCGACTCGACGAAGATCGCCTTGGTCTTCGGCGTCACCGCGCGGCGGAAGCTCTCGACGTCGTCGGTGTCCGCCCACACCACGGTCCAGCCGAAATTCTT
>JAFKKO010000050.1 GCA_017305455.1 Hyphomicrobiales bacterium | reverse complement strand
GAAGGACCGTAGATATCGGCATCGAGCAGACCGACGCGCAGGCCGAGATCGCGCAGCGCCAGCGCAAGGTTGATGGCGGTGGTCGATTTGCCGACGCCGCCCTTGCCCGAAGCCACCGCGATGATCGATTTGACGCCCGGAATCTGCTGCTGCTTGCCCATCGGGTTCTCGCCATGAGCCCCCGGCGGCCGATGCGAGGCGGCGGGCCGCACGCCGGCCGGGGCCGCGGTCGGCCCGCTGCCCGGACGCCGCTCGGCGGTGAGCGCGACCATCGCCGAGGTGACGCCGGCAATCGCCCGCACCGCGGCTTCCGCCCGCGCGCGCACATCTTCCCAGGCCTGCGCCTCATTGGCATCGACGCTGATCGAGAAAAACACCTTGCCGTCGTTCACCGTGATGCCGGAAAGCGCATTGGCCTGCGCCAGCGGCACGCCTCGCGGGGTCATCACCTTGGCCAGACTATCCAAAACCTGCTCTTTCGTGACGCTCAATTTCGGCTCCTCATGATGGCGCGACGATCGGGAATGGCCGCAGACCTGCGCACCGTTTTTGCGGATTTGATGAAAAAACCATAGCACCCCCCCAAACCGCCAGCCAACCAGTTCCGCCTGGCCTCGATGCCGCAAGGCGCATGGCTCACCTGCCCGAAAGCAGCTTTTTCCGGGGCCGGCTAAAATGGTGGATGAAGCGGCCAAAGCCACCAAAACCGCTTTCGGGCTTTCAAATAAATGACATAGAAGGTTCATCCGGAGTGGACTGGCAGGAGCGGCAGCAATGCGTTGGTTCAGGGCGCTGATGCCCAGGGAAGACCAGTTTTTCGAGCTTTTTGTCCGCCACTCCCAGACCCTCGTCGATGGCGCGCAGGCGCTGCAGGGGATGCTGCGCGGCGGCGAGGAGATCGACGCCTATTGCGAGAAGATCAACCGCCACGAGAACGAGGCCGACGCCATCACCCGCGAGGTGATGATGGCGATCCGCCGGTCCTTCATCACACCGTTCGACCGCGGCGATATCAAGAATCTGATTACTTCAATGGACGACGCCATCGACCAGATGCAGCAGACCGCGAAGGCGGTGCGGCTGTTCGAGGTGCGGACGTTCGAGCTGCCGATGCAGGAAATGGGCGGGATCATCGCCCATTGCGCCACCCTGGTGGTCCGCGCCGTGCCCCTCCTGAAATCGATCGGCACCAATGTCTCCACCCTGTCAGCGATCGCCGAGGAGTTGACGCGACTGGAGGGCAAGGTCGACGACCTGCACGATCTCGGCCTCAAGGACCTGTTCGTCAAGCACCGCACCGGCAACGCGATGGAATACATCGTCGGCGCGGAAATCTACGACCATCTGGAGAAGGTCGCCGACCGCTTCGACGACGTCGCCAACCAGATCAGCAGCATCGTGATCGAACAGGTCTGAAGGCACGCATTTGACCGCCACACTCGCCCTTCCCCTGTTGATCGCGCTGATCGCGACCGCGCTGCTGTTCGACTTTCTCAACGGACTGCACGACGCGGCGAACTCGATCGCGACTATCGTCTCGACCCGCGTGCTCAAGCCGCATTACGCGGTGATCTGGGCCGCGTTCTTCAATTTCATCGCCTTCCTGTTCTTCGGCCTTCATGTCGCCGAGACGCTTGGGGTCGGCATCATTGATCCCAACATCGTCGATCCACAGGTGATCTTCGGCGCGCTGATGGGTGCGATCATCTGGAACATCCTGACCTGGTGGCTCGGCATTCCCTCCTCGTCCTCGCATGCCCTGATCGGCGGCCTTGTCGGCGCGGGCCTGGTCAAGGCCGGCTGGTCGGCAATGCAATGGGTCGGCCTGACCAAGACCATTCTGGCGATCTTCCTGTCGCCGCTGATCGGGTTTATCCTCGCGCTGTTTCTGGTGATGATCGTATCGTGGGCGTCGGTGCGCTCGACGCCCTTCATGGTGGACAGTACCTTCCGCATCCTGCAGTTCGGCTCCGCCTCGCTCTATTCGCTCGGCCACGGCGGCAACGACGCGCAGAAGACCATGGGCATCATCGCGGTGCTGCTGTTCTCTCAGGGCTATGCCGGCGACACCTTTCACGTCCCGTTCTGGGTGGTGATCGCCTGCCAGTCGGCGATGGCGCTCGGCACCCTGCTCGGCGGCTGGCGCATCGTGCGCACCATGGGCAGCCGCATCACCCATCTTACCCCGATGCAGGGCTTCTGCGCCGAGACCGGCGGCGCGATCACGCTGTTCACCGCGACCGCGCTCGGCGTTCCGGTCTCCACCACCCACACCATCACCGGCGCCATCGTCGGCGTCGGCTCGGCGCGGCGGCTCTCGGCGGTGCGCTGGAACATCGCCAGCTCCATCGTGGTGGCCTGGGTCATCACGATTCCGGCTTCCGCCGCGATCGCGGCTCTTGTGTATTGGCTGATCCCGATCTTTCATTGACGTGCACCCCGGGAGGACTCCCATGGTCACGAACACTGAAGTCCTGATCCGCCTGATTGCCGCCGCCGCACTCGGCAGCCTGATCGGCTTCGAGCGCGAGCGCCTGTTATGGGCCGCCGGCATCCGCACCCACATGCTGGTCTGCGTCGGCTCCTGCCTGATCATGATCGTCTCGGCCTATGGCTTCGCCCAGGTGCTCGATCAGGAACATACGATCCTCGATCCGTCTCGGATCGCGGCGCAGGTGGTCTCGGGCATCGGCTTTCTCGGCGCCGGCTCGATCCTGGCGCGCGGCGAGATCGTCAAGGGGCTGACCACCGCCGCCAGCATCTGGACCGTCGCCGCGATCGGACTTGCGATCGGCGGCGGACTGTATTTCGCCGGCATCGCCTCCACCATCGTGATCCTCATCATCCTCGCCGGCGTGAAGCCGCTGGAGGAAGCCTACCGCGCGCGCAACCAGACCTGCCAGTTCCGCATCACCGTCGAGAGCGGCACCTTCACGCCGGAGGAACTGCGGCAGACGCTGGATCTGCGCACCAGCCAGATCAAGCGTTTCGTGGTTGATGCCCGCAATGACGACAGCGACGAGGTGCTGGTGCTGCTCAACAAGGTGTCCTCGCAGGATATCGCCGGTTTCAAGGATCGCCTGAAGGACGTCCCGGCGATCCGCAGCGTCGAACGGATCCGCCGCGGTTCGGAAAGCGGCGGCGTCTGAAGCCTCCCGGCATCTTGCATCAAAACACCGGCGCGGCGCTCATGAGCGGCCGCGCAACAGGCGCCGCCACGCATGAACCCACCGGAACGCCGCGGCCGCGGCGATGCGGATTCATATCTTATTAACCTCATTAAACCGATCTTTAAGCCTACTCTTAAGGTTTTCACGCCAGAAATAGACCAGCGCTAAGTCTGTTGTGTTTTGCGTCCAGGGTTTGGTTTGTCGATGAGTGAGTCTCTTTCACCGGAAACGGCCGCGGCGAGCCCCGCGCGCAGCCGGCGGGCGGCGACCCAGCGCGTCCGGGAGGCACGCGACCGCCTGACATCGACCAGCGGCACGCGGCCGGCCTTCGATCACGAACTGCTGCGGCAATACGCCGAGACCCGCCTGTCGGCTTCGCTGGTGGTGGTGCTGCTGGTGGTCGCCACCGGCGTGATGTCGAGCTTCTGGATTCCGCCGCTCACCGCCGGAATCTGGACCAGCAGTATCCTCGCAATCCACGCGATGGTGGTGCGCTTCTGCAAGCGTTTTCTCGCCATCCAGCCCGCACCCGGCGTGACCCGGACCTGGCGCGGCCGGTTCGTCGTGCTCGACCTGATCTACGGCCTTGCCTGGACCGTGATCCTGCTGCATCCCTCAAGTGCCGATGCCGTATCCAACACGCTGATGGTGTTCATCATGCTGCTGGTGGTCGCGGTCTCCAGCATGCTGGCGGCGAGCCTTCCGATCGCGGCCTTCGCCGCCACCGTACCGGTGACGGCGGCCATCGCCATGCGCTTCGTGCTGCGCGGCACCTTCGACGATTATGTGCTCGCGGCGCTCGCCGTGACCGCCGAATGCTATTTCGCGCTGCTCGCCCACCGCCTGCATTCGACCACGCTGGCGACGCTGGAAGCGCGCGCCGAGAAGGACGCGCTGATCGGCGAACTCGAACAGTCAAAGGCGATCTCCGACGAGGCGCGCTATCGCGCCGAGGCCGCCAACGTGTCGAAGTCGCGTTTCCTCGCGCAGATGAGCCACGAGCTGCGCACCCCGCTCAACGCCATTCTCGGTTTCTCCGAGGTGATGAAAAGCGAGATTTTCGGCGCGCATGCGGTGCCGGTCTACAAGGAATATTCGGCGGACATCCACAATTCCGGCGTGCATCTGCTCAATCTGATCAACGAGATTCTCGATCTGTCGCGCATCGAGGCTGGCCGCTACGAGCTCAACGAGGAGCCGTTCTCGCTGGTGCATGTGGTGGCGGAATGCCATCATTTGCTCAAGCTGCGCGCCTCCAGCCGCGGCATCACCATTCACGAGGTGTTCGAGCACGACATGCCCAAGCTGTGGGGCGACGAACGCGCCACACGACAGATCGTGCTCAACCTGCTGTCGAACTCGATCAAGTTCACCCCGCAGGGCGGCGATATCTGGCTGAAAGCGGGATGGACCGCGTCCGGCGGTCAGTATCTCAGCGTCAAGGACAACGGGTCGGGCATTCCCGAAGAGGAAATCCCCATCGTGCTCGCCTCCTTCGGCCAGGGCTCGAACTCGATCAAGTCCGCCGAACAGGGCGCGGGCCTCGGCCTTCCGATCGCCAAGAGCCTGATCGACATGCATGGCGGCACCTTCACGCTGAAATCGAAGCTGCGGATCGGCACCGAGGTGATCATCACCTTCCCGCCGGAGCGGGTGATGGCGGCGCTGGCCCCGATGGTGGAGGAGGCCCCGCCGCTGCAGCCGGACCCTGTGACCAGCGACAAGGCGCGCCCGCGCCACAGGCCGATCATGAATGCGGGAACGGGACTTTGAGCCATGGCACGAAACACGGCTTGCGCTGACGCACCGGTGGTTCTTTATAGGAGACATGAGCTACGAGTCACCGTGCATCTCCGTCTGCGTCATGAGCCCCCAGACCAAACTATGCCTGGGCTGCGGTCGCACGCTGCAGGAGATTTCCGACTGGGCCAGTCTCACGCCCGAAGAGCGCGCCGCCATCATGGCGACGCTGGTGCAGCGCATGAGCGGCGCCGGCATGAAGGTGCCGCCCGCGCTGGTGCGCTGGCTCGAGGTCTGCTGACCCCTGACGGCATCGGGACAGGTGCGGCGTGATCCGGTTTCTGACGGTCATCATCGTGCTGCTCGGCACTGCCGGCTCGATCTACGCCGTGCAGAACCCGAAGGGCTTCGAGAGCGCAAAACGAACCGCGCTGCACGCGGTCAACCACTACACCCGCGGCAACACCCGCGCGGTGGAAATCTCCCGCACCCACAACGGCGAATTCGCGCTGCGCGCCAAGATCAACGGCGTTCCCGCGCCGATGGTGATCGATACCGGCGCGACCTCGGTGGTGCTGACCTACGAGACCGCCAAAGCAGCCGGCCTGCCGCTCGAACTCGTCAGCTACGATGTCGATGTCGAGACCGCGGGCGGGCGCGTGCGCGCCGCGCGGCTGACGCTCGACCGGCTCGCCATCGGCAAGCTGGTGGAACTGTCGGTGCCGGCGCTGGTGGTGCCGAAGGGCCGGATGAAATCCAACCTGCTCGGCATGAGCTTCCTCAACCGGCTGGAGAGCTGGGAGGTGCGGCCCGAAAAGCTGGTGCTGCACGGCTATCCGTAACGCTCACGCCGCGACCGGCGCGGCCTCGCTCTGCCCCACCCGCACGATCGCATCGCGCAACTGATCAAGCCCCGCATCCGCCGGGGTGCAATTCTCCGCCAGCGCCCGGCGGAAGGCCCGCGCGCCCGGCACCCCGTGAAACGCGCCGACCATGTGCCGCGTGATCGCGTGCAGCCGGGTGCCGCGCGCAAGCTGATCCTCGATATAGGGAAAGAACGCTTCCAGCGCGGCCCGCATCGAGGCATGCGGCGCGGGCACGCCGAACAGCTCCGGATCGACCGCGAGCAGCCGCCACGGCTCCTGATAGGCCGCGCGGCCCATCATTACGCCATCGACGTGATCGAGATGACGCCGCGCCTCTTCGATGCTGGCGACGCCGCCATTGATGATCACCGGCACCTGCGGCAGCGCGGCTTTGAGGCGATAGACCCGGTCGTAATCGAGCGGCGGGATATCGCGGTTCTGTTTCGGCGACAGGCCCTGCAGCCACGCCTTGCGCGCGTGCACGATCAATTCATCCGCGCCGGCGCCAACCACCGCGCGGGCGAGAACATCGAGAGCGATTTCAGGGTCCTGGTCGTCGATACCGATGCGGCACTTCACCGTCACCGGGATCGCCACCGCCCGTTTCATCGCCGCGACGCACTCGGCGACCAGCCGCGGCTCGGCCATCAGGCAGGCGCCGAAACGGCCGTCCTGCACCCGGTCGGACGGACAGCCGACATTGAGGTTGATTTCGTTATAGCCGAAATCCTCGCCAATGCGGGCACTTGCGGCGAGATCCTGAGGATTCGATCCACCCAGTTGCAGCGCCACCGGATGCTCGCAGGCGTCGAAGCCGAGCAGCCGCGCCCGGTCGCCATGGATCACCGCGCCGGTGGTCAGCATCTCGGTGTAGAGCTTCGAATGGCGCGTCAGCACCCGATGGAACGCCCGGCAGTGCCGGTCGGTCCAGTCCATCATCGGGGCGACGGAAAACCGGCGGCTGTCGAGCGCGCCGGTTTCGGCTTTCATGTCAACGGATTGCGACTGCATCCCGCACTATCTATCGAGCCCGGCAGGAAATGGAAGCCCCGCTCAGAGCCCGAGATAGGCGCGGCGAACCTCGGGATCGTCGATCAGATCCTTGGCGCTGCCGCTATGGACGATGCGGCCGGTCTCCATCACATAGCCGCGGTCGGCGCCAGACAATGCAAGGTGGATGTCCTGCTCGACCAGCAGCACGGTGACGCCCTCGGCGCGGATCGCCGCCAGCACGTCCATCAATTGCTCGGCGATCACCGGCGCAAGGCCAAGGCTCATCTCGTCGATCATCAGCAGCACCGGCGCGGCCATCAGCCCGCGCGCCATGGCGCACATCTGCTGCTCGCCGCCCGACATGCTGCCGGCGATCTGTTTGCGCCGCTCCGAAAGCCGGGGAAACAGCGTGTACATCCGGTCGAGGTCGCGCGCGATCGCGGCCTTGTCGGTGCGCTGGAACGCGCCCATCAACAGGTTGTCCTGCACGGTCATGCGGTCGAACAATTGCCGGCCTTCCGGCACCTGCACCAGACCGACGCCGAATGCCTGATCCGGCGTCATCGGCACGAGGTTCCTGCCCTTCAGCACGATCTGGCCGGTACAGGCCAGCACGCGCGACAACGCGCGCAGCAGCGTGGTCTTGCCCGCGCCGTTGCTGCCAACCAGCGCCACGATCTCGGCCGGAAAAATCTCGAGCGAGATATCGTGCAGCACCGGCATGCCGCCATAGCCGCCACCCAGCCCGCTCACCTTGAGCAGCGCCTCGCCTGTTTTGTTCGGCGCCGTCGTCATGCCCGCCTCTTGCCCAGATAGGCCTCGACCACGTCCTTGTTCGACAGCACGGTGTCCGGATCGCCGTCGGCGATCTTCTCACCATGATGCAAAACGAGAAGGCGATCGGACAAACTCTTGATTGCCTTGATGACGTGCTCGATCACGAGAATGCTGATGCCCTCATCCCGCACCTTGCGGATGACGTCGATCACCTCGTCGATCTCGACGTGGTTGAGCCCCGCCATCACCTCGTCGCACAATAGAACCTTGGGCTGCATCGCCAGCGCCTTGGCCAGTTCCAGCCGCTTGCGGCCGGGACCGCCGAGTTCGTCGGCGCGCTGATCGGCATAGGCGCCGAGCCCGACGAAATCGAGCTGCGCCCGCGCCTTCTCGCGCGCCTTGGCGAGCTGCGCGTCGCCGCCGCCATGGCCGAACAGCGCGCCGACCGCGACATTGTCGAGCACCGACAGGCCGGGAAACGGCCGCATGATCTGGAAGGTGCGGCCGATGCCGAGCCGCGCGCGCTTGTAGGCCGGCACGTTCAGCAGCGACTTGCCCTCGAACAGGATCTCGCCGGAGGTCGGCGGCAACGTACCGCTGATCAGGCTGATCAGGGTCGTCTTGCCGGCGCCGTTTGGCCCGATGATGCCAAGGATTTCACCGGGTTGCAGCGAGAAGCTGACGCTGTTGACGGCAATCAGGCCGGCAAAGCGTCGCGTCACGTTCTGAACTTCGAGGATCGCGCTCACAGCCGGTTCGCCCTGATGTTTTCCGCGAAATAGCGCCAGCCAGTCTTGCGGAAGCGCCGCAGCATGTCAGCAAGGCCGCGCGGCATCAGCACCACCGCGGCCACCACCACGATGCCGAAGAACAGACCCGCGATGCTGGTGATCTCGCTGGAGAGGAATTCGGAAATCGCCGACAGCGACAGCGCGCCGACGATCGGACCGAGGATGGTGCCGGGACCGCCGAACACCGCCATGATGATCATCTTCACGTTCAGGCTGATGTCGAAGGCGCTCTCCGGATCGATGAAAGTCACCCAGTAAGCATGGATGCCGCCGGCTAGGGCGCTGAACACGCCCGACAGCGCAAACGCCAGCACCTTGTAGAGCGTGGTGTTGACGCCCATCACCGCGGCGCCCTCCTCGTTCTCGCGGATCGCGATCAGGCCGAAGCCGAAGCGGCTGCGCGACAGCCACC
This sequence comes from Hyphomicrobiales bacterium, assembly GCA_017305455.1. Lineage (GTDB taxonomy): Bacteria > Pseudomonadota > Alphaproteobacteria > Rhizobiales > Xanthobacteraceae > Afipia. The sequence goes on along the minus strand of JAFKKO010000050.1, from coordinate 9,915 downwards.
AGATCGTCAGCGTCACCGCCACCAGCAGAGCCAGCGCGGATTCATAGAACAGCAGGTCGTTGTTAAGCGGCGGCAGCACGAGGCCGATGTTCTGGCCCGCCAGCTTCACGTTGGAGACGATCGCCGTCATCACCTGCGCCAGCGCGAGGGTGGCAATCGCGAAGTAATGCCCCCGCAGCCGCAGCACCGGGATGCCGAGCAGCACGGCGAAGATCACCGACAGCACCACGCCGAACACGAGGCCGGCCGCGAACGGCAGTTCCCACTGCACCATGGCGATGCCGACGCCGTAGCTGCCGAGGCCATAGAACACCGAATTGCCGAACGAGGCGTAGCCCGTGTAGCCGCCGATGATGTTCCAGCCCTGCGCCAGCACGGCAAGCAGCAGCGCGTTGATGCCGAACTGCACCAGCACATCGGAGCCGAACCACGGCACCGCAGCAAGAATGGCCAGCGCGATCAGGATCAGGGGAATCCGCAGCGCGCTCATGCCGTCTTCCCCAGCAGGCCGCTCGGCCGCACGATCAGCACCAGCACCAGCACGCCAAAGCTTGCGACATCGGCGAAGGTCGGACCGATATAGAGCGCGGCCAGCGATTCAATGATGCCGAGGAACAGGCCGCCGACGATGACGCCGAGCGGATTGTCGAGGCCGCCGATGATCGAGATCGCGAACGACTTCGCGGTCAACGAGGCGCCGATATAGGGATTGATCTGCGACACGGTGCCGTAAAGGCCGCCGGCGGCGCCGGCGAGCGCGATGCCGATGCCGAAGGTCATCGCATAAAGATGCCGCGGCTCCACGCCATAGAGCCGCGCCGCGACGAGGTTCTGCGCGGTGGCGCGGATGGCGCGGCCGAGCTTGGTGTGCAGCAGGAACAGCCACATCCCCACGGTGAGGATAATGGCGATGCCGAAGGCCAGCAGCCGAGCCACCGGCAGCACCACCGGCCCGAACTGGAAGCTGTCGCCAGCGTAAGAGGGGTTGATGGTGCGGAAGTCCGCCGAGAAGGCAAGCTGGGCGAGATAGGTCAGCACCACCTCGATGCCGAAGGTGATCAGCAGGGTGTTGAACATCGGGGCGCGGACAATGAGGTTGAGCAGTCCGCGCTGCACGGCGTAGCCGACCGCGAACATCACCACCGCCGTGATCGGCAGCCCGAGGAAGGGATCGATGTTGAGGTAGGTGTAGAGGTGCCAGGAGACGTAGGCGCCGAGCATGATGAAGGCGCCATGCGCCAGATTGACGATGTTCAGCACGCCCCACACCAAAGCGAGGCCGAGCGCCATCACGGCATAGAGCCCTCCCAGCAGAACGCCGTTGAGCAGGATTTGCGCGAGCAGATCCACCTATAGTCCCCCTACCCTTGTTCCTCGTCAGGATCGCCTGAAACCTTTCACCGCTTCGCGAAACGATGAAAGGTTCCGGTTTTCGATCGGGCGCGCTTTCCTGACGCGACCCGGTAACTGCATCGCTCGAAAACGCTTAGCGCGCATTCCACGCCGGCATCGGATACTTCGCCGGCTTGAGCGCACCCTTCGCGTCATGGATCGCGACCAGCGCGTCGCCCTGCACCTGGATCACGGTCTGCGGCAGGTCGATCTGGCCGTTCTCGCCGAATGCGATCGGACCGTAGAGGCTCTCGAACTTCACCTTGGCGAGCGCGTCGCGCACCTTGGCCGGATCGGTCGAGCCGACATCCTCGATGGCCTGCACGAGCGCCTCGACATCGGCCGCGCCGGACGCCGCGTGATAGTCGGGCTCATAGCCGAACTTGGTCTTGTACTCTTGGGCGAACTTCTCGGCATCGCCGAACCAGCGGTCCTTCTGAGCCGCCGACGGCAGCCATGCGGTCATGCCGAAGGCATAATCGGCGTCCTTGCCGAGCGCCTTGCGGAAGTCCTCGCTCGGCACGCCGACGGTGAAGGAATACATCTTCGGCGCGACGGTGAGGCTCTTGGCCTGACGCACAAAGTTGAGAATTTCGGTCTCGTGGCCGGCAACCAGCACGGCGTCGACATTCTTGCTGCGGACCTGCGAGAGCAGCGAGTTGAAGTCGGTGGCGTTGGTGCTGTAGCGCTCGTCCATCACCACATCGAAGCCGGCGGCCTTCAGCTTCGGACGGGTACCGTCCGCCACCGAGACGTCGAAGGAATCATCGGCATAAAGCAGCGCGACCGATTTCGGCGCGGGTTTAAGCTCCTTCATCATGTCGATGGTGGAGCCGAAATAGTTGCTGGCGGGCGCCAGCGTGCCGAAAATGTATTTGAACTTGCGCGAGAAGATCTGGTCGGAGGCGCCGCCACCCTGCACCATCGGGATCTTGTACTTCTCCGACACGGCCGAATCCGCGAGCGCGAAATTGCTGGCGAACGGTCCGAGCAGGAAATCGACCTTGTCCTGCGAGACGAGCTGGGTGTACTGGCGCACGCTCAGATTGACGTCGGACTGGTTGTCGTAAAGCTTCAGGACCAGCTTCTGCTTCTCGTTGCCGACCTTGACGCCGCCTGCGGCGTTGATCTTCTCGATCGCAAGCTCGTAGGCATCGCGATAATAGCGCCCGGTGTTGGCCACCGGGCCGGTGAGCTGCACCGAGGCGCCGAATGTGATGTCTTTCGCCGTCGCAGTGCCGGCCGAAAAGGCAAGAGCCAGGGCGGCGACCGCAGCCAACGAATACGAAGCTTTTCTGGAAATGATGTCCGACATGAGTACCATCCTGAGCTGTACGGAACTCGTCGCCTGATAGACGGCGCGACTAAAGAGCGCAATTAGCATTTCGTTGTTGACTTTTATACCGTATTCAAATCCGAGCACAACGCCGCCTTATTAGTCTATCGACTAATCATCGAACGTATCGCGGTTTGACTTCCGACTTCTCTTTCGGCGCAAACAACATGTCCGCACACCAACACAGTGCGGACCGCGCGCTCCAACCATGTCCTTCGATGAACTCAAAAGCCCTGCAGCCGTTCCGGCCGTGCGCCGGAATGCGGGCAAAAAAAAGCCGGGACTACTGTCCCGGCAAAGTCATCCTCGGGGGAGAGGGTATTATTCAGCAGCCATCGGCACTTCGCCGATCGCACCAGACGAGCGAACGTCGCCGATCTGGCTTGCTGAGAACTTCAACACCTTGCTCAGGATTTCCTCGGTGTGCTCGCCGAGCAGCGGCGAACGCTCGACCTCGGCGGGGCTGTCCGACAGCTTGATCGGGTTGCCGACCGAGATGTACTTGCCGCGCACCGGATGATCGACTTCGACCAGCGTGCCGGTGGCGTACAGCGACTTGTCCTCGGAGATTTCCTTCATCGACAGGATCGGGCCGCACGGAATGTCGAGCTTGTTGAGGATGTCCATGCACTCGAACTTGGTCTTGGTCATGGTCCACTGCTCGATCCGGCCGAAGATCTCGTTCAGGCGCGGCAGACGGGCAGCCGGCTTGGCGTAGTTCGGATCGGTCTTCCAGGTCGGCTCGCCGATGACGTCGCAGATCTTCTCCCAGACCGGAGCCTGGGTGATGAAGTAAAGATAAGCGTTCGGGTCGGTTTCCCAGCCCTTGCACTTCAGGATGCGGCCCGGCTGGCCACCACCGGAGTCATTGCCGGCGCGTGGGGTCGCATCGCCGAACGGGATGCCCTCACCGAACTGGCTGTATTCCTTCAGCGGGCCATGGGCGAGACGCTGCTGGTCGCGCATCTTGACGCGGCACAGGTTGAGCACGCTGTCCTGCATCGCGACGGTGACGCGCTGGCCCTTGCCCGAATGGGTGCGATGGTAGAGCGCGGTGACGATGCCGAGAGCGAGATGCAGGCCGGTGCCGCTATCGCCGATCTGGGCGCCGGTCACGAGCGGCAGACCGTCACGGAATCCCGTGGTCGAAGCCGAGCCGCCGGTGCACTGCGCGACGTTCTCATAAACCTTGCAGTCCTCGAACGGACCGGGACCGAAACCCTTGATCGACGCGACGATCAGCTTCGGATTGATCTTCTGGATGGTCTCCCAGGGGAAGCCCATGCGGTCAAGCACGCCGGGGGCGAAGTTCTCGACCATCACGTCGCACACCTTCATGAGCTCGGTCAGGACTTCCTTGCCCTTCGGGTTCTTGGTGTCGAGCGTGATCGAACGCTTGTTGTGGTTGAGCATCGTGAAGTAAAGGCTGTCCGCGTTCGGAACATCCTGCAGCTGACCACGCGTGATATCACCGACACCGGGGCGCTCGACCTTGATCACGTCCGCACCGAACCAAGCGAGCAACTGCGTGCAGGTCGGGCCGGATTGAACATGTGTGAAGTCGAGAATGCGCACGCCGTTCAGTGCTTTGCTCATGATTTCCTCTCCGTTGGATTTTTGTTTTACAAGCTCTTTTTAAGCCTATCTCCGCCGTGCAGAGCACGGCGGAGAGGTTCGTGAAATACTTATTACTTCTTGCGCACCACCGCGCTCTGCGGGTTCAGGCTGCCGATGTTGCCGCTCTCGGTGCCGGCCGCCGGATCGATCACCGCGTTGATCAGGGTCGGCTTGCCGGAGTCCATCGCGGCGATGACAGCGCGCTTCAGTTCATCCGGCGTCGTCACATGAGCGCCGACACCACCGAAGGCTTCCATCATCTTGTCGTAGCGGGCGTCCTTGACGAACACCATCGGCGCCACATCCTCCCCGCCCGTCGGATTGACGTCGGTGCCGCGATAGATGCCGTTGTTGTTGAAGATCACGACGCAGACCGGCAGGTTGTAGCGGCAGATCGTCTCCACCTCCATGCCGGAGAACCCGAAGGCGCTATCGCCTTCGATTGCGAGAACCGGCTGGCCGGTTTCGACCGCTGCCGCCACGGCAAAGCCCATGCCGATGCCCATGACGCCCCAGGTGCCGACGTCCAGACGCTTGCGCGGCTTGTACATGTCGATGATGCCGCGGGCGAGATCGAGCGTGTTGGCGCCTTCGTTGACCAGGATCGCATCCGGGCGATCCTTGATGATCTCGCGCAACGCGCCGAGCGCGCTGTGGTAGTTCATCGGCGAAGCGTTGTTCATCAGCTTCGGCGCCATCTTGGCGATGTTGGCTTCCTTCTTGGCGTTGACAGCGCCAACCCAATCAGCCGGAGCCTTCGCCCACTTGCCGCCCATGCCCGCGAGGAGCGCGGAGACGCAGGAGCCGATATCGCCCACCAGCGGCGCGACGATCTCGACGTTCGAATCCATTTCCTTCGGCTCGATGTCGATCTGGATGAACTTCTTCGGCTCGGAGCCCCAGGTCTTGCCCTTGCCGTGCGACAGCAGCCAGTTGAGGCGCGCGCCGATCAGCAACACGACATCGGCGTCCTTCAGCACGGTCGAGCGCGCAGCGCCCGCCGACTGCGGATGGGTATCCGGCAGGATGCCCTTGGCCATCGACATCGGCAGGAACGGAATGCCGGTCTTTTCGACCAGTTCGCGAATCTTGTCGTCAACCTGGGCGTAGGACGCGCCCTTGCCGAGAATGATCAGCGGACGCTTTGCGCCCTTGAGAACGTCGAGCGCACGCTCGACAGCGGCCGGCGCGGGAATCTGCTCCGGCGCAGCGTCGATCACCTTGACGAGCGACTTGGCGCCCGCTTCCGCGGTCATGACCTGAGAGAAGAACTTGGCCGGCAGATCGAGATAGACGCCGCCCGGACGGCCCGAACATGCGGCGCGGATCGCACGCGCGATGCCGATGCCGACATCCTGCGCGTGGAGCACGCGGAACGCCGCCTTGCAGAGTGGCTTGGCGATCGCGAGCTGATCCATTTCTTCGTAGTCGCCCTGCTGCAGGTCGACGATCTCGCGCTCGGAGGAGCCGGAGATCAGGATCATCGGGAAACAGTTGGTGGTGGCGTTGGCCAGCGCGGTCAGACCGTTAAGAAAGCCGGGAGCCGAAACGGTGAGGCAGACGCCGGGCTTCTGGGTCAGGTATCCAGCGATCGCAGCGGCGTTGCCGGCGTTCTGCTCGTGACGGAACGAGATGACACGGATGCCCTCGCCCTGCGCCATGCGGCAAAGGTCCGAAATCGGAATCCCCGGCACGGCGTAAATCGTGTTGATATCATTCAGCTTGAGCGCGTCGATGACGAGATGGAAGCCATCCGTCAATTCCTGCTGAACATCGATGCTCTGTGCTACTGCTACTGACATGTAGTACCTCCCCAGGGGTGTTACCGCTTATTGCGGCTTACTCTTGCGAAACAATATGTTCGCGAGATTTCGGCGAACGGGTGTGAGCTCAGGTGTCTTTCAGTGCCACTTCAAACCACGGATGCAGACATGGGCATTCGTGCGGAAATTTGTAGAGGATCGGAGGATGCGGTCCGTGTTGTCGGAACCTGACGCTTGATCAAGCTGAGCTTGCGAGAACTTCATCGACCGCCCCGAGATAGAAATGCGTGACCAACGGACGTGCGGCGCGGCTCGCCTCACGGGCGAGGAGCGTCATGAACAAATGATTGGCATACCAAATACCAACTGTCAATCGCCTCATGGGCGAGTTGGCTGCGATATTATGGAGCAGCCCCCGACCCTATTGCGGATCGGCAATCAGACCTGCTTCCACCGAAACGCCAGCCGCTGGGGACCGGCCTGGCAGGGCAAATGGCGCCGCGAGAGAATCGTGCCGCGAGAGAATCGTATCGGCTGCTCTCCCTGCTCCGAATACCCGCCCTGAGCAATGGATGGCAGCTTTTCGGGGGCCTGACAGGTAGACCCATCGACGCGGTCAAACACCCGCCTCGCGAATTCCTGCATCTAATTCTTGCGCATCACTTTTTTCTGAAACCCGGTTCGGCGTGAACCGAATTTTTACGGATGCGCTGCAGCGACTCAGTTTTCCCTCTTGCCTATTGGCATATCATATACCAAAATCCTCTTTACGCGCGCCGCAAGAGTGCGCGATTGGGAGGAACGACTATGACGGTTTCTGGAAGTGACACGAGACGTGTAAGCGACGGCTATCGATGGCTTCAATTGGCTATTGGCGTCGGCTGCATGGTGATGATTGCGAACCTTCAATACGGGTGGACGTTCTTCGTCCCCGACATTCAAAACAAATTCGGATTCGATCGCGCTGCAATTCAGTGGGCGTTCACGCTGTTCGTGCTGTTCGAGACCTGGCTGGTGCCGGTCGAGGGCTGGTTCGTGGATAAATACGGCCCGCGCGTCGTCATTTTCTTCGGCGGCCTGCTCTGCGCGCTCGGCTGGGTGGTCAACTCCTACGCCACCACGCTTACCGGCTTCTACATCGGTCAGGTGATCGCGGGCATCGGCGCCGGCGGCGTCTACGGCACCTGCGTCGGCAACGCGCTGAAGTGGTTTCCTGACAAGCGCGGTCTTTGCGCGGGCATCACCGCGGCGGGCTTCGGCGCCGGCGCGGCACTGACCGTTGCTCCGATTCAGGCGATGATCAAGACCGACGGCTTCCAGGCTGCGTTCTTCAACTTCGGCATCGGACAAGGCGTGATCTGCATGATCCTCGCGCTGTTCATCATGGCGCCGAAGCAGGGCCAGACTCCCGCTCCGGTGGTCAGCAGCGCCATTCAACAAAGCCGCCGCGATTACGGTCCGTCCGAAGTCGCGCGTCAGCCGATCTTCTGGCTGATGTACTTCATGTTCGTGATCGTCGGCGCCGGCGGACTTCTCGTCACCGCGAACCTCAAGCCCATCGCGGCCGACTGGCATCTCACCGACATTCCGGTGACGCTGATGGGCCTCACCATGACGACCGTCACCTTCGCCGCGACGATCGACCGCGTCCTCAACGGATTGACGCGGCCCTTCTTCGGCTGGATTTCTGACCGCATCGGTCGCGAGAACACGATGTTCGTCGCATTCGGTTTTGAAGGGCTCGGCATCTTGGCGCTCTACTTCTGGGGTCACAACCCGGTCGGATTCGTCGTCCTCACCGGTCTGGTGTTCTTCGCATGGGGCGAGATCTACAGCCTCTTCCCTGCGGTCTGCACCGACACCTTCGGCTCGAAGTTCGCCACCACCAACGCCGGCATGCTCTATACCGCAAAGGGCTTCGCCGCGCTGCTGGTGCCGTTCGGCAACTACATGCAGCAGGCGACCGGAAGCTGGGACGGCGTATTCCTGCTGGCGGCCGCGGCCAACATTGCCGCGTCGCTGCTGGCCGTCGCCGTGCTCAAGCCGTGGCGCAAGTCCGTCGTTCAGCGCAGCCAGGTCGATTCTGCTGCCGCCGGACAATACGCCACATAGTCACAACACCAGCGAGCCCGCCGGTGAATTTCACCCGGCGGGCTCGCTAGCGTTATAAGGGGGAGAAAATCTGCAAGACCGACGTCAAAGACAATTCGCACCGGACCGCTCAATATTCTCAACGGCGCGATCTTCCGCTGCCGAGCTTCACCCAATTCAACGATCTATCTGAAACGTGCCGCAAATTTCACCTGAACCCGACCAAAGGTGACAGACCTGCATGAAGATGTAGGATCGCCTGCAATTCGCGGCCCTCGCCGCACCCGACGTCACATGAACCACCGGACATCCGGTCCGGCCTTGGGACCAACGTTAAAAACGCTCAACATAAAAACGCTCAACATTGGAGTATAATATGGCAACCGACAAAGCTTCCGTCCGCAAGATTCTCGATGCAGTGAAAGCGGACGGCCGCAACAGCCTGACCGCCCCGGAAGGCAAACTGGTGTGCGATGCTTACGGCATCGCGGTGCCGGGCGAAGGCCTTGCGAAGTCAGCCGACGAAGCCGCCAAGCTCGCAGGTGGCATGGGCTATCCGGTGGTGATGAAGATCGTCTCGCCGGACATCCTGCACAAGACCGAAGCCGGCGGCGTCGTGGTCGGCGTCAAGGATGATGCCGCAGCGAAGGCCGCCTACGACACCATTCTCGCCAACGCCAAGAAGTACAAGGCCGACGCCAAGATCGAAGGCATCCAGGTTCAGCAGATGCTGCTGGGCGGCACCGAGGTGATCGTCGGTTCGATCACCGACGATTCGTTCGGCAAGCTCGTCGCGTTCGGCCTCGGCGGCGTGCTGGTGGAAGTCCTCAAGGACATCACCTTCCGCATGGCGCCCGCCACCAAGGAAGACGCGCTCTCGATGCTCGACGGCATCCAGGCCAAGGAAATGCTGCACGGCGTGCGTGGCGGCGATCCGGTGAACCGTGACGCGCTGGCGACCATCATCGTCAACGTCTCGCAGCTCGTCTCCGACTTCCCGGAGATCGTCGAGCTCGACCTCAACCCGGTGTTCGCCACCAAGAAGGACGCGATTGCGGCCGACGTGCGCATCGTCGTCGACTTCAACTACCAGCCGAAGCCGGCTCCGCGTCCGGATTCCGAAATCGTCAAGGCGATGAACCGGATCATGATGCCGAAGTCGGTTGCCGTGATCGGCGCTTCCGCCGAAGACGGCAAGATCGGCAACTCGGTGATGAAGAATCTCATCAACGGCGGCTACAAGGGCAACATCTACCCGGTCCACCCGAAGGCTGCCGACATCCTCGGCCACAAGGCCTACAAGAGCGTCAAGGACATCCCCGGCGAAGTCGACGTGGCGGTGTTCGCGATTCCGGCGAAGTTCGTTGCCGGCGCGCTGACCGAGTGCGGCGAGAAGAAGATTCCCGGCGCCGTTCTCATTCCGTCGGGCTTCGCCGAAGCCAACGAGCCTGAGCTTCAGGAAGAGATCGTCAAGATCGGCAAGAAGTACGACATCCGCCTGATGGGGCCGAACATCTACGGCTTCTACTACACCCCGGCCAACCTCTGCGCGACCTTCTGCACCGCCTTCGACGTCAAGGGTTCGGCGGCGCTGTCGTCGCAGTCCGGCGGCATCGGCATGGCGATCATCGGCTTCTCGCGTTCGGCCAAGATGGGCGTCTCCGCGATCGTCGGTCTCGGCAACAAGTCGGACATCGACGAGGACGATCTGCTCGC
>JAFKKO010000093.1 GCA_017305455.1 Hyphomicrobiales bacterium | reverse complement strand
GGTGCGCAGGTTGGCGATGTTGTTGGAAATGACCTGGACGTTCAGTTCCTGGGCGGCCATTCCGGTTGCTGCGGTATAGAGGGCGCGCATGGTCTAGTCTCCTCAGGCCGGCACGTCGGCCAGCATTTGAATGGCGTTCTTGCGCAGGTCGTTCTGCTGCTGCATCAGCGAGGCGACGGACTGATAAGTCCGCGTGACTTCCATCAGACGGGTCATCTCGGTGACCACGTTGACGTTCGACTTCTCGACAAAGCCCTGATTGACGCGCGAGAGGGTGTCGGGCTGCGCCGCGACGCCGGCCGGCGCCGTGAACAGATTGGCGCCTTCCTTCACGAGCTGCTGCGGGTTGTTGAAACTGACGAGGCGAAGCTTGCCGCGGATCGAGTCGACCTGGGTCACGGTGCCTTCGCGGACCGTGATGGTGCCGTCGGCCGAGACATTGATGTCGCGGTCGGTCGCCTGAAAGGTGATCGGACCGTTGGTGCCGAGCACCAGATTGCCGCCATTGGTGACGAGCTGGCCCTGCGCGTTGATCTGCAGCGAACCGTCGCGGGTGTAGCGCTCGCCCGCCGGGGTCTGCACCACGAGGAAGCCGTTGCCGTTGACGGCGACGTCGAGCGGGTTGCCGGTCTGCAGGTTCGGGCCAGAGGCGAAATCGCGGATGGTGGTGCGATCGTTGACAAAGCTGACGCGCCGGTCGCTGCCCACGAAATTGTCCTCATGGGCGCCCGAGCGCAGAAATTCCTCGAACAACGATTTGTCGGCCTTGAAGCCGTTCGTGTTCGCGTTCGCCACGTTGTTGGCGACGACGTCCATTTGCCGTTCAAGCACCATCTGGCGCGACAGCGCGACGAGAAGGGTATTCTCCATCGCAGTTCTCCCCTTGAAGAACCGCGACCTGCCTCTCCCAAAGCCGGCTGCGGTTCGTTAAACCGCCCGGCTCTCCCAAACCGGCGGTTCGCTTTTGGTTAATGCGAACACCGTGCCAACTTTAAAAATCCTTCGATTGCAATGGCTTAGATGGTTTCTGGGGTGCCAGCGGGGCGGCAATAAGGTCTTGTTGACCATATCGACCCGGCAAAATTTTCCCACGCGAGGACAGAAAGAAAGATTCCGTTAACCATTGCGACCTAGCGTCGGTGCAAGAGGGCGCTCGGGCGCCGGCGGCCTTTGTTTCGCGTATTCAGCCAGTTCGGCACATCGAGCCCGGTGGGAAGCCGGCGGGCGGGGACAATGGCGGACGACGATCAGGCAGAAGACGGCGCCGTTGCCGAGGCGCCGAAGAGCAAGCGCAAGCTCATTATCATTGCGGCGGCCGCGCTGCTGCTGGTGACGGCGGCTGGAGGCGGCTGGTATTTCTTCATGAGCGGCCATGGCGATGAGAAGCATGCCGAGGCGCCGCCGCCGAAGCCGCCGGTGTTCCTCGACGTGCCCGAGCTGCTGGTCAATCTTGCGCATCTGCCCGGTGAGCGGGTGGCGTATCTCAAGGTCAAGGTCGTGCTCGAGGTCAAGGACGCGCCGCTGATGGCGCAGATCCAGCCGACGATGCCGCGCGTCACCGATCTGTTTCAGACGTACTTGCGCGAATTGCGTCCGAGCGATCTCAACGGCTCGATCGGCCTGTTCCGGCTGCGCGAAGAACTGACGCGGCGGGTCAACGCGGCGATCTCGCCGAGCCAGATCAATGCGGTCCTGTTCAAGGAAATCGTCATTCAGTGACGGGCGGGATTTAAGACCATGACACCCGGTGATGACGTCGATCAGGATGCACTGGCCGCCCAATGGGAGGGCGCGCTCGACTCCGAGGATCCCGAAGAGGCCGCTGCCGAGGCCGCCAGTAACGAACTGACCGAAACCATGGCCGAGCAGTGGGCCGCCATGGTGGACGACGGCAGCCGCGGTCTCGCCTCCGCCAAGGCGAACGGCGAGCGTGTGCTGTCGCAGGAAGAAATCGACAACCTGCTCGGCTTCAGCGACGGCGAAGTCCATCTCGAGGACAATTCGGGCATTCGCGCCATCATCGACTCGGCGATGGTGTCCTACGAGCGCCTGCCGATGCTCGAAATCATCTTCGACCGCCTGGTGCGGCTGATGACGACGAGCCTGCGCAACTTCACCTCCGACAACGTCGAAGTCTCGCTCGATCGCATCACCTCGGTGCGCTTTGCCGATTATCTGAATTCGATTCCGCTGCCCTGCGTGCTGACGGTGTTCAAGGCCGAGGAGTGGGAGAATTTCGGACTGTTCACCGTCGATTCCAGCCTGATCTATTCGATGATCGATGTGTTGCTGGGCGGGCGGCGCGGTCAGACCTCGCTGCGCATCGAGGGCCGGCCTTACACCACGATCGAGACCAATCTTGTCAAGCGCCTGGTCGAAGTGGTGCTGGCCGATGCCGAGCAGGCGTTCCGTCCGCTCTCGCCGGTGACCTTCACCATCGACCGGCTGGAGACCAATCCGCGCTTTGCCGCGATCAGCCGTCCCGCCAATGCCGCGATCCTGGTGCGCCTGCGCATCGACATGGAAGACCGCGGCGGCAATGTCG
>JAFKKO010000092.1 GCA_017305455.1 Hyphomicrobiales bacterium | reverse complement strand
GCAGCTCTCGCAGTTCATGGACCAGACCAATCCGCTGTCGGAGATCACCCACAAGCGCCGCCTGTCGGCGCTTGGACCGGGCGGCCTGACCCGCGAACGCGCCGGCTTCGAGGTGCGCGACGTGCATCCGACGCATTACGGCCGCATCTGCCCGATCGAGACGCCGGAAGGCCCGAACATCGGTCTGATCAACTCGCTCGCGACCTTCGCGCGCGTGAACAAGTATGGCTTCGTCGAGACCCCGTATCGCAAGGTCAAGGACGGCCGCGTCACCGATGACGTGGTCTATCTGTCGGCGATGGAGGAGGGCCGTCACTATGTCGCGCAGGCCAACCTGCCGCTCGACAACCGTGGCCGCTTCACCGAGGATCTCGTGATCTGCCGCCACGCCGGCGAAGTGATCCAGGTCACTCCGGACCGCGTCGATTACATGGACGTGTCGCCCAAGCAGCTCGTCTCCGTCGCCGCGGCGCTGATCCCGTTCCTTGAGAACGACGACGCCAACCGCGCGCTGATGGGCTCGAACATGCAGCGTCAGGCCGTGCCGCTGGTGCGCGCCGAAGCGCCGTTCGTCGGCACGGGCATGGAAGGCGTGGTCGCCCGTGACTCGGGCGCCGCGATCGCTGCCCGCCGTTCAGGCGTGATCGATCAGATCGACGCCACCCGCGTCGTGATCCGCGCCACTGAGGATCTCGACCCGACCAAGTCGGGCGTCGATATCTATCGCCTGATGAAGTTCCAGCGCTCCAACCAGTCGACCTGCATCAACCAGCGACCGCTGGTGAAGGTGGGCGACGTGGTGAAGAAGGGCGACATCATCGCCGACGGTCCCTCGACCGATCTCGGCGAGCTCGCGCTCGGTCGCAACGTGCTGGTCGCGTTCATGCCGTGGAACGGCTACAACTTCGAAGACTCGATCCTGCTCTCCGAGCGGATCGTGAAGGACGACGTCTTCACCTCGATCCACATCGAGGAGTTCGAGGTGATGGCCCGCGACACCAAGCTGGGTCCTGAGGAAATCACCCGCGATATTCCGAACGTCTCGGAAGAAGCGCTGAAGAACCTCGACGAAGCCGGCATCGTCTACATCGGCGCCGAAGTGCGGGCCGGTGACATCCTGGTCGGCAAGATCACGCCGAAGGGCGAAAGCCCGATGACGCCGGAAGAAAAGCTTCTGCGCGCCATCTTCGGCGAGAAGGCCTCCGACGTGCGCGACACCTCGCTGCGCGTGCCGCCGGGCGTGCAGGGCACCATCGTCGAAGTCCGCGTCTTCAACCGTCACGGCGTCGACAAGGACGAGCGCGCGCTCGCCATCGAGCGCGAGGAAATCGAGCGTCTCGCCAAGGACCGCGACGACGAGCAGGCGATTCTCGACCGTAACGTCTACGGCCGTCTGGCGGACCTGCTTGAAAACCGTCAGGGCATCGCCGGCCCGAAGGGCTTCAAGAAGGACACCAAGATCACCCGCGCGGTGCTCGAGGAGTATCCGCGGTCGCAGTGGTGGCAGTTCGCTTCGCCGAACGACAAGCTGATGACCGAAATCGAGGCGATGCATAAGCAGTACGACGAGTCGAAGAAGGGCCTTGAGCAGCGCTTCCTCGACAAGGTCGAGAAGCTGCAGCGCGGCGATGAACTGCCTCCGGGTGTGATGAAGATGGTCAAGGTCTTCGTCGCGGTGAAGCGCAAGATCCAGCCGGGCGACAAGATGGCCGGCCGTCACGGCAACAAGGGCGTGGTGTCGAAGATCGTTCCGATCGAGGACATGCCGTTCCTTGAGGACGGCACCCACGCGGACATCGTGCTGAACCCGCTCGGCGTGCCTTCGCGCATGAACGTCGGTCAGATCCTGGAGACGCATCTGGGCTGGGCCTGCGCCGGCCTCGGCAAGCGCATCGGCCAGGCGGTCGATGCCTATCTCGCCAAGGGCGAAGGCAAGTCCGACACCAAGGCGTTGAAGGGCACCTTGAAGGAGGTCTATGGCGACGACGAGGTGATCAAGTCGCTCAACGACAATGAGCTGCTTGAGCTCGGCCGCAACCTGAAGCCGGGCGTGCCGATCGCGACCCCGGTGTTCGACGGCGCCAAGGAAACCGACATCGAGCAGATGCTGGAGCTTGCCGGCGTCGACAAGTCGGGCCAGTCGGTCGTCTATGACGGACGCACCGGTGATCGCTTCGACCGCAGGGTGACGGTGGGCTACATCTACATGCTCAAGCTGCACCATCTCGTGGACGACAAGATCCATGCGCGTTCGATTGGTCCGTACTCGCTCGTCACCCAGCAGCCGCTGGGCGGCAAGGCGCAGTTCGGCGGCCAGCGCTTCGGCGAAATGGAGGTGTGGGCGCTCGAAGCTTACGGCGCGGCCTACACGCTGCAGGAGATGCTGACGGTGAAGTCGGACGACGTCGCCGGCCGTACCAAGGTGTACGAGGCGATCGTGCGCGGCGACGACACGTTCGAGGCGGGTATCCCCGAATCCTTCAACGTGCTGGTCAAGGAAATGCGCTCGCTCAGCCTCAACGTCGACCTGCACAACTCCAAAGTCACGCCGGC